>DASREQ010000001.1:0-3683 GCA_035651975.1 Candidatus Udaeobacter sp.
CGAGGAAGGTTACGACCGCGTTTTATCGATGACCGACGAAGACGGAGGGGCCTGGCTTGATGAACACATGCGGCGCGCCGAGGAGCTGATCTGGATGTTCTATGTGCTGGCCGGTTTGAGCGCCGTTGCCATCCTTGTGCCGATCAAATGGCCCAAATCATCACTGCCACTCGCCACGGCAGTGGTTTTACTCGGCGCGATCACGCTGGGAAGCGGTGTTTATATTGCGTATGCTGGTGGACGAGTTCGCCATCGTGAATTTCGTAACGAGGCCGCGCCACAGAAACAACCCGAATCCGAACACGAGCATTAACTCGCGACGCGTTAGGGCCGAAACCACATTGTCATTCTGAGCTCAGCGAAGAAGCTCTGATCGCCGATCTCACAATCTCAAATGTTTCGCTTCGGCTCAACATGAGAGATCGATACCGCTTCAACGCTTCTCGGATGTAACGTTCAACAATGACGTCAAAATTCGACCGCGCAGAACGCAATGTCGAAGAACACAGCGTCGTACTAAAAAAGCCGCTCGGCCTGGGCGATCTGGTTCTGACCCAGATTGTGTTTGTGGTCGGTTCGAGCTGGGTCGGCACTGCCGCCAAACTTGGAACAGCGCATCTATTTTTCTGGTTGCTCGCCATTTTGCTCTTTTACATCCCGCAAGCTGCCGTGGTCATCTATTTGAGCAGACTGATGCCCTTGGAAGGTGGTATTTATCAATGGGCAAAGCTCGCCTTTAACGAGTTTACGGGTTTCATCGTCGCTTGGAATCTCTGGCTCTTGTCCATCATGGTTATCGCCATGGGCGGGATGTTTATCACAACAAACATTTCCTACGCGCTGGGTGAGACAGCCGCATGGATGCGAGCCAGTCCCTTCTGTGTGTCGCTGGTCAGTCTTGTGCTGGTAACGGGCCTTGGCTGGACGGGCGTTCGCGGTCTTTCGTTAGGCAAATGGGTGCACAACGTTGGTGGCTACGCGATGTTCCTGGTTTACGGCGGTCTCCTGATTCTGCCATTTGTCAGTCTTGCTCGCGGCGAACTCGCGACATATCGGCCGTTTCAAATCGCAGCGCCCGCGATGTCGCTCTTTTATTGCTTCAACATCTTCAGCAAACTGGCCGTCGGCGGACTTAGCGGATTCGAATACGTGGGTATTCTGGCCGGCGAAGCCCACGCGCCGGCTCGCAACATTGGGCGCTCTGTGATTATCGCTGCCCCGATCATCGCGCTCATGTTTGTGCTCGGCACCAGCTCAGTCCTCGCGTTCATAGGAGATAATCCAATCGATTTAATCGGCCCGGTGCCGCAAACATTACGGCTTGGTCTGCGTTCCTTCGAAATTGCGGGGCTGATTGCCTCGGTGGGAATTCTGCTGATGACGGTCCGTTCCATATCATCCATGAGCATCCATTTTACCGGCAGTTCCCGGCTACCCATGGTGGCCGGCTGGGACCACCTTTTGCCGGTATGGTTTTCGCGATTGCATCCGCGCTACAAAACGCCAATCAACTCAATCATATTTGTCGGCGCGATCACGCTCGTGATCGCCGTTTCTAGTCAGATCGGAGCGGGATTGCAGGAAGCATTTCAACTCGTGGACAACGCGGCCAACGTTTTCTACGGGATTGTTTACAGCGTTATGTTTGCAATTCCAATTGCGGGCGCCGTTGCGATACGGTCCGGAGCGCGCCTTTGGCTGCGATTGGCCGCAGCGTGCGGGCTGATCGTTTGTCTGCTGGCAATCTTCTTCACCGTTTACCCAATCATCGACGTGCCGAACCCGATGCTTTTCGCTGCAAAAGTCATTGCTGCGAGTCTCACCGCAAATCTGATCGGCGTTGGGATTTTTGCGCTCAATTACAGACGCCGTGGTACGGCTAGTCAACGAGCCTGAGATCTCGCCGGTTAATGACAGTTATCAGTCACCCAGCGCAAGTAATCGGACGAACCTCCGTCGATCTTGACAAATAACAGCTCGGGAACTTCGTAAGGGTGCAGCGACCGCAATTTTTGGTCGAACATCTCTCGTCGATCCTCAGTAGTCTTGAAAAATACAAGAACCTCGCCAGCGGTTTCGATCTTCTCCTTCCAACGATAGATCGAGTGAACAGGCGAAATGAGGTTAGCGCACGCGGCACACTTTTCTTCGACTAACGTCTGCGCAATGCGACTGGCCGTTTCCGAGTCTGGAAAAGTGCTGATGGCAAGGACGACTTGGTCCGGCATTGGTAGTCAGAATGTTTTGTTGGGGGCGATCCGTTGCATCACCTAGGCAAGCATCGCAGGGAGTTTTGATCTGGTCTCATTCCACCCAGGATGAGGAGTCCGGGAAATCCAACCGCCCCCGAGAACGATGTCGCCATTGTAAAACACCGCTGCTTGGCCCGGCGTCACTGCCCTTTGCGGATCGTGCAGACGCACACGCGCCCGACCATCATTGAATCGCGTCAATGTAGCGCGTGTTCCTGGATGGCTGTACCGAATCTTCACGGTGCATTCAAATTCATCGACACCGAAATCCGCTACAGGATGCCAGTTCGTTTGGTTGATCTCGAATTCGTCCGTCACCAAATCGTCAGGACCTCCCACAATCACGCGATTTGTCGCCGGATCGAGAGCGACCACGTAACGCGGACGCGGCGAACCGCCTGGCAGCCCCCTGCGCTGTCCAATCGTGAAAAGCTCGATCCCTTCGTGTTCTCCCAGAAAATTTCCATCGACGTCGTAAATCTCGCCGCGATGAAACTGATTTTCGCCCAGATGCGAACGCAAAAACGCTTTGTAATCGTTACCAGGTACAAAGCAGATTTCCTGGCTGTCGATCTTGTCGGCAACCTTCAATCCTAACGAATGCGCGATTTCGCGAATTTGCGTTTTCGTCATTTCGCCAAGCGGTGTTAACGCCCGTCGAAGCTGGGGCTGACGCAAACTGAAAAGGAAATAGGACTGATCCTTGCGAGGATCGAGGCCCTTTCGCAAAATCGCACGATCGCCATCCTGTTCGATGATCGCGTAGTGGCCTGTTGCGATGTAATCGCAGTTTAAGGCCGCTGCTTTGCTCCAAAGGTTACCAAACTTGAGTTTCTCATTGCACATCACACAAGGGTTCGGCGTACGGCCGGCCTGGTATTCGCTGGAGAAATAGTCAATCACCAACCGCTCAAACTGATCGGCCTCATCAACTACGTAGTGTGGAATGCTGAGCGAATGCGCCACGCCGCGCGCATCAGCGATCGCCTGAGGCCCGCAGCATTTGTCTTCCGCGCGCGAGATGCAATCCTGCGGCCATACTTTCATGGTCACGCCGATGACCTCGTAGCCTTGCTCGCGCAAAAGATATCCCGCAACGCTGGAATCCACTCCACCGCTCATCCCGAGTAACACGCGTTGCCTTTTTCGCTTCATTTTGAGTGAGCAACTTCAATCAAGAGGGGCCTGAGTCAATTTTCTGAAGAGAGCAAGCTGACCGGTTCTGACAGTCCGCACCGCGGCAGAGCGCCAATTGGAAACGAATTGACGACTTTTTCCGCCTTGGATAAAAAGTGTCGTTTTGTCAGCAGGTCTTAACAACCGGGGTTCATGAAGAGCAATCTAAACACCAGCTTCACGCGCCGTAAGCAATCATTAGTTTGCGTGGTTCTTTTTGTCGCAACTGGTGCGGTCGCATTCACGAGGGTCGTT
>DASREQ010000002.1:0-23315 GCA_035651975.1 Candidatus Udaeobacter sp.
CACCATCGTTTTGTTCGTGACCGAGTAAGCAGTGTAGATGAGGAACTTGATCAGGAACGTGAGCCACAGCTCGCGTTGTGCTCCCTTGAGCACCGTGAATTTCGCGATAAAACCGCGCAGTCCCCCCGCGACGACCGGAGGCACGGAATCTTCCGGGACAAATGCTTCTTTGACTGCTTCGCTCACTCCGATGCGCCAACTAGAACATGGTCGCGACAAATGCGCGAGTAATTGTAGGGCGTCTGTGTCAGACGCCGAGTTGATTGGGGAACGCTGTATTCACACAAGGCGTTTCACGGCTCTACAACATGTTCGCGACGAATTCGCGCGCGTCGAATGGCGCGAAATCATCCAGTTGTTCGCCGGTGCCGACGAAGCGCGTTGGGATTCCAAGTTCGTCCTGGATTGCGACGACGATGCCGCCTTTACCGCTGCCGTCGAGCTTCGTGACAATAAGGCCAGTCAGTCCAATGGCGGTTTGGAATTCGCGCGCCTGGCTCAGCGCATTGCTGCCTGTTGTTGCATCGACCACGAGCAGCGTTTCATGCGGCGCGTCGGAGTCGTGCTTGGCGAAAGTACGTTTCACCTTTTCAAGTTCGGCCATCAGATTCTTTTTCGTGTGCAATCTCCCTGCCGTATCGCAAAGCAGAAATTCAGCCCGGTGTTTTGCGGCCGCCTGATACGCTTCATAACAAAGCGCGGCTGGATCGGCGTTGTATGGCCCCTTAATCATTTCAACGCCGAGCCTTGTCGCCCAAATTCCAAGTTGCTCGATTGCGGCCGCGCGAAAAGTATCCGCCGCGGCCAGCAAGACACTGTGGCCGTCTTTCTGAAGATAACGCGCCAGCTTCGCTGTGGATGTAGTCTTGCCCGTGCCGTTGACACCCAGGAGCAGGACGACGTTTGGTTTACCGGTGGCCAAAGGCCGAATGGCAGCAGTGTTTGCAGGTAAAACCCGCGAAATTTCCTGGTGCACTACTTTCACAACGTCATTTATTCCCATCAAGGACCAGGCCTCCCGTTCCTGCAGTGTTTTAATGATGCGAGTCGTCATCGGTACGCCTAGGTCGGCGCGGATCAGCGATTCCTCGAGCTCGTCCCAGTCGATGGGTTTACCAGCGAAATGTTCGGCAAGAGTTTTAAGGAAGTTCATGAGTTACTGTGGCCGCTTCGCTGTGCCAAGCGCCGCACTCAGCTGTATGCACATCTTGCTTCGCGTCGCCCCGAAGGTCGACGGCTACAACACGGTCTTTATTGGTTCGCGTGCGGGCCGGTCCAAATCTTTTCTTATGCGATCCAGGATTCCGTTGACGAAACGCCCTGACTCGCCACCACCAAAGGTTTTTGCCAACTCAATCGCTTCGTTAATCGAGACGACTGGCGGTATATCGTTGCGATAAAGCATCTCGTAAATCGCCAGCCGAAGCACGTTGCGATCAACCGCTGAGATCCGACGAAATTCATAATTCTCGCAGTAACGGCGAATCCGTTCGTCGATTTCCGGCAAATGCTCGACCATTCCCTCGATTAACGGCTGTGCAAACTCGCGCACTCGCGGCGTTGACGGACAGAATTCCCAAAAATCGTCAATCTTCTCCGGTCCTTCACCGCGCTGAAGGTCGCGCCAGAAATGATACTGGATCGCCGCCTCACGTGCTCGCCGTCTCTTGCCCATGGATTACTCCCTGCCAAGTTTCGACATGACACTTGCGATTTCCACTGCGGCCCGCGCGGCCTCGGTGCCGCGGTTGATCCTGTTTTCGAGACAGCGCTCGCGGGCCTGATTCTCGTTGTCGAAGCTCAGCACGACGTTGATCACTGGCACGCCGTAATCAACCGCGATTCGCTGAAGCGCATCGGTCACGGAACGGGCAAGATTTTTGGCGTGATTTGTTTCTCCTTGCATGATTACACCGCACGCGATAATCGCATCGCCTCTTTTCCTTCGCACTAACTCACGCACGACAACAGGTATTTCGAACGAACCCGGCACCCGGTAAATCGAAATTGCCGCGCTCGATGCAAGGCTGCGCAATTCCTTTTCCGCGTGATCGACCAAGCCCTGCACATATGGCGCATTAAACTGACTCGCCACGATTGCGAACCGGCGTTTTGCCGCAATGACATGCGGACGAGGTGGCACCGACTTCGACATCTAGGAATGACAAATGACAAATGACGAATGACGAACTGGCGACGAAGCATGAATTTCGAATGATAAATCCCGGGTGATTTTGAACTTCATCATTCCTTCGAGCTTCGACATTCGAGCTTCGACATTCACAACAGATGCCCCAGTTTCGTCTTTTTGGTCTCGAGATATTTCGCGTTGTGCGGATTGGCTTCGCTACGTATCGGGACCTGCTCCACCATCTCCAAGCCGTAGCCTTCGAGACCGACGACCTTCTTTGGGTTGTTAGTTAGAAAACGGAACTGACGCACTCCGAGATCGAAAAGGATCTGCGCCCCGAGCCCGTAATCTCGTAAATCGCTTGGGTACCCAAGCTTCGCGTTTGCCTCGACTGTGTCGAGTCCTTCCTCCTGCAATTTGTAAGCGTGAATTTTTGCCGCGAGCCCGATGCCGCGTCCTTCCTGGCGCATATAGACCAGGACGCCGCTGCCTTCTTCCTGAATTTGGCGAAGCGCTGCGTGCAATTGATTTCCGCAGTCGCATCGGCGTGAACTGAAAACGTCGCCAGTAAGGCACTGGCTGTGCACACGCACCAGCGTCGGTTTGTTC
Source organism: Candidatus Udaeobacter sp. (assembly GCA_035651975.1). Taxonomy (GTDB): domain Bacteria; phylum Verrucomicrobiota; class Verrucomicrobiia; order Chthoniobacterales; family UBA10450; genus Udaeobacter. Next base: position 2,741 of record DASREQ010000002.1, read on the forward strand.
TTATCGATCTTGCCTTTGACCAGGGCGAGATGATGCTGGCCGTCGAGTGTCGATCGATACAAATGTAAGTCGAAATCGCCGTAGTCGGTCGGCATTTTCACGACCTGCTCCGGCTCCACTAGTTTTTCGCGAACGCGCCGATGCGCAATCAAACTCTGAATTGTGCAAATGCGCAGGCCGTGCTTGTTGCGGAATTCCATCAACTCCGGCAACCGCGCCATGGTTCCGTCGTCGTGCAAAATTTCGCAGAGCACGCCCGCCGGTTGCAAGCCGGCCATTGTTGCCAAATCGACGGCTGCTTCCGTGTGACCGGCGCGTCGCAGCACCCCTCCATCCTTCGCGCGTAACGGAAACACGTGCCCCGGCTGGTTGAGATCTTCCGGACACGATTTCGGATTCGCGATTGCCAGGATAGTGGTGGCCCGATCGTAAGCGCTGATGCCTGTGGTCACCCCGCGCGCCGCGTCCACCGAGACGGTAAAGTCTGTATTATGCTTCTCCCGGTTTTGCGCCACCATGCGTTGCAAGCCGAGTTGCTCGGCGCGTTCGTTTGAAATAGGCGCGCAAATCAAGCCCCTGCCGTAAGTAGCCATGAAGTTAATTGCTTCCGGGGTCACTTTTTCCGCGGCCATCACCAGGTCACCCTCGTTTTCGCGATCGGCATCGTCCGTCACGATGACAAGGCGGCCCTTGGCGATGTCGCTTATCACATCGTCAATTGAATCAAACTGAAGCGGCTCCTTCGTCTTGGCGATCATTCGAATAATACCATTACGTCCCTGGCTGCCCTGAGCAACTCTTTCGTCCCAGACAGCCGATTGAGGTCAATCGCCCCTGCCTGTCGCCACAATCGCCTCGGGCCGATACATGTCACGATTACTCCCTTGAAATTCCGCTTTCAGTTTCACTTTGAACTGCGCGAGATCGACCAGATCCCAGCGCGTGAATTTCCATCCGCCATTTTTGTGCCGCGGTTCATGTTCGAATCCAACGACAAAATGCACAGCGTCATCGCGCACCTTATTCGTTGTCATTTTTGGTTCGAAATAGAATGCGCGGAAACTGCTCTCCCTGCTGCCAGCCACATAAAGCTTTGGATCGAGATAAAACACCCGTTTGCTCGCCAGATCGACAATGCGCAGGTCTGGATAGCCGGAACGCTGCAAGCGATCTTCCGCCGTTCGCGGGAAGTCACAATTGAGTCCGGGCGCTGCGTTCAACAGCTGCCGCAGGTTATCTTCAAAGTGACTGCTCACCTCGTTGATGCGGGCGATGTTCTGGATCGTGCTGTCAGGCGCATTGAATTGCTTGATCGTCTCATCGCATGCCGCGCTGATCTGCTTGATCACGCGCTGATCGATTTCATCCTTCGCATTCACCGGCAGAACGCGCTTGCCGGTCGCGTCAAAAATCACTTCGGCAAACGGAATTCCGCGCAGCTGTCGATCCTCATCAAGTAACCACGGGATTAATTGATCCACTGGAGCATCTGCCGCAGTTGCAGGCGGACTGGACTTGTCCGCCGCAGCTTGGGCGAAGGCGGATGAGCCCGGCAGATTCCCTGAGACCAGAACTGCAGTGACAACAGAAAACACCGATGGGCGAAATATTCGCTGATTCAAATTCCACCCTTGGGCAATGAACAAGAGCACAGCATTGAGGATGTGGTGTAAGGACTTTGACATGGTCATTGCATTGTGACTACGGTGACTACATGACAACGACCCTGCGACAAGCCAAGGCCAAACTTTCCGAAATGGTGAAACGGGCCAGCTGCGGCGAAGAAGTGGTGATTACCGTGCACGGGAAGGAAGCGGCAAAGCTGGTCGCGGTGTCGAAGCGCAGAAAAAAACGCGACAAGGAAAGATGGTTGGCCGAACTGGACACGCTGCGCCGCAAATACAGCACAGGCAAGATTGGAATAAGTGCGCAAAAGATCCAGGACTGGGACCGCGAGGATCGTTTCTAAATCGATGCGTTTCTGGGACAGCTCTGCGCTCATTAAGCTTTACGTCAGGGAACCGGACTCCACCGAATTTAAGCGGTTCGCCCACGATTCCGAGGTGCCTCTGATTTCGAGTTTAACAATTCATGAAGTCCATTGCGCATTTTGGGGAAAGGAACTCTCAGGGGCGGTGCAGCCTGGCGCGGCCGAGACCCTGTTCCAACGTTTCCTGCGACAAATTGACGCCGCGGATTTTAAGCTCGTCCTTTACGACTCGCGGGTAAAGTACCGCGCCACTGGGGTGGTGCGACATTGCTACAGTGCAGCGAAGCCAGTTATGATCCGTAGCCTCGACGCACTCCAAATTGCCAGTGCATTGGAGGGAGGCGCAACAGAAATGGTCTCGGCCGATTCGCGAATGCGAAACGGTGGAATTCTTTTCGGCCTGCGAATACTGCCGGAGTAAAACGTAGTGGATAAATCCGACAAAATTTTCGTCGCCGGCCACCGCGGCATGGTGGGCAGCGCACTGATTCGGCGGCTTGAGGCGGATGGTTTTGCAAAGCTACTCGTTCGCGACAGATCGAAGCTGGATCTAACAGATGAGAGTGCGGTTGCGAAATTTTTCACAGCGGAAAGACCAGCTGTCGTGATTCTCGCTGCTGCAAGAGTTGGCGGCATCAAGGCAAACAATGATCACCCGGTGCCGTTTCTTCTCGAGAATTTGCGGATTCAGAACAACGTTATTTCCTCGGCCTGCCAAAGCAGTGTGCGAAAGCTTCTCTTTCTTGGAAGCTCGTGTATTTACCCGAAGTTCGCGCCGCAACCGATCCCCGAATCAGCGTTGCTGAGCGGGCCACTCGAACCAACCAACGAAGCGTACGCGATTGCGAAGATTGCCGGGATCAAGCTTTGCCAGGCGTATGCTCGCGAATATGGCGCAAACTTTATCTCGGTGATGCCGACAAACCTTTACGGTCCCAATGATAATTTCGATTTGGAAACGTCACACGTCCTGGCTGCGCTCTTGCGGAAAGCGCATGAGGCTAAAAGCCGGAAAGATCGAAAGCTGATCGTGTGGGGTTCCGGAAAACCGCGCCGCGAATTTTTGCACGTGGACGACCTTGCGTCAGCGTGCGTTTTACTGCTGGAGAAATACCACTCCCCGGAAATCATCAATATCGGATGTGGTGAGGACATCTCGATCCGCGAACTGGCTGAGTTAATCTGCGACGTGGTTGGTTTGGACGGTGAACTTACCTGGGACCCAACGAAACCGGATGGCACGCCGCGAAAACTTTTGGACGTTTCCAAGCTGCGAGGCCTTGGCTGGAAACCGTCGATCCCGTTGCGGCGGGGCATAACCCAAACTTATGAATGGTTCCTCGCTAATCATGACCGAAGACCTGACGAACCCCCCGGGGACACATACGACCCATAAACCGATTATCGGTCCGACCCCGATAGCTTTCCGCGTTGACCGCAAACGCTTTCGGGGTTGACTGCGGACGGTAATGAAGAACCTGCGCATCGGAGTTGTCGGGGTCGGTCATATCGGGAGCAACCATGCGCGGCTGTATGCGGAGATTCCGTCAGCCGAGTTCGTCGCAGTGTACGATGTGGATCCATTCAGGAGTCGCACCATCGGTGGAAAATTCGGCGCGACACCTGCCAAATCGCTCGATGAATTTATCGAGATGGTAGATGCCGCATCGGTAGCGACGCCAACTAACACGCACTATGCAATTGCGCGTGCTCTCCTCATAAAGGGCAAACATGTGCTCGTCGAAAAGCCGATCACGGATAATACCGCGCATGCCACCGAGCTGGCAGAGTTAGCCACACGTACTGGCCTCATTTTGCAAGTCGGTCACGTGGAACGATTCAATCCGGTCTTGGGTGCGCTCGAAACACATCTGACTCACCCCCGGTTCATCGAAGCGCATCGGCTTTCACCTTATTCTGAACGCAGCACCGATATTGGCGTCGTCCTTGATTTAATGATTCATGACTTGGAAGTCATTTTGCATTTTGTGCGCTCGCCGCTCTGGAGTCTTGACGCGGTAGGGGTGCCGGTCCTTAGCCGGAGCGAAGACATCGCCAATGCGCGACTGCATTTTGAAGATGGCTGCGTGGCAAACGTGACCTCGAGCCGTATCAGTCCCGAGCGTCTTCGCAAGATTCGCATCTTTCAAGAGGACGCTTACCTCTCGCTCGATTACCAAAATCAAAGTGGCGAAATCTATCGACGGGTTGGGGGACATATCACGCGCGATAGGGTCGATATTGAACGAGAGGAACCGCTTAGGCTTCAGCTCGCTTCGTTCGTCGAATGCGCGAGCACGGGGCGCGAGCCGCGCGTTTCGGGCTCTCAAGCGACAGCGGCATTGAAGCTGGCAGTTGAAATAACAAAACGCATCGCGCCCGGTGGGTAAGACGTTCGCAACCTGTTCTGGCGTTGTAGCCACGGCGCTGTGTCGCTGTGTCGGGCGGATCGACGCCTGCGGAGCACGTCGACACAGTGAGGTGGCTACATGAAATCTCCGACTATCTATTTCGTCGCGGGCGAAGTGAGCGCCGACAATCATGGCGCTGCATTAATGCGTTGCCTGCGCGAACTGGACGGCGAGCTCAAGTTTGTGGGGCGCGGCGGGCCGCAAATGCGAGAGATCGCTGGCGGACAGTTCAAAAATTGGATCGGCAAGGCAGCAGTCCTCGGTTTATGGGAAGTGCTCAGGAAGTACGGTTATTTCCGAGAACAGTTTCACGAAACGCTTCAGGAAATTCGGGAGAGCAAAGCCGACGCCGTGGTCCTCATTGATTACCCGGGTTTCAACTTGCGTCTTGCGCGCGCCTTGCGACGCCAGGCGCCACGACAAAGAATAATTTACTACATCAGTCCTCAAGTCTGGGCTTGGAACCGCGGGCGCATCAAAAGAATGGCGCAATCCATCCACCTGGTGCTCTGCATTTTTCCATTTGAACATGATCTCTACAGCCAGGCTGGCTTGCGTGCATTGTTTGTAGGTCATCCCATGATCGAACGATTGCGGGCCCGTAAGATTGCGACGGAGCGCGATCGAAATTTAATCGGGCTTTTCCCGGGCAGTCGTCCCCGCGAAGTGCGAAAAATTTTCCCGGTGATGTTGGGAGCGGTGCGTGAGCTTCGCAGGCACAACGGGAACCTGCGCTTTGAAATCGCAGCTGTTTCCGAGCAACTCGCTCGCGAGATTGAGCGTTTGTGGCATCGGCATCCTGCCGATCAAACTCCCGGGCTGGAGGGCCGTGCCACAATTCAAATCAAAGTTGGCGAGACAGCGGCGATCATGCAGCGCACGTGGGCGGGGCTGGTCGCGTCGGGCAGCGCCACGTTAGAGGCCGCTTATTTTCGGCTGCCGTTTGTGCTGATCTATAAGGTCGCATGGCCGACTTATCTGGCAGCGAGACTCGTAGTTAGCGTGAAATATCTTGGAATGCCCAACCTGCTTGCAGGCAAAGAGGTGGTTCCTGAGTTTATTCAGCACCGCGCAAAAGCACATGCCATCGTCAAAGCCGTGCAGCCGCTGATTGATGATGCAAAAGCGCGCGAGCGGATGATTTCTCAGTTCGATGCGATCATTCCCAAGCTGGGTCATTGCGGAGCGAGCGAAAGGGCCGCGCAAGCGATAATTGAAGAGATTCGAAGCGCGACTTAAATAATCACGCGATGAAAATTTGGGATGTTTCACGAACGCTTTCGAATGATCTGGCAGAGTGGCCGGGTGACGAGCCGTGTCATTTTCGATTGACGAGACAGAAAGCGAAAGGCGAAAGCGTTAATCTGGGTGCGATTAGCATGAGCGTACACAACGGCACGCACGCCGACGCCCGGTTCCATTTCGACACGAACGGCGAATCGATCGAGAAGGCGCCGCTGGAAATTTATCTGGGCCGCGCAACGGTGGTCGATCTTGCGCAAGCTTTCCTGGACTCGAAGGAGAAACACCTGATCACCGTCGAGGATCTTCGGCCATCTGCCGAACAAATCGCGGCGACCTCCCGGCTGCTCGTTAAAACCGGTCGATGGAGTGATTCGACAGTTTTTCCAGACAGGATTCCTGTGATCGCTGCCGATGTGCCGGCCTGGCTGCAGAAGAATGGTGTCAAACTCCTGGGACTGGATCTGCCATCTGTGGATGAAATCGATTCGAAATCGTTGCAAAACCATCACGCGCTGGCGCACGCCGGCATTGCCATTGTTGAATCGCTCGATCTGAGCGGTGTCGCTCCCGGGATTTATTTTTTGACGGCGTTACCTCTAAAAATCGCCGGTGGTGATGGCGCGCCGATGCGCGCCATTCTCTGGCGCGAATGAATGAATCGTTCCATTCGCGCGCGTTGTAGTGTCCGCTGGCCTCAGCGGACCCGGATTCGGTGCACGAGAAGGGAATGCGTTGAGGAGAGCGCACACTAGGGCCAAGCGACATGACAGAAAGCCTGCTCGAAGACCGGCGCACTGTTTGGGTCGTTGCTGGCATAACTTTTGTCTTGTTTCTCATCAGCAATTTGCCGTGGCAGCTCGATGACTACGATCAGGCGAAGCAGGCATTCACTTCCTTCCAAATGATCAAGGAAGGTCACTGGTTTTATCAGCAGACGCCGCACGACCGGGTGGCAACCAAGCCGCCTTTGGTGGGATGGATTTCAGCAGGTCTCTTCGTAATCACTCGATCATGGGAGATATCGTGGCGGCTTCCATCACTCCTGGCTGCCATTGCATTAGCGGTCTTGTTGTTTCGCAGTGCCAGCTCGGCGTATGGATCAATCGCTGGGCTCGTTGCGTTGAGCGCCTTTGGTTTAAATTTGCTGAGTCCACGCCTGGCAACACTCGTGCGCACTGATATGCCGCTGGCGTTTGTTATCTTCCTCATTGGGCTGCTGATATGGCAAAAAATTGAAAGACAGGAAGAATGGATGCCGCGCGATCGGATTTACCTCTTCGCATTGCTAACAACCTCAATGTTAATCAAAGGCCCGATTGTTTATGCCTTCTTGCTGCCGGGCATTGCTGCGTTTCAATGGTGGCGCAGACGGTACGTGCTCGGTAGTTGTAACAACGGCACTGCGTCGCCGTGTTATGGGTCACCCGATCAGCGCCTCGACACAGCGAGGCGGCTACAGGGTGCATGGTCTGGTTGGTGGCCATGGATTGTGTCGCTAGCTGTCTTTTTGTTGTGGGTCATCGCCGGCATCTTGCTGCAACCCGGGTTCTTTAATGAAGTGGTTATGCGCGAATTCTTAGGACGTTTTGGCGAAACCATTCATCGACCGCAGCCGCTTTATTTTTATCTACCGCACATGGTCCACAAATTTGCTCCGTGGAGCATCCTGCTGATCGCGATTGCAATTTTCGATCTTGCGTCGCGCCGATGGAAGATCGGTGCCGCCTTTGGCGACATCTCGCAGGACACTTTCTGGCTGCTTTGCTGGAGTCTCGGCGGATTAATCGTCATGTCATTAATTCCGTCCAAGCGGGTTGATAGAATTTTTCCAGCTATTCCGCCGCTTTGTTTGCTTTTGGCGGCACAGATTTCTCGTAAGGTCGGCGCGCTGCGCCGGCCGGACTCCCCAGCTGGGCGTCCCTACCTTTGGACCGCAGCCGCTCTGGTCATTGCAATCTTCTTTACCGGCGGCTACGTAACCTGGAAGGTAGTTACCGGCTATCGCGACCATCGCAACGCGCTGGCTGTGTTTGGGCGCGACGTTCGTCGTGCGGCGGAAGCGCATCACTGGCGTTATGAAGTTGTTTCTGCAAAGGACGAAGGGCTCTTGCTTTATTTACAGAAAACACACTACATCGGGCCTGATCAGGCGGTCACGGAATGGAACGCCGGAAATCTCGATGCCCTTGTAGCATCAACAGAGAAAGCTCCGGGTCTTATGCCTCGACTTCGAGGAGCTACTGTCTCCCAGTTGAAAGCAAGCGAGCGAAAGAAAGAGCGGGGGACGAACTACGTCTCGATTACGCGTTGAGCTATCCAAAATTCAAGGGCCTCCCCCGGGCTGGGCGCTTTTTTAGAGCCAGGTGTACCGCGCGCGATAGATGCACTAAGGATCATTGTCGAACAGGCTTGACTTTTCACGTGCATTTCAACAAAAAGGCGGCATGAGCGCACGATTGATTACTCCCGTAGCTGTGCTCCTCAGCCTGCTCTCCGTTACAGTCGGGCCAGGGCAGACAGTTGGCAACGTGGATCGCAACGTTGAGGTATTCGAAGGTCCAACGCCATTCATCCGTTTCGTCAACACCACCGTCAGTAACATTGCTGGTTTTCATTTTGCGCAGTTCCTGATTTTCCCAAAGACGGGGTCGGCCACGCGCCGAATCAACGTCCGATATGCGCGATCTTACTTGGAAGCGCGGGGTTATTTCAATCCTCAAAATGGTAACCTTACGATTCCGGTCTTCGGTCTCTATGCCGGCCGCTCGAACCGTGTTTTGATCAATCTGGGTTTCAGTGGCCGAGCCCACCGATTCAAAAGAATCTCTCTCATCATCACGACGCCTCCCTATGACGGAGGCACGTACACTAATCCAACCGTGATCCAGCCGCGCTTAGCAGGCACCACTCTGAGCTACGACTTTATCCTCCTAAAGGGTTATGCCCAAAATAACACGCCCATCATTATCGACAGTGATGCCGAAGTCCGCTGGGTCGGCACGGCAGGGGTAGGGGCCCAGAACTGTATTCTCTTCGACAATGCATTTTACCTGACCTCCGGTAGCTCGCTTCTTCGGACAGAGTTCGATGGCGTGACGACGCCTGTCGCCGACTACAGCGGAATTGGTGTCACCGGCTTCCATCATAATATTGACCCGGGTCGGGAGGGAATGATCCTCGACGTCGACACGGTTGACCAAACTGAGAGCGTTAATCTGGAGGTCGATGCCGCCGGTAATGTGCTCCGGACTTGGAGGTTGGCCGACATCATCAGCGCCGCGATGATTGCCGGGGGAGACGATCCAAGCCTATTCGTCTATCCAGCACCCAACGATTGGTTTCACAACAACGCCTGTGCCTATCGCAGCTCTGATAACTCACTGATCGTTTCCAGCCGGGAAAACTTTGTACTTGCTCTCGATTATGACTCAGGAAACATCAAGTGGATTCTGGGCGATCCGACAAAGCACTGGTATGAATTCCAGTCGCTGCGCCAATTTTCCCTTACTCTCGATCGGGGCACATTGCCGCCAATCGGCCAACATGGTGTGTCCATGCCCGGCGATCAATTGCTGCTCTTTGATGATGGAGCCGGCAGCAATTTCCAGCAACCGCCGGGAGAAACGCGCAACTACAGTGCGCCGCGGAAGTATCAGATCGATCTCGGTGCCTTTGAAGCGACTGAGATTTGGCATTATTACCCGAACCCAAGTGTCTATAGCCCATTCTGCAGCAGCGTTTATGAAGATGCGCCGAATAACTACCTTATCGATTACACGCTTGCCGGACCGTATGTCTATACCGGCATCGTCGGTCTCGATGCGCTGGGTAACGTGGCTTTCAACTATCAATACGACGAACTGGCTTTTTGTGGCACGGCTTGGAACGCGATTCAGATTCACTGGGAGAACGTGAATCTGGAATAACACGCATCTGGATACGGAAACTGCTCACCTGGCAATTGCGTTTTGATATAGCCCGATCTGGATCTGTCCTCAGCGAAGCCGAGCGAGGCGCGCCGAAGGTTTCCCGGCTGCGCCACGCGAAATGAAGCGTCGGCAGACCGGGAATGATCAGTGCGGCGATCATGTCGGGTCCCTGTCAGTCTCCGGCTTTGCCCCGATGGAGGCGGCGGCTTTAGCGGCTGGGCAGGTCCTTGCTTGTTACCTTCGAGAATCTTTCCTCCGTCCCTCGTTCGATGCGCTGGCGCCTTATCTCGTCCTTCTTGTCTTTGAGCATCGATGTCAGCTGGTTCATTCCATCGGCGAGAGCAGTGTTAGCGGGCTGCCATTCACTATTGTTCTTGAACGCCACGCCAGGGTATTCAGCCTGCAAATCAGGTATGTGGCGGCCTTCGTTCTGGACTCTTTCCACAATCTTCACCAGCGCATCTGGATCTCCAAACGCGTAACCGTTGATATAAGGTCCGACGAGTTGATAAAACGCATTCTGGGCGTGCAACAACTCAAACCCAGGACTGCCGATGCTTCCCATCTTGGTCTGATCCAGGAGAACGCCAAATTGTCGACCGCGATATTGTGCAGAATAGAACCAATAAACCGATTCTTTTCGATAGCCCAGGTCGTACAGCCGGATTGCAGCGACATAGAGCTCCGGGAAAGTGAGCCGGTCCCAATTTTTTTTCATCTCGGCGATTGTCGCAAGAAACTGATCTTCTTTCGCCGACGCCAGACCCGAACTGAACCGACCGACCCTGACCTCAGGACCCTTCGAATTGTAGTACGGCGTGACATAGACATCGATGTGCGAGGGATTAATCTCCGGCTTCGCAGCGTTCAACGCGAACGCCACGAAGTTTAGCGCGATCAATGCCAGCAACAGTTTCTTCATGGTCTACCTAGTCAACAGGGCTGGCAAATCTTAGCGAGATTCGTCGGTAAAGCGAAACCATCGGTTCTTGAATCTGAACGAAGCGGCACTGAGCAAACTAAAAGCGTTCGAGTATGACGCGGTGTCGGTCAAGATTGCAGAAATTGTTTTAACCGGTTAAGAATGCCGCCCATAATTCGAACAGGCTCGCTCGTTACTACGATAATTTGGGCACTCCTAGCTACTGCACCGACGAGGGCTCAGGTCAACATCGAACAGGTCGTTGCGCAAGAGCTTCAACCGATATTGCCAAAGGGTCGTGGAGGAGGCGTTGCAGTAGCAATCAGGATAAATGGTAAGACGTCGTTTTTTAACTACGGCATGGCTGACAATATAGAGAATCGTCGAGTTACGATCGATTCGATATTCAATCTCGGCTCTGTCGGCAAGTTGTTTGCCACGACATTGCTTGCACAAAGTGTAAAAAACGGCGAGCTCAGTCTCGATGACCCGGTTGCCAAATACGTTACAGAGTTGCAGCGCGGCGGTGATATCCGACGGATAACACTTGGACAGCTTGCCAGTCATACTTCTGGACTGCCAGACGTGCCGGGGCAATACGAGCGGTGGCATCGAGGCAGATATACGTGGCCAGATTTTGTCCGATTTCTTAATTCTTGGAAAGCGGATCCGAAGCATGAACCCGGGCAACAGTATCTGTATTCGGACACCGCCATGGTTCTGTTACGGATGGCCCTACAACGCCGATTCAACACGCCGTTCGCCCAACTGATGCACCAGCGAATAACCGGCCCGCTTGGGATGGCTTCGACTGCGCTGCCGTTGCCGCGTGATTTGCTTGGCCGCGCTGTACAAGGGATACGGCCCGCAGGGTCGACCGATTGGCAGGCCCGGTATGGAAGGGGGAACCTTCGAGTGGCCGGGTTCCGGCCAAATCTATTCGTCGTCCCGCGACATGGCCGCTTTCCTGGTTGCCAATCTTGGCGAGCTACCTGATCATCGCCCGATTGAGAATGCCATGGCTTTGGCTCAGCAGCCCGTGTTCACCGTTAATCCACACTTTAAGCAGGGCCTCGCCTGGCAGGATGTCAGCACCGGTAACTTCACCATCATCGACAAGAACGGCGGCCTGCCTAATACCTCTACCTACATAGGATTCGCTCCGCAACAGAAACTGGGCGTTGTTATTCTCGTTAATCGCGGAAAACAACATGCCACGCGGATTGGGCGGCAAATTATTCACGCACTGGCGCAAGACCAGTCACAACCTTCGAATGAAGGTGAAACGAATCCAGACAGCGAGTAGCACCTCGCACTTGTAGCCACGGCGCTGCGTCGCCCTGTTGAATTGGGCCCCGCGCCCCCCAAAGCGCCTCGACACAGCGAGGCGGCTACAAAAAGCGATGCATGTTTAGGTAGGTGCCCGGTATAGCCAGGGCGCTGTGTCGCCGCGCTGAAGGGAACAACACGCAAAACGTATCGACGCATCGAGGCGACTATAAAACTCGCGCATGCTAAGCTTTGCTATCAGTCGACCGTTACCACTACTTTGCCCCGAGCGTGGCCTTGTTCAAGATAACGGATCGCGTCAGCCAGGTGGCTTAACTTATAAGTTCGGTCAATGACCGGTGTGACTTTGCCTGTTTGCATGAGATCGGCCAGGTATGCGAGATCCTCGTGATTCAGGTCCGCCAACATCATCCCCATTTTTTGGCTCACGAATTTTGATAAAAGCATGGCTTTGAATGCATGAGTGAGTCCGGGCCCTAGCCACCGGCTCTCGTTAAATCCCCCGCCTCCTATCAAAACATATGTTCCGTTAGGATTCAGAACGCGCCTGCATTCTGATAACGAATGGTTTGCAACGTTATCCAGAATCACGTCGTAACGCTGGTCGCTCTTAGTGAAATCCTCTTTCGTGTAATCAATCGCGTGATCTGCGCCGAGTGATCGGACGAGATCGAGATTGCGCGTGCTACAAACACCGGTGATATCTGCGCCATATGACTTCGCGATCTGCACCGCGAACGTACCGACGCCTCCCGACGCGCCGTTGATCAAGATCTTCTGCCCCGCATGAACTTTTCCTTTGTCGCGAACGCCTTGTAACGCCGTGATCCCCGCAATCGGCACGGAAGCAGCTTGCTCGAACGTGATATTACTCGGCTTCAAGGCTACTGCTCGGGCCTCGCGGACACACACATAGTCAGCGAAAGCGCCTGTTCTGCCGCCAAATACTTCGTCACCCGGTTTGAACTTGGTGACGTTCTTTCCGACTGTTTCAACTGTCCCCGCGAAATCAACGCCCAGTCTTGTGTCCTTTGGTTTGCGCAGGCCCACGCCCATTGCACGCATGACGTATGGTGTGCCTTCAATGAAATGCCAGTCCAGCGGGTTAACAGAAGCCGCGCGAACCTTTACCAGCAGTTGATCGTCTGCAGGCGCAGGCTTCTCGATTTCTTGAAACTTAAGATTGGGCACGCCGTAGTCGCAATACACGACAGCTTTCATAGGATTTGTAGGAGCCGCAGCGTAGCGCTCGCAATCATTAGTGGACGTCCAGTAAGTGATAAACGCCCATGCTATCAACGCCACCAGAATCGCACCTGAAGTCCACTTTAGCATGCGCTTCCATCGTTTACGGCGGGGCTTTGGTTTTATTTCATCGTTCATAGCTTTTCCTTCCCCGTTCCAATAACTGCATCGTTTCACCGGCTTTGTGCTGCTTACTAATTGGCCGAGAGTAATCCCAGTTGTTTCATCATTGAAAGTTGATCAAATGCGGTCCACTCCTCTTTGATTTTGCCATCGACGATCCGCCAGATTGTAATCCCAGCCAGTTCCGCTTTTTTCCCGGTTGCAGGAAGCCCGTTACCTGTGCCGGTGTTGGTGCCGCGCGCAATCCAATAGATGGTGACCAGGTCGTCTTCGGCGATCAACTTTTCAGGCGCGATGACAACGTCGGGAAATGCCGCGTGCCAACCTTTCAGTGCTGCCTGGTCTTCCTCCAAGGTGGTATTAGAACGGATGCCATGGTTGACGAAATCCTTGGCGTAAAGCTGTTCGGTGAGTTCGTATCGTCCACGGCTGAGGATCTCGTCGAAAGCGCGCCTGGCGATGGCTTTGTTTTGTTCCTGCAAAGTCGAGCCGAAGAGCTGACCTGCAATCAACAATGGGGTCAGATAAACTGCTGTTGCGATTCGGGCTGCGTTCTTAATTGGCTTCATACGTCTTCCTTTCATGCTAATTCGCAGTGATTACTACCTTCCCTCGTGCGTGTCCTCCATCGAGATGGTGGAAAGCTTCAGGCGCGTCGTTCAATTTGTAAGTCTGCTCGATGACTGGCCTGAGCCTTCCTTCTTGGATGAGGTCGCCGAGGATGATGAGATCCGGTTTGCTCATCTTGGTCATGTATTGGGCGAACTTTTGATCGGTGAATGATGACAATGCACGTGCTGTGAAAAGATTACCAGCGATGCGTCCGATGGCCTGACCTTCTTTTACCCCGGCTCCGCCCATGCCGGCCAATATGCAAATGCCTTTGGGGGTCAACACGCGACGGCGTTCGAAGAAGGAATGGTTGCAAACGTTATCGAAGATCACGTCGTAACGCTGCTCGCTCTTGGTGAAATCTTCTTTGGTGTAATCGATGACGTGATCGGCCCCGATTGATCGGACAAGATCGACATTCCGTGTGCTGCAAACAGCTGTGACCTCTGCGCCAAAAGATTTGGCGATTTGCACGGCGAATGTTCCTACACCTCCGGTCGCACCGTTGATCAAGACCTTCTGCCCGGGCTGAATCTTTCCCTCGCGCAGGCCCTGCAGCGCAGTAAGTCCGGCCAGCGGGACAGATGCGGCTTGCTCAAACGGGACACTCGGGGGTTTCATGACCAGGGCTCGTTCGGAAGCGCAGGCGTATTCGGCCAGAGCGCCCCGACAGGTGCCGAACACCTCATCGCCCGGTTTGAATTGGGTCACGTTTTTGCCGACCGCTTCCACCTGGCCGGCGACATCGCGGCCAAGCCGCGTGTCTTTTGGTTTGCGCAATCCGAAGATCAAGCGACCAAGCCACGTGTCGCGGATCAAGTAGACATCCAGCGCGTTGAGTGAAGCCGCCCGAACTTTAATCAGGATCTGGTTGTCGGCCGGCACGGGCTTCTCAACGTAATCAAGCTTTACGACATCGGGTGAACCGTACTCACAATAACGAATTGCCTTCATCGGATTGCTCGGAGTAGCAGAAGAGCGCTCGCAATCGTTAGTCGAAGTCCAGTAGGCGATAAAAAGCCACAGGCCCAATACGAGGAGGATGACAAGCGTACTCCATTTCAATATGCGTTTTAGCTTCAAGATCTAAAGAAATACAGGTAACCTCAGCGCCGCCGGGCTGGTTGAGCGCGACCCGAGGCCAGTCGGGTCGTTATGGTTTGGGAGGACAATACCTTTAAACAAGAGCCAAAAACTCAGTGCCAGTTCGAAGATGGCCATTGGCGAATCGAACCAGTAAGCGTTAACGGTTTTGTCGAAGGATGGGAAGATCAGAAAAATAAAGGCGCAGATCACACACCATGCAGACGCGATCACACCAAAAGCAGCCAGGCTTCGTGGGATGTAGCTCGACTTAAACCACAGATAGCTGCAAATAGTCGCGGCTAAGCCAAAGAATGGCAGACCGACGTAATAATCGTCGAAGCTTGCCGCGATCTGTAGCCTCGCCAAGACTTGCAAGCGGTCTGCCTCGAAAGCTTGCAAGTAAGGCGCGTTGCCAAGGACCCGCAGCGCGCCAAGCAAATTTAGTGTTGTAAGCAGCCACAGCAACGCGAACACAAGTCGAAAGAGCGCTCCGATCAAAGCGAGCAACCAGTCTGCCGGTCTAAGGATCACATAAAACGCCGCAACTAGAACGACAACGCTTGCGCCGTAAGTAAGGAAACATATGAGCGCTAATCGAACTTGAGTTTGATGCGCCGAGAAATTCCGGGCCGTTTCCAAAGCATTCCCTGCCACAACGAGAGGATTTAGCAGCGCATAATTTCCGAAAACTACGATCACGAATGCGAGCAAACCAGTGATTCCGGCGACTCTTGCGGCCACGCGTTGCGAATTGTCGATCGCGTTCATACGGTCTTCATCTGCACTGTAGCAGGAGCAGGCGATGTTACTTTTGCGCCTTTGATTAGAAGCCAGAGCCCGATCGCCAATTCGGCAAAGAAGACTGGCTGCAAACACTTGAACGCAGCCTCGTAGTAATTGAGAAAAAATAAGGCGATAACACTCAGAGCTATCCAGCCGAAACAATCGAGCATTAGCCAAACGCCGATCAGACGCGGCAGGAACCGGGAACGGAAAACGAGGAGGCCAAAGGGAAAGAGCCACAGGCCCCAGAACATCTCGGCAATGAAGAGCCCGTGACTATGGAGGCGAAGGAACAACATTCCGAGCGCGTCGCGTTGAGGTTGATCGAACACGGAAAGAAATTCAGCCCCGCGGAAAAGAATTAGTGCGGCAATGTTGTTCAGTGCATTCGTGAAACAAACTGCCGCGGAAACGAGGACAAACGCGACCATCAGCCAAGCCCATGGCCTGCTCACGTCGCGCAACAACCGGTAAAGCGCCACCGCCAGGCAAATAAAGATTATTTGATTAATAAGATCGGTGAGGATCGAGAGACGAAACATTGTCTCATGCGCCAGGATGTTGGCGGCGGTCGCGGCGGCGTTTCCGGTCACGATCAGCTTGTTCGGAACGTAGATGAGGCTGAATGGCGCGAAGAAGCCCCCGCACAGATAAACCGCGCCCGCAATCCGAGCTGCTTTGCTGGTTGGGTGCATGGGGTATCGCAGGGGTTGAGTTAGGCTCGCGAAATGAGTCAGATAGGGCCTCGATAACGGCGTTGCCACACCGCCGCCGCTACAAAGGCAGCGGCAAATACCAATCCAATCCAGAGACCCGGCGTGGCCAGGTATCTAAGGGGGGTGAGTTGAAACAATGAATCGATTGCTACACCGCGATGCGGCTGGAAAGCAAAAGCTGTGTCACCGGCACCGAAGAGACGATCTTTTAGCAACGATACAAAATGCGAAGTGTCGAACGCAAACTTCTCAAGAACGCTGATCGCGAGGAGCGGCAACACCGCCCAGAGAAACGTCGCGCGGCGCGCCCATCCGGAAATCAGCAGTGCCCAGCCGTAGATTGGCGCGTGCCAGAGCGCAATCACGATCAGGCTGTAAAGCAATATCACCGATTGTTGAAACAAATTGAAACGTGTCCATGTCGTCCCGGCCAAACCGCTCGACAGCAAGACTACACTGCTCCACAGGAGCATGAGGAACTGAACCAGAACGATAATCGCGAAGATGATCAGTGGCAGGATCAAAAGAGGAATGGTCCCCTTCGAAAGGACGGTTGTGAAATCCGAAACAGGAAGCGATTTCCAGAAAAGGATGCTGCGATCGCGGCGTTCGCTGTGCAGCGCGTCGAGACAGTAAAACACGCCGACGATGAACGCGGTGAAAATTAACATCATAGCAGCTACATCGTAAGGCGCTCCAATGGCAGCTCGCTGGTGCGCTGGGTCGAGTAACAGAACAGCTTGTCTCCGTTGCGGCATGCCAACAGTGCTAACCAGGAAACCGAACAGCACGACCACCGCGACAATCAGCGGCGCTACATAGATCGAACGGTTCTCCCACAACTCGCGCCGTACCGACCAACAGAATGGCCGCAATGCCGACGCAGTGTGTCCGCGGCCACCGACGGCGGTGGAGCTGTCGCCGGGGTCGTTAACCCCGGCAGACTGAGGCGTGTTATCAGATTGTGTATTCATTGGGTTACCTCAGGTGCTGTAGCTTGGCGAAGGAGCGGCGGTGGCGCGGTGGTGTTATTACTCATCACAGCTACAAACAAATCGGCGATGCTGGGTCTGCGCACTTCGCCAAGCGCGGCGAGTTGATCGCGATCCACATGATCGAATAGCAGAACACTGCGGCCAAAGACCGGGCGCTCGTGAATTGGCTTTAGTGCGCGTGCCGCCGCGACATGCTCTGGATTCACCATCACTTCCACATAACGCGAGTCGAATTCTTCCATGCTGCACCGGAGTACGATCCGGCCGCGGTTGATGAACATAAGATCGGTGAGCACGTCCTGGACCTCTTCCACCTGGTGCGTTGTCACGACGATCGTACGGCTATGATCGAAGTAATCGTTCAGCAGTGAATCGTAGAATTGTTTGCGATAGAGGATGTCCAGGCCAAGCGTCGGCTCGTCCAGCACCAGCAATCTCGCGTCTATGGCCATCACCAGTGCCAGGTGCAGCTGGGCTACCATGCCTTTTGATAACTCTCTTACCTTACTGGTGCGCTTGATTGCAGTTTTTGCCAGAAAACCCGCGGCTTTCGCGCGATCGAATCGCGGATGGACGCCTCCGACATAGTCGAGCAAGTGGGTGACCCGAATCCAACGCGGCAGCACGGCGACGTCAGCAATGAAGGAGACATCTTGCATGAGCTGGTCGCGCTGGGTCCATGGATCGCGTCCCAGCACCTTTAATTCTCCCTCATATGAAGTGAGGCCGAGGATTGCATTGAGCGCCGTCGTTTTGCCTGCGCCGTTGGGACCGACGAGTCCAAGGATGCGGCCTTCCTCAACGCGCAAATCGATCCCGTCCAGCGCGACGGTCGTGCCGTAGGCCTTGCGGAGGCCACGTGCTTCTATTGTTGCCATGGTTTTAGCGACCGTCCTTTCTATTTGAGTTGCGGGCTGCGGCCTCTAGCAATTCCTTTGGATTCAGTCCGAGCCGTTGAATGGTTGCGTGCACCCTGGGCCAATGTTCCGAAAGAAATTTCTGCCGCTCGCCTTTGAGTAACGATTTGTGCGCGCCGTCCTTAACGAACATGCCGAGGCCGCGGCGTTTCTCGACCAATCCCTCGTCGACTAGTTCTTGATAGGCCTTCAGGACGGTGAGAGGATTGACTCGATATTCGGCGGCGACATTGCGCACCGAGGGCAGGGGATCGCCTTCTTTGAGCACGCCGTCGAGAATCATATGGACGACACGATCCCGAAGCTGTCGATAAATCGGCTGATTATCATTCCATTCACGATTCATCCGGTGCTCCAAACTCCCACGGCGACAAATCTGCGCGCGACCCCTCCGATTGCTTCCTTTGCCTCATATGGTGATATAGTTAACTATAACACCAGATCACGTGCAAGCCTTTTTTTAAAAAAAATTCTGCGGCGCTCAAGTTTACGTTGTAGCCACGGCGCTGTGTCGCCGTGCACCACGGAGTGACACGATGAGCGCCTCGACACGGCGAGGCGGATACAATTGGGGCGCGAACAATGGCCGCTGGCCAGTGCAACGACTTGCCTTATTTTGTCAGCACCTGGCGCGGTGAATAATCGGTCAGATACAAGGTGCGATCCTGGATCCCTCCCACGAGCGGTCCGTAAACTTCGCCCGTCTCCTTCTTGATCTTAATCCATTCCTGATCGTGCAGGAATTTCTCCCACCGATCGGTCATGGTTTCCTTGTCGGGCCATTCCAGGAGATAAACGAACTCGGTTCGATTCTCTTTTTTCGATTCCCAGGTGGCAACGATCTTGAAGTCGTATTTCGCCATGATACGCATGGCGTGATCTCGGAAGCGGTCGTGAAACGCTTTTTTATTGCTATCAAATATTTCGTAGATTCGTAGCTGATGAATCACATTTTGTCGTTCACTGGCGGTGATCAATGAACGTTGCGGAATAATCACGCAGACCGCCAGTATCACGATTAAGGCAATTAGTATCCTGTATTTCTGTGGAGTAGGGATCATAGTTTCTCCTCGTTAAACCCTGGTCTATTTGGCATATCTACGGAACTGTTTGGCGAGGGCAACGAGGGCTCGCGGCGCTTCGCTATCCGGGACCGCGTAAGCGTTCGGGGTGATTACGACTGATATCCAATGTACAAATAATATCTGCGACGGATCGCAAATCCCCAAACGACAAATCCGATGCCGAGTGTTAAACCGAGAACAGCGGACGGCACGACGATCCGTAATGGATACCGGGCGCCGAGAGTAAACAGGGAAGGAAGCGCCAGAAGAATCGTGACGCCCCAAACAGGTAAGATAAACCATGCCCAGGGCGATCTGCGCAAATACAATGCGAGGAATGCCACGTCGATGGCTGTAACGAAACCAATCCACCAGGTGGCGGGGTGGCGAACGATCGCGTCATACGCCGATCTGCGCGAGACGTATGCCGGCGAATATCGCTGGCAAATCCAGTGGATTGTTCTGGAGCGCCTTGAGCACGCCAGACTTGATAGCGACCGACGAAGCGCTCGATGATGTCGTGCATCTAACGAGAACAAGCTGAGCGACCGCTGACGAGAGCGGGCTGTGCTTCGGATTTCAGTGTTGAAGTCATCGAAAGTAAATTTACGAGCCGCTCAGCGGTTCGCTCCAGCGTTTGGTTAGATGGCATCGCGTGGAATCTTCGAAGGCGTGTCACTCTGTCTTCTTCTTTTGTAAAGCGTGATAACCAGCCATGAGAAGCCGACCAAGATAATAAGGGTCCAAAAAACAGCAGCCTGCCAGGGATCCATCCATGTGCGCGGTGCTCCTCGAGGCGGCGACTCCCAAACAACTGTGTGCTGCAACGACGCCAATCTAGCTACGACCAATCCTTTGATGCCGGCGATGAGCGAGAGGATCGCGAGTGAAATCGGTCCGATTAACGACGGTTTCGCGCTCACCATCTAACGAGAAAGAGATAAGCCACGGCAGGGTGGGGTGGCAAGCACGCTGGACGCATTTCCGGGAGGGGCCGTCGGCTGAGTCGTCATTAATTGGGTTTGGTTGGAGTAGCGAAGCTTAACAGAGCGAGCTGCTACAAATCAACTCCATGAAAAAGCCAATCTATGCAGCGTTGGATCTGGACAGCCGCATGAGCGTGCTGGGCAGTATGGATCACGACGGCCGAACGCAGCCGCGGATGCGTTTTGCCACTGAAGCAAACAGTTTGCGAGCACAGGTGGAGCGGCTGCGGCAAAGGCGGCGGCCGCTTTACCTCACCATGG
>DASREQ010000003.1:0-31786 GCA_035651975.1 Candidatus Udaeobacter sp.
CGCATCCGTCATCGCATCATTCCTTACTTGGAAAAAATCCTTGGCCGAAATATTCGTCCCGCGATTTGGCGGACCGCTACAATCGCAGGCGAAGAAGAAGCTTGGGTCGACAGTCAATTCGCCGGCTCGAGTAACGCCGAACTTTGTGTGACAAAAATTCGAGCGCTTCCGGTTGCACTTCAGCGTCGGGCGATATTCAAATGGTTGCGGGTGCAAAACATCTCTGAAGTTGGATTCGATGCAGTTGAGCGCGTCCGCTCGCTCCTCGACCCGAATGCGCGAGTGGCAAAGATCAACCTTGCGCGCGATCGGCACGCACGCCGCCGCGCAGGGAAGATCTTTATCGAATAAGCTGTAGCGGCGCTCTGTGAGCGCCGGATTCATTACCGCCCCACGCACTTTGCGGTCATAGACCGCCACTACAATTCGTGTCTAGATTACAACGCCATGTCTGACATCCGCGTTCGCTTTGCCCCCTCGCCTACTGGCTATCTGCATATTGGCGGGGCGCGCACGGCGCTTTTTAACTGGCTCTTTGCGCGGCATCATGGCGGAAAATTCGTTCTGCGCATCGAAGATACCGATACCAAACGAAACACCGAGGAGGCCATGGCAGCCATCTACGATGGATTACAATGGCTGGGCCTAAACTGGGACGAAGGTCCGCACGTCGGCGGCGATTTCGGACCTTATTTGCAAAGTGAACGGACGGAACTTTATGAGCGTTATCTAAAAAAACTTCAGGATACCGGTCACATCTTCGAAGACCAGGGCGCGATGCGATTTCGTTCGCCACGCGAGCACGTCATCGTGGACGACATCGTATGCGGCAAGATCGATTTCGATCTCAGCAATCCGGCGACGCACCCTGACATGACAATCCGGCGCCCCGATGGCTCGTGGATTTTTCATTTCGTCAATGTGATCGACGACCTCGAAATGAAAATCTCCCACGTGATCCGGGGAGAAGATCATCTCTCAAACACGCCGAAGCACATCGAGATTTTTCGCGCGCTGGGCGCAACGCCTCCGCAGTACGCGCACATTCCGCTCATCCTAAACCGGGACGGATCGAAGATGAGCAAGCGCGACGAAGGCGCCCGAGTGGAGTATTATATCCGGCGCGGTTATCTCCCGGCTGCGGTTCGAAATTATCTCTGTCTGCTCGGCTGGTCGCCCAAGGACAACCGGGAGAAGATCGATATCGACGAGATCATCCGGATTTTTGACCTGAAAAACATCGGACGCAGCTCGGCCACGTTCGATTCCGACAAACTCCATTGGTTGAATGGCGAATACGCACGCGAATTAAGCGACTCAGAATTTTACGATCTGGCAGTTGCGAAGTTGAAGTCCAGCGAGGTGAAGCTTGATGGTTTTCCGGAGAAATACGTCCGCGACGCGCTGGAAACGTGCAAAGGCAAAATCAATACGCTTGATGAGCTGCCTGCTTACTGCGGGTTCTATTTCACAGACAACTTCGATTACAATCTCCAAGGTGTTGCCAGGCATTTCACAGCTGAGAACAAACCAAAACTGGAGGCCGTCCGCGATGCACTGAGCGCGTTGGAGAAATTTGATGCCGCTACAATTGAAGCGACGTTGAAGAGCGCAGCCGCAAAGCTGGGCGTAAAAGTCGGCGGAATCGTTCATCCAACTCGACTCGCAGTGACTGGCAGCAACGTGGGACCGAGTCTGTATCACTTGCTTGAAGTTCTCGGAAAAGAAAAAGTGATCGCGCGCATCGATCGCGCGCTTGGCAGGTTCTAACGCCTGGCAAGCGATGCGCTTGCCCTACAAGACTATTTCGACGTCGGCTTGTATCCGCGCTGTAGGGCAGGCGCTCCGCCTGCCGGGCTCGTCAGGATCTTTTCGCTTCCCTCGCCCACGTATCCCTCAGTGTGATTGTGCGGTTCCACACCTGTTTTTCACGCGTGGAATCCGGATCGAGCGCAAAATACCCGAGTCGCTCAAATTGATAGCGTTCTTCAGGGCGGGCTTCCGCAAAAGCTGGCTCACATTTCGCAGTCACAACTTGGAGCGAATTTGGATTAATAAATGATTTGAAATCGCCGCTGGCGTCGGGCTCGGAAACGCTGAACAGGCGGTCGTACAAACGAACTTCCGCATCGATTGCCTCCGGTGCGCTTACCCAATGTATGGTCCCTTTCACCTTGCGACCCGCAGTCGGTCCGCCTGACTTGCTGTCCAGATCAACAGTGCATCGGAGCTCGATCACCTTACCGGCTGCATCTTTCACGACCTCATCGCACTTAATGATGTAAGCGTATTTCAGCCGCACTTCGCCACCGGGTCTGAGCCGAAAATATTTCGGCGGGGGGGCTTCCATGAAATCGTCGCTCTCGATGTAAAGCTCGCGACTGAACGGAATCTTGCGCGTTCCAGCATGTGGGTCTTCGGGATTGTTGATTGCATCGAGGTGTTCGATTTTTCCGTCGGGATAATTCGTCAGCAGGACTTTGACCGGTCGCAACACAGCGAGCCGGCGGGCGGCCGTGCGATTAAATTCCTCACGAATCGTGTGTTCCAGCACCGCCATGTCAGTCATGCTCGGATATTTCGTGATGCCAACGTTGTAGGCGAATGCGCGCAAGGCGCTCGCAGTCACCCCGCGCCGACGCAATCCGGAAATAGTAAGCATCCGCGGGTCATCCCAACCGCTAACGAGCTTTTCGTTCACGAGCTGAATCAGTTTACGCTTGCTCATGACCGAGTAAGTGAGATTGAGCCGCGCAAATTCATATTGATGGGGACGCGGCTCTGGCAATTCGAGCGCGGCAAGAATCCAATCGTAGAGTGGCCGGTGCACTTCGAATTCCAGTGTGCAAACCGAGTGAGTGATGCCCTCGATGTAATCACTCAGCGTGTGCGCCCAGTCGTACATCGGATAAATGCACCATTTACCGCCGGTGCGATGGTGTGACGCATGCCGGATACGATACAGAACCGGATCGCGTAGCCACACGTTCGCGGCGTTTACGTCGATCTTCGCGCGCAGGGTGCGCGCACCGTCGGGAAACTCCCCGCCTTTCATTCGCGCAAACAGGTCGAGGTTTTGCTCGACCGAGCGATCGCGAAAGGAACTTGCTTTCCCGAGCCGGCGAAATGCATCCGTTTCTTCGGGAGTCATATCGCAAACGTAGGCTTTGCTTTTGCGGATGAGATCGACTGCGTATTCGTAAAAGCGGCCGAAATAATCCGATGCGTAAAACGGCGCGCCACCGACATGCTTGTCCGCCCAATCATCGATCAGCCAACGGACATCAGTCATGATTGACTCGACATATTCCGCCTCCTCCTTGATCGGGTTGGTATCATCCATCCGGATGTTGCAAATGCCGCCAAACTCGCGCGCGATGCCGAAGTTGAGGCAGATCGATTTCGCGTGGCCGATATGCAGATAGCCATTAGGCTCGGGCGGAAAACGCGTGCAGATTTGTTTGTATTTGCCCGTGCGAAGGTCGTCCGCGACGATATCGCGAATAAAATCGGACGGTCGTTCAGTTTCAGTGGTCATTATAACGAACCAAGCTATCGGCGAAGGCGCAGATCCACAACCTTCGTGGTTGCAAGGTTTGGGTAGCGCACGCGTCTCGCGTGCTGGTTTCGGCGTCGCGCGGAAAACGAACTTTCATTGGATTTTGCCAAAAGCGATAGACGTACCCTTCTAAAAAGTTCGCGATCGCGAGGACGCGCTCGGTCCGAACCCGGACTGGCATTACACGCAGGACGCCTGGGCTCCCCAGAGACCACCCATTCGCCCTCGAGCTCGAGCGTAGTATTCTCAATGTTGCCGACACGCACAACATGCAAACAACCCAACGGTACACACTCGCTGACCTTGAAAAGTGGGATAAGACCGCGCGCGAAATTCACCCTCCCGTTCGCCTCGGGGTTTTTGGTGATCCTGTTGCGCATTCGCTCTCGCCAGAGATGCAAAACGCTGCGCTGCGCGCCTGCGAGATCGATGCTCAATACGCGCGTTTTCATATCCGGCCGAATGAATTGAGATCGGCACTGCGCCTTTTGCGAAGCCTGGATTTCGTCGGGGTGAATCTGACGGTGCCGCACAAAATTGCGGGCTTCGGGCAGATCGACCAAGCGGATGAATCGGCGACTCGCGCCGGAGCGGTGAATACGATTCGCATTCGCGATAAGAAACTCATCGGATCGAACACTGATGGCGAAGGATTTCTGCGCGCCATTCGCGGCGAGTTCTCTGTCGATCTCCGCGATCTTCGGGTGCTGATAATTGGTGCGGGTGGCGGAACGGGGCGCGCTATTGCCTGGCAATGCGCGCTTGAGAACTGCGAACGCCTCGTTCTGGCCAATCGCACACTGGAAAAAACGAATGCTCTTGCGGAGCGATTGCGTCCGTTTTTTATGGAAGCTCGCGTGCTTGGCCCCGCGGCACGCCTTGAAGCTATCGCGTGGGAGGAATCGGTAATGCGTGTGCAGCTCGCGGATATCGATCTCATCGTCAACGCCACTCCTCTGGGGATGAATTCGAGCGATCCGGCTCCAATCCCGGCCCGATTGCTTGCGCCGCACCACCTGGTCTTCGATTGCGTATATGGCCCATCGAAAACTGCATTGCTGCATGCCGCCGAACAAGCCGGTGCGCGCAGCGCAAACGGAATATCGATGCTGCTACATCAAGGTGCGCTCTCGTTTTCCATCTGGTTCGATCGCGAACCCCGGATTGAAGCGATGCGCAAAGCGCTGTAGCCGATTCTCTCTGGGAAGCGCATTGATGACGTGTTTTGAAATGCGAAGGGGCGTCGCCCAGAGGGCGGCGGCTACAGATTTGTAAATTGCCGGCGAATCGCCATATTAACCGATGGTAAGCGCCGGTATAAACTTTGGCTGTCCACAGCTGGCTGCTGTTGATCTAGCAGAAGCGTTGCAGGAACTCAAGCACGAGCGGAACGCTGTTATTCTCGCGCATAACTACCAGGTGCCCGAGTTACAGGATGTAGCCGACTTCGTCGGCGACTCGTTAGGTCTGAGTTATCAGGCAGCGAAAACGGATGCTGACGTGATCTTGTTTTGCGGCGTCCATTTCATGGCGGAGACGGCGAAGATTATTAATCCGACCAAGCGCGTGATTCTGCCAGATCTTGATGCCGGCTGCTCACTTTCCGAATCGTGTCCGCCGGAAAAGCTGGCACAGTTTCTAAAAAAGAACGTGGACAAGAATTACTACGTTATCGCCTACATCAATTGCAGCGCCGGCGTGAAGGCGTTGTCCGACGTGATTTGCACCAGCGGAAATGCCGATAAAATCGTGCGCGCCGCTCCGGCTGATCGGAATATTCTTTTCGTTCCGGACCAAAATCTGGGCGCCTGGGTGATGGAACGGACGGGACGCAAAATGGATTTGTGGCAGGGGAACTGTTACGTGCACGTTGAGTTCACAGCGCGCAGTATTAATAAGATTCGGCAGCAATATCCGAATGCGCCGGTTGTAGCCCATCCGGAATGCACCTACGCCGTTCGCATGCTGGCCGACGAAGTTTGTTCAACTGAAAAGATGGTGACTTTTTGCAGAGAATCGCCAGCGAGCGAGATCATTATCGTCACTGAAGCTGGCCTGTTGCATCGGCTGCGGAATGAAGTTCCTAACAAGACCTTTATTCCCGGTCCCACAGATAACTGCTTCTGCGGCGAATGCCGGTTCATGAAGATGAACACGCTCGAAAAAGCGTACGACGCGCTCTTGAACATGAAACCCGAGATCACTTTGCCGGAACCAGTGCGCAAACGCGCAGAGCTACCCATTCGGCGGATGCTTGAGCTGAGCAAATAAGCGGTAGGCCCCGACAGCCGGTTTGGTAACTGCCTGTAGCCGCTCACTGCGCCTGGCGCGCGGCAGCGGTGAAAGCTGATCGAGGCTTCAGACGCAACGAGAGACCCAATCTCTTTTTCACTAGCCAAACCGTCAGCAAATGTTCAAGACTTGCCGTCTATGAAAACATTCAATCAAACTCAGCACGCTCGAAAACTCCCGGCGTTTGTCATTGCCACGCTGCTTTTCTTGATCGGAGTTTTTCCGAATGCGGAAGCAGTTAGTCCACCCCCGGACGGCGGCTACGCCGGCTTCAACACAGCCGAGGGAGAGAAAGCCCTTTTTAGTCTCACGACAGGCGTCGGCAACGCCGCAATTGGATGGTTTTCGCTCTTTAGCAATAGAGACGGCAGCTTCAATACTGCTCTCGGCGCCGGGACGTTGCTTTTCAACGTAGGAAATCAAAGTACGGGTGAAGGAACTCAAAATACGGCCCTAGGCGCTGCGGCACTCTTATTTAACACTACCGGAACCCAAAACACCGCAACTGGTTCCGAAGCGCTCACTAGCAACACGGAGGGCGACAGCAATACCGCAAACGGTTTTGGCGCGCTTTACAGTAACACCAGCGGCGACCAGAACACCGCGATCGGTTCGGGAGCACTTAATGGCAACACCATTGGCACCCAAAACACGGCCAATGGAGCGTCAGCTCTTTTCAGCAACGGCACCGGAAATGCCAACACTGCCACCGGTGTCGAAGCGCTCCTTAGCAATACCACCGGCGAAGGCAACACGGCCGATGGTGCATATGCTCTGGACAGCAACAGTACCGGCAACGTTAACACCGCCATCGGTGACCAGGCTCTTTATAGCAACGCGACCGGTAACAACAATACTGCAAACGGTTTTGGCGCGCTCGAGGAAAACGCCGCCGGCAATTCCAACACCGCCGTCGGTGTTTCAGCCCTGTTTAGCAATTTTACCGGCAACAGCAATACAGCCATTGGTGATTCTGCCGGGTCCAATATTACGGGCGACGGCAATGTCTGCATTGGCGCTGGCGTCACTGGGGTTGCCGGAGAGAACAACATCACTCGCATCCGCAATATCTATGAATCGGTAGCGACCGAGCGAGCGGTTTACGTCACTTCAGATAACAGGATCGGCACGTTGTCTTCGTCACGTCGGTACAAGGAACAAATCAAACCGATGGAAAATGCAAGCGAAGCGATCCATTCGCTCAGACCGGTCAGCTTCCGTTATAAGAAGGAAATCGACCCAACGCGTTCTCTATCCTTCGGCCTCATCGCCGAGGAAGTAGCCAGAGTAAGTCCAGACCTCGTGACACCCGATCGCCAAGGCAAGCCAGAAACGGTGCGGTACGAAGCTGTCAACGCGATGCTGCTCAATGAATTCCTCAAAGAACATCGCAAGGTGCAAGAGCAGGCACACACGATTGCAGAGTTGAAGAACGAGATTGCAAACCTCACTGTGACCGTGAAGGACCAGGCGACGCAAATCCAAAAAGTAACCAGCCGGCTTGAAGTGATCACATTCAAAATGGTCGGGAATGATTAATTAAGCTAAAGGGACGAAATATCGCTCCAGCCGAAAAACGCAGCATCGTTTTATGCCTCATCTTGAGAAACGCGGTTAAGAGTTCGGACTCTTCTCAATTTTGTTTGTGACACCCGTGCGATCCGCGTTTTTTTCCGGCAGAGCATGATCGAAAAATCTATCGAGCAACGAATCGACCGGCTGCTGACCGGCGGCATTATCGATCTGCACTTCGATTTGCCGATGGATTTGTACGAGAAGCGGGAACGCACGAACGTGCTTGAGACCGAGTTTCTACCGGAACTCGAAGCCGGGAATATTGGCGTCGTCGGCGCCGCGATCTACATCGAGGACCGTTACCTGCCAGATGCGGCTCTGGGTGTGGCACTTAATCAAATCGCGCGGTTATATGCCGAGACGCAGGCGTGCCAGCGGTTCGCAATCTGTAAAAGCTATCAGGACATCGAGAAGGCGCGAAAAAAAGGCCAAATCGCGTTACTCATCACAATGGAAGGCGCCGAGCCTCTCGGAACGGACTTAAACCTTCTACGAATTTTCTATGAGCTCGGTGTCCGCTCAATCGGACTTACACATGCGCGAAGCAACGCCGCAGGACACGGTGGAATCTTCGCTTCGAGCGGTTCGCCACCGGAGGGCCTTACTGGGTTCGGCCGTGACCTGGTACGCGAATGCGAAGCACTCGGCGTGATTATTGATCTTGCGCACATTAATCACGCCGGTTTCAACGACATTTTATCTATCACCACAAAACCACCCATTGTTTCGCACACCAATGTCCGGCAGTATTACGATATCGAGCGCAACATCAGCGATGACCAAATCAAAATGATCGGGGAACGGCGCGGTGTGATTGGCGTTAACTCTGTGCTCGTAAGTCCAAAAGCCGAACAAAGCACTCTCGATCACTACGTGGATCACATCGAATACATAGCCAATTTGATTGGCATCGATGGCGTAGCCGTGGGGTTTGATTTCTTTGAGTTTATCTATAGCCAGTGGCCCGAGTCGGCTAAAAAAGAGTTAGCCAAAAAGTTTACAACGCCTCAATTCATCCTCGATCTAAGGAACCATTCGCACGCCGGCAATCTCACTCGAAAATTGATCGAGCGAGGTTTTACTGACGAGCAGATCGAGAAGATTCTGCGTGGCAACTGGCTGCGGATTTTCGAAGAGTGGTTGTAACCCAACTGTAACTCTCAGGTAACGAATTCTGCTTGTCATCCGGACAACTTTTGAGCACTCTCGAAATTTGTGAGGGCCTCCTCCATTGCTCTCTCCTCGCGACAGCCTTCTGTAATTATCGCTGACGACAGCACGGTCGCCAGAGAAGGACTTGCTGCGATTATTCAGCGCGATCCGGGCTATGTAATTTGCGGACTCGCAACCGATGTAAGGATTACGCGCGAGTTGATGGAAAAACACCAGCCCGATCTACTGATTATAGAACCATTCCTTGGTCATCACGACGGGATTTTTCTTCTCAAGCAAATCGCTGCTCGGTTTCCCCAGACGCGGATTTTAGCTGTATCACGACGGCCTGAAGAAATTTATGCCGACCGTGCCCTGCGCGCCGGCGCTTCAGGCTACTGGATGAAAACCAGCACACGGGAAGAGTTGATCCGTGCCGTCGAAACTGTTCTCGCAGGCGAGCTTTATGTTAGCCCGCGGATCGCGTTGCGCGCGGTTCATCAGGTCGTCGCCCGCCCGACAATACATTCCAAGGTACCTAACCTGACCGATCGCGAGCTGCACGTCTTTGCGCTGAAGGGTGCTGGCCTCGGAACTAGCCGGATCGCGCAAGAACTCGGGATCAGCCCTAAAACCGTTGAAACTTATCACGAGCACATCAAGCTCAAGTTGGGCTACCGCGACGCTGACGCGCTTCGCCGCGGCGCGCGAGAGTGGGTTGAGTTGAATCACCGTTAGTAGCTCTGCGAACATTATGGCGTCTCAATCGGGGATTAGACGCTGAAAATATCGGGGGAAATCCCCGATAGACTATCAAGCGCGCAACCCGCTAATCTCGCGGCCAAATAAAGGAGGATCGAAGCCATGGAAAGACTAACAAAGGCAGGCTTAGCCGTAGCGATTGCGGGCATGGCACTTTTGTTAAAAGGAAGTTCACCATTTGTGACAACGGCGATTGCCCAGGGCCAGAACAATCCACAACAAAAAGCCGAAGAATCAACCCGAGACGCACCACCCGACACGACGCCCTACAGACGACCGGCAGTGCGTGAGGATTTCGCCCCGAAAGGGATAAGACCAATTCCGCTTTTACCACCGCTTTTTATTGTGGATGCCGTTGTAAACAATACCGATCCGAACCTGACGAACACCGATACATTCAACGATGGCGAAACGTCTATCACAGTGAATCCGGCGAACCCAAACGAAGTTGTCGTCACGGCTTTTTCAGGCGGATGGGGGGCCAATGCGCCACTCTGGCAGTCCACCGACGGAGGGAATATCTGGACCAAGCAATTTACAATCCCTGCTCCACCCGGTATAGCGGCAGGTGGCTGTCCCTGCGACCAAGCCATCGATTACGGAATGGCCAATCAGATGTCAGGGACCTTTCTCATCAGCGATATCTTTAGTGGTACAACGACAGATCCAGCTAGCGCCGCGGCATGGAACTGGCTGGTTGTTGGTGGCGTTACGCAGCCTACAAATTTCAATAATTCACCGCCGCCCGGAGGCGTAGATCAACCCTGGCTGTTGGTCAATGTAGACCCGACGATTCCAGCCCAGGACAATGTATATACCGCCTACGACGACTTTACTAACGGATCTAATTGCGTCGGTGACGCCTGCATCGAGCGAGTATCCGCCTCGTATGGTGTCAACCCGCCTAACTTCACAGTTGATAATCAATCCGGCACAGCAACAGGTAGCATCAACCCAGGTCACCGGCTTGCCGTGGACCCGCGAAATGGCTTCGTCTACAGCTTATTCCAGCGGAACATTGCTCCAGGGGTTGGGGGTTCGAAAAATATCGACTACATGCTTAACCGCTCCACAGATGGCGGAGCAACTTGGACCCTGAACGGCATGGCAGGTGGGATTATCGTGGCCAACGCCGATAGCACTCAGCCTACTCCCAAGTTTGGTACCGTGAATGCTCTGCTCGGCGGAGTGGACCATGCTGCCGTAGATCCAAACAACGGGGATGTGTATTACGTTTACGGCAATCGTGATGCCGGCACCGGGAACAACCGCCTCGCCATTCGCCGGATCCAGGACGACGGAGGAGGCGGCGTGACCGTAGGACCAGAAAACTTCGTGACCGGTCAAGTAGAAGCCGCCATCCCGTCGGTTGCAGTGGCCAGCAACGGCGTAGTCGGCGTTTTCTTCTACACCTTCGATGGGACGTCTCCCCCGCCAGACAACATCCCAATCTTTTCGGCCCACCTGGCGCAGAGCAGCGATCAGGGCGTTACTTTCAGCGATCAGGTGCTGTCGACTTTTCTCTCCTCTGCCACCGACAACGGTAACTCAAGACAGCGGGTGCTGGGAGACTATATGCAAATGAAGGCGGTGGACACTTGCTTCTTTGGAGCTTTCACGGGAAATGGCGTTCCCTTTGGTCGGCCTTTCGCCAACCACGACCCGATCTTTTTCAGAGTCTGCGTCGGCGAAGCAGATCTGGCACTCACAAAGAGCGGCTCGCCAGACCCAGTGATAGCCGGAAACGACCTGACCTACACGGTTACTGTAACCAACAACGGGGCGGATACGGCGACATCGGTTACCGTAACAGACAACCTACCCCCTGAAACAACCTTCGTGTCGTGCGCTTCAACAGGAGGAGGAGTCTGTGGTGGCTCAGGGAACAACCGCACTGTCACATTTGCATCTCTTGCATCAGGTCAATCCGAGACCATAACCTTTGTAGCTAATGTGAATTGTTCGGTCACCGACGGCACACCGATAAGCAATACGGCTACAGCGAGTTCTTTTACACCTGATCCTGACACAACTAACAACTCTGCGACAGCAACTACGACGGCTTCTAACCCAGCTCCAGTAATCACCGGTGCCGCAGCAGATCCATCGATCCTATGGCCACCAAACCATAGGATGGTGAACGCGACGGTCAGCTACGATGTTACCGATAACTGTCCGTTGCCACCTGGCTCCTGTACACTCAGTGTGACCAGCAATGAACCAGTCCTTGGCCACGGAAGTGGTCATACATCGCCGGACTGGATTGTGTTGGACGATCATCATGTGCTGCTTCGAGCAGAGCGGGAAGGCAACGGCGACGGACGGATCTATACCATTACCATCACCTGCAGCGATAGCGGTGGTAACTCCTCGCAGGAGGACGTGTTGGTAACGGTGCCCCACGACCGCAGGAGATAGGTTGATCCTTGGAATGGCACTGTTCGCGAGGTTGAGCGAGAGAGCCAGGGAACCTTAAATCCGCAGTTTCAGCGTCGAGGAAGTCGACTGCGCAGAACTGGCTGCGGATTTTCGAAGAGCTTCCCTCGCAGGCGAATTACTTGGGCGGTATAGAAATCGTATATGTGATCAATGCACAAACCACAACCATCCCGATCATGGCGACGATAAAGGTCCAATCTGCGATTTTCTCAAGGCGATCCATTCTGCGCAGGCTCCGCGAGCGAAGTGCCCAGTAAGAAAGCAAACAAGAAATTAGAAATAGCAGCGCATCGACGGCCAGCAAATCATCTGCCAGGGTATCTGCAGTTCCAAGGGTGATAACAACCCGAATTAACCCAATCACAGTCAGGCAAACGCCGACCATCGCCGAAGAGACAGTGAAGATATGGATGCAAATATCTTGATCGAGATGACTGTTACGATCGCGGTGCTGCCTTTCTCCTTTCATCCGGCCACTGTTTAGACTACTGGCGAAAGTGACTGTTCAGAGAATTGCGCGGCTGATAGAAGAATTGAAAGGTGCACTAATTAAAACTGCATTTTGAAATTCATTAACTTGACGCGCCGCACCGAGATTGGTGCGAACTCATATTATCTTCAGGTGGGCCGCCATCGACTGGTCCTCGATTGCGGAATGCATCCCAAGGATACCGGTGAAGAGGCGCTCCCGAATTTCAAGGCGATCGCAGATCAGGCCACCGACGCGATCCTGATTTCGCATGCTCACCAGGATCACATCGGCACATTGCCGGTGCTAATGCGGCGCTTTCCAACCGCACGCATTTTCATGACCGAAGCCACGGCTCAGATCGGTAACGTGCTTTTGCACAACTCGGTTAACGTAATGACCCGCCAACGCGGGGAGATTGGGCGCGCCGTCGCAGGGTTGTATCCGCTTTTCACACATCGGGAAACCGATCGCGCATCGGAACGCTGGCGTTGGTGTCCGTTGCGTCAACGAATCTCCATCGCCGGCGAGCGCGCATCTCAACGCGAAAAAGACGCGCTGACATTCGAATTTTTCGATGCAGGACACGTGCTCGGCTCGAGCGGAATTTTGGTACGCGCGGAAGGGCAAACGGTTTTTTACACCGGAGACGTTAATTTCGACGATCAAACGATCATGGAAGCGGCAGTTTTTCCGGAAGAGAACGTCGATATCTTGATCATGGAATGCACCCGAGGCGACCACGCCAAACCCACCGGCTGGACACGCGCCGGTGAAGAGCGACGCCTGGCAGAAGCAATCGCCGCCGCTTTTGAGCGCGGCTCGTGTGTACTCATACCAGTTTTCGCGCTCGGGAAAACGCAAGAGATCCTGGCAATGCTTTACAAGTTCCGTCGTGAAAGACTCCTGCCCGATTTTCCAATTTATATTGGCGGTCTCAGCTCAAAAATGACCGATATCTACGATCGGCACGCGCAGATGAGTCGCCGGCAATTGCCAGGTCTGCAATTAATGCGAGAAGCAGCCCCATTCATTTTGAACGACGAAACAGTGCGCGACGCGCCACTCCGCCCGGGGCGGATTTACGTGCTCTCCAGCGGGATGATGATTCCAAAAACACTCTCGAATGTTCTTGCGCATCGATTAATCGAAAATCCGCAGCACTCGATCTTTTTTGTTGGCTACGCCAATCCAGCATCGCCTGCCGGCCTTCTGCGGGAGGCGAGAAACGGCGAAGTTTCCCTTGATCCTGACAAACCGACTCAACGCGTCCGCTGCAGCATCGAACAGTTTCAGTTCAGCGCACACGCAACACGCGAGGCGCTCATCGATTACGCAAAAAGACTTTCACCCAAAAAGATTGTTCTTGTGCATGGAGATCCGCCAGCCGTTGAGTGGATGCGGGCGACCTTGTCGGTGGAGCTTCCCCGATCGGAGGTGATTGTGCCAGAGCCGGGTGTAGAGGTGGAACCTTAGCGGCGCTCTATGAGCGCCGATGATAGATTCTCGGCAGTAATACGGCGGTCATAGACCGCCGCTACAGAAAATGCGCATCGTCTCTTGGAACATTAATTCGCTGCGCAAACGGCAGGACCGTTTATTCGCCTGGCTTGAAGCGACCGAGCCAGACATCGTTTGTTTGCAGGAGACAAAATGCCCGGACGACCAATTTCCTGCGCTTGCTTTACAGGCGGCCGGTTATTACGCGGCATATCATGGAGAAAAATCGTATAACGGCGTCGCGATTCTGTCGAAGGTTGAGCCGCGGGCTGTGCGACCATCGCTTTGCGACGAAGTCATCGATCCGCAGACGCGGGTGATTGCAGCCACCATTGGCCTCGTACGGGTGTTTTCGATCTACGCGCCGAACGGACAGGCAGTCGGTTCCCCTGCCTATAAATACAAAATGCATTGGTATCGCCGCCTGCGAGATTGCATCGCGAAAGAAAAATCGAACGATGTTGTGGTGTGTGGCGATTTCAACGTCGCGCCGGAAGATATCGATGTTTACGACGCAGACTTATGGCGCGGCGCCATTATGTGTTCCGACGGCGAACGCGCCTCGTTTCAGGAACTGTGCGAAATCGGTTTGCGCGACACACTGCGGATTCATCACAAAGAAGGTGAACTTTTCAGCTGGTGGGATTATCAGATGCGCGCGTTTGAAAAAAATCGCGGCCTGCGCATCGACGCGATTCTGGCGAGCGAAAAGCTAGCGAAACGCTGCAGCGCAGCCGGAATTGACATTAAAATGCGCGAGGGCAAGGAACCATCCGATCATGCCCCGGTATGGGCGGAGTTTAGTGGAACATAGGCCTGTGGCCTGTGCGCCCAGCGCGAGGTCCTCTCCGCTGTGCTTTCGAGCGAATTTCAAACCCGCTGGGCACACAGACCTGGAGATCTATGTTTCTATCGTCCGGTTTGGCCGGAGTTTACCCATTAGAGCACATCCAACGCTCAACGCCCAACTCTCAATGCGCGATAAGGCGCATTCTGAGTTGGACGTTGGACGTTGGGCGTTGGACGTTGGGCGTTTGTGAAGCGAAGCGAACATCTTTCCGTTTCGAATCCGCCGCCAAAGCCTCTCATGATTTGGGATGGCGAGTGTCATTTTTGCAAGCGGTGGATCGAGCGTTGGCGCGAAATCACTGATGGCAAAGTGGATTATGTGACTTATCAGGAGGCAGCCGCGCGGTTCCCCGAAATTCCAATCGAACAGTTCCAGCGCGCGGTGGCGTTTATCGGACCGGATGGCGAAGTCTTCTTTGCCGCCGAAGCCGTGTATCGCTCGTTGGGATATCGATCCTCGAGGAAATGGCTGGCGTGGAGCTACAATCATGCGCCTGGTTTCGCAGGGATTTCCGAGGCTGCCTACAAATTCATCGCGCGGTATCGCAGTCTCGGATCAATCTTTACTCGATTGCTTTGGGGCAAGGACGTGCGGCCGCCGACCTATTTTTGGGCGCGACGCTGGTTTCTCCGCGCGCTTGGGCTCGTTTACCTGATCGCGTTCGTGTCTCTTTGGGTGCAAGTGGACGGCCTCGTTGGTAGCAACGGCATGTCGCCGGTTAATCAGTTTCTCCCGGCAGTTCGGCAGCAACTCGGGCCAGACGCCTACTTTCTGTTACCGACACTTTGCTGGTTCGGCTCGAGCAATGCGTTTCTCCATTTCCTTTGTGGTGGCGGCGTTCTTCTTTCGCTGGTTTTGATTCTCGGAATCGCTCCCGCGCTTTCCCTTGTTGCGCTTTTTGTCTTTTACCTATCACTCACCGTTGCTGGACAAGTGTTTCTCAACTTTCAATGGGACGTTCTCCTCCTGGAAACCGGCTTTTTATCGATCTTTCTCGCCCCATGGCAAGTATGGCCAAGGGACCTGACCTGGACGCCGGGGTCAGCAACCCCGGTTACAGCTGTTCCGGTCTCACGGGCCGGTTTGTTTTTGCTCAAGCTCCTTCTCTTCAAGCTAATGCTCATGTCCGGCGTCGTGAAGCTGACCAGCGGCGACGATTCGTGGGGTTGGCTGAATGATTCGTTTCATTGGAGCGCATTCACTGCGCTTGATTATCATTACTGGTCGCAACCGTTGCCCACAATCTTCGCCTGGTGGGCAGACAAAAGCCCGGAGTGGTTCAAACATTTTTCAGTCGCGTTTTGCCTTGTAGTAGAAATCATCGTGCCGTTTTTTATCTGGGCACCGCGACGCCCGCGTTTGATCGCTGCGGGATTACTGATCTTCCTTCAAATCGTAATCGCGCTCACTGGCAATTATTGCTTCTTCAATCTGCTGACGATCGCGTTGTGTTTGCTGCTGATTGATGATGCTGTAATCGCCTCGCTGCACCGGGGCATTTTCCGACGTCGGGTCACAAGCACGGTGGCGCGGCTTGATGCGTGCAGGGGCGCGCCAAATGCCAGTCCGGCTCGGACCGGTCGCGCCCTGGCAAACCGACTGTGCCGATACGCGGCAATTGCGGTCATTGTTGTCACGCTGCCCATTAACGCGTGGCTTATTTTTAGCGCGTTTAAGCCGCAGGCCAGCCCGCCAGGGTGGCTGGCGAACTTCTACGAACAACTGGAAGCATTTCGACTCGTGAACGGCTACGGACTCTTTCGGGTGATGACCAAGGACCGCTGCGAAATTGTGATTGAAGGCAGCACCGATGGCATCGACTGGGCGCCGTATGAGTTTAAATGGAAACCAGGCGACGTACAACGCGCACCCGGTTGGTGCGCACCCCACCAGCCAAGGCTCGATTGGCAGATGTGGTTTGCCGCTCTGGAAAGTCCGCGTCAAAATCCGTGGCTGGTCGGACTGATCGCGAGGCTTCTGGAGGGATCGCGAGATGTGACTGGACTGCTCGCGCATAATCCGTTCCCGGATAAACCGCCTCAATACATCCGTGCGATATTTTATCGCTATCGTTTTACAAACAGTGAAGAGCGCCGGCAAACCGGGGCCTGGTGGAAGCGCCAGGAACTTCGTGAATATTTGCCGACGATCTCCCGGGATCAGCTGCGCTGAGATTGAGATCGGAAGGCAACGCACTTGCCTTGAGAGGCGCGGGTTCCCGCGTATATTCGGAGCGTGTCGAAGGAAGGCCAGATCGTAACGGAAGGCACGGTAACCCAGGTACTTCCGGGAACCATGTTTCGGGTCGATCTACCAGGACAACGCAATGTGCTTGCGCACATCTCGGGTAAGATGCGAAAGCATTTCATCCGGATCGTGCCGGGAGATAAAGTCTCTGTCGAGCTCTCTCCCTACGATCTGACAAAGGCGCGCATCATCTTTCGCGAACAGTGATTCTTGTCCGTTTATTCCAGAACGCGAAAACCGCGAAGTGTTCGAAGAACGATTAGGCTTCGGGGCTTCGACCTGCTGCTCAAGTTCGCCACGAGATTCGTTTGCCGAATTTGCCAAGCACGCGGATAGTTGGAGCGAAAATCAACCGGAGATTACCAATGGCAGAAGAAAATAAATCAGAACAACAAACGCCCACCGCTGCTAACGCGCAGAACAAATTGCAAAGCAGTAAGGAACATGCGCGCAAAGCGGCGGAAGATTTGAAATCGGCGGCCGGCGCGATTGCGGGTGAGTACCGAGGCAAGGCCGAGCAAGCCTGGGGTGAAGCGCGCGGCAAAGCGGAACAGGCATGGGGGGACGCGAGGAATCGCGCCCGCACATTCCAGGATGATGCTGAGCAATATGTGCGCGAAAATCCAACAAAGGCGATCTTTACCGCGCTCGGAATCGGTTTTGTTCTGGGATTGATCTTCCGGCGTTAACTCCGAAAGCTTTCGGAGATGATTAACGAGAGCTCTCGGTCCCGCAATCCTGCGGGGCATGCCGGTTTGCTCGAAAATCTTTTCGCGCTCGCAAGCGCACTTGCGGGGTTCTTTGAAAGCCGCTTTGTCCTTCTCGCCGAGGAATCAAAAGCGGCCGCAGTGCAAGTGCTGATACTCGCCGGTTGCTTGATTTTCGCGGTGCTCCTGTGTGCAGTGGGCTACGTTTTTCTCATCACTGGCGCCGTTGTCGGCCTGGCCCATCTGGCTGGAATTTCATGGCCATGGATAGCGCTCGCCGCCGCTGCGCTGCATTTTATCATCGCACTGGTGCTGCTCCTGATCGCGCGGAGCCGAATCACCAAGCCGTTTTTTCGCGCCACTTTGGCTGAATTAAAGAAGGACCGTGAATGGCTGAGAAATCTGCAGGCAACAAATCAATCGACGAACTGAGAGCGGAAGTCGCGGATTCGCGTGAACGGGTCGGGCGCAATTTGTGTGGTCTGCGCCACGAATTGGATTTCCCCGCGAAATTCCGCAGATCATTCCGGGAGCAAACGGTTTCGTGGATCACAGCTGCAGCCGCGGTCGGCACCCTGATCGCTTTGGCGCCGATGCGGAGGAAGAAAATTTACGTGGACACAAAAAGCGCCCGCAAAACACAAAAGAAGCTGGTCGAAACTGGCTTTGCATTGGCCGCATTGAAAGTCGTCGCTAGCCTCGCCCGACCGGTCATTGTCCAGTTTGTGAAAAATCGACTGATCGATTTCGCGGGAAAATCACGTGGCAAAACATAAGGCCGTAATTCGATATCCCATGGGACGGGCTCGTTTTAGGATTTACGCGCTCCGCTGGGTTGCGTAATTTTTTCCCCGAGGCGCCCATGATCGCTAAGTCTCCGGATATTCCCGCGACATCTCAGGTGATGCGGCACGTGGATGATTATCTCGAGGTCGGCCAAAAGGCCGGCGCGTCCGACATCCATCTGGCCGCGGGCGCGCAGGCAAGATGGCGTTTGCATGGGCGCCTGGAGGCTATCTGGCCAGACGCTCCTCGACTGACTGCCGAGGAAACCGCGGCTCTGGCCGAAGCCTTCATGCCAGATGTGTATAAGAATGAGCTCAATAAAGGTGGCGACTCGGATTTTGCGTATGAAAACGAGTTCGCCCGCTATCGCACCAGCGTGGTCCGTCAGCGACTCGGAGTCGAAATTGTTTTCCGCGTGATCAACACGCACGTGCGGACCATGGACGAACTTGGGTTGCCTGAATATCTGAAGATACTCACCCGTTATCAGAACGGGCTGATCCTGACGACCGGCTCGGTGGGAACGGGAAAATCGACGACGTTGGCGGCAATGGTGCAGCAGATAAACATGGAGCGCCGCGACCACATCATCACACTGGAAGACCCGATCGAGTATGTTTTAAGGTCGAAAAACTGTCACGTTACCCAACGAGAAATATTCACTCACACTGACTCCTTCGCTACAGCGTTGCGCGCTTCACTCCGCGAGGATCCTGACGTGATTATGGTCGGAGAAATGCGTGACCTGGAAACGATCTCCCTCGCCATCACAGCGGCCGAGACTGGTCACCTCGTTTTGGCAACGCTGCACACCAGTAGTGCTTCCCGCACACTCGATCGATTACTCGACGTGTTTCCACCGCATCAACAGGAACAAATCCGTGTCATGGTGAGTGAATCGTTGCGGGGGGTCATCAGTCAGCAACTGATACCAAAAAAGGATGGCACCGGGCGCGTGCTGGCTTTGGAGATTCTTACAAACACACCAGCTGTGGCGAATGTTATTCGAGAAGCCAAGACATACATGTTACCGGGCATCATTCAGACGGGCAAAAAGCAAGGCATGCGCTTAATGGATGATACTCTGATCGACCTGTGTCAGCGCGGCTTGATCAGCGCTCAGGAGGCTTACGCGCGGGCCGAGCAGAAACAAATCGTGCGACAACACCTGAAAGAATGACGAAGCACTAATGAAGAATGATGAAATAAACCCGAATGACCAAATCCGGACGGTAAGCGCTCATGGCAATCCCATTAGACGGCTGTTCGTCCTTCCACCTTCGTCATCATATCGTCATTCAGTATTCGTCATTTGTCATTAACCCATGGCTTATCTCGATCAGTTTTTAAATGTGATTGTGAAGCACGGTGGATCCGATCTTCACTTCGCCGAGGGACAGCCGCCGAAAATGCGTGTGCACGGGGACATCATGGCCATTCGTGCCGAGCCTATTTCCCGCGAGGAAGCCGTGCAGATGATGAGCGAGATTTGCGGAGCACGTAACTGGGAAACCTTTGAACAACGCGGAGATCTTGATTTCGCGTACGCAATGGATGAAGCCTCTCGTTTCCGCAGTAACTATTTCAAGCAGTCAAACGGTTACGGCGCAACTTTTCGGCTCATCCCTACCAAGATTGCTACGCTCGAAGACCTGGGGATTCCGCCCGTGGTAAAACAGTTTGCCCATTCGCGTGGCGGCCTGGTTCTCGTCACTGGACCGACCGGCTCCGGCAAGACCACCACGCAAGCCGCACTAATCGACTACGTCAACCAAAACTTTGCAAAACATGTCATCACGATCGAAGAACCGATCGAGTTCGTACATGACAGCAAGCAAAGCACTATCACGCAGCGCGAGGTGCCAACGGATTCGAGTTCATTCGCTGCCGGGCTCAAGGCGGCGTTACGCGAGGACACCGACATTGTGCTCGTGGGAGAGATGCGCGATCTGGAGACAGTTTCTCTGGCCCTCACCGCCGCTGAGACCGGTCTTCTCGTGTTCGGCACTTTACACACAAACAATGCCCGCAAAACGGTTGACCGAATGGTGGATGTCTTTCCCGCCGACCGTCAATCCCAGGCGCGCGCCATGCTCGCCAACTCGCTCCGCGGCGTAGTGGCGCAATTACTTTTGAAACGGGCAGACCGCCCCGGGCGAGTTGCCGTGAACGAAATTCTGATTTCCAACCCGGCGGTCGCCGCAATCATTCGTGAAGGGGCAACACAGAAGCTCCAGGACGTGATTGTCTCTGGCAAAGCGCAGGGGATGCAATTCATGGACGACGCTATTTGGGCGCTGCTGGACAAGGGCATTGTCTCCCCTCACGAGGCTTTCATGAAAGCTATCGACAAAAGCCGCTTCAAACCGTTTCTGCCTCCGGAAGAAGAGGTACTTGGCAATGCGGCCGGCTCAGGCGGGAATGACGAACCCCGAAGGCTTTCTGGACCCGGCAATTTAGTGAAGCCCATGACCGCGCAGGCGCGAGCAAGGTAAGGCACTGGCTAAGGTGGAACGCGTTGTCCTCAACGCGTTGGCAAAATTACATGCGCCTTTACCAGAGAGGAGACTGCTGCGAGTGACTCGAACAGGGAGTAACTGGACCGCGTTACCTAGGCACCATCGCTCGCCGGGTTTCAAGACAACAGCTAACGACCCCGCTCTTCGCACTTAACCCTGTTGCATTCCGTTACAAGGAGGAGATTGACCCGGCAGGTACATCGCAAGGGGGGCTCGTGGCCGAGGATGTGGAAAAGGTGAATCCTGCCCTCGTCGTCCGCGACAAGCTTACCGAACAAGAAAAACGAATCGAAGCTCTGGCATCGGATCTTCAAAAAGTCAGCGAAAAAATTGAGGCGACTAAGCCTGCACCACAAGTGGCCGATAACAATCCGTAAAACCGCGAGTGGAAAAGAACGCGGCGACGGCGAAAGAAACGCGGCTGAAGGGGAATAAAAAAGGGTTGGAGTTTACTATCGACGTCACAAATTATTCGACGTCAGGAAAGTTACTGCGCGGCAACCCTGCGCGCCACGCTCTGCAGTTTTTCCAGGACCATGCCTTTGGTCAGCACTTCGGGGAAGACGATCGGTTCTTCGCTTTTGCCGGGGTAAAGCACGTACAGCGGAACGCCGGGCCGGCCAAACTGTTGCAATAATTTTGTGATCGCAGGATCGCCATTGGTCCAATCTGCTTTCAATTTCACAATCGCGTGACGCTGAAACGCCTCTCGCACCTCGCTACTCTCAAGAACATTGGCCTCGTTAAATTTGCAGGTAATGCACCACGCGGCCGTAAAATCGACAAACACGGAATGGCCTTGATCCAGCTCCGCTTGCAACCGCTCCGGTGTAAACGCCTGCCAATCGCCGCGAAGCCGCGAATCGGCTAATACGGCATTGGTAGATCGAAATTTGCCGCCGATAAAATAAATTCCGCTCCCCAGCACGAGAACAAGCATGAGCATGAAGACCACAGTTCGCCTTGCTGCTGATGACGTTGGC
This sequence comes from Candidatus Udaeobacter sp., assembly GCA_035651975.1. GTDB lineage: Bacteria > Verrucomicrobiota > Verrucomicrobiia > Chthoniobacterales > UBA10450 > Udaeobacter. The sequence continues at coordinate 21,841 of DASREQ010000003.1, forward strand.
AGAACGAACGCGCCTTTCATCCAGCAGGCGATGCTGATCACCAGGAGAAAGCAGCTTGCCCAAATCGCTCCTTCCAAGCCGCGTTGAGCCCCCAGCACGTAAAGAAGAAACAGCAGCGTGGCCAAAAGCAGAAAGCCCATGAATTGTTTCACATGCAGCATCCACGGACCCGGCTTTGGCAGGAATCTCAGCCAGGCGGGCTGAACGCTTAAAAGCAGATAAGGCGCGCTCATTCCAGCGGCAATCGCAACGAACATCGCCAGGATAACAACGGACGATTGGGAAAATGCGAACCCCAGCGCAGTACCAAGGAACGGCGCAGTGCAGGGCGTTGCCAGCACAGTCGCGAACACGCCTTGGAAAAAAGAGCCCAAATCGTCCTTGCGCTCCGTGGTTGAAAGCAATCCGCGGGTCATGCCTTGCGGCAACGAAATTTCGAACACGCCAAAAAGATTCAGCGCGAACACGAAGACGATCACGCTGAGCGCAAGAACGAAATAAGCGTTCGTGAATTGAAATCCGCCCCACGTCACGGCGCGTCCACCCCCCTTAAGCGCAATCAGAAGCAGCGCAAGGCCGAGGAACCACGCGAAGATTCCAAGCGTAAACGCGATACCGCTCCGCAAAACTTTCCGCCGGCTTTGGCCCGCCTGCTGGATAAATCCAAAGATTTTCAGCGAAATCACCGGCAACACGCAGGGCATCAAATTCAAAATGATGCCGCCAAGGAAACCGAAGAACAGAAAAGTGAAAACCCCGCGGGTAGGCGCTGCGTTAGATGCCGAAACAGACGGCGCGGCGGAAATTTGCCACCCCGCACGGTCCGCCCCATTTGACTGCTGAGAAAAAACGATCAAGCCCGGCATGGAGGACAGATTTTTCTCGGACGACTCAATTGGAACTCGAAAAATTACTTCAGTCTTGTTTCGTGATTCCACCGTTGGATGGCCAACGACAACGTCCGGTCCCGGCAATGGGAAAAAATCCAGTGCCGGATATCTGGTTAGCGATTCGCTCGTAATCTTTAGTCGCAGATCGCGTCCAACCCGACTCCAGTTTGCCGATGCCACATTCGGTGCTGGCCAGTTTTGCGGCAACAAATGCCGGTAACGCGCGAAGAGCTCCGAGTTTGCCGGCTGGCTCGTTGCCGATACAGGTAACTCCAACCGCGGCGTTGCGCTCCCAGGAATGCAGATTTTCTCGCAGACCAGCCAGTTCGCCTCAGCTGAAAGCTTTACCGTTGAATCAGCGAGCTTTTGCGGCGGCGTGATCTCCTGCATCAGCAGGACTTCATCTTCGTAGCCGTATGTCTCGATGTCGCCCGGATCGATTGTTTTCAGGGGAATTGGCCATTGAATCTCGCCAACTTTCCAGCCCGATGGCTGCTTCCATTTCAATTCAGTGGGAAGACCGGCGTCCCCAGAGAACGCCCAATACGTATGCCAATGTGGGGCCATGCGAAGCAGCAAACCGATCGTGAATGGCTTTCCGGGAACAATCGCGCTCGTATCGGCAAGAAGCTCGGCTTTAACGAGTTCTTTCCCCTGATAAACCTGCGCCAGGCCCTGCGACGCCAAAGCCAGCAGCGACCAAGCGACGAGGCAGCTCGCAATTCCCGATACAGGTCTCATGTTATTACCTAGCACTCGCTGCAGTCCGCGGCAATCGAGGATGGTGTGGCGCCACGCCGGATGCGCAACAACTTATGGAACAAGAAAGATCTTATTGGTCCAAGGATCTTTCACTTTGGTGCCAGACGGGAAGCCACTTACATCCACGTATCTTCCTTCCTTGTCGAATGGGCTGAAGACATATCCCGGTTTGCCGGGAACCAACTTTCCTGTCGGAAACGCCGTCGATGAAGTAGAACGGCCCGAGGACGAGAGGCTCGATGATGAGTGCGCCGTCTCCTTGCGAGACGTAACCGAAGCTCCACTCGATCTTCGGCTCTGGCCGCTTTCCGCCTCAATTTGCTGTTGCTGTTGCGAGGCTGACGCCATCTCTGGTGGAATGGTTTGGCCGGGATTCGTAACGTCGGAAGGAGTTTCCGTTCCCACCATGGTTGATGATTCATCGCCTCGCTTTCGGGTGGCATAATGGACCGGAGCACTGGCAACACGGTATGAACCGACCGCGACGGCCCGAGCCACTTTGTAAGAGCCTACCGCTGCGCCGCGGGTCACATGATAAGAAGTAGCCGCGACGTCCTCGGTCGCCCGGCACCCGCCAAGCAGGATGGGAGCAAGCATCAAAATTCGCAGAGACGCATTCATTTTACCTTCATACAGATGTCACCGATCGCTATTCGTTCAATGATTTAGGGTAACGTCACGAATGAAATCGCCGATATCCGTCTCAGTGGTCGCCCACGAACACATCAGGCGATAAACATCAGGCTCAATAAATTTGTAAAAACGCCATCCGCGCGCCTGGAGGCTTCGGGCGAGTTGATCGTCCATCCGTGCAAAGACCGCATTTGCTTCCACCGGAAATACAACCTCGATGTTCGCCTTGCGTTGCAGGTTTTCCGCAAGGCGGCGTGCCGCGCGATTGGCATGCCGCGCGTTTCGCAGCCACACGTCTCCAGCCAAAACTCCCAGCCACGCTGCAGCCAGGAAGCGCATCTTCGAGCCAAGCTGGCCGGCTTGTTTCACTCGATATTCAAACTCGCGCGAAACCTCCTTGTTGAAAAATATCACTAACTCGCCAGCGGCCGTGCCATTTTTTGTTCCGCCGCAGCAGAGAGCATCAACTCCTGCCTCCCATGTGATGGTTCTCGGCGAGCAGTTGAGCGATGCGACTGCATTGGCGAAACGCGCGCCATCCATGTGCAGAAACAATTCATATGAACGCGCCAGGCCAGCGATTGCAGCAATTTCGTCCCGGGTATAGATCGTTCCGAACTCGGTTGCCTGTGCAATGCTGATCACGCCCGGCTTGTGCGAGTGCAACTCATTCTGACGCATCAGCAGCGCTTTGGCCTGGCCAATATCGATCTTGCCGTTTCCGCCCCCGACCAGGAGCAGTTTGGATCCTCCAGTGAAAAATTCGGGGCCACCGCATTCATCAGTCTGAATGTGGGCATTCTGATGGCAGAGAACGCTGCGAAACGACGGACATATTTGCGCGAGAGCCAACGCATTCGCCGCCGTGCCGGTGAAAACAAAATAAACGTCGCAATCGACCTCAAAAATTTCACGGATCCGATCGCACACGCGCGCCGTCCAACGGTCCTCGCCATACGCTGCGGCGTACTCCGTATTGGCTTCCTTCAATGCAGCCCACGCCTCCGGGCAGATCGGCGCGGTGTTATCGCTGGCAAATTCGTGGCGCTCCCGGGTCATGACTCTTTGCTACGCGAGTTTCTGTGCCCGATCAATCAGTACAAAAAGAGATTGCCTGACAGATCCGAGCCCTGGGCCTCCGGAGTCTGCCAGGCAAATCTCCTCCACTTGCTCCTCAAAATTGCTTGAAGCAATTTCATCCTCATTTCGGAAGTCGACCGCAAACTGAGCGTGTCCGGATGCAAAATTTTTTTTGAGGCCCATGAAGACGTCTTGTTCCGTCTTTGCTTAAGGCATGGGGGCGAACTAATTTCGTTCAATGAGGTCGCTCCAAAGCGAAATCGAGCAGCGCGGACAGCGCATCTTCGAGTTGGTCGATAAACATCCTGAATCCGTTTTCAGCAGGGCAGGATTTTATCAGCGACTAATGGCGCTCTCGATGCGGGACGAGCAGCTCAAACTGCAACTGTTCCGTTTTGTTGATGTTCTTCCGTCGCTGCGCACGTCACGCGAAATTGTCGAGCATCTCCAGGAATACTTTGCCGAGGCGCATGATTCGCAAAAGGTCTCCCAGTTTCTGAGGGCTGGCATTGGCCTGGCGAGCATCGTCCCGTGGATCAGCGGACCGATCCTGCGCTGGAACGTTTCCGAAATGGCACGCCAGTTCATCGCGGGACGAAATCCAAACGATGTGATGCGGACATTGCGGAAACGCCGCAGCCAAAAAATTGGATTTACTGTCGATCTCTTGGGAGAGGCCGTCGTCAATGAAACCGAGACCGATGAATATGCGGCGCGTTATCTGGATTTACTGGAGGGTCTGGCGCATGAAACAAAAGATTGGACCGATCCTCTGGGCAAAAATTCGGAGCTTTTCCCGGTTGTAAATCTTTCCGTCAAAATTTCTGCCCTCCATTCGCAAATAAATCCGGCTGAGCCTGCGGACGCGATTGCCCACCTCGCGCCCAAGCTGCGGCCACTGCTGCGCCGTGCCCGAGAGCTGGGCGCTTTCATCAATTTCGACATGGAAAGCTATGCGCACAAAAATATTACTCTCGAATTGTTCAAAACCGTTTTCGCCGAGGAAGAGTTTAAGGATTGGCCACGTGCCGGAATTGTCATTCAAGCCTATTTGCGAGACTCTGAAGCAGATTTGCGCGAACTAATTGAGTGGGGTCGCGCACGCGGAACGCGGTTCGCAGTCCGACTGGTCAAAGGCGCGTATTGGGATTACGAAACAGCAAAATCGCGCCAGAACGGTTGGGATTGTCCGGTTTATCTTCAGAAACCCGAAAGCGATGCGAATTTCGAAACTCTCACGCGCTTGCTACTGGAGAACGAATCCATGGTCACGTCGGCATTCGGGTCGCACAATGTTCGGAGCATCGCACACGCGCAGGCGTTTGCAGAGGAAGCCGGCGTCGACCCCACCCGCTTTGAGTTTCAATTGCTCTACGGGATGGCCGGGCCAATCAAGCGCGCGTTAGTGGAAATGGGTTATCGCGTCCGCGAATATTGCCCGGTCGGCGAACTGCTTCCCGGAATGTCCTATCTGGTGCGGCGCCTGCTCGAAAACACGTCGAATGAAGGATTTTTGCGCGCAAAATTTTCCGAGAACGTCCCCACGGAAGAACTGCTGCGCGATCCATGCGAAATTTTGCGGCGGAGCCGAAACAGCGTTCTACCGTCCTCAAATACCACTATAAATATGACAACAACCACACCAAAGACACAGCCGAGCGCTCCCTATGAAAATGCGCCCCTAACGAACTTCGCCCTGCCCGAGAATCAGAAAAAAATGCGGGCTGCACTGGACCAACAGCGCAAACAATTGGGGCGCAAAGTTCCACTCACGATCAACGGCGAAAAGATCTGGACCGATAAGCTGTTTTCCTCGGTCAATCCGAGCCAGCCGGACCAAATCGTCGGATATGCCTCCGAAGCCGACATTCCCGAATCAGAACGCGCCGTCGCCGCGGCGCGTGCGGCGTTCGAGAAATGGCGCCGCACTTCTTTTGAAGAGCGCTGTCAATTACTTGAGCGCGCCGCCGAAATTCTCGAGCGCCGCCGATTCGAGCTGTCCGCGCTCGAAGTTTTTGAGGTTGGCAAGCCGTGGGGCCAGGCGGACGCTGACATTGCCGAAGCTATCGATTTTTGCACCTTCTACGCCCGCCAGATGCGCTTGTTAGGCCGGCCCCGGCTCACGCAAAACGTGCCCGGCGAAGAGAGCTATCAGCATTACTGGCCGCGCGGCGTCGCGCTCGTGATCGCGCCGTGGAATTTCCCGATGGCGATCTTGTGCGGCATGGTCAGCGCCGCGCTCGTCACCGGCAACACGGTGATCATGAAGCCTTCCGAACAATCGGTCACCATCGGCGCCATGCTGATGGAGATTTACGAGGAAGCCGGCGTGCCGCCTGGCGTGTTGAATTTTCTCAACGGCAAAGGCTCGGTCATCGGCGCGCACATGGTTGATCACAAAGATGTCGACTTGATCGCTTTCACAGGGTCGCGCGAGGTGGGGCTGTGGATTTGGGAGAGCGCCGGCAAAACGCGCGAAGGTCAGCGCGAGCTAAAGCGCGTCATTTGCGAGATGGGCGGAAAAAACGCCATGATCGTCGATTCCGACGCCGATCTGGATGAAGCGATTGTCGATTCGATTTATTCGGCGTTCGGGTTTCAGGGCCAGAAATGTTCCGCGCTCTCGCGGTTGATCGTTCTCGAAGAAAACCACGACCGCGTCATGGAACGTTTACTCGGTGCCGCTGCCAGCGTGCGTGTCGGCAATCCCGAAGAACCGGGCGTCGTGGTCGGTCCGGTCATTGATGAAGCCGCTTACCGGCGCATTCTGGAGTATATCGAGGTTGGCAAAGGCGAGGCGACACTCGCTTATCAAGCCAAGGAAGTGCCACCGCACGGCTACTTCATTCCGCCCACGATTTTTACCGGCGTGAAACCAAACATGCGAATCGCGCGCGAAGAAATTTTCGGCCCAGTGCTGAGTGTGATCAAGGTGCGCGACCTCGATGAAGCAATCGAAGTCGCCAACGGCACTGACTACGCGTTGACCGGTGGCTTTTTCTCGCGCAGCCCGGCCAATATTGAGCGTGTCAAAGCGCAGTTGGAAGCCGGCAACGTTTACATCAACCGCCCGTGCACCGGCGCAATCGTCGGCCGTCATCCCTTTGGCGGATTCAAGATGAGCGGCGGCGGCACTAAAGCCGGCGGTCGAGATTACTTGCTGAACTTTCTCATCCCTCGCGTCGTGACCGAAAATGTCACCCGCCACGGCCTTGCCCCGGAAAAGACGCTTGAATACCACGACGAATTTCTCTGGCCGCCGAAACGTTGAACTGCGGCCTGGCTGAGTGGCGAACCCGTAGCCAAATCGTCGTCATCCGCGAAGATACGCCGAAATCAAGGACGAGCAGGAGAACGAGAACGAAAATCTTCGCGGAACGCCAGGAACCAGCTACTGGTTGAGTGGACGTCCCCTGCTAAGCAGCTTCACCACCGTGACCACCATGTAGAGCACCGGCCACGCTGAGGTCAGAACAATCAGTGCAAACACTGCCATTTCCCTGGCACGCTCCCGTGCGGCCTCAATGCGGAATTCGCGCGCTAAATTGTAAAAATTTCTGACTCCGTATCGATCTTCTCCGTCGTAAGGTGAAAAATAGCCGCCGTGCCATTGTCCGAAGCCAGAATGAAAAAAGTAGTCGGTGCACGGAAATTGCCCTTTACCGCCCGTGGAAGGACTCCTGGGTTTCATAACCAAAACCTCGTGTCGGAACCGCCAACTATGATACCACGTTACAAAAAGGAATCAGCTTGAAAAATCTGTCATGGAACGAGTTCTTTCGGTTGGCGGACGGGCCAAAGGAGTTTAAAAGCCCGAGGCACGCGCAATTCACTCCCCTCTGCTCCGGCGTCACTGGGCATTTTTTGCCACGAAATCGGGATACTTGAATCTCGAATTTGGTCCAATTATCTGCTTCTCGCCGATCACAAACTTGTCATGCCGTAGCTCAACAAGACGGTGGTTCATCGAGGTGGAGTCGGGCGTGGCGGTGGAGTCGGGCGAAGCCTGGGCGTAGGAGCAGGCCTAGGTGTAGCAGTTGGAGTTTGCGTCGCCGTAGGTGAAGGTCAAGGCGTCGGAGCGGAATAAGTGGTTGTCCATTTCCTCGCTTGATTCTCAGCGTGCGACGATGCTCTTCGGCCAGAAAATTTTTGAGCGACACCAGCAGGAACGAACGCAATCGTCCCCTCTCCCTGCGGAGGGTGTCCAAGCCATTCCGCTCCAGTAGAGTCGCAAAGAAACCCTGGGTAAGATCCTCCGCTTCCTCGTGCTTGTAGCCTTGTTGTCGCACGTAAGCGTAGAGCGGCCGCTAGTACGTGCGGCAAAGTTTTTCGAGCGCTTCGCGTGCCGCCCGCGATTCGCCTTGCGCGGTAAGCACCAGGCTCCAACGAGTGGTGGCGAACGCAACCGCTCCGTTTTGTCCGGGAGCCAACGGCTCAATCGTGCTCATCAAAAGCCCTTCATCCTTCCCAAGTACACTGCAATGAGAAAAAACTCTTGCCGGAATTCAAGCGCGAAGCGAGGAATGATGGCTTCCCAGCCCTCACCTGCCTTCTTTTAAATGCACTCGCAATTTCACTTGTTCGCTTATCGCACGGGGAAGCTGTTGGTAAGATTGCTGCTTGCTGGTGTCACGCGTGTTCACGTAATCTGGCCTGAAAATGCGAATCGAACCGGCGGATTCTTGCTGGCTGCCAATCATATCAGCCATTTTGACCCATTCATTATTTCGTTGGTGATCCATCGGAAAATTGACTGGATGACGATGGCAGAATTTTTTCGGCCGCCAGTGGTGGGTTTTCTTTTGCGCGCAATTGATACGTTCCCGGTAAATCGAGATCGTGCGGATCGCGAAACTATCCGTACCGCCATCGAGCGGCTGAAAAAGGGCCGCATCGTCGGCCTTTTTCCCGAAGGCGGGATTCGCGACGGCGCGCGATCGCTGCTCGAAGGCGCGCCGCTGCGACCGGGCGCATCTACACTCGCGCACATCGCCAGCGTTCCCATTTTGCCGTGCGTTATTCTTGGCAGTGATCGCCTCTATTCAACCAGACGTTGGCTTCCGCTTCGGCGTACGCCGATTTGGATCGCATTTGGAAATCCAATCTCGCATTTTGCCGCTTGCAAAAAATTGCAGGCGCGCGAGCGGATTGAATCTGAACTGGCGTCTGCATTCAAAAATCTGTACGCGGAACTGCAGCAAGCATACCACCTGACGCCGGATGACTTGCCTCACCCGCCACGCCAACGGATGAAGGGCGGTAGGGCAAGCGGTCGCGACGGCGACCTTGCCGACGCTCCATCTGGCAACCGGAGCGGTTGCCGCACAATTTACCGAAACGGATTTTACCGTTTCGCCGCGAACGGGATCGATGGATTTCTATGTGCATCGATCAATTTCCTTCATAGACGTCACCGGCTAAATGGACATAGCCGAGCACAGATGGAGCGCTACGTGGAGCAATGCGAGCGCCTTAACGCCCACCAGTATTATGCGTCGCCCCCCGATAGTGACCTTGTCGAAGCGCTCAAAAACGGTCACGCGACTATCACATGGCGCAGTCCGATCGAGACCCAATTTCCAGCAAACAATATAGCGCGCGCAGATTTCTTTCCGTCTCAACGCGGCCGCGATGCGCCAACGGTTCTTATTCTGCACGCGTTGATGTCGGCGAACTGCGCTGGCTACCGACGTTGCGCAGAGCGATTCAACGAGCTTGGCTGGAACGCATGTTTTGTCCACCTGCCATACCATTACTCGCGTGTTCCGCGCGGCTATTGGAACGGCGAGCTTGCGATCACCTGCAATCTTATCCGCAACGCGGAAGCGTTGAGGCAAGGTGTAATGGAGCTGCGCCAATTGATCAGCGCATTACGCACACGCGGCTCTGGCGAGTTCGGCGTGCTTGCCACCAGTTACGGTGGATGGATTGGGGCGTTACTTGCGATGGTGGAGCGCGAGCTGCGTTTCGCCGCCTTGATGGCCCCGATCGTAAATATCGAGCATGCAATCTGGGAGAGCCCTGCAGCGCGGTCGATCCGCCGCGAACTGCGGAGTGCAAATATCGAGCCGTGTCTCGTCGCCCGGCATTTCCATCTGAGCTCTCCGATCCACAACGTGCCGGCATGCGACCCGGCGCGGGTATTGTTTGTTGCAGGCGAATTCGACTCGATCGCGCCGCTCGAACAGCTCGAGAGGATTCAGCGAAAATGGCGCGCTTCCGAATTGCTGCGCGTTCGCCAGGGCCATTTTGGTTACCGCATGTTGCGAGACACGTTTAAACGATTGAAAGAACGCGGCGATTTGTAATCGCACACCCCGTGGGAAAGCCCTCGGGTCTCATTTACACTCCGCTTCAGCCGGTGTGCTATGCGATACGGCTTCCAGACTTGAATCGCTGAGGAGACACCGCGCTAAAGCACGGTCTTAATCAGAATCACCTGATTTCAAGAAATTCCAAACTTGGTCCGAGATCTCGAAACGCTGCTTCTGCGAGAACGTTGTGGCCTTCAACCGAAGCATGCCAGCCATCGATTGGGTGAAGCAATTCCACGCGACTCAGGTCGGCTGTTGCCAGGGCAT
>DASREQ010000004.1:0-9143 GCA_035651975.1 Candidatus Udaeobacter sp.
CTTGCGTGATCGTAAATCCATCCTGCATTTGGATCGACATCCCCTTCCACTGAAACTTCAACCTTGAAGCTGTGTCCATGCACACCCCGGCATTTATGGCCTTCCGGCGCATTGGGCAAAGTCTGCGCCGCTTCAAAGGTGAAATCCTTCGTTAATCGAGCTCGCATAAACGTGAATGAAACCTGCACCGCCTCTCGCGCTCTGTCACGACCCAGCTACTTGATTCGGTTCTTTCGAGATATGAGTTTTCGCTGGCCTCAAGTGGCTGGGGAGGGACCTCTCAAAGCCCGGAAGATTACGCACACTATCTTGGACGACCATCAAGTATCGTCAGAGGATTCGCCGATTTCGCGACTTGGGATGACCGCAGAATTTGAGACAACTGCCGACAGAGCAATGCGATCACCACACGGCATGACCCCGAGTCGCCTTGGTCGTGATCTGCGTTTGCATCGTTCCGTTACCTGCTTTCATGGCAGCCACCAAAGTATGTGAGGTTGGCGTAAACGTAAATGTATCTCGCCATGGGGTCTTGCTCCCCTTAACGGTTTCCTCGTAATCGTTCACAAATAAGTCGCCTTCCCAATGGGCAGTGCCGCGCATCTCGCAAGGATGCCTGGGGTTGTTGAAACAGACGAAAACGCGATAAAGGTTCGCGTCTTTGTCCCACCAGATAACCAGCATGCCATCGAGTTTTCCGGCTGAGCCGTCAGAATGGACTTCGTAAATCAATGTCGTCCCGCCAGCGCCCAGTCTCACATGGACGACGCCTTGGCGCGATCCTCCATTGGGGAACAAATCTCCCCGCTCCATCGTCTCCGTTGTATTCCAATCGCCCACCAACGCTTTGGCAAGCCTTTCCATTTCAGGGACTGGACTGCTTTGGCTTGGTGGAGTTGCCCTCTCTTCTTGCTGAGCTGCAGCACCCGATGAGAACGGAATAATTGAAGAGACGACCCAGAACGCCAATGTAATCGCTTGGGAGGTCCTCATCCGGGCGGCAATGCTACAAACTCCCCATCTTGCGTTCATACACTCCGCTGCGTGGGGCTCCAGATAAATTTATGCATCTGAAGTTGAAAACGAACATTTAGTTTGTCGGCTAAAATCCATTCCACGATCTCGCGCGGATCAATCCTGCCGAAAATCGGCGAGAATAGTACGGCGTGACAGCGCGAAGCAAGGTCGTAGCGCTCGACCTTGTCGCGCGACCATTCGTAATCCTCACGCGATCCCATCACAAATTTCACCTCGTCACGCAGGGTGAGATGATCGATGTTCGACCAAAGATTCTTGTCCACTTCACCGCTACCCGGTGTTTTCAAATCCATGATTCGATGGACGCGGGGATCAACTTTCGAGATATCGTGTGCGCCACTTGTCTCGAGCAATACCGTGTAGCCCGCATCGCACAACATCGACATCAACGGCAGCACGTTTTTCTGAAGCAACGGCTCCCCACCGGTGATCTCGACCAAAGCACAGCGGAACCCCGTAACTGTATCTACAATCTCGTTCAGAGTTTGTTTTCTTCCCTCGTAGAAGGCGTAATCGGTATCGCAATAGTTGCAGCGCAGATTGCAGAACGTCAGCCGCACGAACACACAGGGCTGCCCCGTCCAGGTGCTTTCGCCTTGGATGGAGTGATAGATCTCGTTAATCGTCAGCCTTTTTTCGTCCTCGGCCATCACATTAGAAACGTCTTACGCGAAGTATCGCAAGGCAAATACCCTGGCGCTGCGCCTCACACAGCAATCGCTATGGCTTGACGCTCCAACCAGCCTCCATAATCTGAAATCCGCGGAAAGCCGGATTTGATCTGGCAATGCGTCGGGGAGAACGCGTTCCACTGTTCCTGTAAGATGTTTGTACCGTGAATGTTTTAGCAGCTTTTTATCGCTCGTCGGTTGGGAAAAAAATGATCGTTGCGATCACGGGCATCATCCTGATCCTTTTCGTGATCGGACATTTGCTCGGAAATTTGCAGATTTTTATTGGCCCGGATTGGATCAACGGCTACTCGCAGCACCTGCACGATCTCGGTCCGCTGCTTTGGTTGATCCGACTTTTTCTGCTGGCCACGGTCCTCATTCACATCTACGTGACCATCCAATTGGCCATTGAAAATCGGCGCGCCCGGCCTGAGCCGTACATCGACAAGACCTACGTCAAGGCAACGTTCGCTTCGCGCCACATGGTGATGAGTGGACTGATCGTGTTCGCGTTTATCGCTTATCATCTTGCGCATTTCACTTTCCGCAAAACCGATCCGCGCTTTGCATTACTCAAGCCTGATCCTCTTGGTCATTACGACGTTTATTCAATGATGGTCTACGGTTTCCAAAATTACCTTGTCTCCGGGTTTTACGTGCTCGGGCTGTTTCTGCTGGCGCTTCATTTAAGCCATGGATCATCCAGTTTCTTCCAATCGCTCGGATTAAATGATAAGAAACTGACGCCGCGCCTCGCTTTGGGCGGCCGAATCTTCGCATGGCTCATGTTCGTCGGCTATACCTCCATCCCGGTTGCCATCCTGCTTGGACTCATCAAACCGGCGCAACAATTGTGAATTGGAAAATGACGAAGCACGAATGTCGAATGACGAAGGAAGCACGACGCTCGAATGACAAAAGGGGCCATGATGATGAATCGTCATTCCTTCGAGCTTCGTCATTCGGATTTTATCATTCTGTGGTTTGTTTCGGATTTCGGGATTCGAATTTCAAGTTTTGGAAACAGCTATGATTGGAAGGTTCCACGCCAAGGTTCCACCGGGTCCCCTTGCCCAGAAATGGCGAAACCACCTCGACCATTCACGGTTAGTTAGCCCGAACAATCGGCGAAAATTCGAGATCATCGTCGTAGGGAGTGGTTTGGCCGGTGGGTCTGCGGCGGCGACGCTGGGGGAACTGGGTTATAGAGTAAAATGTTTTTGCTTCCAGGATTCGGCGCGACGCGCGCACTCGATTGCAGCACAGGGCGGGATCAACGCAGCGAAAAATTACCAGAACGACGGCGACAGCGTTTACCGATTGTTTTACGACACGATCAAAGGTGGCGATTTTCGCTCGCGCGAGGCGAACGTGTATCGCCTCGCTGAGATCAGTAATAACATCATCGACCAATGCGTCGCACAGGGCGTGCCGTTTGCCCGTGAATATGGCGGACTGTTAGCCAACCGCTCTTTTGGCGGCGCGCAAGTGTCGCGGACCTTCTACGCGCGAGGGCAGACGGGTCAGCAGCTTCTGCTCGGCTGCTACCAGGCGCTTTGCCGTCAAATCGCCGCCGGCACCGTGCAAATGTTTCCGCAGACGGAAATGCTCGACCTGGTGATCGTCGAGGGACATGCCAAGGGAATCATTACTCGCAATCTGTGTTCGGGAAAAATCGACAGGCATGTTGCGGATGCTGTCGTGCTCGCCACTGGTGGATATGGAAACGTTTTTTATCTCTCGACTAACGCGCGCGGCTGCAACGTCACGGCCACGTATCGCGCCTACAAAAGAGGCGCGCTCTTCGCGAACCCGGCGTTCACCCAGATTCATCCCACGTGCATTCCGGTCAGTGGCGAGCATCAATCCAAGCTCACGCTTATGTCCGAGTCGCTGCGGAACGATGGACGCGTTTGGGTACCGAAGCGCAAGGAAGATCGCGAAAAACCGCCCGGCGAAATTCCGGAATCGGATCGCGACTACTACCTCGAGCGAAAATATCCGAGCTACGGCAATCTTTCGCCGCGTGATATCTCGTCGCGCGCGGCAAAGGAAGTTTGCGACGAAGGCCGCGGCGTTGGTCCGGGAGGTCGCGGCGTCTATCTCGATTTTGCCGACGCAATCAAGCGCCTGGGAGAAGACGTAATCCGGGAGCGCTACGGAAATCTGTTTGAGGTCTACGAAAAGATTACCGGCGAAGATGCCTACAAATTGCCGATGCGGATTTACCCCGCCGTGCACTACACGATGGGCGGGCTATGGGTCGATTACGACCTGATGAGCAACGTGCCCGGATTGTTTGTGATCGGTGAAGCAAATTTTTCCGACCATGGCGCCAACCGCCTAGGTGCCAGCGCTCTTATGCAAGGCTTGGCCGATGGTTATTTCGTTTTGCCTAACACACTGCCCAATTACCTGGCCGGCCAGATGGGGAAACGGCCGTCGCCGGATTCTGGTGAGTTCCGGGAGGTAGACCAAAGTGTTCGCGCCAGGATTGATAAGCTCCTCAGCATTAATGGCACTCGTTCGGTCGACTCGTTCCATCGCGAGCTTGGCCTGCTTCTCTGGGACAAATGCGGAATGTCGCGGCATGAAAAGGGATTGCGCGAAGCGCTCAAAAAAATTCCCGAACTGCGAGAACAATTCTGGCACGAGGTACGAGTGCCGGGGGACGGGGATGACCTCAACCAATCGCTCGAACGCGCGGGACGCGTTGCCGATTTCCTGGAATTCGCCGAGCTGATGTGTATCGACGCGCTGGAGCGCGACGAATCGGCGGGCGCGCATTTTCGAGAAGAACATCAAACAGCGGAAGGGGAAGCACTACGCGACGACGAAAACCACGCCGCCGTGTTCGCCTGGGAATTTCAAAGCGATGGACAGCCGCCGAAATTGCATCGCGAGCCGCTGCATTTCGAAACCGTGCATCTGACACAAAGGAGTTATAAGTAGTTTTTTAGTTGAGAGTTGATAGTCGATAGATGTCCAGTGTAGCCATGTTTAACTTCGAAAAATTAGACGTCTGGCAAAAGGCGATCGATTTCGCCGATCTCGTTTACAATCACACGCGTAATTTTTCCCCGGATGAACGCTTTGGTCTGACCAACCAGATGCGCCGTGCTGCCATGTTACTCTCCTCCGACATTGCCGAAGGAACGTCTCGAATGTCGCAAACCGATTTTGGGCGATTCATCGAAATAGCGACCGGTTCCGTCTTCGAGGTTGTCTCCCAATCTTTCATCGGACGACGACAAGGATTTCTAACCGAAGAAAGCTTTCGCGCACTCCACTCGGCAGTCGATGAAATCGGTCGCATGTAAGCGGACTGCGGAAATCGTTGGGTTTAATCTAACATGATAGGGCGTTCTTCGGTGAAACTATCAACTATCCAACTCTCAACTATGAACTTCCGCTTGCGAATTTGGCGCCAGCCAAATGCAAAGACGCGAGGCAAACTCATCGATTACGAAGTGCGCGACATTTCGCCGAACACGTCGTTTCTCGAAATGCTCGACATTCTCAATGAGACTTTGATCAAGGGCGGCAAGGAACCAATCGCGTTCGACTCCGATTGCCGCGAAGGCATTTGCGGCACGTGCTCGCTCACTATCAACGGTGAACCACACGGCCCGGATCATCCTGGCGCGGTGTGCGAGCTTTACATGAGAAAGTTTCGCGACGCCGCGACGATCACCGTCGAGCCTTTTCGCGTAGGATCATTCCCGCTTGTGAAAGATCTGGTAGTCGATCGCAGCGCGCTGGATCGCATTGTGCAAGCCGGTGGATTCATTTCCGCGCGCGCAGGCTCCGCACCTGAAGCGAACTCAATCCCAATTCCCAAGCACGATGCCGACTTGGCAATGGAAGCGGCAGCCTGCATCGGATGCGGCGCATGCGCAGCGGCATGTCCGAACGGATCGGTGATGCTTTTCGCGTCTGCAAAGGTTTCGCATCTATCTCTCTTGCCACAGGGGCATCCGGAACGAGAGAGTCGGGTGCTGCGAATGGTCAACGTGATGGATGCAGAAGGATTCGGCAATTGCACCAACACCTACGAATGTGAGGCGGTTTGCCCAGCCGAGATTAGTGCCAGCTTCATTGCCAAGCTGAATCGCGAATACGCACGAGCAGCGGTGCAGCGCGCTGCAGGCGAATAGGGGTAGCGGTCGTCGCAGCGAGTTGGTTTCGGCGTCGCCGAAACAGTCTTTCCCTCGAATTCGTTTGCGAGACGCGGCGGAAAAATTTCAGTAAAAGTCCGCGATTCGGGAGGACGCGCTGGCCAGCACGCGGGAAGCGTGCCCTACCCAATCCACCTTGCCCGCGTTCGTGCTGCATGCGATGAAATCGCAATGCCGAAAGCAAAAACAAAAGCGGCAAGCGCAAACATATACGCCGTCCTCGGTTCCGACGAAGCGGAAGTGAAACGCGTCGCCGCGGAGCTTGCATCTAATCTGACCCCACCTGGCGCCGGGGATTTCGGATTAGAAGTTATTGACGGAGCTACCGATAACGCCGACCAGGCCGAAACGCGAGTAAGATCGGCAATCGAGGCGCTGCAAACACTGCCTTTTTTTGGCAGCGCGAAAGTGGTCTGGCTAAAGAACATTAATTTTCTGGGCGACGATCCAAAAGCGCGCTCGGCCGCCGTGCAATCAGCCCTGGAAGAATTGTCCGAGTCAATCGACAGCGGTTTCGGTCCGGGTATCACACTTTTATTGAGTGCCACTGACGTGGATAAACGCCGTTCTTTTTACAAAACGCTGCTCAAGCGAGCGGAGGTGCAGGTTTTTGACCGGCTCGACTCCGGCCGCAGCGGCTGGGAAGAAGAAGCACTTGAGTTGGTTCAGCAGCGCGCAGGGAAAAGGAAACTCCAATTCGATGACGACGCACTTGATCTTTTTGTGCTGCTGACCGGTGGCGATACGCGACAGATCGATAACGAACTGGAGAAGATCGATACTTTCCTGGATAAGGATCGAGCGGTTCGCGTGGATCTCGTCCGCGAGTTAGTGCCGCTTTCGCGCGCCGGTGTCATTTTCGAGTTGGCTAATGCACTGGCGGCACGTGATCTTCAACTATCGCTTAAGCTGGTCCGGGGTTTATTAGATCAAGGCGAAAGCGCCATCGGCATTTTGCTGGTGGCGATCGTTCCTACGATCCGCAATTTGCTGCTCGCCAAAGATTTGATGGAACGATATCGCCTGCCACGGCCGCATTCTCCGTTCCAGTTCATCTCGGCAATCAACCGGCTGCCCGCCGAAGCAACCAATCATTTACCGCGCAAAAAAGATGGCTCGGTCAACGCCTACGCGCTCGGCATTGCCGCACAACAGGCAGGCCGGTTTGGAACGACCCAATTAATACAAGCCATGCGAGCGTGTCTCGATGCAAATGTTCAATTGGTGACGACGCAGCTTGATCACGAGCTGGTCTTAACCGAAGTCGTTGTGAAATTGCTGGGAGGGTATTGACGTTTGCAGCCGCCGACCTCTGGGCGGCGCTGCGCTTCGCACAACGAAGGGGCTACAGCTTAAGCGCCTTCCACCTGTTTCCGAGCGACCGGACCAATGTAGGGAATATCCCAGCGGACCCCCGTGAACGCCTTTACCATGGTAATGATCATGATCACCAGAAAGACGAGATGAACCAGCGCGGCGACGATTGCCCAGAAAAATACCAAAATCCCGCCGATACCCGGAATTGCCCCAAACACCGCATGCACCACTGCGGAAACAATGTTAAAGAGAAACCACGCGCAACCAAAGATGATCGATTGCATCGCGTAAAAGCGCACAAAGCTATCGTGCTTTTCGAGGATATAAAAAATGATACCGCCGATCAATGGAATGCAGGCGATGGCTGCAGCCACATTGGAGGGTAAACCGGTCGATCCGGATTTTGGGGTCGTCCCGGGTTCGGGACCGGGCGACGGAGGCGGAGGTTGAGTGGGCACTTCGTCTGGCATGTTCTACATACACAAACTGGAAAGTGTATTGTCAAGCAACTTCCGTATGCGCAGTTCTTTTTCGCTTTCGCTCGACGGCCACGACCGATATCATCGGTTGCGAATTGAGCAGACCCATGTCTCGGAACTTCAGTTTTTCGCGCGCCTTCACATTGATCGAGTTAATCGTCGTGCTGGCGGTGATCGCGATTCTCATGTCGCTGGTCTACCCGATGTACACGAGCATTTCCGAGCGCGCCAAAGCGACAAAGGACCTCAGTAACCTGAGGCAGATCGGACTCGCGACACAGACTTACATGAATGACAGCGACGGCCTGCTGTTTTCGCCCGCGACATCATGGATGTCGCAATTAAATCCAAAATACTTCTCTGCGTGGCGCGGTTTCCAGTCGCCTTTCGACAAGCGGGCCTCCTCGGAAGCTGGCACGGGAACGCCGGTTTCGCCGATCAGCTACGGCGTCAACGCCAATATTTACCCGGGCGGCAATCCAATAACGGTCACGAAAATTACGAAGCCCACGGACTTCATACTGTTCGCGCCGGCGCAGGACGATTCCAATGTCGTCAGATTCCAAGGCTCGGCGACCTCCACCGCTCCAGGCGTCAAAGTTAATCAGGCCGCAAGCACGCCGGGCGGAACTGCTATTGGCGGCACGCAGAACAGCCGCACCCGAATCAATGCCTGCATGGCCGATCTCCATGTCGAGAGCCTGCCTTGGAGCACGTTTATCAGCGATGCCCCTGATCCGGGGTGTGCATGCTGCACCGTCTCTTCTCGTTGGCACCCGGACCCCTGTAATCCCTGACTGGTGACGGCGAAGATAGCTTGCGCTGACGGCGAGACATACGAAGTGATAGTGGCTCCTGGCTCTCTGGAGGAAGTTGGATTGGCGGTTGCGAAAAGGCTGGGCCACTCACCCTGCGCAATTATTTCAGACAACAACGTTGCGGGGCGTTTCGGCGACCGAGTCAAACGAAGTTTAACGGCCGTCGGATTTGCGCCCGTGTCGATTACGATTCCGGCTGGTGAGAAATCGAAGACGCTCAAGCAAGTCGGCGCAATTTGCGAACAGATGATCGCCGCCGGATTGGATCGCCAGTCATTTGTCATCGGTCTCGGGGGCGGCGTGATCGGTGATATCTCCGGGTTTGTCGCGGCGATTTATCATCGCGGCATTCCTCATATCCAAATCCCTACGACGTTGCTTGCGATGGTGGATAGCTCAATTGGCGGAAAGACGGGAGTGAACACCGCTGATGGAAAGAATCTCATCGGCACCTTCCACCAACCGTCGCTCGTAATTGATGATCTGGATGTTTTGAAAACGTTGCCTCGCCGCGAGTTCAATCAGGGATTCGCGGAGATCATCAAACACGCAATTATCGCCGATGCGAAAATGTTCGATGAAGTAGCGCATGCGTCCCGCCTGCGGCCCAACAAACTCGCAAGGGAGACGCACGCGCTA
>DASREQ010000005.1:0-29456 GCA_035651975.1 Candidatus Udaeobacter sp.
CATGCATCTCTAAGTTGGTGAAAGCCAGCGAGTCCCGAAAGGGACAATTTGCACAGGTGCTGCATGGCTGTCGTCAGCTCGTGTCGTGAGATGTTGGGTTAAGTCCCGCAACGAGCGCAACCCCTGTGAACTGTTGCCACCGGAGCGAGAGCTCCGAGCACTCTGTTCAGACTGCCCCGCTCTAACGGGGAGGAAGGTGGGGACGACGTCAAGTCAGTATGGCCCTTACGGCCTGGGCTGCACACGTACTACAATGCCCAGTACAAAACGATCCAAGACCGCGAGGTGGAGGAAATCACTAAAACTGGGCCCAGTTCAGATTGAAGTCTGCAACTCGACTTCATGAAGCCGGAATCGCTAGTAATGGCGTATCAGCTACGACGCCGTGAATACGTTCCCGGGCCTTGTACACACCGCCCGTCACATCATGGAAGTCGCTTGTAGCCGAAGTACATGTGCCAACCCGCAAGGGAAGCAGTGTCCTACGCTATGAGCGGTAACTGGGATGAAGTCGTAACAAGGTAGCCGTAGGGGAACCTGCGGCTGGATCACCTCCTTTCTAAGGAGTAATTCGGAGATCGGATGTCAGATTTCTGATGTCAGATTTCTCGAGTAGGTCGACGGCTAAATCCTTTGGGTGAATCAATTGATCATCCAAACGGACATGCCGTGAAGACTTTGGAATCGAAAGAAACCAGAGCTTCGAAGGAGATCACGGTAACGCACAATTCAGTCTTTGCTGCACATCGACTGCAATGCCGGATGACGATTCACAAAGTCGACATCCGGCATTTTTGCGAGACCGGATGAGGCAGGCAGAAATCAAGAACCGAGACAAATGTCCTTCCCCGGGGCGCACGCGGCTCATTGCTTTCGATGAATCGGCGAAAGTTTTGCGCCTTATTTTTCGAGCCGTGAAACATGCCCCGCGGCAACCTGCCATCGCCCATCACGCTTGATCAGCGTATCAGTAAACTGCACAACGCGATCGAACGGCTTGCCTTCTGCTGTTCCTTTCACCCGCGTCTTTCCGAGAACAACCGCGATGTCGTCGCCGTACAGGCGCGCTTTCATATCGTAATTCTCGAAAACATCGTAATGCACTTTTCCGCTGCGCAACTCGCTGATCTCATCCGCGCGAGCGCTTACTTCGCCGTTCGATAACGTGAGCGTGAAATCTGGTGTCAACACGCGCTCAAGCGCCGCAGGATCAGCATCGAGAAACGCTTTGCATGCATCGCGCTCAAACTGGAGCACGTCCTTTTCAGCGTCCGTTTGGGCGAGTGAGAATTGGCAGGCCGCCATAGCGAGAAGAATCATGAGCGCCGCAGTCTTCATAGTTGTATCCCGATTAGACTTACTTTTGCTATTTCGACGATAACACCGCCGGGATCAAACTGCCCGGCCCCGCGAGGGTCGTTGGTGTACAGGTCATAGGTCTCGACATTTATAAACGGTCCAATTGCCTATCGAGTTAGATCGCAGACCCAGTTTGTCTCCCACGTTTTCCCGCCATCGGCCGAAAACGCCTGTTCCATCCTGGCCGACTTGGGCGAGATATTCAGCCACAGGTAGCGCACGACGATCGCCCGTCCTTTATATTGTTCCTGGTCGTAGAACTCGCCGCGGTTCCCACGAAATTCGCCCACCACCGGTGGAACGCTAAGAACGCCCTTATCCAGATCCAAAAGATAAATACTCCACTGATGCAAATCAGGATTGTACAATCTGAGTGTTTGAGCCTTGATGTGCAGGTGTTTCTCCCGATTGTCGACCGCGAACTCTTCAAAGTTCGCGTTGCTGTCAAGAAGCTTCTTATGATTTGAGATGCCGTCATATTCGATCCAGGCATTGGAACCAACAAGCCGATCAGGAAGGCGCCGCACGTGAGCTTTCAAGTTACCAATGAGAAAATCGAAATCGTGAGGACCGTCACGCGCTGGCGGTGGTGGTGATTCGTTTGCCGTCGCAGACAACAGGGTCAGTTGCAGGACAATCACCAGGTGAATCGAGCGAATTTTCATAAGGCACATGTGTTGGGCATTCAGTTTCGTTCTTTCAACCGTGCGACGAATGAGCCAGTGATGTCAGGGCAGTCATTTACCAATGCTGGCGGCAACTCTTGAAACGTCTCACTGGCTTCAATTCAAATTACGCGGATCAAGGCGTATTCGGCAGGCGCGTCGAAGCCTGGGCAAAGACATAGCGCCATCCATTGGGCGTGCGGACGTAGGTATCGCTAAACCAAAGTTTATAATCGAACGCTTCGCCGCTATTCGTTCCCTTTGCCCACAACAGAGCAGTTACCACTGCCGTATCGCCCCAGACACGCACTTTTTGGTTGCTGTCCTCCTGACGCTCATAAACCACGCGGCCACTGCGCGCTTCATCCAGAAGATTGGCCTTTGTATACGTCTTGCCGAGGCCTGTTACTAACACAAAGTCATCAGCTAAGATGCGAGCCATGGTGGCTGCATCGTTTTTCTTCACCGCTTCTTGGTATTCAGTGTCGAGCGTGGCTACTGCCTTTTCATCATCGACCGAAGATCGGGCCTGGTTTACCGCTGCAATCATCACAAGTATCCCGAGAGTAAGTGACAAAGGGCGCATCACGAAAATCGCGGCTTCCGCCTAAGACGCGAATACTGTCGCTGGTTTTCGCCCTTCCTCAGCGTCATGGAGATCCACCCACGTTTGGATGTCGTCACGATCGCCGAAACCTGATCGTTCTTTGGCCGCCTGTAGGTCGGCGCTCGCGTCATCTCGCCAGCCACGCTTCATGAGAAACGCGTTCCAAATCGAGATTTCCTCGTCGCCAGGCCTCCTGCCGCGCTCGAAGCACCATTCGAGAATTTCCTCATCTGATCCGCCTTGAAGCGTTCGTTGGACAAGCTCATCGTAGTTTACGCCGAGAAATCTCGTGCAACGCGCGTCGAACATGGTCGGATCTTCATCGACGCCGGTAAAATAGTCCGGCGGCAATTCACCCCGGGCTTTTAGCCGAATCTTATCAAGCATCCGCGCAAAATAAACCAGGCCTTCCGTCTTGATGTGATCACTGCAGGGAGTCTGAGTTTGCATTTGAGAAAAGCTCCTGGCGCTTGGTAAAGTGTCAACGGTCCACTCTGAGCGAAATGGCCAGACCACTTCGATGGGAACTTGCGGTTACCGGCAACTGGTTTAATCACCACAAAACCACTCTTGAATCGTGAAAAAAGTGTCAGCTAAAAAACCCGGTAAGAACCCGCGCCGACGCCATTCGATCATGGCTTTTGAAATGATTCAGCTCGACCGCGCTTCCGGGGAGCCGCTCCATGAACAACTTTACCGGCAGATTCGCGATGAATTGATTTCGGCAACCTTCAACAACAATTCTTCCCGACTTCCCTCCTCTCGTGAGCTTGCAGTCGACCTGGGAGTTTCACGGTTCACCGTAAATATCGCTTTTTCGAGACTTCATTCGGAAGGTTATCTTCAATCGAAAATCGGATCCGGGACGTTCGTCGCCGAGCCGTTGCCCGAGACTTTCCTGAGCGCGCAAACGGTAAAGGCAGAGGCACACGTAGAAAGGCCACCCCGTCTGTCCGATCGAGTAAGAGGTATTCCGGATCATCGGGCGGGAAAACAGTTCGATTTTGGAATCGCCGGCCCGCCCGGCGTCACTTTCGTCCCAGCCGTCGCAGCGTTGGACGAATTTCCGATCGCAATATGGGAACGACTCAGAGCAGAAGTCCTCGCAAAAAAAGGGGCGCATCTGCTTCAATATGCCTCCAGCCGTGGCGATCCCGATCTGCGCAAAGCGCTCGCCACTTATTTATGCGATTACCGAGGTGCGCGTTGTCATCCAGACCAGATCATCATTACCGCTGGCACCCAGCAGGCGATGATGATCAGTGCGATGGCGCTCGTAAATCGGGGTGAGGTTGCCTGGATCGAAGATCCGGGATTTTACCAGGCTCGCCGAGCATTTGGCTTCGCCGGCGCGACCGTCGTGCCACGGCCTGTTGACCGAGAAGGAATCACCATTGCGCGGTCGTCGAGACAGCGTTCGCCGAAAATAATTTACGTCACTCCCTCTCATCAATTCCCACTCGGCATGACGATGAGTCTTTCGCGAAGAACGGCCCTAATCGATTTTGCGCGCGCCTGCGATGCTTACATTTTCGAGGACGATCATAACTCCGAATTTCGGTATACCGGTCCCCCACTCCCCTGCCTGCAGGGACTTGATAACGCGGGTCGTGTTATCTACGCGGGCACAATGAGCAAGATCCTCTACCCCTCCTTGCGACTGGGCTACATCCTGGCGCCCGAACAATTGGTCGAACCGATGATCAAGATTCGTGCCGTGATGGATCAACATTCTCCCGCGATTGATCAGGCAACGCTGGCGCGATTTCTGACCGAGGGATTTTTTCTGAGTCACATCAAGCGGATGCGCAAACTGTATTCCGATCGACGAGAATATTTCATCGAACAATTCAATAATCTGCTGAGTAAGTACTTTACCCTGGAAATTCCGGAAGCTGGGTTGCATTTCGTTGCCTGGCTACGACGGAAAACAGACTTGCCGTTGATTACCGGTGTCTGCAAAGAGATCGGTATGAGGCCATCACCGTTATCATCCTGTTTTATGAAATCAGAGGCGGAACCGGCGCTCACTTTCGGATTCGCCGCGTGGTCTCGTGCGCAAATTCGCGAAGGTCTCACCAAATTCGCGGCGAAACTTAATTCGAAATTGAATTAAGCCCGGCAATCCAGATCTGGGAAGGAAACCTCTCTCGCCTGCCCAGTAATTGGAGGAAATCCAGCCTGCGATCAAGAGGCAGGCGCGATTGTCTGCGGTCCGGCACGTTTCGCGCAAACCGGTCTGGGGCAAACGGGCCAAGTGGTTATGTCAATCGCTGGAGTCACCTGTAAGAATCTTCTCATGAAGAAAACACGACAACGAACAGCGATTCACTTCGGATTCCTAAAATCTATTTGCGTATCGTCGATGTTCCTGATGGCGGTGTGGTGCGGATTAGCCGCTGCATCACAACAGCAGGACACGACCTCGAACGCCAGCTCTGAGGCGGTCCAACACCGGAGGCCGACCAGTTACTCCGTAACTAACCTCTCTACGCTCGGTGGAGCGGTCAGCCGGGGTAACAGCATTAATGATCTGATCTGGGTATCGGGCTATTCGAATCTGCCGGACAATCAGAGCCGGCACGCGATGTTGTGGCGATACGGATCGGCACGCGACCTTCGGACCCTTGGTGGACCCAACAGCAGTGTCGCTTGGCCGGTGAAGAATGACGGGGGATTGATTTCCGGCATCTCCCAGACAGACATTCCAGAGCCGCGAGGCGAAAACTGGAGTTGCTCGGCCTTTTTCCCCGCAGCAACCCGTACAGGCTATACCTGTCTGGGATTCGTATGGGACCCCTTGAATGGCATGCGGGCTCTTCCCACACTTGGGGGAAACAACGGCTACGCCGCCGGTGCGAACAATTGGGGACAGGTGGCTGGATGGGCAGAAAATACCACTCCCGATCCGACATGCGAGCCCCCGCAGGTCCTTCAATTTCGCCCGGTGGTTTGGGGTCCTGGAAGAAACCAGATCCAGGAATTGCCTCTGATCGCTGGTGACACTTCTGGCGCTGCCACGGCAATTAATGACAACGGGCAGGCGGTTGGCATCTCCGGCACCTGTGATCAGGCGGTAGGAAGAGATACCGCCGCGCACGCTGTGCTTTGGGAAAACGGAACCGTGAGGGACATTTACCCTGAAGCGCCAGCGCCCTACTGGAACACACCGACCGCTATCAATAGACAGGGCGATATTGTGGGATTTGTCGGTAGTCCTAACGATCGTGACGGCAACATGTTGACCGCTTTCCTGTGGACCAGTCGTAACGGAATGAGAATTCTCGGTGCGTTGCCAGGAGACGTGTTTAGCGAAGCCCTCGGCATTAATAGATCGGGTCAGGTCGTGGGGTTGTCTTGCGATGTGGACTTTAACTGTCGGCCATTCATCTGGCAGGACGGTGTCATGACCGACCTCAACGCACTCGTAGCGCCCAGCTACAGTGGTGTTCTCGTTTATGCGACAGATATTAATGAGTTTGGGATGATCACGGGCTTGGCGTTTGATCCCGGTAGCGGCAATTTGGTAGCCTACCAGGCGATCCCGCGTGTTGGTGGAGCATCGCCAGCTGAGGCCGGCACCGACAAGCCAGCTGCGAGAGCCGTGCTGCCCGATAGTGTGAAGAGAGAAATCGTGCTTCCGATGGATTCCAGCCGCGGCATCCTCGCGCGGTTGGGATTGCGTTGATTTCCGGCAAAGTCGGCCTCCGCCAACGGTGCGGTCGATCACTCAGGGCCGGCGGTTACGATGGTAGCCGCCGGCCCATAGGGACCCGAAGTCTCATGGGTGACCTTACTTTCTTATTCCGTCCCTTCCCCCCGTCGCGTCTCCTCTTCGAATTTCTGTGCCGTCTGTGTGCCGGACGACCTAAGGCGCACCGATTCATCGGAATCCGGGCGAAAAGCGCTAAGCTCAACAGTCGGCATCGTTTTGAGGCCGGTTACTGCTATCGGTCATATTTGCAATCCGCAATCCGCAATCTAAAATCGAAACTTCACAGGGGGCATAGCTCAGTTGGTAGAGCGCCAGCTTTGCAAGCTGGAAGTCAGGGGTTCGAATCCCCTTGCCTCCAGTCTTCGCTCCCGTCATAGAGGAGAGTGAAGACTGTCGCGCCGTAGCCTCGGCGAGGGCGGACTTCCGGGATGTGAACCGTGATTCGTGATCAGAAAAATCAGGCGGACCGCTTGACCGATCACCGATCACTGATCACTGTTGACTTCCGCGAAGCGCGGGCCTGTAGCTCAGTTGGTTAGAGCATGCGCTTGATAAGCGCAGGGTCACTGGTTCGAGCCCAGTCAGGCCCATTTTCCTCTCTGGTTGGTCAAAACTGGAAGTAAACAAATGGCGCGGGACCGCTGGCCGGGAACAGTTCGAGCACGAGAAATGCGCAAACGTACGCGGGGATTTGAATACGCGCCGGCTGCAGCGCCAAGCGGTCAATGAATTGATTGCGTTCCTGGGCAACAGCGAAAAATAGCGAAATGAAAACGAGCACGATCGTTCCCGTAGTCAGTAGGAATTCGCCGGGTATGTGCTGAAATCCAAAGAGCGCACTTAACACGTATCCGCTGGTCTGGAGAGTTTTAGGACGAAAGAAGGCCGCACTTAGCACAAAACACCCAAACATTAATCCAACACTAAATGGGACGAAGTACCGGCTGTTCATGACTCTATGAATTGCCGAACCAGTTGTTGCTCGGTCAAAAAGACGATAGCCGACTAACAGAAAGCCGTGGTATGCGCCCCAGACTACAAAAGTCCAGTTAGCGCCGTGCCATAATCCCACGAGCACCATTACAACTATCATGTTGCGGTATAACATGAATCTCCCTTTTTTGCCCCGGCTGAATGGCATAAACAAATAATCTCGCACCCATGTCGAGAGAGTTATGTGCCATCTTTGCCACAGATCAGGTGGGTTTCTGGCCAGGAACGGGCGCGCAAAATTGAGCGGAAACTCGAAACCCAGCAGCTTGGCGCAACCGCGAGCTATGTCGGTGTAACCAGAGAAGTCGAAAAAGACCTGCATAAAAAAGGCAAGGCAACCGGACCACGCAGCCAGCCACCCTGGATGTGCGGTTGGATCGTTGAAATAGCTGTCGGACACGACAGCGAATCGATCAGCGAACACCATTTTCTTAATCAGACCGGACAAGACTAGAATGATGCCGCTCTGCACGACAATCGCCGCAGGGCGGCGCCAACCTGGAATTTGAAAAATAAACTGCCGGGCACGAATGATTGGCCCGGCAATCAGATGAGGAAAAAACGAAATGAACAACGCGTAGTTAATGAAGTTCTTCACGGCCTTCATTTTTCCCCAGTAGACGTCGAGCGTGTACGAAAGACTCGCGAAGGTGTAGAAGCTGATTCCGACCGGCAGAATAATTTGCAACACCACGGATGATTGATGGATGTGAAGCAGAGCAGCGAGAGAGCCAGCGAAAAAGTCGTAATACTTAAAGAATCCAAGTAGGCCCAGGTTGACTATCAGACTTACGGCCAGCAAAAGCTTCTTACGGCCACCGCTCGTGAGCTCCAACCAAATCCCGAGGAAGTAATCAACGACAGTGGAAGTCAGTATAAGTACGATGAACCGGGGATCCCACCACATGTAGAACACGTAACTCGCGCCCACGAGCAGTACTTTGCCGATGCGAAACGGCACGCTGTAGAACAGGACTGCTACAATCAAAAAGAAGATCCAATACTGAAAGCTGTTAAATAACATTGTGAATAGCTAGTTGGTTCCACGCAGGAGCTTCATTGTCATACCAGCTTCACTGTGAGTCCGGGTGTTTGGATCATAAGTACCCAAAGGAAACCGGCCCGCTACTGCCTTTGACTCAGAACCACGGTCTGCTGGCGAATTGGCCGACCTCAGGCGCCCAACTAATTCAGCTACCAGAATCTCCGTAAATCTTTGCCGACCCCTCGCATTAAGGTGGTACCCATCAAAGTAATATTCCGGTTTCTCGAGAAAACTGAATGTTTGTTCGGGAAGCGAATAAGCCCCCTTCGGTATCATGACACTTGGGAAAGCGGCGTGGAACGCCATGGAAGCTCCCGGGAGGCCGGCAAACGGACCGCGAGGGATGGGCGTAAGGACAATTTCGGTTGGACTGCCCGAATAGCGCTTCAAGATTTGCTCGATCCCATTGCGCTGCATTTTCAGGAAGCGTTGGGTCTCCGATTGAGACGGCTGCACCAGGCTGTCCCTGATGGTTTCTCTTTGAGCCTCGTTCAATTGTGGCGGGAAACTTACCTCGCCCGTGCTGGGATCGTAGGATGTGCCGACAATATCGGTGTCCCTGCCTTTATAGGCATAGCGGGAACGAACTCTCTGCGGCTCCAGCTGGATGCTTCGGATACGTGCGATCGGATGTTCGAGAAGATCCACAACGTCGCTCTGGAATGCTGACCCTCGCAGTATGCATGCCGTAAATGCTCGGAAGCGACCCGACCATTGCTGAAAACCAGACGCAAAATGGAAGCAGTCCTCATAACGTAAGAGTGGGGCTGCCATGGAGATTCTCAAATTGTCAGCGTTGTTCGGTTCGTAGCCGATGCCGTACGGAACCACGATTGCCCAATAACGGCGCGTCGTAGGATCAACTTCACGCAGCATATAAGGCCATATGTTTACTGAAGAGGCCGGTTCCGCGAGATTCACAAACTTCAATCCCGCTACAGAGCTGAGCTTGTCAGCAACCGCAGCCGAAAAACCTTCTGCCATTCGCGAATCTCCCAAAACCAGCACCTCTTTGAGGCCGGATGACCGGCGCTGCTTTTCGGCCCGCGTCATGACTGCAATTCTTCCCGCGTAAGAATCTGGAGCCAAAATCGAAGTGTATAAGCGCGTATGGAAAACCATGCCATCGACACAAATAAAGACAGCCAGTCCGAGTAGTAGATTCCGCGCGACGTGAAGCGGGTAAGGCGAAGTAGTCGGCTCAACAGGAAATTTTGAGCGGACCGGGCCCGTTGCGCTCAGGTAAACGGCGACGTACAACACCACGACTAACACGCCAATCAGCAGCCAGCGAAGTTGGTTTCTCCACAACGCGGCGTGTGCACGAACTTCTCGTTCTGCGACGCCGGTGACTCTTACAGTGGCGAGCAAACTCTTTCGTTCTGCGTCTCCGCAGAGTTCGAAGACATTGGTGCCAGTTTCGATCCGTGACACGACGCGACTACCGTAGTCGCCTTTAGCAACAAGAACTGGTGGCCCACCATTCGCAGTCACGAAAATGAAACCCGTCGATCCATTGCCGGTATTCCAGGCGATATCGGTGCCGGCGGCAGAACCAGTGATCTTCACCCGCTGTGGCGTAGCTGTTATTCGGGGCGTGCCTTTAATCTGCTGTCTGTCGGTGCTCGTTTCGCCTCGTTGCTCAAGGCCTCCCGCGAGAGATTGCGATCCCAAACTAACAGCGAGCCAAACCGCAAGCGCAGAAAATACGGCGCGAAGATTTGCCGGCTCCCAAGATTTGAGGGTCATGAACAATGACGAAGTATTGTTGGCAATCCTCTTTACCATTGAGCGAACATTGGATTTGCAGGTGCAACCCCCCGCCAGTGACGCTTCAACGCGCAGTTTGAGCTCGCCTGATTGGCTCTTCCAACGGAGCGCATCGGAAAATTTGAAGTAAGAATGCGAACAGACGTAATCCTTCAACTGCAAGCAGCATTCACCGCTGATTATTTCATGAATTCTCCGAGAAAGGCAAGTCAGCGAGGACCGGCTGCGCTCCGCGGAAATCATAATTGAACGTTTACGGCTTTGACATCTGTTTTTTCCGGCCTTGTTGAACAAGTCCGGCCCATTCCCAAAATCACTCCGATTAGCAAGCCGAGAATCGCGCCGGCGCTATCGATCAAGATATCTCTTACCGAAGCGCCGCGGGCCCGGACGAAGGTTTGGTGAAATTCGTCCGTGACAGCGAAAAACGCGCAGCCGACCCAAACACTCACACAGAGGATCAAGATCGACCGCTTGGGATTTGTCATGCAAATCGCAGCGCGCAGCAAAAGTAACGCCAGAATGGCGTACTCGCAGAGATGCGCTCCTTTCCGGACAATGAGGTGAATCGACGCGATGCTGTCCGGCGAAATGTCCGGTTTCAGCCAGCGCAAGAATGGCACGATGAATCGCGACGTGTGCTCGGCCGACATCAGATCGGTCGAGCCGAGGAAAATAACGCCAAGCCAGACGAGCACAGGCAGCCAGTTCTTGAGAAAGCGTCGCATTTTGTTTGCAGGGCGTCTGTGTCAGACGCCAAAATAGGTGGCGTTTCATAGAAACGCCGTCCAAATTTTACCAATCTGAAATCCGCAATCCGTAACAAATTCGCCCGCCCCGGCCAGCCATCAACGATTAAGGCGAACCCGGCTCGGACTCCCCTCACCTTTCAGCCCATTTTCATGGAACGAATGTGGGGTGGGCGGCGCCTTGAATCTGTGTTTGGGAAAAAATTGCCGCCGCGAAGCGCTATCGGGGAATCATGGGAAATAGTCGACCGTTCGGAAGCGCAGAGCATTGTGTGTAGCGGACTGCTGCGTGGGAAAACTTTGCATGAACTGTGGACCCAATATCGGGACGAAATCTTCGGAGACGTCGCCGATTCGCCCCGTTTTCCGCTGCTACTGAAGCTTCTTGACGCTCACGACAAGCTTTCATTGCAAGTGCATCCACCAGAAGAAGTCGCCAGCAAACGTGGAGGCGAACCGAAAACCGAGTTTTGGTACATCGCGGCAGCCGAGCCAGGCGCCAAGCTTTATCTCGGATTTCGTGAATCGATTACGCGAGATCAGTTTGAGAAGGCGGTTCGGGACGGAACGGCGGCCGAACACGTTCACAAAATCCAAGTCAAATCCGGCGACGCCGCGTTTCTTCCGGCAGGACGTCTTCATGCTCTGGGCGCGGATCTTTTGCTGATCGAGGTCCAGCAAAACAGTGATACCACCTATCGCGTGTTCGATTGGAACCGCGTGGATGATAAAGGCAAGGGACGCCGGTTACACATCGATGAAGCGTTGCAATGCATCGATTTTACTGATGTTCGACCGCGATTATTGCATTCCGAAGGCGAACTACTTCTGCGTCACAATTTGTTCGAGATTCAGAAATGGAATCTCGATTCACCGCGCCAGATCGCCCCTCGCGGACAGTTCGCAATCGCTTGTTGCCTAACCGGCATCGTGCGCTGCGTTAATGTCGATCGGAGGCCTGGAGAATCTTTCCTGATTCCAGCCCAGTTGCAGGACCGAGAATTGTATCCAGGCGCCGACGGAACAAGTCTGCTGCGCGTGACGATCCCAAATTTGCAGGACGTCTGTGCCAGTCGCTAGCCCTTGTTGAGCAGGCGCTTGGCGCAAGCGCCTCTGCACTACAATCCAAACGCGGCGCGCGATCTCGTGATTCTTAACCGGAATCGCGTTCATCTCCTGCAGATGCCTGGTTTGTTCGCGTGCCGTTGAGGCGATGAAGGTTCCAGCCCCGCACAATGCGAAACAGAGCAAAACAATGGCGATTTTCAGTGTCAGCGGCATGAATCGGCTTCGGTTTAATTGCGCACCTTCACTCCAGAGCTTCTCCTAATCGGCGCAAATAAGTAAAGCTATAAATTCCCGTGCCATGTCCGTCGGCCCAGCGCGGCTGCAACGCGTACCCGCCTACGAGATCGAAGCTGGCGAGTCGAAAACTCTCGTCCGTATAACTGACCTCCGGCCGCGAAATATTACCGAGCACACCGGGTTCGCCACCACATCCCGCACAGGGACATGCGCGTCGCAGCGACTCGAGCTTGAGAAACGATTCCAAGCCGTCATTCCAGGAGATGGCAAGCTCGTCTCCTATCTGCTGAATGTTTGTCGGTTCGAGCCGCATTAATGCTTTTGCCGTTTAGGCCGCTCGCCGAAAATTGCCGTGCCCACGCGCACGAGGGTCGCGCCCTCCTCAACTGCGATCCAAAAATCCTGCGTCATACCCATGGAAAGATGTCGAAGTTTCACATCGAATTCATTCTCGAGCGAATCGCGGAGGTCGCGCAGTTGCACAAAAAATTTCCGTGAGGATTCAGCTTCGTCTGCCAGCGGCGGAATGCACATGAGTCCTTCGATTGACAATCGCGGCAGCTCAAGAAGAGGCTGTATTTGGGCACGCAGGGCTTCGGCCTTGAAACCAAATTTGCTCCCCTCTCCCGCGACATTTATTTCCAGTAACGCACGAGGGCGTCCACCCTCCTCGGCCGCGATGCGGTCTATCTCTTGCGCCAGCGCCAGCGAATCGACACTGTGAAAAAGTTCAAACAATGGCAGTGCGTGCCGAATCTTGTTTTTCTGGAGGTGTCCTACGAAATGCCAGCGCAAGTTTGACGGCAGCTCTGGAATTTTCGCACGCGCTTCCTGGACTCGACTTTCACCAAAAAGCGTATGCCCAGCGTCGACTGCCTCGCGCACTTTCTCGGCTGGATGCGTTTTCGTGATTGCGACTAGCTCGACTTCGCTTCCTGCGCGGCCAGTTTTTGCAGCTGCTTCCGCGACTTGCTCGCGAACGCGCTTAAGATTTTCGGCAATCGAGATCATACAGGATTGTAGGGCAGGCGATTCGTCTGCCAATGAAAATCAAGGAGAGACGGCTTCCGACCCGCCTTAAATTAGCGGCGGCGGACTAGAGACCCCGTTCTCTGTCATTATTTGCTGGGCATTCGAAGCGTAGTGGGGCAGAACCAGTTGATCATGAAACGTTTCTCACTTCTTCTCGGAATTATGGTCGTGGCGGTCGCTTGTTCCAGTTTGCTCGCCCAGGAAAAAGCCGCCATCCAGCCTAATGCGACTGTAATCAGCATTCTTCAGGGCAACGCTGGCAAAATGGTTGAGTTGCACCTGAGATCCGGAGAAAAGATCGGAGGGAGAGTTGGACAAGTTACCGACAATATCGTTTATCTTTCCCATCTGACTGGCGCCGAGTTTTACGACGCCTTCATAGATGTGAAAGATATCTCGGCGGTTGTGGTCCGTGTCGGCCGATAGCCGTCGTTAAAGGAGTGATGACAAGCCAAATGACGATCCTCTATACATTTTGAATTGTCACGGGCGCGGACGAGCAAAATACTGCGGCGATGAAATTTACCAGGAACATCGGCATGATACTGCTCGCGGTCTATCTTATCGTTGATGGTCTTTTAGGATTCGGTTTAAACCTCGGGCCGTTCGTTTTTCTCTTATACTTGGTGGCACTAGCCGCAGGAATCTTTATTCTCATCGGCAAATAGCGACCGGTTTCCGAGGCGGCGGATTTGGGGTACATCGATAATCCGAATTCCAGCCGGTGGATTCTCGATCGACCACTCGAGCGCGTTGAGCATCTGGCCAATCGTGACCAAACCAAGCCGCTGCGCAAATCCTCGCATGGTTGGCAGTCGTTCCAGAATCCAATAAACCGGGAGGATCGCATAAGGCCACCGATGTCCGGGCCCGATTACATACCACGGCCGTACAAAAGTGGCGTTGATGCCGCTTTCGCGAATCATCGCCTCGCCTGCGCTGCGTACCTCGATGAATGCTTTCATCACCGGGGCCGGTTGCGCCACGCTCAGATAAACAAATTGGCGAACGCCAGCCTGTTTCGCAGCCCGAAGCGCAACCTGGACGGAAACAAGATCCACATCACGAAATTGTTGCGCCTTCGCTGGATTCGGATGCGGCGTGCCGATTAAGTGGACAAATGTATCCGAGCCTTGCACCTCGTCTGTGTATGAATCCATGCGCAGCGCATCACCCCGAATTCCCCATGCACCTGGCGGCAATTTCTTCTCTGACCCCGGTCGAACCAAGGCTTTCGACTGGTGGCCGCGTCTCACAAGCGACGGAATCAATCGTCTGCCAATGTAACCGGTGCCGCCAGTGACGAAAACCTTCATCGCGGCAAGATTGTAGGGCTGGCACATCGCCTGCCAATGCAAAACCGGCACGGAAGCGGGGACCTACAACGTCCCGAGAATCTCAGTCATTTGTAGAGCCAGCTTCGGACCGATACCCGCTTCTTCGTGTTTAAAATAAATAAAAACATCATGCCAGCTTCGGCTATGTTCGCGAACGAAAGTGGCCCAGCGCTGAACATCTGCACCCGTGTAATCCTCGCGGCGTAAGCGCAGGTAGCCGTAGCCGGCTGTCGCAATTTTCGGCGCAGCGAAGTCTTCGGTCTCATTAATGCAAAGTGCCACGTTGCGCGACTTGAGAATTTCCCAAACCTCGTCCGCGAACCACGATTCGTGTCGAAACTCAAACGCTGATTGCAGCTCGTTAGGCAGGCTGTTAATGAAATCAGCCAGCACGAACGTATCCTTTTTGAAATTAGGCGGAAGCTGAAAAAGGATCGGACCGAGTTTTTCGTCGAGCGCCGAGACCGTGTCGCGGAAATAGCGAAGCGTGTCCGCACACTCACGCAGCTTCGCCCAATGCGTGATCTTTTGCGGCGCCTTCAATGCGAATCGAAAGTTTGCCGGCGTCAGCGCTTTCCAATTATCGATCGTCTTCGGCGCGGGAATGCGATGAAATGTGTAATTGATTTCAGTAGTTGAAAGGCGTTCCGCGTAAAACGGCAACATTTTCGCTGCCGGCAAATCTTCAGGGTAAAAGTTCCCCTTCCACTCGGCATACTGAAACCCTGATGTCCCAATCCAAAATTTCATAAAAGGCTCCGGGATGAAGACTTCTCCATATAAACGCCGCCTTCAACTCACAGGAGAAGCTTTTTAAGCGGCCGCTGCAAACGCCGCATCCGAATCCTGTATAGCGGTGTGTTCTTTGGGCCCGTTCAATTGAAACGGCAAGAGAACGTTTATCAATGCCGCGATTCAACCAAGAAGGGAGAAATCATGAAAAAAATGCTTTTGAGCATTGTTTTGGCAGTTGTGGCCCCGTTTGCGTGGGGACAGGTTTCGCAAACAACCACAACGACGACCACCACGGAAGGCGCGGGGACAATCACGGAGTACACGCCCGGAAGTGCGATCGTCTTAAGGGGAACCAGCGGACCTGTCCGCTATCGCTTCGGTAAGACAGTCACTTACGTGACTCGTAGTGGCAGAGTCCTTGATGAGGACACGGTGAGAACAAAAGTCAGAGTGGGCGTTCCTGTTCACGTGCACTACGTCGGTACAGGACCTGACATGGTAGTCGATCGTGTGATCCTCGACGAGGATTGATTCCAAGCTCGTTTGTCTCCATCGCGCCTTTCTCTTCCGCCTCGTTCGCGGAAGACGAAAGGCGCGTTTCATTTTCAACGACCCTCACTGCAAATTTCTCCAAATAGAAACAGGCTTTAGGGCATGACTTTTCTAGCATCCGCTTCCGAGGCCGCATTCGATTTTTAGTACAGCGGTGTGTTCTTCTTGACCGCTGAATTCAAACGGGAAAGAGGGGCGCTTACTTACCGCCGCAACTCAACTATTAAGGAGGGGAAAATCATGAAAAAGATGCTCTTGAGCATTGCCTTGGTAACAGTGGCATCGTTTGCATGGGGGCAAACGACCCGGCAGCCGCTCATGAATGAGCGAGAGACAACGCAGCAACTGCAGCGGCCTACGACCACCACTCAGAAAACGAGTACCACAGAAGCCACCGGGACAATCACAGAGTACACTCCGGGAAGCGCAATCGTGCTTCGAGAGAGCTCCGGACCGGTGCGTTATCGGTTCGGCAAGACGGTGACCTATGTAACACGCAGCGGCAGGGTCTTGGATGAGGCCACCGTAAAATCAAAAATCAGAGTGGGCGTTCCAGTCCGGGTCCATTATGCCGGTACAGGTCCCAATATGGTTGTTGATCGCGTGATTCTGGAAGAGGATTAACCTCTAAGCTTGTTTGCCTCCATCGCGCCTTTCTTTTCCGCCTCGCCGGCGGAAGAGGAAAGGCGCGTTTTATTTAGATGCTTCGACTAAGTTTTCGACTTGCTCGAACTCCATTACTCAATCTCGTATAAGGTTTGGCAACCAAAGACCAGATGTTCACTGAAGCTCTTGGCACCCAGGCCCTAAACATTCTGCACGATTGGGTCCAATCCGAGAGTCTTAGGAAACATTGCTACGCCGTTGCCGATTCGATGAAACATTTTGCCCAGTTAGGCGGTGAAGATGCCGATCTTTGGGAAGCCGTCGGCCTGTTGCACGACATGGACTACGAGCGCCATCCCAACCTTGAACATAGCCCGACTGAGGGCCATCCATTCGTTGGAGTTGCGTGGCTTCGCGACCACGGATGGAGCGAGGAAGTCTGCCGCGCAATTCTTTCGCACGCGGATTACGCAAACGTTTCGCGGGAAACGTCTCTGGAAAAAACGCTGTATGCGGTGGATGAACTAAGCAGCTTCGTCGTCGCCGTCGCCCTGATTCGGCCGACAAAGAGCATTTACGACGTTGATGTTCGAGCCGTGAAAAAGAAGATGAAGGATAAGGCGTTTGCTCGAGCGGTTAGACGCGAGGACATCGCTCAGGGCGCCGACGAGCTTGGCATGCCGCTCGATACTGTCGTTGCCGAAGTAATTACGGCCCTGAAGGCCGATGCAGAGCGGCTTGGTCTGGCAGGAACATCAGCCTGATCTGGATCGGCCGGTCCTATTTTACCGGCACAGTCATTCGCCATTTGACGCGACTCATGACGATGCTGGTGCGAAAATGCTTTAGGTGCGGTCTGCTCGACAAAAACCACCGTGCGAATGCTTCATAGTTCTCCATGTTTTTGGCTGTGACGATGAGAACATAGTCAGCGTTTCCCGTGACATATTACGCCTGCATTATTTCCGGTGCGGCTTGGAGCGTACGCTGAAATTCTTCCACCACATTAGGCACCTCTACTATTGCCGTCAGGCTTCGGCCTAGCCAGTTGGCGGAAACAATTGCCACCTCGGCCTCAATAACTTTGCGTTCGCGTAAACGACGAAGACGGCGCTGTAATGCTGAAGGCGAAAGGCGGACTTTTCGGCCAGCTGCTCAGCGGTCAAGCGGTTGTTACGCTGGATGGCATCGAGCAGCTTAAGATCAAATTCGTCTAATTCATCATTCACTGCCGAAAACCCGCGTCATTCAGGATCAACGCGCGTGATGCTAGCAGAAATGGCAAGTTTTTCGAAGATATTCCCCTTTGCATAAATTGAAAAACAACGCCACTCAGGATTCATGCTCAGATGAAAGTCGCGTCGATTATCGCCTTCACCCTAATGCTTGCAGCAATTCCGAGCGCGTTTGGCGGCGTTCTTCCCCGCAAGGTGAAAACGTCGCGCGAAACTTATCCAAACGTCGATGTTATCTACGATTCAGTAACGACGCCTCACGGCGAAAGATTACGAACAATTATCACCAAGCCGCACGCTGCGCGCGGAAAACTACCGGTGATTTTCGTTGCCGGCTGGCTTAGTTGTGATTCGGTTGAGGCGCCGCCCGACAAAGAGCCCGGGACTGGTGTCATCCATCATGACGCGACCGGCCTGGCATTTCGAGAGATTGCACAATTGCCCGGCTTTTGCTTTTTCCGTGTAGAAAAACAAGGCGTCGGCGACAGCGAAGGCAATTGTGCCGAAAACGATTTCGAATCTGAACTGGGCGGGTATCGCGCCGCATTTCGCGCATTGAAGAATTACGATTTCATCGACACGAATCGAATTTACATCCTTGGAATTAGCAACGGCGGTGGATTCGCGCCTTTAATTCCACAGACCGAGGCGGAGCAAGCGGGGGTGCGCGGTTTCGTCGTCGTCGGCGGTTTGGGTAAAAACATGGTTCGAGCACATGCTTGAGATCGAGCGACGCCGTTTTGGTTTGATGGGTAAATCACCCGGCGAAGTAAATGACCGGATGAAAGGCGCGGCAACCCTTTATCACGATTGGCTGATCAAAAACAAAGCTATTGATGAAATTCTACGTGAACATCCCGAGCTCGCTAAGCTTTGGCCTGAAGGCAAGGACCACACACATCTTTACGGGCGACCACTTGCCTTTTATCAGCAGCTGCAAAGTCTAAATCTTGCGGCTGCGTGGTCACGCGTGAAGGTCCCAACCCTGATTCTACACGGTCAATTCGACTGGATCATGAGCCGCGAAGATCACGAGTTGATCGCACAATATGTGAACGCGAATCGCCCAGGCTTGTCTCGTTTTGTTGAAGTCCCCGAGATGGGACATACCTTCCAACATTACCTGAGTTTTACGGACGCGTTTCATGGCAGGGAAGCGCCGTTCGACCCGAAAGTTGTGAAGCTCGTTACAGATTGGTTTAAAGCTCAGGCTTCAGAGAGCCGGAGCCATCGGGAGTAGGAAAACAAATCCATCAACCGGTCTTTTCTGCGATAGTCTCCAACACGAGCGGCGTGATCATTATGGCATTCGGATTTTTTTCCGCCTCGGCCAGATCATCGCGAACTCGATCTGCGAATTCTTGATTGATTCGTCCCATTTCAATCAGACGGGGAAGATAAGTCTCAATGAATGTCGCTGGCCATTGCCACATGTAATCTTTCGGGCGAACACAAAACAGGTGGGGGCTCGCCGAGCGAATTGTGAAGCCATTCGCCGGAAGCAGCGTGGCCAGGGCCACCGCTCCGTCGGGCTCGCCTCCAGACTCACGCCATGTTGCGACCACGTGCTCGCGGAATCGCTCCTGATTCGGCAAACGCGGGAAGAAATGCCACGTTTCATAATGCCCGTATTCATGAAAAATCGCGACGCTGCCTTTCCGCATCACGTCGCCAAGCTTTCTAATCAACAGCGCGGGATCATTTACAAACGACATCACCCACCGGCACCACGAAAAATCGTAGTCTCCCTTGGGCAATTCGCCCTTCATTAAATCCAGTTGGTGAATGTTCATATTCGCGAGCGATCGCGAACGACATGCCTGTTCCATTGCACGGATGAAGTTTTCGGAACGCTCAAGCGCGACGACTTGGCCGGTCGGCCCGACGATTTCCGCGAGATCAACAGCCGCATACCCGGGACCCGCGCCCAAATCCAGGACGCGTTTGCCGATCGTGATACCGGCCCTCTGCCAGCAATCCAAAACTACCGGACGCCACACACGATGTTGCAGTCCGAGCCTTGCTAATTCCTCATCGTGTGTACCCAAAACGTAATCGCGATCCATTGCCGAGAAACTAAGCGCTGGCAACGATCGATGCATCGACGAATTTCAGGCATGAAACCCACGACGAGTCGGGCATAAAGGCATAAACAACGCATTCCATGCTAACGTCGGGCTGGCGTTTTCCGGCATTATCCCCGACAATAAACAGCCGCATTTCTCCATGGAATACGAGATCCGACCACTTCTTGCCAAGGACGAGCCGATCCTGCGGGAGATGCTTTACCAAGGACTATCCTCCGTTGGTAATCACCAGCCTTCGCGTGAGATCCTGCAACGACCGGAGTTCTCGCATTATGCCGACGGGTGGGGCCGCGCGGGCGATACTGGGTTTGTGGCGCACGACAAGAAAGACGGATCAGTTCTCGGCGCCGTTTGGTTGCGCAAGCCGACTGACAAACCTGACGCACCGCCCGAACTCGCATTTGCAGTCAAACCGGAACACCGTCGACATGGTATCGGCACGGCACTCCTGACACAACTGGTCCGTGCGAACCCTCATGAGTCAACGATTTCAGTCAGTCTCGTCGCGGGTAAGCCGGTGTTGCGCCTTTATGAGCGATTTGGATTCAAGGTCGCCCAGGAAGGGCCGGATGCGATCGTAATGCAAAGACGTCTGTAGAGTGTGGCGATCAGGAAAGAAAAACGACGACCAGGTACCAGGGCGCTAATGACGAGAAGATCAAGGCGCGAAGATCAACAGCAAAAAGACAGAGAAGAGGAGCAAGTGGACGCATCCTTGCAGGACATTTGTCCTTCGGCTTGTAAACGTAACTACGCTTACTGCCAGCGTTAACAGGAGCAACGGAAGGTTGCCACCCTGCACCCCAAGTGTGACTGGTCGTTTCGTGACCAGGCTGATAATCAGCACGGCGGGAATTGTGAGTCCGATGGTCGCAAGCACGGAACCGAGCAAGATGTTTATCGAACGCTGCAACTGATTGCGCAAAGTGGCTTGGACGGCACCAATTCCCTCTGGTGTGAGGACGAGAGCAGCGATCATTGCGCCGCCAAACTCCTGGGGTAAAGCAAACTTCTCGATGCTGTTGTCCAAAGGGATCGCAAACTTTTCTGCCAGCAAAATCACGATAACCAGGTAGGAAAGCAGCATCGGCGCATGAAAAGTAGTTGAGTGAATGTGCAGTGAATGATGGCCCGGACCTGCCGCCACAATTGCCTGGTCTGATTCCATAAAATAGCCGCGATGCCGCATCGTCTGAATCAGCAGAAAAATTGCGTAAAGAATTAGCGTCACCAAAATAAGGAAGATTTGCTGGCCGATGGACAAAGTTGGACCTCCCGTTGTGGTGGTAAAGTTTGGCAGGACCAGGCCCAGGACAGCCAGGGTCATGATCACGTTCAGATAGGAGTTAACGCCTTGCAGATTGTAATACTGCTCGCGATGACGCAACCCGCCCAGTAACAGGACCAGCCCAACGAACCCGTTAAGAGCAATCATCACTACGGAAAAAATCGCGTCCCGCCCAAGCGTGGGATTATTTTCGCCATGCAGCATGGCTGTGGAAATCATAACCACCTCGATGGTGATCGCGGATAGCGTTAAAACTAAAGTTCCGTATGGCTCACCCCATTTGATGGCAAGACAGTCGGCGTGCCGGGCGACGGACACCGCAGACCAAAGGATAACGGCAAAAAGCCAGGCAAAGACAAAAACCAGCGCCCCCGGATGGGCCACGATTTCGACGAGCCGGCTTCCCGTGCTCCAAAAAACCGCAACCGTTCCAATGCCGACGAACAGCGCGACTTCCCCGCGTATACTTTGTCCGAAAGGCTTAGTGCTCTTCTGACGACTTGCCCGCGCCTCTCCAGACATGTGCGCGAGAATATCGAGTCTGCCTCGGCGATGCAATCAAGCGATAATTCTCTCCTGGTTTCGCCTGACCTTTCATTACTCTTTCTTTTGAGCCAGCGGCAGAAATTCCTCGCGCGCCACCTTGCCGTCTTTGACGGTGTAAACTCCCACCTCGGACATCTGCATTCGTTTCTTGGAAGCTTTCTCAGTTACGTCCACATCGAATTGCACGACGAAGGTATCTCGGGCTACAAACGGTCCGCCAACTTTCGCGCCGTGAACCTCCATATTCTTCTCCCACCACTCCGTCTTTCCGCGCACCGGATCAATACCGCGCATCTCCGCCGGCATGTTTTCCATTGCGTGCGCCTCCACACTAACGATGTCTTTTGCATAGAGGTCATCCACTGCCTTCATCCATTCGCCTTTGCGGCAATAGTCCACCAGTTTTGTTGCGACTTCTTCTGTACTATTCATTCTTCCTCCTTATTTTTGATTGAGAATTGTTCAACCGATATTTGTGTAACATTTGCCGGTAGGGACGCCGCTCGGGCGTGTCGCCGCGGCGACCGCAGTGCAACCGTCCCTACCCTATCCACCCGCAATGGCCCCAATGATTACAAACGGCTCGGATCCTTTGGCGATGGCTTCCGGCAGCGGAGCATCGGGCGATTCGTGGGATAAATCTTCTCCGCAGACAAAAAATCGCACCAGCGGCCGGCGAAGTTGAGTGACATGGTCGCGCATCGTCCCACGCAACATCGGATATCGAGTTTCCAGCTCATCGAGTATGGACCGCTGAGTCACGGTGGTATTAACGTCGAGTTCCACGTCGCCATCGACGCGCGCCAAAGTGCGCAAATGCGGCGGGAGAACGACGCGAATCATGGCACCACTTGTGCCTCCACCGAAAGCACCGCCGGCAGATCACGCACGATTGGCTTCCAGGTATCACCCGAGTCCGCCGATGCGTAAACCTGGCCGCCGGTTGTTCCAAAATAAATGCCACATGGTTCGAGCGAATCCACAGACATGGCATCCCGCAAAACGTTCACGTAACAATTGCGCTGTGGCAGACCCTTCGTCAGCGCTTCCCATTCGTTTCCACCGCTTCGACTGCGGTAAACACGCAACCTGCTGCTGGGTGGATAATGCTCGGAATCGCTCTTGATTGGCACGACATAGATTGTCTCCGGTTCATGGGCGTGCACGTCGATCGGGAAACCGAAATCGCTCGGCAAATTTCCGCTGACTTCGCGCCATGAATCACCAGAATCGTCGCTGCGCATCACGTCCCAGTGTTTTTGCATGAATAATGTATTGGGCCGCGATGAATGCATGGCGATGCGATGAACGCAATGGCCGACCTCCGCGTTCGGGTCCGGTATGTATTCCGAATGCAGTCCCTGATTGATCGGTTTCCAAGTTGTTCCGCCGTCATCGGTGCGAAATGCGCCTGCGGCCGAGATCGCGACGAAAATTCGTTGCGGATCTTGCGGATCGAGAAGGACTGTATGCAGACACATTCCTCCGGCGCCCGGTTGCCATTTCGGGCCGGTATCATGTTTTCGGAGGCCGGACAATTCTTTCCATGATTCGCCGCCATCCTTCGATTCGAACAATGCCGCGTCTTCCACACCGGCGTAAACGTGGTTGGAATCACCAAATGACGGCTCCAAATGCCAAACGCGCTTGAACTCCCATGGATGCTGGGTGCCGTCATACCATTGATGCGTGCCTGGGACCCCGTCGTAAACAAACTTGTTGCTCTCACCTTTCGGCATGCCATCAGAACTCTTCAATTCCTCCGGGCTGCTCCCCGGGGTGTTCCACGTTTTTCCGCCGTCATCAGAGCGTTGAATGATTTGGCCGAACCATCCACTGGTTTGGGACGCGTAAATGCGGTTCGGATCGACTGGGGATCCTTTCACATGATAAATCTCCCAGCCCGCAAAATGCGGTCCGCTAACCTTCCACCGTTTGCGCGCGCCATCTGCCGTCAGGATGAACGCACCCTTTCGTGTACCAACTAGAACTCGAACTTTGTTCATTGATTTCTCCTTACTGATTAATGATCTGCCCCAATGTCCCACCCAAAATAGACCTCTACACTGACAATCTTGTTGTCTTCAATTCGCAGAATCTCCGTGTTGCGCCCCTTCTCTCCATTCGGTTTCGCCATTTCATACGTGACCACGACCTCACCATCGTGCTCCAGTAACCGCAAAAAATTGAATTTTTGACCTCGCCCGGCTCCAGGCCAGCATTTCTCGAAGTATCCAGCGCGATCGAGCCCCACATCGAGCGGACTCGAAAAAGTAAAATTCTCCGCAAGATGTTGCTCGAAAAATTTTCGATCGCCCGCTGCAAAAGCCTCGTACGATCGCTGTGCCAGACGGCGTGGGCTGAATTTTGGCATAGGTTTAAGTCCGCTTTTCCGCTATTCGCGCTTTGATCAGTTTTCTTACCAACGCGCTCGGGAGCGGGTTATCCGGCGCGAAGCGAATGGTTCCCTTGCGAACCTGGAAGCCCTTCAGATCGCTCTGAAAATTCTTCAGCGTCTTGCTGCTGCCCGGATAAAACGAGCAGTGATTCGCCCATGCGCCGAAGAAAACCAGGGAGCCTCCGTCCAGGCGGAACGCGGGGATTCCATAACTGATACGCTCCTCGGCTTTCGGTGCGACGACATGGATCGCTTTCCGAAGTTGCTGCAAGACCCGCCGCTGATCCGGGGTCACGCTTGCGAGATATTCATCGATGCTCCTCGCTTTTCGCTTCGCCAATGCCATGGGTCTTCAAAAAATTATTTCCCCGCGTACGCTTTCTCCAGTGTTTTGATATCGATCTTCTGCATTTGAAGCATCGCCTTGAAAGCGCGCCCGGATTTTTCGGGGTCCTTATCATGCAACATCTTGATCAAAACTTTCGGCGTGATCTGCCACGACAATACCGAATTTGTCCTTCAGCCAACCGCACTGCGATTCCTGCCCGCCATCAGCGGTCAATTCTTCCCAATAATAATCGACTTCTTTTTGCGTGTCGCAGTTCACCGCAAATGAAATCGATTCATTAAATTTAAAAACCGGACCGCCATTGAGCGCCGTGAATTTCTGGCCTTCAATTTCGAATTCAACCGTCAGCACCGATCCCACGGCCCCACCGGCCGCCTTTGCTGCCGCTTCATCGCGGCGAAGAATTTTGCCGACCTTAGAATTTTTAAAAACGCCGGTGTAAAATTTCGCCGCCTCTTCGGCTTGATCATCGAACCACAAGAATGGA
Organism: Candidatus Udaeobacter sp.; assembly: GCA_035651975.1. Taxonomy (GTDB): domain Bacteria; phylum Verrucomicrobiota; class Verrucomicrobiia; order Chthoniobacterales; family UBA10450; genus Udaeobacter. The sequence goes on from DASREQ010000005.1 coordinate 24,861, forward strand.
GTGATTTTTGGCATAATCTGTTTTGCTTCGTGTGTTCAAGCCTACAACGAATTAACGACGACGTTCAGGACACGTTTTTGGGGACGAGTCAGTAAATCATCGCGAATTGGTTGTTTGAATTATTTCAAACCTTTGATGTCTTCGGCTACTTCAGATAAATCGTTGCTTAGCTGGTGGCCGCGCCCATGGAGTGCGCGAGTGATCGCCTGCAGCAATTTTTTTCTGTAGAGCGAGAGATGCGAAAATGGCACTACTTCGTCGTCGACGCTGTGGTAAAAAAAGACTGGCGCTCCTTTCGGCAGCTTTGACGCGAAATCCTCCGGTAAGGCCATTGCCTCGTATCCATCATATCGCCAGCCGTCGCCACCCCAATACGGAGTCGCAATAAAAAATAAACCGGCAATAGTCGCGTCGGTTTTCTCTTCCGAAAGATACTTCAAAAGACAGGAGCCACCCAAAGAATGTCCAACAAGAATCAGGTCTCCGCTCACCGCTGCCAGTTCTTTTCTGATCTGATGCTTCCAACGGTTCTGATCGGGATCGCTTTCTTGCGGCATCGTCGGGTAACGCACCTCGTATGAAGCCCCAAGGGCAGACCGCAAAGACACGACCAGTTTTTTATCTTCATCGTGCGCTCCTGATCCGCCTCCCTGGATGAATAGTATTTGCCGTCTCATTTCAGGGACCCCGCCGTTTCGCTGCAAGTTCACAAAAACCCGCGCCGAACCTGCAGTCCTCCGTGAATCATCGCTTGCATCGTTGGTTCGAAAAAATGATCGAGCTCCGCCGTTACGGACTCGCCTTTTGACAGGCGCATCTTGCCAGGAAGTTCAAGCGCGTGGGCAACGGCAGGTGTCGTTGCCAGCACGACAATCAACACGGTCACCAGCCAGAGGATCGAAGCCATCACCACGAACCGCTATTCTTTCGTTGATTGCGGCGGGTACTGTTCGAATTTTGGAATTGAGGGATCCATTTGGTCCCAGGGTTCAGCGTCCGAAACGAAAATATCCATTTGCGGTTTGAACAGACTGGGGTCGTCCAGGCTGCTCGCCAGCACACCGATAAAGGGCGAATCTCCTGTTTCAAACTCTCCTCCGGTGATGCGCGATCCACATTCGGGACAAAAACCGCGCTTATGTTTTCCGCGCCTGATACTTGGTGTGAGGTGGTGCCGCAGTTCCCCCTGCGTTACTCGAAGCGCATCAGCCGGAACCAGGAACGCCGGAGCGTATCCACTGCCGGTAATATGCTGGCAATCGCGGCAATGGCATTTCAACATCAACGTTGGTTCGGCCGTAATTTCGTAGCGAATTGCGCCGCACGCGCACCCGCCAGTGATTGGTAGTTTCATAGTCATTCTCCCTGCATAAAGATTCGGCAACTCGCGCTGCATTTTTGCCCTTCGCGAGCGTCTAAGCCATGGACTTCTCGCCCTCACTCCTTTTCATGTTCGCCGGTGAGAGAGGCTGAAATTTCTTTCAATCTTTCGCCGGAAACGACGGTATAAGCAAAATGCTCGACCAGCCCCATGACGGCGTCGCGAGGGCCCAGCTTCCAGTCGTTGCTGCCATAAAAAGCGTCTTCGGATTTTTCTCTATCTTCCAAATTTTTGAAACGGCGGACCACGTAATAGCTATTCGCATCGTGCAAAGACGCCCCGTATGCCACGACGTGGAAATTCCATTTCTTCAAGAGCGGCAACGACTGGGTTTCGTATATTTTATGAAATTCATCTCTCCTCCCCGGCTTGATTTCGAGCGTGAGAATCTCGATCACCTCTTCGGCAGCTGTGGAATGTTCCATGCTCTTAGCTGGTTTCTCTACTGTTTTCGGGTCCGTTACAGAAACGGCAGGCTGTTGCGCGAACAGCGTCGCGGCGCTACTCAACATACTTGACGCGGCAGCGGCAAAGAACAAACGACGTCGAAGGCCATGCATTTCACAAGTCACTTCGCACCTGTATCCGGTTCAATGATTCCAAACACATTGCCCGCGGGGTCCTCCGCATAGGCGAGCCAGCCGACATTAGGAATCGCCATTTTCGGGACGCAGATTTTACCGCCGCTTTTTTGAATCTTTTTTATTGATTCGTCGAGCGACGAAACGCCAATCGTATTCAGTGTACCGGGACTTTGCCCTTCGCGCGGTCGGGTGAGCCCGCCGTTGATTCCCGGCTGTTTGTCATCGCCGGTCGTGACAAGCCAGTATTCGATTGGGCCACCCTCGAACTTTTGGAACTTCCAACCGAAAACGTCCTCATAAAACGGTCGGACAGCTTCTGGATCGTCCGTGTAAATTTCAAAGTGAACTACGCGTGGCATACTTAATCCTTTTTCTCTTTGTCATTCTGGGCAAAGCGCAGCGGAGTCGAAGGATCTCTTGCTATCTCTGAAACAGTCAGCCAATCATTGGCCGCATTCTGCTTTGCTTCACTCCGCTCGGAACGACAGATCGACATTGCATTCGATCAGTATCGATCGTGATGTCGCACCCAATCCATCGTAAAGTCGAGATCGTCTTCGTCGCGGCCTTTCGGCACCAGATCGAGAAAATTGTAAGCCCCAACGAGGATATCCAGTCCGCGCCCATAGGTGGAATAGGTGTGAAATACGTCGCCCGTTTCGTCTTTATAAAACACACTCAGGCCGGGCATTTCCTCATTCACCCAGTCCTGGGTTTGATAATTGTAATACATTCGACCTTTTGCACGTTCCCGGTCTGTGGCTGAAACGTGATAATCGAAATTGAAATCGTTTCCGTGCGACGAAACCCATTTAAAACGCCAGCCCATTCGCTGCTTGAACGGTTCGATCTCGGACAAGGGCGCGCGCGAAATGACAGCGAAAGCCACGTCGCGATGGGGAAGATGCCAGTTGGCGCCGTCGAAATGGTCGGCCAGATACGAGCAGCTTTTGCAGCCCTCCTCCCATCCGGGACCGAGCATAAAATGATAAATGATCAATTGGCTGTGGCCATCGAAGAGATCGGCCAGTGTTTCCTTCCCGTTTGGTCCGTCGAAAACATATTCTTTGTCGATCTTAACCCACGGCAGTTCTCGCCGGTGGCGGCTCACTTCGTCACGCAACCGCGTTAATTCCTTCTCCCGGGTCAGGAGATCCTTGCGGGCAACGAGCCACTCAGCTTCTGACACAACTTTCGCGGGATTGATTTCGTTTTTGTCTGTTTTCAGTTCTAATTCCTCGATTTTCATTTTGTCTCGTTTCGTCTGTTTTGCGATTTTGGTCGGGTTGAAAAAATGTTTCACGGCAAACGTGGCTATCGCGGCGGTTGACTTCCCGCCGCCAGCAGTCAGCATCGCGTTTGCCATACAAACAGGGCACATGGAATGTCACTTTCAAAAAGTAGGACGAACTAATCAGGGCGTTTAGGACACGGTGTTCAATATCCAGTCAACAGTATCAAATAAGACCACGTCGACTTACCGACCTTTTGGCCAGAAAAGGATGCTCATTACGGCAGGCTCCATCAAAAGGGCGGCGCGGAATCTGCCAAGTCTGAAAATTCTTAACTGTACTAAATAAAATCATTCTTATGTTGCTCTAACGGAAGGAATAATCTGATGCGACAAATCAATGCGAAGAGCTCAGCCTTCGACAATGGCCTTGAATCCGCCGTAGAGCATCCGCTTCGTATCCAAATGGCATTGCCTTCGGCATCCTGGCGAAGGGCACGTCTTTCATAACTTTCGCGTTCACACGGTCGCGATGCACGGCTCGTTATAATTCCGAAGGCCGCTGACGGGCGAGTATGCCGTCTGTCGCAGTGGACCGGAGTGCATGCAACGTGAAAGCAATTGAAGCTTTCACGTTGCGCTGACCGGTGAACGCGTTGTCAGACTTGTGCGAACTGTGCTTCCCGGATGTCCGCGGCAATAGGACACTCTCCTGCTACAGGCCTGACTTCAACACAGATGCCATACGGTAAGCCGGGGCATTCCTTTGCAATGGCGATCGCTTCGTCCAACGTCGCTACGTCGAGAAGAAAATACCCGCCAATTGCTTCTTTAGATTCGGCGAATGGACCGTCGGACACCACACGATCCTTCCCGGAAACGATTTTCCCCTCGCGTTCCAATGGATTTCCCGCCACCGCTTTGCCTTCTTCGGTCAGGCGTTTAAACCACGCCATCCAATTATCCGTGACTTTTTGCAGTTCCTCTGGCGAAAGACCCTTGCGCAGGTCGGTGCCGCGAAATAGCAACATATATCCGTTTTGATTTTGGTGTTGTGTACTCATGTTCTGTTGTTGGTTGTTTAGTTGAGAGTTTGGTTCCTCCGATGATTATGACGAAAGAGCGTACGAACGTGGGACAATTATTTCGCATTTGCATCGCTCTCCCAGAGTCCGAAGGCGTTGCCCTCGGTATCCTGGCAGACGGCAAAGTAGCCCATCTGTGGCACGGCTGTTTTGGCCATACAGATTTCGCCGCCAAGCTTCTCGATCTTTTTGGAGAATTCGGCGACTGAATCCACGCTGACATAGTTCGTAATTGGTTCTTGCGGTCTGTTGCGTTTCTTGAGCGCGCCATCGGGCGTATCGTCTGGGCCGCCAGTATCAACGTGCCAATACTCG
>DASREQ010000006.1:0-9785 GCA_035651975.1 Candidatus Udaeobacter sp.
CGTTTTATCATCGACTCTGTTTTGCTCGGCTCGATCCGGTTCTCGATACGCTGCGATATTTGCGACATGAAACAGATGTCTGGTTTGAAGTCACCACGCTCCTCATCCCTGGGGAGAATGACAGCGAGACAGAGCTTCATCGAGCAGCGGAGTGGTTCGCGGAAAATCTCGGGCCGGATGTACCGTGGCATTTCACCGCTTTTCATCCTGATTTTAAAATGCTGATTAAACCACACACCCCTTCGGCAACTCTCACTCGCGCTCGTGAGATCGCGCGCTCAAAAGGGCTTCGTTATGTTTACACCGGCAACGTCCACGACACGGAAAGCGGCAGCACCTGGTGTCCCGGTTGCGGCGAGTTGCTCATCGAGCGCGACTGGTACCAGCTCGGCAAATGGAACCTCAAAGATGGTCGATGCCGATCTTGCGGCTACGAAATAGCAGGTGTTTTCCAAAAACAACGTGGGAATTGGGGCGCCCGGCGGTTACCAGTAAGGCTCGCGATCTCGTAGCTGTTCTCGCTTCGCGTGCGACGACGAGCGCCGGTGACGCGCTGCGCTTCGCCCGACTACCCAGAATGCCGTTCCGAGGGGAGTCGAGAATCTCTAACTCTTTTCTGCAGCAACGTTCGATTGCTTCTAGAATCAAGGTAGTCATCAATGTTCGTCGGCCATTACAGCGTTGCTTTCGCAGCTAAGAGCGAGAAAAACAAAATCCCGCTCTGGGTTTTGTTCATTGCTGTCCAGTTCCTTGATTACGTCTGGGCGACTTTCGTGCTGCTTGGCATTGAGAAACTGCGCGTGATCAAAGGGTTCACGGCAGGCAGTATGCTCGACTCTTATTTCCATCCGTATTCGCATAGTCTGATTGCGGCGATCGCCTGGTCATGCATTGCCGGTCTTGCCTACAGGATATTGTGCAGCCGACATGGGTGCTTCTACGGGAAATACGCTGCTTTTATCGTAGGCTTCGCTGTTTTCTCTCACTGGGTCCTCGACCTGATCGCGCATCCGCGTGATCTCGCGATCTACGACAACACATGGAAAGTGGGTTTCGGCTTGTGGAATTATCGGGGTCCCGAGTTTGCTTTGGAAATCGCGCTGCTTGGCGTTGGGATCATGCTTTATCTCACCCGAAATGTGATGCCGGCGATTCGCAAAACAGCTGTGATCCTTTTCGGAGTCGCCCTCCTTGTCGTCCAGATAGGTGATACGTACGTGCCTCGCAATCCATTGACGGACAAGCAAACTATGATGGGCGTTTGGATTTTCTATACGCTCTTTGTCCTCATCGCGTTCTTAGTGGAGAAAATTGGGAGGCAGCGACAAACTACTGCACCGTGATCGTGATTGTTTTCGGCGTCTCGGGAGCGGGGAAAACTACAATTGGCAAACTGCTCGCCGAAGAGCTTCGCTGGACGTTTTACGAAGCAGATGATTTTCATCCCCGCGCCAATATCGAAAAGATGCGTAGCGGTCGTCCGTTGACCGACGAAGACCGATGGCCCTGGCTGGACCGTTTGCGCGAGCAAATTACGCGTTCGCTCGCTGTAAAAGAGAACGCGGTGCTTGCCTGTTCCGCATTGAAACGCTCATATCGCGAGCGGTTACGCGTGAGCGACGAGGTGAAGTTTGTGTTTCTCCGCGGAGGTTACGCGCTTGTCGAAAAACAAACTCGCCGCAGACGCGATCACTTCATGAATCCTGCGTTGTTGAAGAGCCAGTTTGCTGATTTGGAAGAACCGGGATCCGGCGAAGACGTGCTAACGATCGACCTGGGACGAACTCGAGACGAGCTTGTCGAGGAAATCAAAACAAGGCTGGGCTAAAGAACATAAGCATTTTGCCTGTGTGCCCAGCGGAGATGTTCTCCGCTGTTTCCGATTCAGGGAATGGCACTGGGCTGAAGCAGCGGGTTTGAAACCCGCTGGGCACACAGACTGCAAGTCTATGTTCCATGATAAAGATTGTCGCTTTCGACGTTAAAAATTCGATTCCAGCGTGCTCGATAATTCTCAAACGCGATCTGCGCGCCTAATTGCATCAGTTGTTCTTCCGAGAATTGATTGCGCAAACGCGCATATAACTCATCGGAAACATTTGATGGTGTATTTGTCAGCGCGTCAGCCAGCTCAATAACCAGGCGTTCCGTGTCATTGAAAGGCGTCAAATCGGGTCCGGGAACCGCGCGCAGTTTTTCATCGCTTAGGCCTGCTTTTCTGCCCACGGCAGAATTGACGTCCACTCAGAACGGACACCCGATACGACTTGCTGCTCGGATTTTTCCCAATTGAATATACCGCAAAGAGACCAGGCGCTTGCGACCGAGAGCGGCTTCCATCGCGATTCCGCCCCACACAAGACCGGGTAAGCGCATCTGAATCTTGGCCGGGGTAAGATCTCTTCCGAACATCTTGCGCATCACTCCATAGAACCAGCGCAGATGCCATGGTGCCTGCTTTTTCTCCAGACCTGAAATTCGAGCCATGACGAAATCCATATCGTTCTCCACAATGCGTTCGGTCTTAACGGGCGAGAACGGTCTCGTCTATCGTGCGTGTGCTGGTTTTCTCAGCGAAGCGAGTTTGCTCAGGAGGCCGTTTGTCGTTTTTTCCAAAAACATTCCCCACACACTGAGCGCGGCCAGCGTTGACACACAGATCAGAAGGAACGCCCAGATCGGCACATCACGAATGCGAAGTCCGAGCCAGATGACATATGGCTGATGAATAAGATACAAACCGTAGGAATAGAGTCCTATTAGACCAAAAAGTTTGCTTGGTTCTTTGAATAACGAAATCATTCCAGCAATGCCCACGATTTCGAACATGCAACATGTGCCGGTAGCGAAATCGACGAAGATGTATTCATACAAGCCGTGATAAAGCTGGAGCGCTGCGGGATAAAGGATCAAGCCCAGAAGCATTCCCGCGCCGCGAAGTAAAAACCGTTCCACGCCTTCGGCTGATCGCGCATGCCACATCGCGAGCGACATTCCGAGCGCAAACTCGGGCAACCGACAAATCGCGAAACCGCCCAGCACCCATAAGCCGTTTTGCGGCCAAATTACGAGCAACATGTACCGCGCGAAAAATCCGGCTGCACACCCAATGAACAAAAACCACCACGGACCAACGCGCCTCGCCGTCAGGAAAAGCAGGGGAAAAATCAAATAGAGTTGGATCAGCATCGAGAAGTACCACCAGGCCGCGTTGAGGTACATGAAATTCATTTGAATATCGATGAAGCGCAGACCCAGCAGGCTCAGGATGATACGGTCGTCTACCGGTTCGAGACGTGCCACGAACGGCGAGATGAGATAAACGAGGTGCGCGACCCAGTACATGGGATAGAGGCGTAGGAAGCGCGCGCGATACCACGCGCCCCAGGCCATTGCACCGGACTGGGCACGGCGCGTCGTCGATTGCATCAGTGTCCAACCACTTAGGATGATGAAGACGCCAACGGCATGAAACCCAAGTCCTGAAACTTTTAACCAAGCCAGTCTAAGAATGGTCAGGCTACCGGCCGCCAGGCTGCTCCAGTCGGCGGGTGGAAGGACGCCGTGTTGGAAATACGTCGTGAAAAAATGAAAATAAGCGACGAAAAGAATCGCCAGCCCCTTTGAGATATCGATCCAGACGAGCCGCTTCATGGCATCGGCTTAGCAGGCTGAAGCCCTCTTGGTCAAGGCATGCCAATCTTGCTCCGCCTTCACACAGAGGTCAGTAAGGATTTGCCGTTTACTAAGATGCCTGTGAACCGACCACAGTAGCTGATCGAGTGGTGCTCCCAGCTAGCGCTAGGATCACGTCGGTTTTTGCGATGGTGCCGATCAGACGTTTGGTTGCCGTATCATTTACGACGGGTAACCGCTCGCCATCGTGCTGTCTGAACCGCTCGAGCGCCATAGTAAGGGACGCGGTAGGTCGGACGACCGGGATGGAATCGTGTAAGATGTCTCCGGCGATGACCACCTTTGCGAGCTCGGGCGTGTTCAGGTAATTTTTAACGTCATGCAGCGACACGGCGCCAACGAACCGACCGTGATCGGCTACATAGAGATAATTGAATCGGGTTTGCACGAATTTCTCTGCGATCTCCGAGAACCCAGCGCTGGGTGAAATGGTCAGCGGTTTCGGCTTCATGATGTCCCGGACATGAAGTTCCGCGAGCTGTCTGCGGTAATCACCGGCGCCTTTTCGTTTCAGTGCTTCAGCATAAATTGATTGTTTCTCGACACTCACGGATGTGTAATAGGCGACCACGCACGCCAGCATCAGCGGGAGAATGATTTGATAATCGAGGGTGATCTCGAAGATCATCACGATAGCCATGATCGGAGCGTGAGTGGCAGCCGCGAGAAATGCGCCCATGCCAACAAGCGCAAACGCGCTGGGATTGAGGGAAAGGTGGCCGAGCAGGTGGTTCGTGCCTGTGCCAAACAAAAATCCGAAGCTCGCCCCGATAAAAAGCGTTGGCGTGAACACTCCGCCGACTGCGCCGGAACCGAAACTAGCAGTGGTGGCCAGTACTTTGAAAATGAGAATGACCGCTAATGCCTGCCAGAGCCATTCGCCACGCAAAATCCCGCTTACCGTGCTGTAGCCATTGCCACAGACTTCAGGATGCAACATGGCCAGCGCACCTACGATAAGACCGCCGACACACATCTTTACGTAAACAGGCGCCGCGACGCGCCCAGCCCATTTTTCAGTTGTTCGCAACAGCCGAATGAACCATGGCGCCAGAAGGCCGGCGCAAAGGCCGAGCAAAAGATACGGCCCTATCTCCCAATTGCCGTTGAGCCGGAATCCCGGAATCTTGTAAAGTGGATCTGGGCCGAGGAATCCCCGCACGGTCAACGTCGCGATGACTGACGAAAAAACCAGAGGGCCAAAAATTTCCATGGCCACTGAGCCCAGCACAATCTCCGCAACAAACACCGCACCGGCGATTGGTGCGTTGTAGGCCGAGGCAATCCCGGCGGCCGCGCCGCAGCCGACAAGCAATCGAAGCCGCGGCGTGGTCCATGTTCGCAGGCGACCGGTTAGAGATGCGACCAGCGCTGATAGCTGCACCAGGGGACCCTCGCGTCCGATCGATCCGCCGGAAGCAATGGTGAAAAGTGCGGAGAGACATTTCAGCAGCGTGCGCCGCGCAGCAATTTTCCCATCACCAAGCACCACCGCTTCCATGTAGTCGGTGGTGGTCACCTGCCCGCGCAATCGTGTGCCGAACTGAATGATTGCGCCCGCAATTAGACCGCCGATTGCTGGAACGCCAAGGCGTAGTAACGGCGGGAGCTGGGAAAAACTCTCAACCAAACCGGGTTCCGAGCTGCCGGTCAGGATTTTGTGAACGAAGCTTGTTGATACGCGGAACGCGATTGAACAAACGCCGCCGCAAAATCCGATGATGCCAGCCCAAATCAGCGTAGCCTGAAGATCCGTGGGCCGTATGCGTTCCTGAAACCAAACCAGGAACTTAAGCTGACGAAAAGTATTCAGACTTGAACGAGATTTTTTCGTAATGGCGCTGCTGGAAGGCACTATTATCACATCGGTGCACGTCAGCAGACGTCAAGCGCCAGAACGATTTTGCGGAGATTGCTCTTATTGTGGCCATCGCTAGATCGACATCGTGCTCACCGAAGCCAGACTTGAACGCGAGCGTTTATATGCGGTAGTCGCGACGATCGTCATCAACATCGCTACGGTTTCGTTATTGACGCTCGCGCCGTGGTCGGATTGGCGCACGGGAGCAGCGCTCAATATTCTCGATAATTGTCTTCTGGTTGGCTTTGCACTCGTTAGGCGCGATGCATTGGTCGGTCGTTTTCTTCTTTTTGGGAGTCGTAGTGGGATTTTGCCGAACTTCCAGCTGATGCGTGGCTGGTCGATTACACCCGCACACTGGATTATTCAATTGGCGGTGGCCCCATGATCTTGCGATCGCCACTCTGGATGCCGCTGGCATGGGAAATTGTGGCGGTGCAATTGGGATATGTTGGACTGCGATTGTGGGAACGGTTCGACAAGGGCGGCTTGCTTATGATCGGACTGCTTGGCGCAATCAATATTCCGTTCTACGAGGAGATGGCGCGCCGAATTCATTGGTGGCAATACAGTGATTGCCGCATGATTTCGTTTACGCCGTGGTACATCGTTGTCGGCGAGTTCGGGATTGCGCTCGTCTTGACATTGCTTGCGCGAACACTGCGACGCGGTTTGTGGCGCGACGCCGTCAGTCGCACAACTTAGACCGCCGCTGCCCCAACGAAAGGAGACGACCTTTTGCTTGCGATGTCGCGTGTTTCTAATTACAAATCGCGCCTACTGAGCGAACCAAATTATGTCCATAAGAAAAATTGCACTCTTCATTGCAGTCATCGCCAGCCTGGCGGCGGTTCACGCAAACGTGCCGATCATCGTCTCCGCCGGTGTTGGCCGGCGCGTGGCGATGAGCTTGAGTAACAAGGCAGAAAAGCAGCTGGAAAATGGCGATGTGGCGGGTGCAAAGCGCAATGTAGAAGCGGCTTTGAAAGCCGATCCAAAGTTCTGGCCCGCGCTCTACCAGCGCGCGGAAATTTTTGCCATGCAGGGCAAGCACGAACTTGCTATTCAGGATTGCAATGAAGCACTCCGGCAATATCCGGCATTTGTAGATGCATCCCTTTTGCGTGCCAGCATCAACGCGATGTTTGGAAAGTACGCAGAAGCGTTGAAGGAGTTTAATTACGTAATTTCACTGCATCCTCAGCGTGTTACCTTGGGAAGAGCCCTGAAACAACGCGCGTGGTTGCAGGCGACTTGCCCAAATGCTGCATTTCGTAACGGCCAGCAGGCAATCAAAGACGCCAAGGCTGCTTGCAGTATTGCCGAATGGAGGGACGAGAACACGATTGATACACTTGCTGCCGCATACGCCGAGACTGGTGACTTTGATTCCGCTGCGCGATATGCCGCGCAGGCCCTGGCAGTGAAGGGAATTACGCCGATCGACTCGAAGCGCATTCAAAAGCATCTGACTTTATTTCAGCAGCATCAGCCGATTCGATTATAACCATGGATCCGCGTTTAGTCCTGGGTTCTGGTGACCTGCAAGGACCACCCGTTGGCTGAATCGCCATCGTTGCTGGCAAGGTACCGAAGGCGAAGACCGGGAGTTTGCGATCTGCGTCGCTACTTGCCGATGAGAATCAAAATGCCCGCTGCCAGCGCAAGGATGGGCATGAGGATGCCAAGACTGAAACCAATCAGTCCCATCAGGCCGCTGAGGATCAGGTAGATTGCGAGCAGGAGCATTCCCAGGTTTTTGGTGATGTTCATGGCTCCCTTTCTGAGGCAAAGCCAGCGCGTTTGCACGCTTTAATTGCGTCCTTGGCCATCACTGCGTTTTCGATGGAACCAGGATCGCGTCGCTCATTCCGTGCAGGAACTTCTTGTCGGCTGGAGCGATCGTGGCAAGGGCGCCGCGCAGTGTAACGCGATCCGGTTCGACAAAGAAGTAGGGACAAAGGCGCACGCGGCCCTTCATCGTCTTTAACTCGTCAGAATCCGGATCCCAATACTGATGATCGAACAGGCTGCCTTTGTGAAAGCGCTGCATGATCGTGGGCGATGATTGGAATGTCTCGAGCGCATGATCGATTCGCTTCTCCCATTCCGCATGCGGCAGGTCGGCACCGAGCGCGACACCGCGGCTACCCCAGCTCAACGGTGAAAATCCGCTCACCTTCAAGAGAAGATCGCGATCTTTCTGGCTAAATTTCGCTGCCTCGCGCCAATCATGTATCTCCAGGCGTGGTATGACTGCATGTTGCGGCAAAGGCGTTGGATCGAGCATCCACGAGTAAGGAATCACTTCCTGCAGCTTGACGAAATATTTCTCGCCGAGTTCGCGTCGCCAAAACTCCCGTAGCGGCTGCATCCAAAAGAGCGCGAACCACATTTTCTCTTCCAGATACGGCTTGATAGGCGGCGTAACAGTAATGCGACTCTGAGCGTTTGCGCGCAACGTATTCTCGATCCCGGGAATATTTGGCAGATCGAATAACTCGAAGAAGCGATACACGGCGCATCCATCCTGAGGCTCGTAATTCTCAGCGGCTACAACACGCCAGGCTGCCAATGATTCTGGGTTGTGGATGCTGGATGCCGGATGGCCAGGAGACGCACTCGCTTTTTCGTCCAGTATCGAGGATCGAGCAGCTAGTATTGTTTGATTCAATCGCGCGGCGATCCATTCCATCTCTGGACGATACGTCGCGGCCTCTTGCGAAATGACGATATCACCGCCGTTTGGCAGCACAGCCTGAAATCCGTCCAGCATCCCGGTCGCACCGCCGATAATCTCGCTGTCGAATGCTGAATAGGTTTGATTGAGCCAACCGGTTAAACCGATTCCGCCTGGCACGGAATCGATTTCGGCGATGATGTAACCCTTTTCTGTCAGAACAAGATCGGGACGAATTACCCGCGGTAAATCGTCTCGAATTTCCTTGCGCCTCGAAAACTCAATGAGCTCTTTAGGTTTACCCGCATCGAGATAACGCGCGACCCACGCGGGCTGCTTGCCCTTGATGCTCAGTTGATAGAGTTGATTGCACGCGCGCTGAAAAACGAACAGCCGATGTCCGAGTTGTTCCAGTTCGGTGACAAATTTCTTCTCGATCGGAAATGCATCCGGCGAGAGCAGCCACGCCTTTTCCGCGAAAAGACCCTCCTTCGGGAAGGCAGCGCGAATGGTGGCCAGCTTCTTGTCCTGAGTCTGCACTTGCGTCATGAAGCAAACGTCCAACGCTCAACGCTGAACGTCCAACGCCCAATTTGCAGGGAGTCTTTGCGAGACGCCATTTCTACGATGGCGCTTGACACAAACGCCCCACAATTTGCATTCATCTTCCGGCCGCCATTTTCTTCAGCGCGTGTTTGACCAGTTCTTCAGCTGATTCCGCTTCGCCTTTCTCCTGGAGGTCGCGCACGGTTTTGTGCGCATCGACCTGTTTGTAGCCCAGGGCGATTAACGCGAGAACGGCCTCGTTGGCCTGTTCCTGCTCGGGCGTTGGCGCGTGTGCTGCACTGGCTGCCTCCCAGGCTGCCGCCACTCCCAGCTTGTCCTTCAATTCCAAAACGATTCGCTCTGCCGTTTTTTTCCCGAGTCCGCTGATTTTTGAGATTGCCGCGAAATCGGAATTTACGACCGCGGCCTTGAAATTAGTCACGCTCATTCCACTGAGCACTGCCAGTGCCAGCTTCGGTCCGATGCCGCTTACGTTGTTGACGAGCAAACGAAAGAGATCGCGCTCCGCAGGCGTCATAAATCCGTAAAGCACGTGTGCATCTTCGCGAACGGCAAGATGTGTGAGAATGCGGATGCGCTGGCCCGGATCAGGCAGCCGATCGTAGCTGGAAAGCGGGATGAAAACTTCGTAACCAACACCGCCGACATCAATGATTGCGTGTGTAGGCAACGCGCTCACCAGTTTACCATCGAGAAAAGTGATCACTGTTAAAACTTTAAATCGTTAAATCATTGAATCGTCAATGTGCTTCATTCCGATTTTAACACGAGTGTGAGATCAACTTGTTTGCCTTTCGCGATGTTGAAGCCGCGTGTTGAAAAGGACGCTTGGGGATGGTTCGGAAAAAGGTGCTGCACCAGTGAAGTTGGTACAATCACGAAACGCGGGCCTGGCCTGGACATAAAATCGACTGCGCTCTTTTTGTTCAGCCGCGTGAGAAAGCTCCGCACACGACTGCGAAAATACCAGACCACACTGGG
>DASREQ010000007.1:0-18879 GCA_035651975.1 Candidatus Udaeobacter sp.
GAGAAAAATTCTCGACTGCTGCCACCCGTAGGTGTCTGGGCCGTGTCTCAGTCCCAGTGTGGCTGGTCGTCCTCTCAGACCAGCTACCCGTCAAAGCCTTGGTGGGCCGTTACCTCACCAACTAGCTGATAGGCCGCGGGCTCCTCAAGAAGCGCCAGGTTGCCCCGACTTTGATTTTGAATGGATGTCCACTCTGATCACATGCGGTATTAATTCGCCTTTCGGCGAGCTATCCCCCACTTCTCGGCAGATTGCCCACGTGTTAAGCACCCGTTCGCCGCTAGACGTTTCCCTGTATTGCTACAGGAAAAAATCTCGCTCGACTTGCATGTCTTATCCACGCCGCCAGCGTTCGTTCTGAGCCAGAATCAAACTCTCCGTTAAAAACGACTCGGTTCCCGTGAGGGAACCGAAAGTTTGTGATCTGACTTTCATTCCTGCTTCTTCTGTGGTGGCAACCGTGTCGGCTGCACCTCATCCGAAACAGCGTTTGTCCGATCTGAATCTTTAATTTCAAAAAAGATCGACAGATAACGCACAATTCAATGTTTGCTGACTATCTCCCATCGACGAATTCCTAGTCGGAATCCGCGACCAAAACTGTCAAAGATCACCCTTCTTCCTTCGGTACAGAGCAAAACCCGATCGTCGCCAATAATCTGACCAAGATCGGCTTGTCTCAAGCCACGAGAAGAACACCACCCCACACAGGAGGAGGTCCGCTTTCGCGGGATTCTCAATATAGAAGACTGAATTAATTCGTCAACAAGAAACTTAACCGCGAATCGGTGTCAGGGGTTTTTCGCCGTTCTCATCCTCGTCTCTCGATTCGCTGCAGTTTCGAATACGAGGCGGAGAAGGACGAGTTGGTTCCGGATTTCTTGATGACGTACCGTACATTCGGAGACGGCGGACGGTTCCCGTAAACCTTCATTCCTATACCGCTCCGAATCGCGCCGATCTTCTCGGTTGCTCTTTGTGAGCGAATGTTATTCTGGCCGACAAAGAAAATGACGTTCTCAACAAACTTAAACGCATGATCTAGCATCAATTGCTTCATTTCCCGGTTGTATTGACCGCCCCAAAATTTTCGCGCCAGAAACGTCCACCCAATTTCAATCTCCGATTTCTCCGCATCATATCCATGGAATCGCGTCGATCCGATGATTTGTTGAGTCTTGTTGTCGATCACCACAAACGCCCCTCCGGATTCCAGAGCGCCTTCAAAGAAGATTTTGAATACATCTTCCTTGTGGCGATCGCTCTCCGGATGCTGTTCCCAGATGAGCGGATCGGATGCGACGGCAAAAAGATCGTCCCAATCGTCGTGCCTAAGGGGTCGAAGCTCGATGAGTTCGCCTTTTAGATGCGGCTGAAGATCGAATGACATGCCAACCACGAATCAACCAGCCTTCACTCAATTTGTCATCCCAAACGAAGGAACAAACCCTCGCGAGGCTACTCTCGAATATTCGAGTTATAACGATGAAACGCCAATGTTAGCGGGCGGCCCGGAGTATCAACTACAACCCGGCGTCCAGCTGGTTGTGTTTGCAAGCTCGTTCGCAAGCAGCGTTCCGCCTGGCTATCTCATTCAGGGTAGCCGCGACGAGTTGCCGCGCCGTGTTGAGGCGCTACGTGATGCCCATGGCAACATGTCTCCCGATCAACTTAAGGTGCATGAAATCAACGAGGACGATCGTCGTATTCAGCTTGCCTTGTACGACAAGCTTTGCCTACCTTCCTGCTTCCAAATAATCCAGCTGGCTTATTGTGGTTCGCTTGAGGCGGCCAATTTGCGGTCGAACAATTCGGCGGCGGCGCGATAGGCGCGATTGTCGAGAAGAAGGAAAGCTCCGTGGATAGACTGCCAGGGCTTCGGCGACCGCAAGCGTTGAAAAATCGGATCACGCTAGTTTGCGCGCCGCGACCTCAAAATATGGCTTATGCCAAGTGCGTGACCACTGGGCAACGACCGTGAAAAGATGTGTACCTGACGTGAAATCGCTAAGAGTTACCTCTACGGTCGAGGAACCGGTGTTGGCCTGGGCCTGGGCGTAGGCCTTGGTCTTCCCCCTGGTGTTGCCGTCGGTGTTGGCGTGGCGGTCGAGGTAGGCGTTGCTGTTGCAGTCGGAGTAGGCGTCGGAGTCGGCTGCGGCGCCCCGGCATTAGCAAGCATTACAATTGCATTGTGAAGCCCGCTTGGTGGTAACCCGATCGCTGCGGCAACATCGATTCGGCCATCCCCGTCAAAATCAGCCATTGTTCCAAGAATGGGCGTGTTGCCGATGCCGTACCGGTCGTGCGGGCGCAGGCTGCCGTCCGGGTTTACGATAAAGACAGACACATCATTCGATGCATAGTTAAATACGACGAGATCCGGCCTTCCATCGCCGTTCACGTCGCCAGGCTCCAAGTCGTTGCTGATCCGCAGATTTTCCAAAACACTCGAACCGGTCTGCGTTCTTACCGCTTGAAAGGTTCCGTTACCATTTCCCAGAGCGGTCCCAATCAAGTCCGTGCCGAAGGAAGGCTGGGGCAATATCATCCCGACGTCGAGCAAGCCGTCCCCATTGAAATCGGCCATCTTAAACTTATACGGCGCCGTAGTACTGATGATTGGAGTTCCAAACGTAAGATTTCCATTGCCTGGCAATACACCCATCCCATCTGGCAGAGCAGTTATAATGTCGATGTTGCCGTCGCCCGTTACATCCGCCAGAGCCAGACCGTGGGGCAAGCGACCGAGAAGCTCAATATCGGGCATTCGAACGAAGTTCTGGTTTCCGTCGTTCCGGAAAACAAAAATGTGAGGCTCCACGAACGGACAGGTTTCTTCTTCGGTTAGCACAATATCGAGGTCGCCGTCGCCATCGAGATCGGCAGCGTCGATGGTTCCTTCACCGCAGGAGAAAACTTCTGTGACAACAGTGGGCGCGAATGTTCCATTGCCGAGATTCACCGCTGTACCAAAGTGATATGGAGGAAAATCCGCGTCGGGCGCGAAGATCAGATCGACAAAACCGTCGCCATTGATGTCTCGCAGCTTCATGTCGGCGAAATTTCGCGTCGGCGTGTAATCAATCGCGGGAGCGAATGTGCCGTTACCGTTATTTTTCAGAATCTTTACGACAGGATTGCCTGAAAAAATGTCAACCTCTCCGTTCACCACAATATCGGTATCGCTGTCGTTATCTATGTCAGCACTTTCAACCGCATCGGAAAGCGATGCGACCTCATATCGCGTCAGCACTCGGAACGAACCATTGCCCGGGTTTTCATGAACCGTGACTGCGGCCGAGGAGTTTGCGACTGTAATAACGTCAGCGTCCCCATCATTGTCGAGGTCAACAACGGCGACGTCGAATGTCTGTTGCGACGCTTCGTAATAAACGGGTGTATGGAAGCCGCCGGAACCATTGCTGTTCACCGTAACAAAGCCTTCGATCGCGCGTCCGGAGGGAACCGCTGCAATGATATCCGCGAAACCGTCACCATTAAGATTATCTGTGGTCAGTTCTTTTGGCTGCGAAGTAAAGTCGGCAAACAAAATTATGTCGGCCGAGCCAAAGGTTCCGCCTCCATCATTTCGCCGGATCGTTACCGCCCCGTTGTCGACGGAACCGCTGCTGTATAATCCGCCTCCGATTAGATCGAGGTCCCCATCGTTATCGAGATCGGCCAGTGCCACGGCGGATGAACCGAAACGCCCGCCGGGAGCCGCATCGTAAATAACCGGTGCCGAGAAATTGCCGTCGCCCGTGTTGATCATGACCGCAAGCGTGGCCAAGGGGCCAATGTCCACCACTTCCCCGACAACCACGTCCAGAATTCCATCGCCATTGACGTCCCCCGCAGCGACTTTTTCCGCGTGATTTATCGCGCTGAAATTAACCGGCGGGAGGAAACCGGCCTGCTGGCCGGTGAGGCCGTTATGCCTCAGAAGCGAGATCGATGAACCGCCATAGTTTGCGGTGACAACGTCCGGTTTACCGTCGCCGGTAAAATCGGCAATCACGAGTCCGGCCGGGCCCTGGCCAGTGGGAAATTCAATCGGAGCGGCAAACGTGCCGTTTCCGTTGTTGCGCCAGACTTTGATCTTTAGCTGTTCATCGAAATCGCCGCGGACGGTTGCAAACGCGTCGAGATCGCCATCGAAATCGAAATCGGAAAGAGCCACTTCTCCGACTGTTTGACCCTGCGGAAGCGAATAATAGACCGGCGCGGCAAAGGTTTGATCGCCGTTGTTCTTTAAAACAGAAATGCCCGTCGAGCCAAAGAAGCTGTCGCCGACCAAAATGTCGAGGTCTCCGTCTCCATCCAGATCGCCCACCGCAAACGATTTTGGGCCGAAACCACTACCGAAGATCCCGGTGTCGAATCCTCGCCAGGGCCCTTGAAATAAACCGTCGAAGCCGGTCGGCGCTCCTGGCGCGAAGGCAAAGGGCGGTGTGGTTTGCTGGGTCACCTTGGCAGACGCGCTGACCCACAGCAACGCGACCGTAACAACAAACAGGCAGGTAACAACAGTAAGGATAAGGTGACGGATCGTTTTCATAGTTGTTGTCTCCAAGTATTATTGACTAATTAAACAAGACTCGTAATAAACAGTGCCCCGGGCCACCTCGGAAAGGTAACGCCGTTGTTAATTTGGACGGGACCGACGGGCAGCTTCGCAATGGCCAACCCGCGCCAGCGAATAGGTTGACGAAAGTCTTAATGTGCACATCGTCGCGACCTCTTTCAGTTGTGCTACGCACTGATTGGCTTTCTATGTGCAGATCTTGTCCCAAAGAGCGGCCACTCGTAGCGGATCAGAAAGGACGAACTCGGGAACCTGTAGCCGCGCCGCTGCGCGGCGTCTTCGCCCGAGGTTATAAAGTGTCGGAAAAAAGCTCTCGCTTTGTCTTTCCTGCGCTATGTGGGGCCGCAAAAAAACTGGCTCTCGAAAACTGAACGGGCTTATTGCCGTTCGCCCGAGCCAGCCAATCTGCGGCCGAAGAATTCGGCGGTGGCGCGGTAGGCGCGGACCCAATCGTTCCAGCGAAGCAGATCGTGGATTTCGTCTGGGATGATTAACTCCTCGAACGCGACGTTTTGAGCGCGCAACTTTTCGACAAGGTCCGTCGTTTGTTGGAACGGCACGTTGCGGTCGTCATCGCCTTGGATCAGTAGCACTGGCGAGCGCCAGTTCGAAATGCTTGCGACAGGCGATGATTTAAAGGCGAGTTCGCGCGCTTCTTTTGCGTCTGGCGCAACGCCGGCGTTCTTGGCCTCTGCCTCTTCAGCCCAGATAGAGAGGAAAGTCGCCCAATCGTGCACGCCGTGGAAATCGACGCCGGCTTTGAAAATGTCCGAGTTGCGTGCCAGACCCATGGCGGTGAGAAATCCGCCGTAGGAGCCGCCCCAGAGACCGATCCGCTGCGGGTCAACGTTGTCGAGCGTTTGCAAAAATTTCGCGCCCGCGACCACATCCTGATATTCGGACGCGCCGCGCCACACCGATTTCGGCGGCTCGCGAAAGGCGCGGCCGTACATGATGCCTAGCCGGTAGTTCACCGATAGCACTGTATAGCCTTTGCTCGCGAGATACTGATTTATCCCGTAGGCGTTATAGTAATACTGCATGTAATGCCATCCGAGCAGCATCTGCCGGATTGGACCGCCATGCGTGTAAATCAGCGCCGGTCCGCGCCCCGTCTGGTTTTTCGGAACAAAGAGCTGGCCGTGAATGTCGAGGCCGTCCTCGCTTTTAAATACAACCTGCTTGGGCGCGACGAGCTGCGCCTCCGGGAACTCCGGCGGGACTGCGTTCTTGGCGATCAATTCGCGGCCGGCCGGTGTGACGCGATACGGCATTGATGGCGAAGTCGCGGTTGAACCGAGGCAGAGAACAGTCTTGCCGTCGCTCGTTTGGACCGGGTTCCACTCGATCGTTTCGCCACTCGTTAGGGCCTGTGGATCGCCGCCGGTGGCGCTGACGCGCCAGATGTGGCGGCGATCGACATCGTTTTGATTCGACGTGTAGAGGATGGTGCGCTTGTCTGCGCTTAACGCCACCTCCTCCACATCAAAATTGCCCGGCGTCAGCAACTGCGGCGCGCCGCCTTCAACCGCGATGGAGTAGAGATGATTGCGTCCGTCCTTCTCGCTTGCGAAGACGATGCGGCCTGCATTCGTGAATTCCAGCGATTGAAACGCAAACAGCGGCAGCGAATCTTCCATCGCATTGCCGCTGCGGAAGAGTTCGCGGCCTTCGCCTGTCTGCGCGTCTGCAATCCACAGCGCCCACGGTCGCGGAAACTCAGGAATGAGTGGCCGTTTGAATTCGACTCCGGGCTGGCGAATAAACGCGACTTGGTTGCTGTCCGGCGACCAAACTGGACCGGCATCGCGATTCGTCGTCGGCACGAGATAGGTAATCTTCTTCGTCGCCAGCTCGAGCACGGCGATGAACGAGTGATCCTTGCGATTCGAGCGAAACGCGATCCGCTTTCCGTCCGGCGACCAGCGTGGCGCGTCGCTCTCGCCGAGTAACTCCTCGAGCTGCTCCGCTTTCTTTTTGCCATCGAGCGACGCGATCCAAATATGCTTGTTCGCCGGCCAGACCACCGTTTTTGAGTCGGGCGAAATCTGGAGATCTTCGCAGCCCTCTTCTTTGCAACCGATGTCACCGAGCAGGCGCGATTCACTGCCGCTCACATCTACCGCCCATGCCTGCTGTTTTGGCAATTTCGCCAGGCTAAGCGGATTTGCCGACGTCCCCTCCTTGTTCAACTCCGTGCCGCGCGCGTAAACGATCGTTTTCCCGTCTGACGAGACCCCCACGCTTGCGATCTGTTGCCCGTCATCGCCCTTATAGTGGGTGAGCTGTCGCGGCGCAAAATCGGGCGCATCCGCGACCCAGATGTTGCGCTCTCCTTTGTTGTCGAAAATCCAGGCGACGCGCGGCGCATGCGCCGCAGCCGTTAGGCCGGATGGAAAGGGCGCGCTTAGCACTTGCTCGATGGTGAATGCTTCGGCAAAACAACAGACCGGTAAGAGAACCGAAACGACAGCTACAACGACACAACCGACTGAAATTTTCACAGCGGCGCGACTCTACTCGTCCTTATGTGCGCCGTCGAATTCGATTCGGCGCAACGCAAGCACCCGACGCACGACCGTCACGCCTAGCGCACTCTAACCACGAATCGACACGAATTACCGCTGTGGCGGGCCGGGTCGGCTGAGTTCTTCGTTCATCCTTCCGCTTTCAATCTTCTGCTCGGCCTGCAGGAGTTAATTTTTTTTCTTCAGAAAAAAGTCTGGTCAATTGTGAAACGTCTGGCCATACTCGGCCACTTTCTGCATGCAAACGACGGAGGAAAAATTATGCTTCACTTAATCTGGTACATTCTTGTTGGCTTGATCGCGGGCGTCATCGCGAAATCGGTGATGCATGTGCACATGACGATTTTCTGGACAATCGTGCTCGGCATTATCGGATCGATCATCGGCGGCGCGGTTACCCACATGTTTTCGCACCCGACGACCGGACGATTTCATCCCGCCGGCCTCATTTTTTCCACGCTTGGCGCCATCGTGGTCCTATACATTTGCCTTAGGCTGAACATCCATTTCCCCCGCGTTCTCTAATCAGGAAGCAGGAAAGTGTAGCCTTGGTTGTTGACCGCGGGGCTCTCGGGGTAAATGCGGCCGCAAGCCCTCAGCACTCAACCATCAGCTCTCAACCTTTCGGCCCTGGGGAACGCTCACAGTGGCCGTGGCGCTTTCCCATTCTGCGGTCAGGCGGGCAAGATCATGGGACAAAGCCGAGAGATCGCGATTGATTGCAATGGCGCGGCCGCCCGGTTGGTAAGCCGCTGGATCTTCCAGCGCGACGGCCAGTTCTTTCTGTTGTCCTTCCAACGCGGCGATTTTCATCTCCAGTTCGTGCAAGTGCTTTTCTTTTTCACGCCGCGCTTTGGCAATCGCATTGCGCGCTTCCGCTTCCAAACGCTTCTGTTCCTTTTGTTTTCCTGGACCGGGGGCGTGCTTTTTGACCTTCGCAACGGCGAAACCATTGACCTCTGGCACGTCGCGGCCGGCGGTCAGGGCGGTCCGCGCCGACGTGGCTTTTGATTTGTCCAGGTAGTAATCGTACTCGCCGGGATAAAATGTCAGCCGGCTTCCCATTCCAGCCGGACCGGCAGTGACGTGCAGAACGCTTGTGGCAATGGCTCGGATAAAATGAACGTCGTGGCTAATAAAGATGAGCGTTCCGTGATATTGCTTGAGCGCGCCGATGAGGGCATCGATCGAACCGACATCGAGATGTGTCGTCGGCTCGTCCATGAGCAGAAGGTTCGGCGGATCGAGTAACAGCCTGACAAGGGCCAGTCGCGACTTTTCGCCGCCGCTCAAAACCGCGACGGTCTTGAAAACATCGTCGCCGCCAAACAAAAAAGAACCCAGCACAGTGCGGGCGGTTTGTTCAGACACGGGATTCGCCATGTCGCGTGCGCTGTCCAGAACGGTGTGGCTCGGGTTGAGCACGTCGATTCGGTTCTGCGAGAAATAACCTGTGCGCACATTATGTCCGAGTTCGCGCACGCCATGCTGCACGGGCAATACCCCGGCGAGCAACTTGAGAAGCGTCGATTTCCCCGCGCCATTCGGGCCAACGAGCACGGTGCGTTGACCGCGCTCGGCATGAAACTGCAGTCCGCGATAAACAACGAGCTCGCCATAGGCGTGATCGACATCTTTCAGCCTGATCACGCGCAGGCCGCTGCGCACCGGTTGCGGGAAATGAAACTTGATCGTCTTTCCGCGCGCGACCGGGGCCGCGATTTTTTTCATGCGATCGATCTGTTTCAGCTTGCTCTGTGCTTGCGATGCTTTGCTTGCCTTGGCGCGAAATCGATCGGCAAACAATTGCAGCGACGCGATTTCTTTCTGCTGATTCTTGTAAGCGGCTAATTGCTGTTCTTCGCGCGCTGCTTTCTGCTTGATATAACTGTCCCAGTCGCCCCGGTAACGCACCAGTTTTGAGTGCGCGATCTCGACGATGCTGCCGACGAGCTGATTCAAAAATTCGCGATCGTGCGAGATCATGACAATCGCGCCTGGATAAGTTCTCAGATATTCCTGGAACCATTGAAGCGATTCGAGATCGAGATGATTGGTCGGTTCGTCGAGCAGAAGGAGGTCGGGTTGCATCACGAGCAACCGCGCGAGATGAGCGCGCATGATCCAACCGCCGCTTAAGGCGCGCGCCGGGCGATCGAAATCAGTTTCGCGAAAAGCGAGTCCGGCGAGGACCCGTTTTGCTTTCGGTTCGAGCTCCCACCCGCCGTGCTCGTCAAAAACATGGAGCGCATTGTGATAAGCCGCGTCGGCACGGGGATCAGCGATCCCGGCTACAGCTGCTTCGTGCTGCTTGATCACTTTCTGCGCTTGTACAAGTTCGGGCGAAACGGCGAGAGCGAGTTCGAGCACGGTTTCGTCTCCGGCGGCGGCGGTTTCCTGCGGAAGAAAGCCGATGGTTGCGTTCTTCTCGAACGCGATCGTTCCCTTATCCGGCGAGACGTCACCGAGAAGGAGCGCAAACAACGTTGATTTGCCAGCCCCATTTGGGCCGACCAATCCGATCCGGTCGCCGCGGTTGACCTGGAGCGACACGTCGTCGAAGAGCAGTCGGCCGGCGAAAGATTTTGAAAGTTCTGAAACGGTGAGCATTGCGGAAAGCGCGCAGTGTCCCCTTGTTCAATGCCCTGCGCAACTGGTTAAGCACGAATCAACACGAATGAGCACGAATCGGCGTTGTAGCGGCGGCTGTGTCAGCCGCAAATCCATTAACCTCGCAACCTCCTGTCACGCGGACTCCTCCCGTGGGGAGTTCGGAGTCAAGGCGGGCTGATCAGCGGAATCACCTCGCGTTTGTTCCGGCGGTAAACGCGAAAATCCTTGTCGGCTGTGATCACGCGGTGGTGCGGGTAAAGCTCGCTCATCCGGATCAGACAAAGATCGGCCAGGTCGGGTTGCTGGTCGCTATAACGTTTGGCCAGGTCCGCCAATTGCGGCAGATGATCGTTGCAATCGAAAGAGAGGCGCACCAACTCGTCGCCGATCATTTCCAGCACGATTCCGACGTTGTTCAGATGGAATGCCGTTTCTGCTAACACGGCTTCGCAAGTCAGGAGCGGCTCCGTCACTTCTTCAGCCACGCGCGTGGCCCAATCGTGGTGCACGTCGCGGCTTCGGGCGAAAGCAACCAGAAAGCCGGTATCGGCGATACCTTTCATTTAGTTGAAAACCCTTTTCGCTGAGAGACATCACGTGGACCGCCGCGAATCACGCCCGCGAGCCGCATGAATTTTCGCGACTTATGATCGCCGGCGCGCGCCTGTTCGAGGTGCGAGCGGATGAACTGGCCTTGGGACACGCCCATTTGCTGTGCGGCCCGTTCGATCCATTCCGCGAGCTTTTTTGTCGGACGAAAAGTAATTGTCTGACCCATATGGCAAAAATGTAAACAAAGAGCTGCGAACTGTCAATGGATCCGGGACTAAAATTTGATCCGATCGCCGCGATTGACCTGGAGCGACACATCATCAAAGAGCGGCCGGCCGGCGAAAGATTTTGAAAGTTGTGAAACAGTGAGCATAGCGGAAAGCGCGCAGTGTCCCGTTGTTCAACGCCAGCGCACCTGGTTAAGCACGAATCAACACGAATGAGCACGAATCGGCGTTGTAGCGGCGGCTGTGTCAGCCGCAAATCTGTCACCGTTGTCCCAGCGGACTTCATGTTTCAGCTTTCGGCCAGTGAGTACGTACCGAGCAGGGGGTCGCCATGCTCTCAAGTGTTCTGCGCAGCGCTCGAGCAGTGGAGGTGAACATCGCCATCATGCGCACGTTCGTGCAGTTGCGCCGGCTCATGGACACGAATCGCGATCTCGCTCGCAAGATCGAAGCACTCGAAAAGAAATACGACGAGCACTTGGCGGTGGTCTTCGAAGCGATCAAGCAACTCATTACTCCGCCAGAGCCGCCCCGGCGCAGAATCGGTTTTCACCCGTCCTAGGTCGCGCCCACCTCACGGTCCCTGACCGATCTGACTTCTGACCTGCGTCGTCAAAGAGGGCCCGCCCGGCGAAAGATTTGGAAAGTTGTGAAACGGTCAGCTTTGCGGGAAGCGCGGCAGTGCTCCCCGTTCGGTGTCCGGCGCAACTTGTGACTTCCTGGCTACGCTGAAACGAGCTGAAGGCGGTCACGCCGGCTCAATGACGGGAGTTATCAGGGGAGCGGCCATGACCCTGCGCAACTTCCTGTTTAGGGAAAAATCTGGTCTAATTCTTTTACCAAACTATGGCTGCCTTGAATCTTTAAGCGGCCAGTCAAGTATGCCCATTGGACATTGAGGGTTTTATTTGACATAGCCACCCAGTCTTGATCGGTCGCTGCAAACGTGACATTTGGATTGGCAATCTTTCCCCTGCCCATTTTGTAAGTTCCATCATTCACATTCAGCCACCATTCGCCTCCGTTTGGACCACTGAGCTTCCACTGATAGGTGGCATGCACTCCTTTTGCTTTGTCCGCTCGAAAAGCGTCCTGTCTCTTATCCAACGCCTGTTGTGGTGTGGAATTCTGCTGGCTGCCAGTTGTCTGTGCTTGGCATGGAGACGCAAGCGCGAGCCCTGTGAACGCCAACGAAAGGTAAAGCCTTCTGTTTTTCATTATCAATAATCTAACTTACCTCATCCGTTCCAATTTGCCACCTGTGCACCCTGACAACGGGGACTTTCTCAAGTCTGACTGATCACTAATTGCTGATACGGGCCATTAATCCCGGTCCCTTACCGCCAGGGAGGACGCAGCCGCGGAGTTGGGTGTGGCCTCGGGGTATCCCGGAGAAAAGCTGCGAATACGTGTCGTCGTGCGAGGAGCGCACGCACCCTCGCGTTGCTAGTGCCAGTCCAGCTTCGGACTCGGCTGCTAGTCGAAACGAATTGTTACGCTCTTTGGAAACGACGGCAGTGAGTCGTCGATTGCAACCCAGGGCAGTTTATCTTCGACCGTTGGGGCCAACCAATCCGATCCGATCGCCGCGATTGACCTGGAGCGACAGTCGTCGAAGAGCGCCCGGCCGACGTTTGAATTCTGGACACTGCGTGCTTTCCGTGAAATGGAGCAAGCGGGAAAACCCATAGAAGCTAACGCTACGAGGTAGCCGCGAGAGAGCGCGGACAGCGAGCGAGTTTCAATGGCAGGTTCAGGTTTCCGCCTAGTTTGAGCTACGTTTCAGTGCCGCACGCGAACGGGCGAACGGTGTGAATTGGTTGTATGCTCATTTTTGCCTTTTGTCCTTCAATAGAAAGACGAAGGAGCACATTGGTTCCGGACACATATTTGCCTGCGAACCCGCAGCATCACGGTATGGTCATGATGGCCCATATGATATTATGAGCGGCTTCTTTGAGGAGTTGCAGCGACGAAAGGTTTATCGCGTTGCTGCCGCTTACATCGTCGCCGCGGGATTCTTGATTCAAATCGCCTCCGCAGCGTTTCCAGCATGGGAATTGCCGAATTGGAGTTTGCGGCTCGTGATCGCGTTTTTGTTAATTGGGTTTCCGATCGCGCTTATACTCGCCTGGGCATACGACATCACGCCGCAAGGGATTCAGAGCACGCCAAAAACGCCAGGAGCTCATCGGCGTCGCAATCTCATTTTGCTGATCGTCACCGCTGTCATCGTCTCCGCTTCCGCTGGATTTTTTCTTTTGCCACGGGCGGTCTCGCATAAGATCGACAAGTCAGTCGCGGTCCTGCCTTTTCAAAATTTGAGCAGCGATCCAGAAAACGCTTATTTCGCCGATGGCATTCAAGAAGAAGTCCTCACCCGTCTGGCTAAGATCGCGGATTTGAAAGTGATTTCGCGCACTTCCACGCAGCCGTATCGAAGCGAGCCTGGTAATCTGGCTGAGATCGCGAAGCAGCTTGGCGTAACAAACATTCTTGAGGGTAGCGTGCAGAGAGCGGCCGATCAGGTGCGGGTCAACGTTCGCTTGGTTAACGTGCAAACCGGTTCGCAGCTCTGGGCCGAGACGTATGATCGAAAGTTGAGTGATATCTTTGTCGTCGAGAGCGAGATCGCTAAAGGAATAGCGGAATCGTTGCAAGCAAAGCTGACCGGTCGTGAAGAGCAAGCGTTGGCTGCCAGGCCCACAAACAATCCGCAAGCTTACGATGCCTATTTACGCGGATTGGCTTTCGAAGCACGTGGCAACTACTCGAGCGATGCGCTATTCAAAGCCATCGATTTTTATGACCTGGCGGTGCGGCTTGACCCGAATTTTGCGCTCGCCTGGGCGCGACTTTCTGGTGCGCACGCGCTTCTTTACTTTAATCGCGGCGACACAACCGTCGCTCGCCGCAATGCGGCAATGGAAGCTTTAGAAAACGCGCAGAGACTGCAGCCGGACTCGCCCGAAACCCTGCTATTCTTGGGTTATTATCAATACTGGGTGCTGCGCGATTACGGTATGGCCAAAGCCACCTTCGGGCGCGTGAGCAAAATGTTGCCAGGAAACAGCGAGGTCTCATACGCCCTTGGGGCAATCGCGCGACGCGAGGGACACTGGGATGAAAGTGTTGCCTACTGGGAGCGGGGCCTCGCCCTCGATCCGCGGAACACGGCGTTACTCACTGAAGTGGCATACACTTACGCCGCGCTTCGACAATTTTCGACAGCGCTAAAGCTCTACGACCGGGCACTGAATATTCTTCCTAATGAGTTAAGCCTAATGGCGTTAAAAGCCAGCATCTACCAGGCCGAAGGTAACCTGCAAGAAGCCGCTAAGTCTCTTGTTCAGGTAAACGCACAAACGGTTTCGGACGTGGCCGTTCGAGTTAAACTGACCCAATTGAGACTTGAACAAAATCCCACTGAGGCCACACAGTTCGTGCAAGCCCGACAAGCTCGACTGCAGTTTACTTTTGGCATCGACAAGGGCGTCAAGCAGATGGGCCTGGCATTGGCCCAACGCGTAGCTGGCGACATTGCGTCGGCAAAAGCTGCCGCTGAACAGGCGCGCAACACGCTTGAACCAATCAGAAAGGATCAGCCAGACAACGCGTTCGTTGCAGCAGCGCTGGCCGTGGCCTATGCCACGCTTGACGAGAAGGGCCCAGCCCTCGACGAAGCGCAGCGTGCAATCACGCTTGTGCCGAGTAGCAAAGATCGGCTGTCTGGACCCGGCTTCGAAGAGAACCTGGCGCTCGTTGAGATGATAATTGGCGAGAATAGCCCTGCGATCGCAACTCTGACGCGATTGTTACAAACGCCGTATGGTGGCTGGCTTTACAGCCCAACGCCTATCACGCCGGCCCTTCTTAGGCTCGATCCAATCTGGGACCCGTTGCGCGCCGATCCCGCTTTCCAAAAACTCTGCCAGGGAAGCAGCCGTGGACGACAGGACGCGTCCCAACACGATCAGGGAATCAGTAATTCTAGTTTGACGCTTAATTTGACATTAGCCTGGCCGGCGCACTGAACGGTTGAATCGCTAGAGCTAGGGCACCATCCACCACGGCGGGTTCGTCCCTTGGCGAACAGGTGAGAACGTAAAGCTCCATTGGAGCCACGCGCCGTTACGGAGTTGAGAGTCGATAGCGGCAACATATTTTACGTGCGATGAAACGAACAACGTTTTTGGAAGTGAGTCTCGCGGGTGCAGATGGTGTTCTGACCGGAGGAATCCCCGAAGGAAGAATGATGAATGAAGTGACTGGGATGAACGACATAGAAGGTAAAGCCGCAAGGGTCAGCGGCGAGCGAGTGCGGGCAACGAGTGAGTTTCAGTTATGAAGTAGAAAGGGAAATCAATGCATAACGATGTAACACGGCGAACATTTTTGACGGCACTTTCCGCAAGTGCAGCTGGCGTTTTAACAGGCGGGTTACACGGAATTCTCGCGGCGGTTCCGGGGGCGCGGAATTCCACGTTCGAGCTGGGTGGAGATCTTTTGGTCAATCGGCTCGGGTTTGGGGCGATGCGGCTGACGGGCGAGGGGATCTGGGGTTGGCCGCCTGATCGCGAGAACGCGAAGAGAGTTTTGCAGCGCGCGGTCGAGCTGGGTGTCAATTTCATCGACACCGCCGATGCCTACGGTCCGGAGACGAACGAGCTGCTCATTGCCGAAGCTCTCTATCCGTATCCGAAAGGATTGGTCATCGCGACCAAAGGCGGTAACACCCGGCCCGGGCCGGGAAAATGGGAGCCGGACGGACGGCCGGAATATCTGGCGCAATGTGTGGATAAAAGTCTCAAGCGATTGAAACTCGATCGGATCGATCTTTATCAGTTGCATCGAATCGATCCCAAGGTGCCGGTCGAAGAATCGTTAGGCGCGCTGGAAGCGGCGCAGGATGCCGGAAAAATCCGGCACGTTGGATTATCGGAGGTGACGGTGGCGCAAATCGAACAAGCGAAAAAGGTCATGCCGATTATCAGCATCCAGAACCAATACAACATTACCGACCGCAAGTCGGAAGCCGCCCTCGACTACTGCGAGAAAGAAAAGATGGGATTCATTCCGTGGGCGCCGATCGGCGGCGGTAGGAACCCTTCGTTGCGCAAGGCCGGTAATCCTTTGGAAGCCGAAGCGAAACGTCACAACGTCAGCGTGGTGCAACTCGCGCTGGCCTGGTTGCTGCAAAAATCGCCGGTCATGCTGCCCATCCCGGGCACATCGTCGCTTGCGCATCTCGAGGAGAATATGGCTGCCGAGAAACTTCAGCTCAGCGCGGATGAGTGGAAGAAGATTGAAGAGCTAGCGCGGACGAGCTGATTCTGGAGGCGGCCTGCCGTCAGGCCGTTTTTTCATCACGATGGCGCAATTCGATTCAGGATTGCTTCAAATCGCGGGTGACCGCGGAGTCGCTGCCAATCGGGATCGTGCCTGACCCAGTCTCCGCCTGCGAGACCGGCTTCGATGGCCCGTTCAAGTGCATCGAGCGCCTTTTCTTTCTCGCCGAAGTGCGCAAGATGAGAGGCGACGTTGTACAAAATCGCATCGTCGTCGGGCGCTAACGACATCGCTCGCTCGTCCCACCGCTTGGTACGCTCAATTTCTCCCAGTCTCGCCAGGATTCCCGCACCAAGGCTGTAGGCACGCGCGTCATCGGGGTTCAGTTCAAGAGACTTATTGATGGCATCGAGTGCAAGCTCATCGGTCCGGCGAGCCTCATCATGGCGGCCCAGTTGCGTCAAAACCAAGGCAATCAACGCAGATGGTTGATAGTCCTCCGGCCGCACGCAGCGCGCCTGCCGGAAAAGTCGAAGCGACTTCTCAAGGTCGCCGGCTTTAAAGCATGACCGGGCATAGTAATAGTAGGCGTCGAAAAGAGTTGGATCGAGCTCGATGGCTCGCTCAAAGGCCGCCGTTGCATCGGCATATCGCTGCTCCATTGAGAAGCCCTGGGCCGCGGCGACGTGCGCCTCTGCCAGCTCAGGATCCAGTTCCAATGCGCGGGCGCTCGCCTTCCGCGCACCCTCGAAATCGGACTCGCCTCTTCGCCAACCGACGAGGTGAAGGTGAGCCGTTGCAAGGCCTGCCCATGCGGCGGCGAAATTCTGATCCAGCTCAATCGCTTGCTCAAACATTTGTCGAGCGAACTCGATGCTCTGGCGCGTCCATTTTTGGAAGAACTTTCGTCCGCGAAGATAAAACTCGTAGGCCCTGACGTTGGTCGTGGACGGTTTAAGCAAACGGCGCTGCTCGCGCTGTGTGAGCGAGAGACCAAGAGCGCTTAGGACATTATGGGCAATCTCGTCCTGGATCGCGAAGATGTCTTCGAGCTCGCGATCGAACCGCTCCGACCATAACTGATAGCCGTTTCGTGCGTCGATGAGTTGGACACTGATGCGCAGCTGTTTCCCGGCCTTGCGAATGCTTCCATCCAGAAGTGTGTCGACGCCAAGGCGCTTTCCGATCTGGCGCGCATCCATGCTCGCTCCGCGAAACGCAAAGCAGGATGTCCGAGCCGGGACATGGAGATCGCCGACCTTGGTCAGCGCGTTGAGGATTTCCTCGGCTATTCCGTCGCTGAAATATTCTTGATCGCGTTCCGGGCTGAGATCAGCGAACGGCAAAACGGCGATCGAACGAATTCCCGCTTTTTTCTCTTCTGCCGGTTCAGCGATCTCTGATCCCGCGCTTGCTGACGGAAGTCTCATCGGTGGTTCCTTTAGAGTCACACCGTACAAGCCGATGGAACCCACTCCTTTCAACGAACGATCGCCTAACGATTGGAACTGAAATTCCGCACGCCCGCGCAGTTGTCGCCAGACGTCCTGAGTGACGACCACTTGCCCTGGTTCGGCCGCTTGCTGGACGCGCGCCGTCGCATTGACCCCGTCGCCATAGAGATCGCCGTCGGCGCCCACCGCCACATCGGCGATGTGAACGCCGATTCTAAGATTGTGCGCATGTCCGGTGCCGACTGATTGCTCGGGATATTGTTCGCTCAATTCGGCCGCCGCGCACACCGCCAGTTTGGTGCTTGGGAATTCCGCGAGGACCGCATCGCCCATGAATTTTACGATGCGACCTTTGTAGCGCAGGACGGCGTCGCGAGACAGGGCTTGAAGGATTTCGATCAACTGCAGCGCGCCGGGTTCATCCTCCGCGGCCCGCTCACTGTATCCTGCGATGTCGGCAAACCATAGGGCGACAAGATGATGGGTGAGCGGTGCCTTTGGCATTCGAGATCCGGCGACGACCCAGTATGCACGGCGGCGTCGATCGGAGCAACATGGCTGCGGCGAAACCCCGCTCGGTTCAGCCGAGTGGAAGAAGATTGAAGCGCTGGCGCGGGGAACTTAAGAGAAGCAAACGTCCAACGCCCAACGCCCAACGTCGAATGGCGGGAGAGAAATGGGAAGTTAAGTTGTTACGCAGCCGAATTCTGGAGAACGGCCTGTCCCCAAGCCGTTCGTGATTTGTCGGTTCAACGGCGTGAGGGCACGCCGTCTTCAATTTCACAGCAATCACGGGGTGGATCGGATTCAAATTGTAGCCGGCAGATGGGCGCGGTTGTCGTCGATCTTGACAACACCTCTCGGAATGGATTAGCGAGCGTCCTGGTAATGGAAACGGACCTCGCCCAATTGGCTAACGATCGATTTGAAATTGCCGATGCCCTGCACCGTTACGCTTTTGGTCTCGACCACGGCGATGCCGATTCGCTGACGTCGGCATTGACGGAGGATTGCCGTTTCGATTTCAGGCCGGCTGGAAGAAAACTCGAGATCGATTTTCCACTACTGAGTGGCCGCGACGCCATTGTGAACGCGGTTCTTCCATTGATCGGTCCGCTCGATACCAGTCACAGTGCGAGCAATCTCCAAATCGAGATTGTCGGTGACACAGCTACGTTGTATGCCTACGTTTTGTCGCAGCATTTCATGCCGCGCGAGGGTTCGCACCGTGGATCGGAATACGCGTTATTGATGAATCGCTACGATTGCAACCTGGTGCGCGATCGCGACAAGTGGCGCTTCAAGAGAATGACGATTGATAATGCCTGGGCGCTTGGGAACCCGGAAATCCTCAATGCCCTGGCAAGCCGGCTCGTGCTGAGAACAAAATCGAAAAAGACCGGGTAGAAGGCGTTGAAGGGGAATTCTGGAGCCGGCCTGCCCTCAGGCCGTTTTTCGTTTCATTTGTGAATTCAACGGCGTGAGGGTAACCGTCTCCAACGGTTAGGAAAGCGGCGAGGATTTCTGAAATTGCAGGTTGTTTCCAAGCGCGTCCCATTCCAACGTGAGAGAGATCATAAAGGGTAAGAAGGAGGGCATGGATGACTGACGAGCACATCGAGAAAACCAGA
>DASREQ010000008.1:0-75003 GCA_035651975.1 Candidatus Udaeobacter sp.
CGGCGACAGGCATGATCAACGCGGCCGCTATTTACTAGGGCGTAGGCGAAGGAGATGGTGAACTCATCTCGGTACCGCCATAAGCCCCAGCATCGCTAGAGGGTTGGGCACCAGGAGAGGGTGCGGGAGACGCTGGCGCACGCATTTGTCTCATCTTGCGTAACGCGTCCAGTCTCTGCTGCCTCTGAGCGAGTCGCTCTTGTATTTTTCGTTCTCGTTCAACCTTGAGCTGTGTGGTGTCTCGCGTCGGGATTAAACCGGCAGGAATGGACGGGGCAGGAACGGGATTCCCAGAACTGTCCTTGATCGCGCTTCTCAACTGGAGATCGCTCGAAAGCTTCGACGTACGTGCCACAACTTTTTCTCTTTCGGCCAATGCCTTCTCTCGTTCATCCAAAGCTTTCTCACGCGCATCCAGTTCGGCTTTCCGCTGGGTGAATTGCTGTTCGGCGGCCGCATCCTGTTTTTGGCAGGAGCAAACCATCGTCAAGGGAATGAGCATCGCGAGGGCAAAGAGTTTTTTCATATTAGAGGTCGTATTTTAGATCTTGCGTTAATTTCGCACGAACAAACCGAGGGGACGGCTGCTAGTCAAATGAAAGTTAACGAGGCTGCGGTGTTGTAGAACTTGCGGGCACTACGACAACCGTTTCGATCTGGCGACGGCGAAGCCGCTGGATATTGGAAAAGATGGCTACCAGCGCCAGTGAGGCGACGATGATGATCATCAGGACAAAGACGCTCCTTGAGACCTGAGGGGATCGACGTTTTTCGGTGGGTCGCTGGGGCGAATTCACGGATGCAGTATCGACGTCCATCTCACGCTCGCGCAAGGGAAGCCTTATTCGTTTTCTTTATTCGGCGAAGGCGTCAACCTGCATCAGTTCAAGTGCAAAGCTGCGATGGCATCCATGACTCGCTGACTTAACCGCTTGTAGAGATCCTTCCCTGGTTGGTTCAGGTCGGCAGCCGTAAAGAAAATCGGTTCTCCGATTACAATGGTAATTGGCACAAGATGCAAGCCGCCGCCACCGCGCGGCAGGGCTTCGTGGGCGCCAAAGATCCGCATCGGCACGACTGGCGCCAGCGTTTTTGCGATGACGAGACCCAATCCCGGCTCAGCTGACTGCAAACGACCGTCGACGGTGCGCGAGCCTTCCGGAAACACAAGCGCTGCGTTCCCGGCCTTTAGAACACGAATCAAGGCCTTCAGGGCGCTGCGGTCGATGCCTTCTTGATTGACTGGGATAACGTTAAGCTTCGGCAAAAGCCAGCCGAGGAGAGGTACGTCCAGCAAGGTTCGCCGCGCCAAAAAGTAAACCGCCCGATCGCACGTGGTCCCCGCAAGCGGCGGATCGAGATAGCTCTGATGATTCATCGCAAGGATCACCGGGCCGCTCTGCAGCATCCGGTCCCGGTGCGCGACATGGAGACGGAAAAATAATCGGCCAACGAGGCGACTAAGATGATACCCGAGCCAGTAATAGAAATTCATTTAACGGGTGAGCGATTTACCGATTCAGCGATCCGTTTTCACTCAATCTTTGAATCTCTACTCATTAAATCGGTAAGTCCGCAGACCCAGTTTCTCGAGTACGCCAACGATCTCGTTGATGACCTCCTGAATCGTAAGATGTGACGTGTCGATGACATGTGCGTCTTTCGCGATGACCAGGGGGGAAAGCGCGCGCGAAGAATCAACGCGATCACGTATCGCGATTTCGTCGCGCCCTCCTTGTGCGACGCGACGCTGGAGACGCACTTCGGGCGAGGCATCAATGTAAAATTTGTAGGGTGTGTCGGGAAAGACGACCGAACCGATATCCCGGCCTTCCACGACCAGATCGTGGCTTTGCGCATTCTCGTGCAGTTTCTTTGCGACGATTTGACGAACCACAGGGAACTGACTGACGCCCGCAACGCTTTCGTTTACGCAATCATCACGCAAGTGCTCCCCGGGGTCCAGGTCGTCAATCAGAATGCGCGACTCATTGTCTTGCAGTCGGCAAGTGATGCCGGCTGCCTGAACGGCGCCAGCGATACGCTCTCTTTCGTCCGGATGGATTTTCTTTGCCAGGATGTGCCAGGTAATTGCTCGATAAATGGCGCCAGAATTAACGTACACAAATCCCAATTGCCGGGCGAGCCCGCGTGCAACACTGCTTTTTCCAGAGGCGGCCGGGCCGTCAATGGCAATTACGCGATGAGAAGATCGTTGGTTCGAAGACATAATTAACAGGGCCGCTTAACTGTAGCCGGTCGCCCTGAGGGCGACGCAATGTGCGCGAGGTCTCATCGACTCAGCACCGCGCTTCGCACAGCGAAGCGGCTACAGAGATCATGCTTCTTCCTCAACCGGACCTGGAGTCAGTGAACCGATCACGGGCGTGCTGATCTGCATCCGCTTTGAATTTGTGAACTCTTCAAGAACGGTCTCAAATCCAGGGTAAGATTCGCGGATACACTGGGCGTCCTGAACAATGGTTTCGCCATCAGCGAAGAGCCCCGCTATGGCAAACGCCATCGCGATACGATGATCGCCAAAACTCGGCAGGCGTGCTCCGTGCAGGGGCGCCGATCCAAGAATCTCAAAGCCATCATCCAATTCAGATACTTTCGCACCCATGGCACGCAGATTGTGCGCGATTGCGGCGATGCGATCGCTTTCTTTTACGCGCAACTCTTCCGCGTGGCGAACAATCGTCTTGCCGTCTGCAAGAGCGCCGGCGACTGCAAGGATCGGCAGTTCATCCATAAGTTGCGGCACTTCCTTGCCTTGAATGACAGTGCCTTTAAGCGGGAAACCGGTAACTTCGACAATTCCGCGCGGCTCGACTTGATCGATGTCCTCGATGGCCTCGCGCACTTGAGCGCCCATCCGAAGGAGAACGCCGAGTAGTGCGGTCCGTGTGTGGTTTAAACCTACATCGCGAATGAGCAGATGACCTCGCCGTCGCGCCGCAGCGGCAACGAGCCAAAACGCCGCGGAAGAGATGTCGCCTGGAATGGAAAAGTCGCGCGACTCTGGAACCTGATCGCCGAATACACTTACACTGCCATTGCCGTCCACTGCTGTTCGAACCAGAAAATAATCGAACATCATTTCCATATGATTTCGAGTTGGTACTGGTTCGATCACAGTGGTCTTGCCCTTGGCAAAGAGGCCGGCCAGCAGCAATGCGCCTTTCACTTGTGCGCTCGCCACAGGCGGTCGATAGCGAATGCCACGCAAAGAACCGCCCTGGATTCGTAGCGGTGGCGTTTCTTCCGGACCTTCCGCAACAATATCTGCGCCCATCTGACGAAGTGGCGCAACGACACGCTCCATTGGACGCTTTGACAGTCCGGCATCCGCTACAAGGCGACTTTCAAATGTCTGCCCGGCAAGCAGTCCGGCGAGAAGCCGCATGGTGGTGCCGGAATTGCCGCAATTGATTTCGCTTTTGGGCGGCGTAAGAACTCGCTTTTTCCCGTAAACGACCAACGTGGCCGGCTCCGGCTGTTCAATCTTAATCCCGAGTGCGCGCAGGGCGTTTACGGTGTGCATGCAATCTTCGCTGGGAAGAAATCCCTCCAGAGTGCACACTCCATTCGACAAGGCCGCGATGATTACGGCGCGATGCGAGATGCTTTTATCTCCCGGCACAGTGATCTCGAGGTCAATTCGAGGTGCCCGTTTTACCCGCAACTCCATAAATAAAAGAAACCAATAGTGAATACTTAGCCGGATGCCCGGTAAAAAACGGCGCTGGCTAATTCAGCGCCGAATACTACCATCCAGCAGCAGTCTCGAACGCCTTCAAGGCCGTTACGGGACAAGAAAAATTTTATCCGTGTACGGATCCTTTACTTCCGTTCCCGGAGGGAATCCTTCGACATCGATATACTTTCCAGGTGAGTAAGGACTCTCCACGAGGTGAGGCTTGCCAGGAACGGGAATTCCATAGGGATAATCGCCCTTTGCGACCTTCGTCGGTGCCGCTGTTGGTGGAGGCGAAGCTGCTGTGGTCTCCACAGGCGGTGCACCCGTTGGTTGGGCAGGGCCATTCGGATTGAATGGCTGTTGCGGTGGCGGGTACTGTTCGGGCTGAGTGGGAGGATAACTCGCGACCCGATGCCGAGGGGGCGGTGGCTGGGGCTCTTCACTGCATGAAGCGACAAGGAAGGCCGTGAACAGAGCAAGCGACAATGAGAATTTCATAAATGGAAAAATACTGTAACAAGCGTATCTGCAGTCTAAGTCGTTGCCAATAATTAAATCGTTTTTTGTTCGCGCTCAGCTACTCGTTCGCAAAACGTTCTGTGGATACAATGACGGTTAGCCTCCCATCCGAATCCAATATAGAGATGTCTGCAGCCAGCAACTCCGAGGCGAAAATCTTGATAGTGGATGACGATGCGTTGAGCCGCAAAATCCTGGCCCAAGTGCTAACGTCCGCAGGCTACAACTGCCAAGTGTGCGAGAATGGCGCTGAAGCGCTGGACATCATTCACGCCAAGCCGCCTTCGCTTCTGTTGCTCGACTTCGATATGCCAGGGGCAAATGGCGCCGAGGTGCTAAAACAGCTCCGCTCGGATGAACATCAGTCAGTCGCGCAGGTGCCGGCAATTATGCTGACTGCGCACGGAAGCGAGCAGAGCGAAATCTCCTGTTTGCAAGCTGGCGCAGATGATTTTGTGACAAAACCAGTCAATGCCGCGGTGTTGCGTGCGCGAATCGAGACCCAGTTTCGTCTTCGCTCCATGAGGCGGCAGTTAGAGAGGCAAAATGACGAGCTCGAACAATGGCGCCGCGACCTCGAGCGCGATCTTGCTGCAGCGCGTTTGACGCAGCAATCGTTAATTCCCCAAAAGCCTCTGGTGCTGCCTGGATGGGAGGTTGCGGCCCGTTATCGCCCGGTGATCCAAGTGGGCGGCGATATTTACGGATGGCTACGAATGAAGGATGGCCGGATCTTGTTTTGGATTGCCGATGGCTCCGGTCACGGAGCCGCCGCTGCACTGCTTACCACGTTGGCAAAGCTTCTCTTTCACCATGGCAGTGTGGAACACGACGGGCCATCTGGTGTGTTGGAAGCCGTGAACGAAGATTTTCGCAGCATTTTTGGCGGACACTCTTTCATGACCGCGATGTGTGTGGCGCTTAATCACGCAACCGGCAACGCCCAGGTCGTAGGAGCGGGTCATCCGCCGCTTCTCATTCTCCGCCATAACGGCGCGACGGAATCGATCGCGTCAGTCGTACCTCCGTTGGGCTTGGTCGAGCGCCCCGAATTTGTGGAGACCGCTGTCGACTTTGGACCAGAGGACGCCTTCCTTCTTTACACTGACGGCTTATTTGGCTCGTCAAAACAGGAACCGCGTCGGTTAACACCGCAGGAACTGCAGAACATGCTGGATCATTCCGCGACGACTGCGGAACTATTGCTCAAGAGAATTTTGGAGCAGGCAATGCCCAATAATGCCGAGAACTCTCTGTCCGATGACCTGACAGCTCTGGCGGTGCGCCGGATGGCCCATCAATAAATTTTTTCGTTTGCTTAAATTTAGTGTTGCTCTCTCGCAAGCGAAACGTTAATCAGCCTCCATGCCGAAAACCAAAAAGAAAACTTCCAAGCGCAAACCGAATCCCGCCTTCATGAGACCGGTTCAGCCTGACGATAAGCTTGCTGCCATTGTCGGGTCGCAGCCGCTACCACGCTCGGAGCTCACCAAAAAGCTCTGGAACTACATCAAGAGGCACGGTTGCCAGGATAAAAAGAAACGAACCATGATCAACGCCGACGACTCACTCAGGCCGGTATTCAACGGTAAGAGCCAGGTGAGTATGTTCGAGATGACCAAGCTCGTCTCGAAGCATCTGCGGTAGATCCCAAACCCGTCGATAGCCCGGCGTTTGTTCGCCGGGCTATTTGCGGAGTGAAAAAAATAATTGCTGCGCTGGCGGTGAATGCACCGCGCTTGCGCTGGGCGATATTCCCATCGAAGATGGTGACGTGAAAACCTGGCGTTTTTTTCTCTTTGCGGTCGCGGCCACTCTTATCTCCGGGCCGCTCGCCAGCGCGGAGGAGTCCGGCTGGCTCACCGATTATAAGCAAGCGCAGCAAGAGGCTAAGGCTAATAACAAAATCTTGTTGCTCGATTTTACC
This sequence comes from Candidatus Udaeobacter sp., assembly GCA_035651975.1. GTDB lineage: Bacteria > Verrucomicrobiota > Verrucomicrobiia > Chthoniobacterales > UBA10450 > Udaeobacter. Next base: position 6,150 of record DASREQ010000008.1, read on the forward strand.
GGCTCAGACTGGTGCGGATGGTGCAAAAAGTTTGACAGGGAGGTTCTGTTGAAGCCGGAGTTTAAGGACTTCGCGCGCGACAATCTGGTCGTCGTAGAACTCGATTTTCCACGTGCCAAACCGCAGACCCCCGAGTTGAGAAAGCAGAACCGCGAACTTGCGCAGCAGTACGAAATTGTGGGGTATCCCACTATCGTGGTGCTAAGCGCCGACGGACAAACGCTTTGGCGGTATGACGGTTACTTTCCCGACGGTCCCTCTGCGTTCATCGCGCAATTGCAGAAATTGCGGAAAGGTTGAATGCGCCTTGCTTTCTGCCGCGAATAAAATCCGCTGCGGCGTTGTCGTGCTCGTGCAAGGGAGGCAGCCGCGTCTTGCGTAACTGACAGCCTCTGCTAGATACGCATTCACCTTCCCCACGTTTTCGCTTATGTCTGCTCCGCGTTTTCTGTTCTTTTGCTGCGCCTCGTTAAGCTTTGCGCTTGGGCTTGGAGCGGAACCCACCACGGCAAAACGAGGTGCAGCTCGACGAGAGACTCGGGCGGAACCGGAGGAACCGCGCATTACATTCAACTCGGTTCATGTCGATGGACCCTACATTGCGATGACCTTTGACGATGGACCGAGCGCGACATTGACCCCAAAACTACTCGATCTGCTGGCTGCACACCACATCAAGGCGACCTTTTTCGTGATCGGCGAAAACGTCGCGGAACATCCTGAGATCGTAGCGCGAGCTGCGCGGGAGGGTCACGAAATTGGCAATCACAGTTGGTCGCATCCCAATTTCGGTAAAATGTCGGACGAAGGCGTTCGCCGGCAACTCCAGCAAACCGACGACGCAATCAAGAACGCCACCGGCAAGCGTCCTACGTTGCTGCGGCCGCCTTATGGATCGATCACCTCGCGCCAGAAACACTGGATTCACGATGACTTCGGTTACGACATCATTCTTTGGGATGTTGATCCGGATGACTGGAAACGTCCCGGCCCGGCGGTGGTCCGAGCTCGCATTCTTAAAGAGACGCGGCCCGGTTCGATTGTGCTATCGCACGATATTCACCCGGGAACGATCGAAGCAATGCCGTCCACTTTTGATGAACTCGAGGCGAAAGGCTTTAAATTCGTCACAGTATCCGAATTGATTCGAATGGCGACGGCTCGGCCCGCACATGCGAGTCCTCAGCCGACAGGAAGCGTTCCAACAGGTACTATTTCCCCTTCTCCAACTCCCTCGCAAGCGGCTTCGCCAGGCGATTAAATGGGCTTTTCTAGAGGCTACTTCTTCGCTGCACCAAGGCCGCGATCTGCCATTCGCTGCTCGGTCTGACGGCGTGCGATGACAAAGTGATTGTTTTCGCCGTAACTGCGCCATGGGCCGGGCGGCACCTCACGCACTTCGACGAATTGCCAGTCGGTCACATCCGTTGGCGCCAGCCCAAGGTAATCACGCACGGCTGGTGAAACATCCAGGCCAGCGCCATGATTGAGATTTGGTTTGGGGCGCTCGTTGCCAAAGACGTATTGAAAATGGTCTGTCCGAAACGGACCGCAATCCTCCCATTGCGCATAACAAGTGCGATTGCCTTTGCGAATGGCGACCCAGCGATTCCGGCATACCGACTCTCCCGGACCTGTGTAGGCCTGCTTGAACCAGGGAATTACCAGCGGCGCTTCCGGCTTAAACTGACCGTGGGTAACGTCATTGTACGGCAGCGCACAGTAGAAAGGGTTCAACTTCGGAATAAATGCCACGGGAATATAGTTCCGCCTCGCGCTCGAATCGGGATTATCGTATCCGCCATAATTCTCGGTCCAATTAAAGTCCCAGGAGCTTTTGTAGTTCGGCACCGGGTTGTTGCCTCCAGCTTGTTCTCCGATCCAAAACACCGTCGTCACGATGTTGGTTTTCCACGGGTAACGTTGCACCGCAGGACGCGAGCTGGTAGGGATAAAAACCTGCGGCTCAACTTTGAGCAGGGCCTGCTCTCGCAACTTCATCGCGTACTTGGCAAAGTCGGCCGCCGTCGCATACGGGGAAGTGGATTGTTCGTCCCCGAAAGCTTTCGGGGCGGCAGCAATCCCTAGACTTATACAAGCCGCAAGAAGTCTCCTCATCTTCAAACGCCGCCACCCTCTACCCGATTCCCCGCTCTTAGGCAAGCCGAATTTCCGGGATCCGATGTGTGAAGCTTGCCACGTGATCCGGACGCGCAGTAGTGCCGCGATTCAGGAGAAACCCCCAATTCAAGATGTCTCCACAGGGTTAGCCACAGCTCAGCACGGTGTCGCGCTTGAAGAGAGAGTCATCTCTGTTTGGATAATCCAGCGTGTAATGGAGGCCGCGGCTTTCCTTGCGGCACAGCGCCGAATCGACTATCAAGGCGGCCACCGCCGCGAGATTGCGCAACTCCAACAGGTCTACCGATATTTTGAAATTCCAATAGAACTCGCGAATCTCACGCTGAAGATTTCGCAGCCGCGCGCTGGCCCGCTGCAGCCGCTTATCGGTGCGCACAATTCCTACGTAATCCCACATTAGACGTCTGATCTCATCCCAGTTGTGATAAATCACGACCAGCTCATCGACATCCTGCACGTTACCCGATTTCCATTCCGGCAGAGGGATCGCTTGTTTGGAAGGCAATCGTCTCTGCACAGCCTTAATCGCGGCGCGATGCGCCACGACCAGACCTTCCAACAGAGAGTTGCTCGCAAGCCGATTTGCTCCGTGCAACCCAGTGCACGCCACTTCGCCGACCGCATACAGCCCCCGCAAACTCGTCGCGCCATTCACGTCCGTTTTGATCCCGCCGCATTGATAATGCGCAGCGGGTACTACTGGAATCGCCTGTTTCGACATGTCGATGCCGAACCGCAGACATGTTTGATAAATATGTGGGAAACGCTCCTGAATGAATTCCGGCGACTTATGCGTAATATCCAGAAACACACACTTGGCGCCTGAGCGCTTGATCTCCGCGTCAATTGCGCGTGCTACAATGTCGCGTGGCGCTAAAGAACCGCGTTCGTCGTAGCGCTTCATGAAATCGTCGCCATCATTATTACGCAAGACGCCTCCCTCCCCCCGCACCGCTTCCGAAATGAGAAATGATTTCGCCTGCGGATGAAAAAGACAGGTGGGATGAAATTGGATGAATTCCATACTGGCGATCTCTACTCCTGCTCGCCATGCCATCGCCACTCCGTCTCCAGTCGCTATGTCCGGGTTCGTCGTATATAGATAAACTTTTCCGCAACCGCCGGTCGCAAGCACGATCCGGTCCGACTGGATAGTTTCTACCTCTCCGGTTTTTTCATTCAGAACATAGACACCAAGACAACGATCTTCTGCTGCGAAGCCGAGCTTGGCAGCGGTGATTAAATCCACGGCCATGTGATTTTCCATTAGGTGGGCATGTGATTGTCGGCCCAGCTCGCTCAAAAGGGTGTTTTCGATCTCTTTCCCCGTCACGTCTCGCACATGCAAGACGCGGCGCTTAGAGTGACCGCCTTCCTTGCCGAGATCAAGCTCGCGATGTCCGGAAACCTCGCGTTCATCGAATTGCAGACCGACCTCTTGCAGTTCGCGAATGCGCTCCGGACCTTCGGTCACAATGGTGCGCACGACCGCCTCGTCACACAAGCCGGCGCCGGCTTCAAGCGTATCTCGCACATGCAACTCGAACGAATCTTCATCGCTCGTCACGCAGGCGATCCCGCCCTGCGCCCACGCTGTGTTCGTGTCGGAGCCTTTGCGTTTCGTTATCACAGCCACCGACCCGTGCTTTGCCGCTTTCAATGCAAAACTCAGGCCGGCGATACCGCTGCCGATCACCACGAAATCGTATTCCTTCATCCCAACCGGATATTGTCGATTAACCGAGTCTTCCCGAAGAACACGGCAAGCGCGAGCAACGAATTTGATCTGACCATTTCAATGGGCTGCAAAGTTTCCGCATCGACAACTTCCACGTAATCAATCCCCGCCAGTGGCGCTTCGCCGATCACTTTCCGGGCAAGACCGACGACGTCTCTCGCGGATTTTTTGCCGGCATTTGCCGCAGCCCGCAAAGCCTTGTGTAAAACTGCTGCCTGCTTCCGCTCTTCAGGATTCAGATACTGATTGCGCGAGCTGCACGCCAGGCCGTCGTCTTCGCGTACCGTAGGCACTGCAATAATATTGGTCTTGAAATTGAGGTCGCGCACCATGCGGCGAACAATCGCCAGTTGTTGAAAGTCCTTCTCACCAAACAAAGCGGCGTCCGCTGAAAGAATGTTGAACAACTTTGCGACAACTGTGCAAACACCGCGGAAATGTCCGGGGCGCGATTTGCCCTCCAGCGTGTTGGAAAGATAGGATTCCTCGACGAGGACGGAACGATCATCCGCGTACATCTCCATAACACTCGGTCGGAACAAAAGATCGACTCCGGCATTTCGACAAAACTCTTCATCTGTTCTTTCCGAACGTGGATAGCGTTCGTAATCGCTTCCGGGTTCAAACTGCAGTGGATTAACGAATATGCTTAGCGCCACCTCGCCATCGTGGCCAGCGTGCTTGCGGGCGACCCGGATCATTTCTCCATGTGCCTTGTGCAAAGCGCCCATCGTGGGGACAAGCAAACGGCGTTTGGCACACGGCTGCGCCTGCGCCTCGGCGATCGTCGTGATGATCCGCATGTTTGTCATTCGGAGCGAAGTCGAGGAATCTGTGGATTTTTCCTCGCCCGATCAACTCTGACCCGACTGGCTTGCCCTGCTTCGAGCCAGATCGCCTGCCGGCCAAAGCGGAATCTCTTGTGACCGAAATTTTGCCATCCCGCCCGCAGCGCAAGATCACTCATCTCAGAAAAGGAAAAAGCTCGAATGGTAGAGAGCCGTGCATCGTAACGCGTCATCGGCTCGCGGAAAATCAGCGCAGTCAAAAGGTAGACACCCGCGACAAGTGGAAAGCCACGCCGCAAATCCGACACCAGGACAAATCTTTTGGATACCTGGTGACACCTTCGCAGAAGCCGCACCGCATCTTCGTTGCTAAAATGGTGAAGCGCCAGGTTACAAAGCGTGATGTCGTATGCTTCGGTTGGAGTCCATTCGAGAACGTCCCCTTCGTGGTAGGAAATCTCCGGATAATCAACGCTCAGTCTTCTGGCGATTTCCAGTGTGGCGGGCTGCCGGTCTAATGCATCGATCTCTACCTTACCGCTGATCTTCCGCGTATAATCGACAATCAATCGCGGAATATCGCCCGATCCTGTTGCCAGATCCACGACGCGCAATTTCTCGGCCGGTTTGATCCAGTCGCGAATAAAGCCCAATACAAGACGATAGCTTCCGAACCAGCGATTTAATTGCCGAAGGCGTTCCAGATCGCGCTCCAGTTCTGAAGAGACGAGTTGCTCCCGGTCCATCATCTCCAGTACTGCCGCATCGAAACTTCGCTTCATTTACTGCAGCGGCGGCTCTATTGGCGTGAAAGCTCCATGCACCGGTCATCGACGGCTGCTACAGCGATAGGAATCTTCGCCACGATTCCGGGAGGGCTGCGGTTTCTACTTCATCCGCAATGCGCCCTTCGAATTCCGGACGGAAAACTGTGCTGGTCCCATAAACCATGATTCCGTCTTCTGTGCCTTCAACGCGAATGGCATGCGCCACACCCGGTGGAATTACGATGCCGACATTGTTTTCGCTGCGATGATTATCGCCATCCACAAAAAAGCGCATCACTCGCCGCGGTAGTCCCGCGCGAATGTCGAACAGAATGATCTCTAGGCGGCCCTGAATAAAAAACATTACGTCCCATTGCTCGTTGTCGTAGCTCCGCGTCGAATAATTATCCGGCTCATCGACATACAAGCGGCGCAACCAATCTACTGGATCGCTATTTTCTGGAATGCAGGGTGGATGCACGTGAAAGCCCTTGGCAGTTCCCGCAAACAGCCGCGCGGCTGACCATTGCCTGGGCCATAGGCCAATCCGCGCAAGAATCCCTTCGTCGCGCCGTACAAATTCGCCAAAAAGTCCACGGTGCCTCTGCGGGTAAACTTTTCGCGCAAAAATTTCAACGCCCGGGATCCAAGCATCTTTGATCTCGCGCTGACTCCGGTCCGCAGCTGCGAGTTCGCCCGCGTCCACGCCACATTGCGAAAGCTCTTGCGTCAAGGAGGCCGTGCGGTAGTCCCGGGTGTTCAAGCTCCCACCCGCGCCGCAGTCGATACCTCGCCAAAGATTTTCTTCGTCCTTGCTCATTTCACTTCAGTCAGTGGTTCTATTTGCCTAGCGAGAAATCGGCCCGTTCGCGAGAAAGATTTGGATTGTAATAAGGGTCGCGCCACAAAATTTCAGTCCAACGCTGTTGCATGATCGCTTCACCGTTCATGTCGAGGCGGTCGACCGGCACTTCCTGCCAGCAAAGCTTTGCGAATGGAGTGTAAACAATCAGGTAATCGGCGCGCCGTATTTTAAGGCAAAGATCGAGGTCGGCGAGCGTGCCTTCCAGCCGTTCATCGAACCCGCCGGCCTGCTGAAAAACTTCACGCCGCGTGAGCATACACGCGCTCGAAACGGCGCTACAGTTTCGTGTCACCTGCAACTGGCGACTCACCCCGCGATGTTCTGCCGGAAAACAAGCCGGTTGCACAGTCTTATTGACGCCCATCACCATCCCCGCCTGTTCAACGGTACCATTCGGATTTAGCATCTGCGCGGCTACAGCTCCGACTTCCGGCCGCTGGACATGCTCAGCCATGATTGTCAACCAGTCCGATTCCATCGGTTCGATTCTCTGATCCAGAAAAAGAATCCATGGATCGTCGGTTTGCTTTACCGCAAAATTTTTCACCGCGGAATCATTGGCCTGGCCTGAGAAACGCACAGTACGATGTGGAAAATGCGAGGGAAAAGGTGATGGGCTGTGGGACTTATCGTCATTAACGATCACGATCTCATAGTTCGGATAACTTGTTGTCCGCGTCAGGCTTTCGATGCAACGCTCGAGCATCTCCAGGCCATGGCGAGTCGAGATGATCACCGAAATTTTCTTCGGCTCCAACAGCTCGCGCCTGACGCAGAAAGCGTGTGTGCGCCAGTCCACAGCAACATGCGCCGGCTCGCCGCGACGTTTCAAATGATCTTCAACTGCAAGCCGCGACGCCTCGAGTTGTTGCGGCTTTTGACGAACGCTGATCGCACTGGAGCTCTCCGATCGCCGCCAGTGATACAGGACCCTCGGGATGTGATGAATTCGCCCGGTCTGCTCGATCACGCGAAAGAAGAGGTCGTAATCCTGCGCGCTATCGAATTGGGAACGGAAGCCGCCGGCCTTTTGCACCGTATCACGACGCACGGCGGTTAAGTGGCCAATGTAGTTGTAGGAAAGGAAAAAATCGGGCGACCAATCCGGTTTAAACAAAGGAGCCTCAACGCCGTCTTCGCCGAGTTTGTCTTCATCGGAATAAATCAGATCGGCGTCCGGATGCGTCTGCAAGAGTTTCACAATTTGGAAAAGCGCATCGGGCTCGATGACGTCATCATGATCGAGAAAAGTAACCCACTCCCCGCGGGCAACCGCGAGCCCCTTATTCGAGGCTGCCGAAATTCCTTCATGTTTTCCGAGGCTTTTCAGCATAATACGCCCGTCACGAGCGGCCAGCACAGGAAGCGCTCGGAGCAAATCGACGCTGCTCGATCCGTCGTCGATTAACACGAGCTCCCAGTTTTCATATGCTTGTGCGTGCACTGATTCGACAGCTTCCGTGAGGCGCTCGACAGGCGTGTCGAAAACCGGCGTTATTACGCTGATGAGCGGCTTTAAAGCAAAAGAGCGCGATTCATTTCGCATTCGCTCAAGGTCGCGCGTGGTTGCGCGATGGCGCTCGAACCATTTCTGGTATTCGCTTGGCGCAACAGAACATCGACGTGATCGTGCCGGTCTACGCAGTTTTTTCCAAACTTTTTTCGCCAGTCCTTCCGGGAGGCGGTATGGCGCGAGCAATATCTGGCCCACGCGGCGCTCTGGCGATTTCCGCAGGGTTTGTCTTTGCTCCTTTAGCAATTTCAATTCGCGCCGGTATTCTTTGAGTTTGAGCAGTTTCTCCTCCAGTGCGGCGATATGACGGTGGGCACCTTCCAGTTCAGAGCTGCGGCCTTGAAGCGACCGCTTCACGTCGCTCAACGCTCTGTTGAACCTGGCAAAAGCCGCCTCCACTGCCGGCGTTTGTGCGGCGGCTGCGACATTTGATTGGTGCCGAAGACATACGGCTCCAGGATCCAACTCGATTAGGTCGCATTCGTAATCAGGAAACAGGCTAAAGCGCGTAAAATGCTGAATGAGTTGCGGGCGACGCCTCGCAGCGTCAGCGCCGGGACCAGGGACAAGCACAATGTTAGTTGCGCAATTCGCCAGTGCTTCCGCTACACGAGCATCATCGTTTTCTCCCGACGAATAAAACCACACTGCAGTTTCAAAGTGCCCTGCGGCCTGCGCCTGCTGCAGCTTCGTCGGCAGGTTGTCAGGAGACCTCCTGACGACAGCGTCTCTTTTCGCTTCAGCAAATTGCCGCTCAATTTCCTGACAACTCGCGCCGACGATAAGGAATTGGCCATGTGGGAACTTTCGCGAGATGGCGCGAACGAAATCGGGATCAGAGGAATAGAAAAGCGATGGCGACACCGGGGACATTATATTGGTTGAAGCCAGCCACAGGCAAATCTACCCTGCCGCGCCGTCCCGATACCGCTTGTTCTGCAATGCTCGATTTCGTTGTCTATCTTCTCTACCGCGCAGGGTTAGCGATTGCCGCCGGACTACCGTTGACGGTTCTCTTTGCCATCGGGGAATTCCTTGGTTTTTGTACGTGGGGTGTGTCTGGGAAATATCGACGCCTGGCAAAGCGCAATGTCGCCATTGCTTTCGCCAATGAAAAAACCCCGCGAGAAATGCGTCGACTCGTCCGGCGCCATTTCCAACGACTCGGCGCTAACCTTCTCTGTAGCGTTAAACTCACTGCAATGCCGCCGGAGAAAATCCTCCAGCGGGTGGAGGTTGAAAATATCGAGGCGATGGCCCGGGAATTTCGGGCCGGCGTTCCCGTCGTCCTCGTTTTGAGTCATCTCGGAACATGGGAAATGTTCGCGCAATTGATGCCAAAATTCGTCGGCTTCGTGCGCAATGCGAGCGTCTATCAAAAGCTTGGCAATCGTTTCATTGATGCGCACGTGCGCCGAACACGTGGCCAAACCGGTCTGGAATTGTTCGATCGCCAGCAGGGATTTCAGCCGGTGATCGATCTGCTTCGCTCCGGCGGCGGCGTTGGTGTTTTGTCCGACCAACATGCCGGCGATCACGGGCTATGGACACCCTTCTTTGGAAAGCTGGCGTCCACTTCGCCTCTGCCTGCTTTGCTTGCCAAAAGGACTCGAGCGGCGCTGATCGCCGCCGGCGTTTACACGATCGGCCCGGCCCGTTGGCGCATGGTTTTCACTGAGCGCTTCGATCCGCCCGCGGCGGACGCCTCCCTTGGGGCGCTCACATCAGAAATCAATCAGATCATCGAACAGCAAATTCGCGTCGCCCCGGAAGATTGGTTTTGGGTGCATAATCGCTGGAAAACGCCCCAGCCTAACTTTCTTCTCGCACAGTATAAACGTGGCGTCTTTCTGCCACCGGGAGTTTCATCTCAAGACCTGAAGCCGTTTCGAGTTCTCATTCGCTCAAGCAACTGGCTCGGGGACGCCGTGATGAGCGTGCCCGCCGTCCGAGCAATCAGGGCTGGACGGCCCGATGCTCGAGTCACTATCGGCGCACCGGATAACATTGCGCCGATGTGGAAGCTGGTTCCCGAAGTGGACGCGATCATTCCTTTGTCAGGGAACCGGCTCCTTTCAGGTGTGCGGTTACTTCGGCGCGAACAGTCTTTTGACGTAGCGATCCTTTTCCCAAATTCGCTACGCGCCGCTTTGGAGTCGTGGTTGACCGGAATTCCGCGCAGAGTTGGTTATCGCGGCCATTGGCGACGATGGCTGCTTGATCAAATCGTGCCGGTCCCGCGAAAACCAGGGCCTCCGGAACATCATTCCCTCCGTTTCCTCCGTATCGCGCGCGAATGCGGAGCAGACACGTCCAACATCCGGCATGCAATACCCAGCGATGAACGCTCAACTCGCCATCAACTATCAACTATCGACGGTCAACCCGTCAGGATCGGTCTTTGTCCGGGTGCAGAATACGGTCCCGCCAAACGCTGGTTACCCGAGCGATTTGCTGAGGCGGCCGAAAAAGTTAGCGCCCAATCATCTGTCCAATGGATTTTGTTTGGAACGGCGCGCGATGCCGCGGCCGGCGAGCAGATTGCGGCCGCCCTTGGTGATCGTTGTATAAATCGCATTGGCCAGACCACGCTCGACCAATTAATCGACGAGCTGCGCGAATGCCGTTTGCTGCTTACGAATGATACAGGCACAATGCATCTTGCCGCATTGTTGGGTGTACCGGTCGCATCCATTTTTGGCTCCACCGAGCCCCGCCTCACTGGTCCGCTCGGCGAAGGTCATATCATCCTGCGGCATCATGTCGAATGCAGCCCCTGCTTTCTACGCGAATGCCCGATTGATTTCCGCTGCATGAAAGCGGTAACTGTTGAGGAGGTTTCTGATGCGGTGTTGTCGATCTTGGCTGGGAGATTTCAAATTTGAAATTTCAGATTTCAAATCTCACACTCGCGCTCATGACTTACGAACGCTTTGAAGATTTGCCGGTGTGGCAGGAACCTGCGGAACGTTATGAAGCGACAGAAGAGTTGCTGGAACACCGAGATTTTGCTGCCACTCGCGGATGCAGGGACCAATGGGATCGTGCAGCATTGCCCGTCTCCAATAACATCGCTGAAGGCTTCGAGCGCTGCACGACAAACGAACTCCTCACCTTTATTTACATCGCACGGGGTTCGGCTGGCGAAGTGCGCTCCATGCTGTGCCTCAAGGAACGACGCGCCACGAAGGCTAATTGGTCGGTTGATTTGAGATCTGAAATCTCAAATTTAAAATCCATTGCCATCTCTTGCTCGAAACAGTTGCGCGCCCGGGCGGAGCATCTTCAGAATTCCGGAATTAAAGGCCCGCTGCATCTGAGTGACCGATCGCGGCGCGAGTCGGACCAAAAGAAGCAGACCGCTGCATTTAATGAGCAGTTGCTCGACAAATTACCGTGCGGTCATCCACTGCGGGTGGCCAAGCAGCAGCGTTCCAATCTGAAATCTCAAATTTGAAATTTCAAGTCCTCCCATGGCCGTTCCACCGCGCATTCGCACTCAAGTACAGGTGATGTTCTTCGACACCGATTGCGGAGGTGTCGTCTCGAACATTGCTTATCTGCGTTTCATCGAGATCGCACGTACGCTTCTTGCCGAAGACCTTGGCCTCGCGCTGAGCGAAATGACCAAGAATCAGAGGTATCCGGTAGTGGTGCGAACGGAGATTGATTATCGCCGGCCAGCTAAACTCGGAGACAAGCTCGTGATCGAAGGCTGGCTGGACCGGGTGGAGCGCGTGCGGTTCTGGTGTGGTTTTCACATCACGCGGCCAGCAGATAACGTATTGATCGCCCGGTGCCAGCAGATGCTTGCACTGATCGAGATGCCAGAGGGAAAACTGCTTCGTTTGCCCGAGCACTGGGAAAAATATCGAAACGATGATTTCGCCGACCTCGAGGGCAAACGCGAAACTCCAAATTCCGGCATGGAAGATATTCAATGACGGCTGGTGTTCGCAGCCTTAGCCTCGAAGAAACTCTGCTCGAGCCGCCGGCGCTCCCGCCGCCGCCGATGCGCCATGCATTGTTTGTGATTCTGATTGCGTTGGCCGCATTGCTACACGTCGCCACGATCGGTTCCGGCGATTTGTACAGCCAGACGGAAGGACAATACGCAGGCGCTGCACGCGAGATGGTTGAGGCGCATCGCTGGCTTCTCCCTACCAACGATGGCGCGCCGCGCCTGCAAAAACCGCCATTGCTCTACTGGCTGATTATCATTTCGTTTAAGCTGTTTGGGGTCAATGCGGCGGCCGCCAGACTGCCGGCCGCACTAGCTGTTGTCGCCTCGGCTGCCCTGATCTTTCTAATCGGAGAACAGCTCTCGGATTACTGGCGCGGGTTCATTGCGGGTCTGATTTACCTGAGTTTGTGCGGGACATTTTTGCTTGCACGCATCGTCATGCCCGAACCGCTCGTCAGCGCACTCATCGCCGGCGCGATCTTTTGCGCGATCGGTGGATATCAGCGCCGACGTAACCGCCGTATCTGGTTCGCCGGCTTTTGGATTTGCTCGGGGTTCGCTTGCCTGACCAAAGGTTTGCTCGGCATCGCTTATCCGGCCGCGATTTTTCTTATCCTCTCAATCTTTTATCGCGAAGCGCGCATACGATTTCGCGGACTGCTACGATGGGAATATGTCGCGATTTTCGTCCTGATCGTCGCACCGTGGCACATTTGGGTGCAATGGCATTTCCCCGGGTATTTTCGTTATCAGATCAGCTCGGAATGGCTGGGGCATTTGCGCGGACTTACCGATGAGACGCACGATTTCCGCGGCATGCCTGCCTATCAGTTTGTGGTCCTGCATTTCGCCTGGTGGTTTCCATGGTCGATTGCAATCTTGCCGGGCGTTATTTTTGCCTGGCGCCGTGTGATTCGGCCGCGCGAGGTCAATTTTGCCGACGCACTGCCACTTTGCTGGATGGGTGTTGTTTTTATCCCGCTGCTTTTTCTTGGGCAACGCCAGGATTACTACTCCATGAGCATGTGGAGCGCATTCGCGCTCTGGGCGGCCGTCGCGTGGGATCGAATACCATCGAAATTACGCGCCGCCGGTGTTATTGCCGTCGGCCTTATCGGCTTAATTACCGTGGCGGCAGCATTATTTCTTGCAGAGGCAGCGCATGCCCTGCGCGGGAGCTGGGGAGCGATGGACACGCGATGGACGGCCTGGCGGGCGTTGCACGACATGCCCGTAGCAACATGGCTGGCTTTTCGACCTTTGGTTGCGATCTTTGGCATTTCCCTTGTTTCTCTGTCACTTACCGCTCTGTACTTTCTTTCCAAGCAACGTGAAAGACTTGCGGCCATTGCGCTCGCTGTCTCAATGATTCCGGGCGGACTCAGCATGATGGAAGCCGTCGCGCAAATCGCCCCCTATTTTTCACTGGCTGGTGTGGCGCGATCCATAAATCCACGACTCGAGGCAGGCGGCGATGCGATCTTTGAAGGGCCGCTCGACGACGGTAGCAGCCTCATTTTTTATCTGAACCGGAAGTTTTTTCTGGTCAATCAGAGGCCCGAGAAAGAGACCCCGATTGGGAAGCCCTCCATCGACATCTTTTTGAATGAAGCCGCCGTCTTGGAGAAATGGGGACAACCCGATGCAGTTTATCTAATTATCGAAGAAAGCAGGGCCGATTATTGGAAACAAATCCTGACCAGCCACTTTCACATCTACCATCAAATCACGAAGTGCGGGACCTACGTCGTGCTTGGTAATCAGCTCTGAGCCTCGACGCGTTCCGGGCGATCCATTAAAAGTTACGAGGTTAACAAGGAGGAGGCGCGCTTCTTGAAAAACGCCTGCACTGGCTTAATGTGCCGGCTCATTTCAATTGTAAAATTGTAACCATTTAGTTTTTTACCTACCAATGTCGCAACATCGCAGTTTAAAGGGAGCGAGCACGATCGCCGCCAGACGAAATGTGCTAAAGCGGTTCGAACGGGTCGAGCTTTTGAAAAAGCGCGGTCAATGGAAGGAAAACCAGAAGGTCGTCGGCCTGCCCAAAACCAAGCCGGATGTGTAGACGGGACGTGAATCGTTAAGACGTTACATCGTGAATCGATCTCATCGAATTGCGATTTAACCAATCTCGATTCGCGACTCCCGTGCGCTTAAACCGTTTCCTCGCTGCCGCCGGTCTTGGTTCACGCCGGCGTTGCGATGAGTTGATCGCCGCGAGACGCGTCACCATCAATGGCAGCGTTTGCACAAACTTCAGTATGCAGCCTGCTCCCCGCGATCATGTAAAAGTTGATGGCAAACTTATTCGCGCCGTTCCCGCGCTGACGATCATGTTGAATAAACCCGCTGGATTCGTTTCGACCCGAAAGGATCCGCATGCGCGCGACACCGTCTTTGCTCTTCTGCCGAAAAAATTTCCTCGACTCTTCACTATCGGACGTTTGGACGCGCAAACTCAGGGTCTACTCCTTCTGACGAATGACGGTGAATTAGCGCAGCGACTCGCGCACCCTCGTTTCAAGATCGAAAAGGAATATCAGGTCACGCTGGATCGACCGTGGGATCCCGCGCTCGCGCCGAAGGTGCTGCGGGGGATTCTACTTGATGGGCAACGCGCGAAAATTACCGCGCTTCGCCCGCTTTCGCCTACGCGTCTTCGCGTTGTCTTGCGGCAGGGAATAAATCGGCAGATCCGGCGGATGTTCGAAGTCGTCGGATACCGCGTTAAACATCTCCTGCGCGTCCGCATCGGAAATCTTCGGCTAGGTGATTTGCCCTGCGGGCATTGGCGGACATTGACACAACGGGAACTCAAGGAGCTGCAGTTGAACAACAGTAGCAGCGCTGTAGCCGCGGGCGCCGACCGCGGCGGGCAGAAAGCTAGCCACGTTACCAAGCCCAGGTCAACACCGTCGGCTACAGCGTGAAATGAAACTCGACGGCTGTAACGCGCTGATCACGGGAGCTTCTGCAGGCATCGGTCGCGAATTTGCACGCCAACTCGCCAGCCGAGTGAAATCGCTCATCCTAATTGCGCGTCGCGAGCAAAGGTTGAACGAATTGCGCGACGAATTAACTCAGCAGTATCCGAACATCGCGATTTCCGTTCGCAAAACTGATCTCGCTGATCTTGCACAACTGAACGAACTGCTGGCCTGGCTCGATCGTGAACGGATTGATGTCGATCTCTTGATCAACAACGCCGGACTAGGCGATAGCGGCCCCTTTGCGACAAGCGATCCAATTCGCAACCAGCAAATGGCCCTGGTGAACATTGTCGCTCTCACCACACTCACCCGGCACCTGCTTCCGCCAATGATCGCGAGACGGCATGGCAGTATTTTGAACGTGAGTTCGTCAGCTGGATTTCTTCCGATCCCCGATTTCGCTGTTTACGCAGCGACCAAAGCCTACGTTACAAGCTTCTCCGAAGCGCTTCGGGCCGAACTCAGGGGGGCAGGCGTAAGCGTTTGCGCGCTTTGCCCGGGTCCCGTACATACAGAATTTCAGAATGTCGCCAAACGCCCGGGCGCTCAACCGGATACGGGCCCGGAGTTCGTTTTCGTTCCAGTAGAGCAACTCGTGCGCGATGCGCTTGCGGCACTCAACGCAGATCGCCCCCTCCTTATTCCGGGCTTCCCGATGAAACTCGGGATGTTTCTTGTCCGAATAACGCCAATGCCAATCCTCCGGTTTCTGTCGCGGTTTTCACCTAGACGGGGCTGAGCCTAAAGTTCTCCTTTCAAGCCCCGGTAACCACGCGAAATAAATAGAAGCGGCGGTCGTCTTCGACCACCGCTTCGAATGCCATAGCCGATGGCTCCGACGCCGGTCAGCCGCCGTCAACGACCGCAGCTACAAAATTACGATGATTTGTATTTGACCGAGCAACCGTATGGTTTGGTTTGTGGCGTGGAAACAGATTTCCCTGCCAATGATTGATCCAACGCCGCCTTCACATAGTTTGTCGAGCTGGGGATATCTGCAGGGTTCGGTGTTGCCTTGCTATCGATGGCGCCCTCGTACGCGATTGTTCCCTCCGGAGTGATTATCACCATGTTCGGCGTGTTTTTGGCGCCATAAGCGCGACCCACTTTGCCCTCCGGATCGAGAAGCAACGCCGTCTGGTGCGTCTTCCACGCAGTCGCGATCTTTTCCGCATCCTCGGGCGCCAGGTTCCCCTGAGTGCCGGGCGCGTTGGAATCGATGGTCAACCAGACGACGCCTTTGTCCGTGTATTCTTTCTGCAATTTTTGCATGTTATCGCTGCCGTAATGCTTCTTCACAAACGGGCATTCAGGATTAAACCATTCCAGCACGACATACTTCCCCTTGTATTGGGAAAGAGAATGCGTTTGACCTTTCGCGTCCGTGAGCGAAAAATCCGGTGCAGCGCTGCCAACCGGGGGCGGATCAAAGGCGAATACTGCCGTGGCGATCAGTGATGTGAAAACGGTCAAAGTTATTTTTTTATTCATAGACGGATTAGAAAACGAAGTTATCAGCCAGTTCAATTTTCTTGTGAATTTATCATATTGACAAGGACAAGAGAGGATACAAATACAGGAACAAAGACATTGCGACAGTTGAATGGTCCCCTCAACAACCGAATAACGGAGATGGGGCGCCGACTAACTTGCCCTCGACTTGCGAGATCCCTCGCTCCGCTCGGGATGACCGCTGTTAGAAATTAGCAAAACAGCGGTTCCACTCAGCTCACCGGCACGAAATCGATCCAAAGCGGTGTTGGCTTGTTCCAAGGCAAACGTTTCCGTCTTTGTCTTCACAGGGACACGTGGCGCGATTTTGAAAAATTCGTCGCCATCGCGCCGGGTCAGGTTTGCTACTGACGTAATGATCCGTTCTTCCCACAGGTCCGCATAGGGAAAGGAAGGGATATCGCTCATATGAATGCCGCCACAGACTACAATGCCGCCCTTGGCGAGTGCACGCAGCGCTGCCGGCACGAGCGGGCCGACTGAAGCGAAAATGATCGCAGCATCGAGCTTCTCCGGCGGCGTCTCATCGGAACCGCCGGCCCACTTCGCGCCCAGCGTTTTCGCGTTTTGCTGCGTTTCGATGTCGCCCGGTCGCGTAAACACGAAAAGGTCGCGTCCTTCGTAAAGGGCAATCTGTCCAATCAAATGCGCGGCGTTACCAAAGCCATAAATGCCGAGCCTGCGCGCGTCTCCGGTTTTGCGATAGGAGCGATAACCGATCAATCCCGCACAAAGCAGCGGCGCGACCTCAACGTCGTTATACCGGTCGGGCAAAGGAAAGCAGAATCGAGCATCGGCAACAGTAAACTCGGCATAGCCGCCATCGATGGTGTAACCGGTGAACCGCGCTCGATCGCACAGATTTTCCCGGTTCGATCGACAATAAACGCATTCGCCATCAGTCCAGCCAAGCCACGGAATGCCAACACGGTCGCCAACTTTGAATTGAGCATCTACTGCTTCTCCGACCTCTTCGACGTAGCCGACAATTTGGTGACCTGGTATGAGCGGCAGCTTTGGATCTGGTAGTTCGCCATCGACTACATGAAGATCAGTCCTGCACACCGCGCACGCTGAGATTCGCACCAGCAATTGTCCCTTAGACGGTCTTGGTTTCTCCATATCACGGAGCTGGAGCGGCTGCTGCGGCTTATCCAGTACCATTGCGCGCATGTTTAACAGTATGCCTCTTACCTCCTACGCTTGCTCTTGCTCATGATCTTTCCGAGTCTTAGAGCAACAATAGAGCAGGAGCAAAAGTAAGAGAATTTAGTGCACGGCCGCGGGTTCGGGTCGCATCTCTCCTCTGGCGGGTTCGCCTTCGGGATGGAAGTGCGCGCTGCGGAGGAACGGTACTTTATCGAGCACGTGCTCCTGGAACCACTCTAGCCAGAGATAGATCACTGGGGTCACAAACAGCGTAATCAGTTGAGAGAAAATCAGACCCCCGACGATCACCAGACCGAGCGGACGCCGCGACGCAGCGTCCTGTCCGAACCCGAGCGCAATCGGCACGGCGCCCATGAGAGCGGCGAGCGTGGTCATCATAATGGGACGAAACCGTTCCATACTGGCTTCGTGAATGGCCGAGCGCAGATCCCAGCCTTCGTCGATTCGTTGCAACGCAAAATCGACAACCATGATTCCATTCTTCTTCACGATACCTAACAACAGGAACAGTCCGATGACGCTGTAAAGGGAGAGAACCGAGTGAAAGAGATACAATGTAGCCAATCCGCCAACTACCGCAGGCACGATCGCCGGGAACAAGACTGTGAATGGATGCACGTAGCTTTCGTAAAGAATTCCCAGAATCACATACATAACAAAGACCGCGGCGAGCAGCAGCAAGGGCAGAGAGCGGAACAGTTGCTGGAACACAAGTGTTTCTCCCTGGAAGATACCTTGCACGGTGGGATAATTCGGATGGATTTGCGCAAAGGCGTCCTCGATGAACTTGGTGGCATCGCCAATGGCGACGTTGGGCAACAGGTTGAAGTTGAAGGTGACGCTGGTGAACTGGTTGAGGTGATTCACCGCCTGCGGGCCAATGACTTCCCGTGTCGATGTTACAACACGCAGTGGCACGAGGTTAGACATGTTTCCGGTTGTTGTGGCGATAGTTCCCCCACCCACGCCGCTAGCGCTGAAATTGCCGCTCGTATTACTGCGAACGTAAAGATCGTACAGATTGCCCGGGTGAGCTCGGTCCTTATCTTTAACTTCCAGAATGACCTGATACTGATCGTCCGGCTCCTTGATGAGATAGACGTAGTTCTGGGAATAGGCATTGCGCAACAGACTTTGAATGGCGGATGTAGAAACGCCGTAGGTCGCGGCGCGATCCCGGTTGATATCGATGCTAAGATTTGGCGTGTCATGGTAATAATCGGAACGGACACTGGAAAAGCCGTTAAACTGCCGCAGTTTTTCCATCAGTTGATCGGCCACGGCATAAACGTCCCCTGGCACGATGCCGCTAATAGTGTAGACGTACTGCCCCTGGGTCAGGCTCGTGGCGCCAACACTGATTTGCAGCACCGGAGTTGGTGTTAGCGCAGCAGTGACGCCAGGAATGGAGCCGATCGATTTTTGCAGTCGCAAAACGATTTGGTCGATGGGCGGGCGGTCACTACGCGGTTTCAGGAAAACAAACATCAGGCCCTGCGACAATGCGCTGCGTGAGGCGAAACCAGCGAGTGTGAAAAACTGCCCGACGGCTGGGTCCGCTTGGAGCCTCTTATTAACCTCCGCTTGATACGCGCGCATCTGCGCCGGGGAAGAGCCTTCCTGCGCGATGAACACGCCACGAATGAAACCGCTGTCGCCTGGCGGTAACAATGTGAACGGCAGATGCGTGAAAAAGAACCAGAGACCGAGGATGCAAATGATCAGGATCGGCACGGCGAGCCATGCACGGTCCAGAAACTTGTCGAGCACACGGCCATAGGCGGCGATGACGCGTTTGATGAAATTGCTGGTGTGCCGTTCCATCCAGGCGCGTTTGTGACCCGCCTTGCGCTCACCGAGAATCCGCGCGCACATTAGCGGCGTAAGCGTCAGCGACACGAGGCCCGAGGCCAGAATGGCAACGATGATCGTGACTGAGAACTCGCGAAAGATGCGCCCGAGAAGTCCAGGGATGAAAACCAGCGGAATGAAAACGGCGGCCAGCGAAAGGGTCATCGACAAAATGGTAAAAGAAATTTCCCCGGCACTGTTGAATGTAGCCTTCAGAATCGACTCACCGTGCTCGGCGCGCCGCACCACGTTTTCCAAAAACACAATGGCATCATCGACAAGGAAACCGATGGCCAGGGTCAGCGCCATCAACGTGAGATTGTTAATGGAGAAATTGAGCACGTACATCACGGCGACAGTCAGCAGCAGTGACATCGGCAGCGCCACAGCCGGAATGAGAGTGTCCGTAGCGCGGCCGAGAAAAACGTAGATGACCACCACCACGAGCACGAACGCGATGATGAGCGTCCATTTCACTTCATCGGCGGAATTGACGATAGTTTGTGACCGGTCGAATACCGGCGTGAATTTAATCGAGCCGGGCAGGCTCGCGCGCAACTCAGGGAAGAGCGCCTTCACTGAGTTGGCAACTTCCACTGCGTTTGCACCAGCCTGCCGCGACACCGCAAGCACAACTACCGAACCGGGCGGGTTAAAGCCGCGCATCCAGAAAAAGCGCGAGATACGCTCGTCCTGCACGCTTTGACGCACATCAGCCACGTCGCGCAGATAAACTGGCAAGCCGTTTGGGTTGCGCGCGACGATCAAGTCGCGATAGCCCTCGGCCTTATCGATCTGCCCATGGGGTTGAAGCACAAAGGTGCGATGCGCGCCGTCGAATTGTCCCGCCCCAGAATAAACCGTGCCCGATTTAATCCCGCTGGCCAGGTCGTCCATCGTCAGGCCGCGCACAGCCAGTGCCGAAGGGTCGGCCTTGACGCGAATCGCGCCTTGCACGCCGTAAATGTTCACCTGTGAGACACCCGGGAGGATGTTAATGCGCTGCGCAACGACGGTGGATGCATACTTATACAGGTCCCAGTCCGTCAACGTGTCCGACATCAGGCCTAACAAGTAAACGGCCTGATCGTTCGGGTTCGTTTTGGTGAACGTGGGCGGACTAGGCAAATCCAGTGGCAATTTTCCAGTGGCGCGTTGAATTGCGGCCTGCACGTCGGTCGCGGCGTCGACGATGCTTTTACTCAAAACAAACTGCAATGTGAACTGCGTGCTGCTCTGCGAGCTGGTGCTGGTGATGATGTCGAGCCCGGGGATTTGCAGAAATTGTTTTTCCAGCGGGGTTGCGATGTTGTTGGCCATCGTCGTCGGGTCCGCGCCAGGGTAGGAACAGCTAACTTGAATGACAGGATAATCGACTGCGGGCAGATCGTTGACAGCGAGCTTCCCGTAAGTCGCCAGACCGGCGACAATCACGGACAGCGTCAGCAGCACTGTCATTACCGGCCGACGAATAAATGGCCCGGAGAGTCCTGAGCCTTGGACTGGGACTAACTTTGCCGTTGGGGCCGGGTGCCGCTCGGCAAACGATCTCGATCTAAGACGGTCCTTATCTCTTACCTCCCGTTCGCCGTCGTGTTCCTCCGCGTCGTTCATATCACTTGGCGTTCCTTGAAGCGCCGGAGTGCTCCGAGTCGTCGGAATTTTGAGGCGTGTACGGCTGGGGCGCTATTTTCGCTCCAGGCGCAAGGGCAAGCTGGCCTGTCACCACCACGGTCTCGTCGGGTTTCACACCGCTCTCGATCACGGTGAGGTCACCTTCCTGTCGTTGGCCGGGCTTGACAGGACGAAGATCGACAGTGTTGTCGGGTTTCACTACGAAAACGAAGGGCCCACTCTGGCTAACCTGGACGGCCTGCGACGGGACAAGCGCAGCGTTCTTGAGCATGTCCAGAATGAAACGGACCCGCACAAATTCCGAAGGCCACAGCGCGCGGTCGGGATTCGGCGTGACACCGCGGGCTTTCACAGTTCCGGAGCCTGGTTGCACGGCGGTATCTATGAAGTAAAGATCGCCCATACGCGGTGCGATCGAGCCATCGGGCAGATAGGTTTCCACTTTGATGTTTGGCCCGCCCAGATATTTTCGCACCAGCGGAAGATCGTTCTCGGCCACGGTGAAATCGGTATAAATCGGGTCAAGACCTTGAATGGTGACAAGCGGCGGAGTAGAGGGTCCAACGAGGTTGCCAACGTCGACGTTGCGCAAACCTACCCGTCCGTTGATGGGCGATTTGATGTAGCAATAATCGAGGTTCACCTGGGCAGCCTCGGCCGCAGCCTGGGACTTTTGCGCGTTCGCTACGGCAATGTCGTAGTCCTGCGGTGATATGACCTTTCTCGCGTGCAGATCCTCTTGCCGCTTCAGCGTCGCCTGGTCCAAGGCGGCTTGAGCTTTTGCCTGGTCAAGCGTGGCTTGAAATGGGCGTGGATCAATGGTGAAAAGGAGATCGCCCTTTTTCACATCCGCTCCATCTTGAAAATCGCGCGTCAGGATTTGCCCGCTTACCTGTGCCTGCACCTGCACCGTTTCGTAAGCCGCACAGGTGCCGATCTCATTAAGATAAACCGGTACATCTTTTGTGATCACCTTGGCCACCGCCACGGGGCGCACTGGCGCCTGGGCCGGCTTCAACGTGCTGACGCCGCGCTGAAGGGTACGCACCACAACCAAAACAGCCAGAACGGCAAAAAGCACGTATGCCCAGCGTGGGATCGACTGCGCTCGCGTCCGTCGAGGTTTCGCTACCTTCGGTGCTTTATTCGCGAGGCGACGCTCTTCCTCTTGCACGATGTTCATTTTCTTGCCGTAGTTACCGGGGACCGGAATTTTGCCTGTGCACCATTTCCGTTCTTCCTTTCCGCTGTCTCGTGAATCTGCGTGAGCACGCGCACGCACGTACGCAAGTCTGTTGCCGAAATATTTTCCAGTAATTCGTGGCGAAGTTCTTCGGCGGCTGCGTTGATCTGGGAGATCACATTCTGCGCGCGCCGACGGAGCAACACCATTTTGCAACGGCGATCGCGCATCGAACTTTTGCGGGCAACCCAGCCTTCATTCTCCAACCGATGTAACAATGTCGCCAATGACGGCTCTTCGATGCCAAGCCGAGCGGCAACCTCGGCCTGAGTGAGCGCATCTCCTGCCAGTGAAAGATGCAGCAGCGTGCGCCACTTGGCCTGGCTCAGGCCCATTGGCTTAAGCCGCTCGTCCAACTTCAGTCGCCAGGCACGAGCGGTCCCGTGCAGCAGCGACCCGAATGTTTCGTAATCCGACATATGAAGCGCGTAAATTGGTTAGCATGCTAACCAATTCCAATCTGCCAGCCTGTCAATGTAATTTAGGGGCAACTTCGAAGAGAAGCAGCTCGCGTTTGCGATAATCCTGCACCCGCGCACGCAGATGCGCACGTGGTGATGCGGTCGCTGCGGATTCTTTCTTGCCTCGAATAACAAAATACCGCGCATTAGCCGGCAGGTCCTGGACGCGATTCACATATTCAAGTGGCGCCGTCACATAAAAAAACACTGGCTGGTATTCTGGATCCACGGCGTAAAGCGTCTCATTCGGGGCAACCAAAGCATTAATTTCCGCGGCAGCCTTCTTCACTTGTTGCCTGTTTCTCAAGACTACCGCCGTGATCGGATAACCAATCCCGCCAACGATCAGTCCCACTCCGACGAAGAACGCAACGATTTTGGTCCATGTTCGCTCCCTGGCCACACCTCTTTCGCGGGGCCACTGCAACGCACGTCCTGTGTAGGTCATCGCGAGCAACCATGAAGCCGGGGCTATTACCGGCATGCTGTACCTGGCCAAGCCACCGGGAACGAGGTTTACCGCTAGAAATGGGACCGCTATCCCCCACGCGAGAGCGCGCGCGAGGCGTCGCTCAGCATAGTCGTGAAAGTTTGAAAACCGGACGAAGGGGAACAAAAGGACCCAGGGCAAAAAATAGATAAGACCGCGCGGGATATTTTGAATCCAGCCGCCTAACTTGAAATCGATGCCCTGAAGCCGACCTGTGAACTGATTCGACCACTTGACTGCCGCCACGTGCGGCATCGTACTATGGAGGAACGGAATCGCCCACGCCGCGAAGATCCCCACCATAATCGCTAACCCGGCGAAATGCGCCGGGTGAATAAGAAGCCGCCATTCTTTCATCTGCCAAAGAACCGCAAACACAATGGCGTAGAAAAATATCAGGTGAGTCGGACCTTTCGCCAAGAGACCAAGTCCTAGAAAAATGGATGCCGGAACCCAAATGAGCCATGGCGATTTCCCCAGGAAGCTAAGCCAAAAAATGATCGCAAGACCAGAAAGAGAGATGTAGAGGGCTTCGATTTCAATTAACCGGCCTTTTTCTATCATTCCAATGTTTGTCATCCAAATGAGAGCCGCGATGATCGATCCTCGCGGGCCCAGGCTTCTATGCGCGATGGTGACAAATGCAATCGCCACCGCGAGCACGGCAAGTGCCGATGGCAGGCGCGCTGTCCATTCGTTCCGCACTCCAAAAATTCGAAAGGATGCGGCTACCAGCCAGTTCACGAGGGGCGGCTTCCGAAAATATGGGTTTCCCCCCACTTCAGGAACAATGTAGTTACCTGTCTTGAGCATCCCGATCGCCGGCAAGATGCGTCGTCCCTCTTCTCCTTTGATCGCAATAGAACCAAGCGCTGGTAAATAGATCACCGCCCACACAAGAACGACGACAAAAATGGCTCGCAGGCGCGAATTCATTGGTGCTGCACGTTCGATATTGGGCCTTGAACGTCAAATCAAACCGCATGGGTAGCTTGACGAGAAAGTCTTAAGAAGGTAACCTAAGCGTCGAGTCCGCGCGGCTGATCGGAGTGGGAACTGGCGTCCCACTCTTTTTAGTCTGCGGGCTACGTGTTTTCTATGAACGCAGAATTTATTGCGATGCTTGATTATCTGGAGCGGGAGCGCGGCATTAAACGCGAAATCCTGCTCGAGGCAGTGTCGAACGCCTTGCTCTCAGCCTCGAAAAAGAGCGTGGGCGCTTCGCGCGATCTACGCATCGACATCAATCCGAAGACTGGAGAAATCCGAGCTCTGGCAAACCTCATGGTCGTCGACGAAGTGACGAATCCGCAGGATGAAATCGAGCTGTCGAAAGCGCGCAAGATCAAGCCAGACGCAAACGTCGGGGAAGACATTGAAGTAGAAGTAACGCCGAAGAATTTTGGGCGGATCGCAGCCCAGACCGCGAAACAAGCGATGATGCAACGGATTCGCCAGGCCGAAAAGGAAATGATCTATGAGGAATTCAAAGATCGTGCGGGCGAAATCGTCAGTGGAACAGTGAGGCGCTTCGATCGTTCGGATGTCATTCTCGATCTTGGAAAATTTGAGGCCGTCATGCCGCAAAGAGAGCGAGTGGTAGTGGAAGATTACAACGTGGGCGATCGCCTCCGTGCGTACGTTGTCGCGGTGGAAAATGGTATTCGCGGCCCGGAGATCATTGTCTCGCGCAGTCACCCTAATTTTGTGCGTAGGCTTTTCGAGTTGGAAGTAAGTGAAATCGCTGACGGCACCGTGGAGATTCGCGGCATCGCGCGAGAGGCAGGCTATCGCACCAAAATCGCAGTGTGGAGCGCGAATGAAAAAGTAGACCCGGTAGGCGCCTGTGTCGGCATGCGCGGTTCGCGCGTCAAAAACATCGTCCGGGAACTGAACAATGAAAAGGTCGATATCATTCGCTGGAGCTCCGATCCGAAGGACTACATCCTGGAAGCGCTTAAGCCGGCAAAAGTGAAGAACCTCCTCTTCGATACGGAGAAGAAAAGTGTGCAAATTTCCGTTGATGAGGATCAACTCTCGCTCGCGATCGGGAAGAAGGGACAGAATGCGCGATTGACCTCTCGGCTAACTGGGTGGGAAATCAATATTGGTAAGGACACAACGGCAACGAGCGTAGTCGAACAAAAGGTGGCGCAAGCAGCGCAGACTCTCGCGGGTGCGCTCCCGGTTACCGAAGAGCAGGCGCTTATGCTGGTAAAATCCGGTTTCACAAACCTGGAGGGATTGCGCGATGCAGATGTGCAGGATTTAGTAGATATTCTCGCAGTCGACGAAACGAAGGCGCGCGAGATTTACGAGGCCGTCCATCGGCAGGAACTCGTGCAATAACATGGCTCCGGTTTAGGGAAGCTCGGGCCATGAGCAAAATTTTAAACGAACAACAATGGCAACGAAGACGAGCAGCAAAACTGCAACGCGCAAACCGGCCCCGCGCGAGACTACTGCTGCTCGCAAGCCAGCCGCAGCGGCGGCCAAGACAAAGCTTCCGAAGCAAAAATTAAAGGAGGATGCTGCGCCGGCAACAAAGCCGCGCACTTCTCCCGGATCAAAGCCCGCTCCGGACACTGCTCGACCTTCGAACCGCGAAGCGGAAAGCGTTTCGCTCATTGATCGAAAGAAGCCGAGCAAAAAAGCCGAAGACGGCCAGGTCAAACCAAAACGCGCCGTTTTACCTCCAATTTCACGGATCCGGGCCTCCCTGGAAACGCCCCCCGCTCCGCCAAAGCCCGCGCCGCCTGCAAAGCCAGAGGAATCGCTTCCAACTAAAGTGCCCGGCACCGTTGTGGGTGAAGAGACTACGCCGGATACAACCGCGGCGCCACCTGCCGAGCCGGAAACCTCGGCGGAAAACGTCATTCTTATCAAGCCGCCCATTGTCGTTAAACAACTGGCCACCGAGCTAGGGTTAAAACCGCATCAACTCATCGCGGAGCTGATGACTTACAACATCTTCGCGAACATTAACCAGACAATCGAGCCCGACATAGCTTCAAAGATCGCAGAGAACCATGGGTTTGTTCTGGAAAAGGAGCGCCGCGAAAAAGGAGCTGGTGTTCACAAAGTCGAACAGGTGGTTGTCGCTCCTCCGCCGCCGGTCATTGAAAAGAAAGAGGAATTAAAGCCGCGAGCACCCATTATCACGTTCATGGGACACGTTGACCACGGCAAGACGACGTTGATGGACGCCATTCGGAAGACCCGTGTTGCCGCAGGCGAGCCTGGCGGAATCACTCAGCATATCGGCGCCTATAGCGTCAATCACAATGGCGCGACTCTTACCTTTATCGATACCCCGGGGCATGCCGCCTTCACGGCGATGCGAGCGCGAGGCGCTAATGTCACCGACATCGTCGTCCTGGTCGTTGCGGCAGAAGATGGCATCATGCCGCAAACGATTGAAGCCATCAACCACGCCAAGGCCGCGCCGCACGTGAAGATCATGGTCGCCATCAATAAGATCGATCTTCCGTCGGCGAACATCGACAGAGTTAAGAAACAGCTGCAGGAACAGGGCCTTACCCCTGAAGACTGGGGAGGCGAAACGATTGTCTGTCCCGTCTCGGCAACGAAAGGCACCGGGATCGATCACCTGCTGGAGATGATCGCGTTGCAGGCAGAAGTAATGGAACTTAAGGCATCGCCCACTGCCACTCCTCGAGGGACAGTGATCGAAGCACAGGTCGAAGCGGGACGTGGGCCCACTGCGACTGTTATTGTGCAGATGGGAACGCTAAAAATTGGCGATCCTTTCATCTGTGGTGATTACAGCGGCAAGGTAAAATCGCTGCTGGACGATCGCGGCAAGCCGGTCAAGGAAGGCGCTCCTTCAATGCCGGTGAAGGTGCTTGGTTTCACTGGTCTGCCCAATGCGGGTGACGAACTGCTCGTGATGGATTCCGAGCGTTCCGCAAAGACGTTGAGCGAGGAACGCTTGCTCGCAAAACGCACTGATAAACTGACGGTGCCAAAGCGGGCGACTCTGGAGAGCCTGCTCGAAGCTACCGGGGGGACGAAAGTTCTGCGTATCGTCCTAAAATGCGACGCACAAGGTTCGCTGGAAGCGCTGGTCGGAGCGTTAAAACAGATTGATAGCAAAAAGGTCGATCTTGAACTTATTCACTCCGCGGTGGGGCCGATTTCGGAGTCGGACATTCTATTGGCAAGCGCTTCAAACGCCGTGGTGGTCGGTTTCAACGTGAAGGTCGAGAACATGGCGGTTCCCGCCGCAAAGAGCGAAGGGGTTCAGGTCAAACTTTACAGCATCATTTATGAGCTGCTCGATCAGATCAAAGAAGCGATGGCCGGATTGTTGGAGCCAGAACACCGGGAAACGGTCATCGGACACGCCGAAGTGAAGCAGGTCTTTCAGCTTAGCAAAGGCATTGTTGCCGGCTGTCTCGTAACTGATGGTCGGATCGCTCGCGCGGGCCGGGCTCGCGTCCTCCGAAGACGACAACCTGTGTATGATGGCGGGATTTCAACATTGCGCCGTTTCCAGGACGACGTGAAGGAAGTGCGTTCCGGACTGGAGTGCGGAATCAAGCTTGGCGATTTCAATGAATATCAGGTAGGCGACGTAATCGAGTGCTATCAGCTTGAAGCTCTCGCGCAGAAACTATGATTCATTAAAAGATTAAAACGCTGAAGCGGTAAAGCGTTAATTCGTTGTCCCCGCTTCAACGCGTCAACGAAAGATGAAACATCGAATGCTACGCATTAACGAAGTTGTGAAGCGCGAGATTAGCGGGATCGTCGCGCGAGAAATGAACTTCGAGGGCGCTCTGGTCAGCATCAACCAGGTGGATGTAACATCAGACTTAAAGAACGCACATGTGTTTGTCAGCGTTCTGGGAACAGAGGCCGGCGAAAGCGTGATCAGCAAACTCACCGCTCATCGTCCAGCGTTACAGGCGGAGCTTGCTCGTCACGTCACGATGAAATATACGCCGCACCTCATTTTTCATCTCGATAACTCCATCGAACGCGGTGCGCGAGTCATCGAAATCATGCAGGAGATGGAAGCGGCTCAAGGCGAAAAGAAGTAGGGCTTTAACGCCCAACGTTGAACGTCCAATGCTCGCTAAGCGCGCTCTGCCTTGGATGCCTGCTCGCGAATTTTTTCCGAGTTGAGCGCCTGCCCCGCCGTAGATTTGCCGAAGGCGGTTGAAAGTTGAGCGTTGGGCATTGAAGATGGCGCTGTAATGACTCTCTCCACGTTTGAAGAAATCGGCCGAATTTTACGAGAGCATGAGCGCTTCGCCATCCTGGGTCACGTTCGTCCTGACGGCGACGCGCTGGGCAGCCAGCTTGCGCTGGCGCTTTCTCTTCAATCAATCGGGAAGCAAGTGCGCGTATGGAATGAAGACGGAATGCTGGAGAAATACTCCTTCCTTGCCCGGGCCGATTTGCTAACCAAGCCGCCTTCCACTCCGGAAGATTTCGACGTTGCGATCGCCCTGGACACGGCAATTCAAAGCCGGCTTGGCACTGCTCTGGCGGCAGTTCGATCGGCGAAAATCTGGATTAACATCGACCATCACCTGAGCAATCCAGGTTATGGCGACGTGGTTCACGTCGATTCGTCTGCCCCTGCGACGGCTGAAATCATTTTTCATCTGATCAAGAGCCAGGGCCTGCCGCTGAATCGAGACATCGCCGAAAATCTTTACGCCGCGATCTCCACTGATACTGGCTCGTTTCAATATCCAAAAACCAGTGCCCACACCTTTGAGATTGCCGCTGAACTGATTCGCACTGGCCTGAACGTCGGACGGCTGAGTCAGTTGCTTTATGAGAATTATCCGCGACGGCGTCTGGAACTCTTGCGAGAGCTGCTGCGCACCATGCGCTTCCAGCAGGAAGGTCACGTCGCAAGTTTTGGTCTTACCCTGAAAGTAGCAGCTGAATTGGGCGTCCTTCCCGAGGATAACGAGGGTCTGATCGATCACCTCCGCGCAGTGCGCGGCGTTATCGTTGCCGTTTTCTTTGAAGAACTGTCCGACGGCAAAGTGCGCGTGAGCATGCGTTCGAAAACCGATGCCGTCGACGTGTGCGCCATCTGCCAGAAATTTGGAGGAGGAGGCCACACGCTCGCTGCCGGCGCGCGTGTGCGCGGAACGCTGTCAGAAGTAGAAGGACGAGTTCTGGCCGAAGTTTGCGAGAAACTAAAGTCGTTAAAATCGTTACAATGCTAAAACGGGCGCCCGGCATCTTTTCGACAATTTAACGTTGTCACTCTTTTGACTTCTAACGGTTTGCACCATGTCTCATCTCGTAGCTCCTGACGGCGTCCTGCTCGTGGACAAGGCTGAAGGGATGACTTCGCACGACGTTGTTGCCTTGGTCCGACGAAAGCTCCAAATCAGAAAAGTAGGCCACTGCGGAACACTTGATCCCATAGCAACCGGCTTACTTTTGATCACGGTAGGACGGGGCACAAAAGTCCAGGATTTGCTCATGAGCGAAGACAAGGAATACGCCGGCACGTTCGTGCTCGGAGTGACAACTGATACGCAAGATCGCCAGGGAGAAGTAATCCAGCAGCGACCGGTACCTGCGTTAGACGAAAACCAAATTCGCGCTGCATTTGAAAAATTTCGGGGCGATTTTTATCAAATGCCGCCGATGGTTTCCGCCAAAAAGCATGGTGGCGTGCCGTTGTACAAGCTGGCGCGTCAGGGAAAAGTGGTCGAACGGGAGCCGCGCCTTGTGCACGTCTATCGCTACACGATCGATCGAATTGCGCTGCCCGAAATCGATTTCAGCGTCCTATGCAGTAAAGGTTTTTATGTTCGCACTTATGCTCACGACATCGGCGAGACTTTGGGCTGTGGTGCGCACTTAGAATCGCTGCGGCGTACAAGGTCCGGGCGCTTTGACGTTGCTAATGCGGTTACCGTCGCTCGAATCAAAGATGCGCCACGCGAGGAAATTTTAAGCAGACTCCTGAGCCTTCCAGACGTGTCGCGGATGCGAGGAGCTTGAGAATAATGCCAAAGCTCGAATGACGAAAAACGAAAGAACGACGAAACGCGAATGCCGGAACCCGAGCGGCGTCGTAGCCTTTTCAACGCTTCACCGCTCCAGGACTTCGACCTGGCGAAGTTATTCGTCATTTATCTGATGCAAATCCTACGCTCGATACCAGAGCTCTCGCGTTTGTCCGGCCCCCTTTTTCTCGCGATTGGGGTATTCGACGGTGTGCATCGTGGCCATCAAGCAGTCATTTCCACTTCTGCCGAGCACGCCCGATTAGCAAATGGCACTCCGGTCGTCGTTACTTTTGACCCGCATCCCATGAAAGTGCTTCGGCCCAAACAGGCTCCCCATCTGCTCACTGCTACGCAACACAAGATCAGATTGATTCGCGACCTCGGCGTCCAGCATCTGCTTATCATCAAATTCGACGAGGCATTCGCTGCAACACCGCCGGAAGACTTTGTGCAGCAACTCGTGACGCATTCGAAACCGTTGCGCGAAATTTGCGTCGGACATGAGTGGTCATTTGGAAAGGGCCGCCGCGGCAATCTTGCGGTATTAAGAAAGCTGGGCGCCCAATTCGACTTCGATGTCGTCGGCATTCCTGCTGTTACGCTCAGCAACGGCGAGGTGGTGAGCAGCACAGCGATCCGTCACGTTATTGAAGCGGGTGACCTCGTGAAAGCCGCTGAGCTGCTGGGTCGCGAGTACACGATCCTTGGTACGGTCGTGCGCGGTGAAAATCTCGGGAAAAAGATCGGGTTCCCAACGGCAAACCTAAGCGCTCACAGCGAGCAATTTCCCCCAAACGGGGTCTATTTCGCGGAGGCCACTCTGAATGGAACCATCTATCCTGGCGTGGTCAATCTCGGCTATCGACCAACAGTGAGCACCGACAAAGCCGAGCGCGTGCTCGAAATTTATCTGCTCGACTTTGACCACGACATTTACGGCAAGAATATCGAAGTGCGCTTTGTCCAATATCTCAGGCCCGAACGGAAATTCGAAAATCTCGATGCTTTGATCAGGCAGATCGAGCTCGATGTGCAACAGGCCCGGAACCTTTGCGCTGGGTAGCGAGCGCCAGTGGCGCGTTCTAGGACCTGGAGAAAGCTAGGCCTGCAATACCCGGTCTCTGGACAGCGCCGCCGTAGCGCCCACCGCCGCGATGACGAGACTGCTGGCAAGAGCAATCACAAAAACCCATAACACGGGCAAGGCGGCAAGACGCTCAATAGTCACGCTTACAAAGCGACCGCCATCTGAAACAACATAGGCAAGCACACTCGCGAGGAAAGTCATTCCCAGAAGAATGGCAGCCCGTAGCAGATCACGACCGCGTCGAGGTGCTGGTAACTGTTGCAACACTCGGGCAGTAAATCCCTCGTCATCGATATACGGCGCCGCTTCACGCAATTCTCGATCAAGCCAATCTTCCTGGTTCATATGTTCCATAAGCCTCTACCTAGTTTGGACCCCAGTCGGCAAGCATCCGTTTCAATTTCTCGCGTCCCCTAAGAACATTCGTTTTGACCGTGCCGAGCGGGATGTCTAAGACACGGGCAGCCTCGTCGTGCGAAAGCCCGTTTTGGCAACAAAGTAAGACCGCAGAGCGCTCATTCAAAGGAAGTAAACTCAGTGCGCGCATAAGATCATGCCTCAAACCAGGATTGGCCGCCTGAGGATCGTGTTGGGTTTGGAGTTGTTCTTCGTCAATTCCCACAAGTTCCTTTCGACGGCGCGCATCTTCTCGAAAACAGTTGTAAGCGATCCGATACAGCCAGGTGGAAAAACGCGCTTCACCGCGAAAACCACGGATGTTCTTATAGGCGCGCAGGAAGGTTTGCTGTGCCAGATCGTCTGCAAGCGCGACGTCCGTTCGGGTAAGCTGACGCAGCAGACCGCGCACTGCGGATTGATGCCGTCGGACCAGCTCGCCGAACGCGTGCTGGTCGTCATCGACAAGAACTCGTGCGACAAGGTCCGCATCAGTCAGCTCCACGGCCGCAGATTACGGTAAAGGCGGCGGATTGTCTTTCTTTGTATCCAGCTTCCATACAAGCAAATACCCAACTCCAATCAGGAATGGAATGAGGCCCAATGTCCACGAACCGCCCTCCCAATCGTTCACGGCGCCAAAAAACGCCATCAAACCAATGCCAATCATGGCCAGAACAACACCTCGGCGCAGGTCGGAACGCTGCCGTTGAGCCGGTGGCGGATTCAACAGAGCTTCGGGCACGGGTTGTCCCTTTTCAACCATCATTCGCACCGTTCGATGCATCGCGCGCGATCTGGAGAAACTAAAATACATGATTAGCCCGACGATTAGGACGGGTGCGCCAAAGACTGTCAGTAGCGTGATGGCGACGATTGGAACCACGAGCTGTGGAA
Source organism: Candidatus Udaeobacter sp. (assembly GCA_035651975.1). GTDB lineage: Bacteria > Verrucomicrobiota > Verrucomicrobiia > Chthoniobacterales > UBA10450 > Udaeobacter. The sequence continues at coordinate 38,675 of DASREQ010000008.1, forward strand.
TATCCTCGGACTTTCCCTTATCGAGGCGATCGAGAGCATCCAAGTCCTTGTCGTGGTCGCCTATTGTGAAACCAAAGTGTTTCTTCTGTTTTTTTCTGATCGACTGCTCGATCTTGCTCGCAGGCGTCGAAGTCGGCGAAATAGAAGCCGTAGCGGCAGGCGTGCCCGCGAAAGGCGAAGCCGTGGGAGTCTGCGCAAACGAGGTTATCGTTAACGCGAGGGAACAAAGGTAGATAACGATGAATCTGTTCATAATAGATGATTTGATCGTAGGATGCGCCCAGCGCTCTGTTTGGATTCAACTATTTTAACCCTCCCGCGACAATTAAAAGTTGCGCCTCGCGGGCGGCTGGACATTATTTGTCTCCCTTTCAAACTGCGGGTGTAGCTCAGTGGTAGAGCACCTCCTTGCCAAGGAGGACGTCGCGAGTTCGAGCCTCGTCACCCGCTCTCTCTGTAGCCGCTTCGCTGTGCGAGGCGCCTGCTGACGTGTAAAACATACGCGCATTGGGTCGCCTACAGGGCGACAGCTACAGCGCGCCCGCGATGGCAAAATCGTCTTGTCGGAAACGCGCGTGCGGGAGTAAAATTTTCTGCATGAAACCGAAATTGCTCTTCTCGTATGCGCTTGTTGCAGGTCTCACCGTCTTTATCGCGTCCCTGCAAGGCGCAGATCAACCAAAAGATAAAACCCCTTGGAAAATTACCGGCCAACTCGAAGAAGCCTGTTCCTGTGACGCGGCATGCCCCTGTTGGTTTGGTTCCAAACCAACCAAGATGACCTGTGGTGGTGGCCAGGTGCTCTTCATCCAGAAAGGCAACTACGGAAAGGTTAAGCTCGATGGGCTCGCCATCGCGACGATAGGCCAAAGCCCAGAAGGCCAGACGATGATGGAATCGTACGGCAACTGGAATTTTGCCTATAATTACATCGATGAAAAGGCGACTCCCGAACAACGCAACGCTTTGGAGGCCATCGCTGGGCAAGTACTGACGCCGGGCGTCTCAAAGAAGACTGAGACTCGTTATGTTCCGATCACCCGAAAGCTCGAAGGCAAAGAGCATCAGATCACGATTGGCCAGTACGGCACATTTCACGGTCACTTGATCGAAGGTGGCTTGGGCGGCAACCCGAAGATCGTCAACCCGCCAGGGGCGGATCCGTTCCACAAAGAATACGCTCAAGGGCAGACCTCGAAGATGACTTACAACGATGCAGAGCAGAACTGGTCGTGGGACAATTCGAACTACATGTTCGCGACTTTTACTGTCGATAATGTCGAATGGGAAAAGCATGCCGCCGCTCTCTCCCAGAAGATGGTGCAGATGAAAGGCGAAAAAGCGTCTGAGAAAAAATAGGATCAACGGCGCGGCTTCGAAACGATTTAAGCTCCAAGTGAACTTTTGGGGAGGGCGCGCGCCCTCGCGTGCTTGTTTCGGCGCCGTTTCCGAAACGCCCCGCCCCCGGACGAACCAAAGTCCGGGAGGTTCGTGACTGCGAAGTTCACGATGGCGAGGGCGCGATTGCCAATACGCGAGGCGCGCGCGCTCCCCAAAAATCATGCACCTATGGCGCAAACTAGCTGAGCCCGGCTGGCTCAGTACAAACGAGAACATTTTACAAGCACGCTCACAGGGCAGGCTCGTGATTATCTCAAGGCCCGGGCGCAAGCGGCTGCAACTCGAGATTGCGTGCACGTCGCGCACTGTTTCGCGAAAACTCATCGAAGAATTTGGCGGACGCGCCGAGAAATGGCCACGCGATTGGCTGAACCGACTCGTAGATGTCGGCAGATCGAAGCCTCTCAAGATTGGAAAACGGTTGCTCATCTCAAACGCCGTATCAGCGGGGGGGGCTTCGTCGTCTGCGCGACTCCAAATGATCGCCACAGCACGATCGCCCGCTCTATGTGTTTCTTTGCTTGTCATTCCCGCTTCCGCTGCTTTCGGGACGGGAGAACATGCAACGACGGCGATGTCGCTTCGTTTACTCGAATGTTTGACCCGTAAATGGAAAGGTGGTTGGTCGCTCGCCGATCTTGGAACCGGGAGCGGGATTCTCGCTCTCGCCGCGAAATACCTTGGCGCTGGGCGCGTGATTGGACTTGATATCGACTCAAAGGCGATTTCGATCGCAAAAGCGAACGCCCGCTTGAACAAAATCGATAACGTCGATTTTCGCGTGGGCGATCTCCGCAAATGGAAACCAACCGGCGGGAGAGATATTGTCGCCGCAAATCTGTACAGCGAGTTGTTGATTGAGATCCTGCCGAAACTTAAACGGTGTAATTGGCTCATTCTCTCCGGCGTGCTGCGCAGCCAGGAAGCGAAATTCCTTCGCGTTCTGCGGCAGAACAACATCGAGATCGCGAACGTGAAACGTCGTGGCAAATGGATCGCCGTATTGGCAAATCGCAGGGATTATTGACGCGGTTTGAGCGGGCGCTACAAAACAAAATTTGCGCTGGCTAAGGCGGCCAGCTAGGTTCTTCCAGCCTTGGCGGCTTCGGGTTCTCTGCATTTCACGCGGTTTAATCACGAGCCGCGGCAGAAACAGACATTATGCAGAACGAACAACTGGCCTATGTTGCCGTCACGCCGTATTCGATGCGGAAATCACGTACTGGCGGCATTCTTGGACGGCTGATTTCCCGTACAGGACTGGACTTGGTTGGGGGACGCATGTTCGCGCCGAGTCTGGAGTTAGCCAAACGTTACGCTGAGACCATCGTGACAGAAACCGATCCGCATCATCGGGCGACACAAGGATTAATTCGCGATTACGTACTGAAGAATTTTACCGGCGAGAAAAACGGGCAGGATCCCCGGGTGTTGTTCCTCATTTTTCGCGGTCCCGATGCCGTAGAAAAGATTCATCGCACCGTTGGGCACATTGTGCACGAGCGCACCAGCGGCGAAACGATTCGTGATACCTATGGCGATTATATCACCGATGATTCAGGCAAAGTGACTTACTTCGAGCCCGGAGTATTGGCGGCGTTTGAGCCAAACGCGGTCGAGCGGGATTTGAAACTCTGGGCGCAATTTTCAGATTCTGACGGTGGAATCCTGGATCGAGTCGCCCCCTTCCCAGCCAATGCGCAGGTCGAGAAGACTTTGGTTTTGATCAAGCCTGACAATTTCAGGTTTCCGAATCTGCGGCCGGGAGGTGTGATCGAAGTATTCTCTCGCTCGGGGCTCTCCATCATCGGATTCAAGGTTCACCGGATGAGCGTTGCGCAAGCAGAAGATTTCTACGGCCCGGTGCTGGCTGTTCTCGAGAAGAAACTCGGTTCAAAAAGCGGCCGTGAAAATTGGGAAAGCATTGTGGAATTCATGGCCGGTCGAAAACCCAGCGAATGTCCGCCCGGACAACGTGACGCTCCTGGAACGGAAAAATCGATCGCCATTGTTTACCAAGGTGTGGACGCCGTGCGCAAAATTCGCGACGTGCTCGGCCCGACCGACCCGGCCAAGGCTCCGCCAGGCTCGATCCGGAGAGAATTTGGCCAGACCATCATGATCAACGCTGCGCACGCATCGGATTCTCCCGAGAACGCAAAGCGCGAAATGGGAATTATTCAAATCGACGAGAATAATTTCAAACCTCTCATTGAAAACTTCTATCGCCACCAATAGCTTGCGCTCCATTTTGAACCATCTCACAACCAGCCCTACTCCTATGGAAATTTCTGAACGCGCCGCTCAACTGAGCCCGTCGCTTACCCTCTCGATCGATAGCAAAGCCAAAGCCATGAAAGCAGAGGGCATTGATGTCTGCGGCTTCGGCGCAGGCGAACCGGATTTCGATACACCAGAGCACATAAAAAAGGCTGCGATCGAGGCATTGGAAGCCGGCTTTACCAAATATACACCCAGCGCCGGCATCCCGGAACTGCGCCAGGCGATCGCCGAAAAGCTTGCTGCCGATAACGACCTGAATTATCGCGCGACGCAGGTTATCGTGAGTAACGGTGCAAAGCACGCATGCTACAACGCGATTCTCGCGACATGCCAGCCCGGCGATGAGGTCATCATCCCTGCTCCCTATTGGGTTAGTTATCCGGAGATGGTCAGATTGGTCGGCGCTGAACCCGTGATCGTGCCGACCAGCGAGCGTAACGCGTGGAAAATGCGCGCCGAAGACTTTGAAAATGCAATGACCCCGCGCACAAAAATGTTGATCATGAATAGCCCCTGCAACCCGACCGGAGCTGTCTATACGCGTGAGGAACTGCAAGCGATTGTCGATGTTGCCGCTGAAGAGGACATTTACATTTTATCCGATGAAATTTACGAGAAGCTCGTCTACGACGACGCCCAGCACGTGAGCATCGCGTCGCTCTCGCAGGCAGCGTACGATCTGACAATGACAATCAACGGCTTTAGTAAAACTTATGCGATGACCGGTTGGCGTCTCGGTTATCTCGCAGCGCCTGATGCCGTGGCCAAAGCTGTCGATTCGATCCAAAGTCATACCGCATCCAATCCTTCTTCGTTCTCGCAGTATGGCGCACTGGCCGCGTTGAAGGGCGATCAACAGCCGGTGGTTGATATGCGCGAAGAGTTCGATATGCGCCGCAATTACATGTTCGATCGCATCTCGAAGATTTCCAACGTAACTGCCGTTAAGCCGGAGGGCGCATTTTACGTGCTGGTGAATATCAGTCAGCTGGGTCTGACTTCGCAAAATTTCGCCGATCGCCTGCTAAGTAAAGCAAATGTCGCCGTCGTTCCGGGAGCTGCCTTCGGTGACGATCGAACCATTCGCCTCAGTTACGCCACCAGTATCGACGTGATCAAAAAAGGGCTGGACCGCTTCCAGGACTTTTGCCGGACGCTGTAAGGTGGAACGCGTTCTGCTGAACGCGTTGCCAAAACAACTGCGCCCTTGGCGCCAAATCAACACCGTCTTCGGAGAAGCCGATCCATGTTGCGCTTTTGTTTGCCCAGCCCACTAGTGTGGTGAAAATGCTCGGTTCTCTCGCGCTCATTCTCCACGCGCATCTTCCGTTCGTCCGCCATCCGGAACACGAGCACTTCCTGGAAGAAGACTGGTTATTCGAAGCGCTAACGGAATCTTATATCCCACTGCTGCGGATGATGCAGCGCTTAACGGAAGACTGTGTGCCGTTCAAGCTCACGATGTCAATCACGCCGACCCTGTGCGCCATGCTTCAGGACGAGCTCTTGCATGAGCGTTACGCGCGGCATCTCGATCTTTTAATCGATCTCACTGCGCGTGAACGAAAACGGAACCGCAATCACCCGCAGCTCCGCGAGCTCGCGGACTTTTATTACAAAAACTTTCGCGAAACCCGGCGTTTCTTTGTCGACCAATGCAAATGCGATTTGCTTGCCTCTTTTCGCCAACTGCGGGAAAGCGGCGGGCTGGAAATAATTGCCTCGGCGGCCACGCATGGGTTGCTTCCCCTGCTTGTGCAGCAATCAACCGAAGCGGCACGCGCCCAGATTTTGATCGGACGCGATGTCTATGTGAATCTTTTCGGCGTCGAGCCTGCCGGGTTTTGGTTGCCAGAATGCGGTTACGGGCCGGGTCTGGAATCCATTCTGCAAGAAGCCAACATTCGCTGGTTCGTTCTTGACACACACGGCTTGTTGTTTGCAAAGCCGCATCCGCGTCGCTCGATTTTTGCACCTTGCTATACGCCAGCCGGGCAGGCCGTATTTGCCCGCGATCGCGATTCAAGCCGCCAGGTTTGGAGCGCACAGGGAGGTTACCCTGGCGACCCCGCCTACCGGGAGTTTTATCGCGACGCCGGATTCGATCTCCCCTTGGAACATTTGAGACCGGTTGCTCACGGGAGCCGGAAATTCTCTGGCGTGAAGTATCACCGCATCACCGGTGCCGGCGACGACAAGGAGTTATACGATCCCGTCGCCGCGGAAAGAGTCGCTGAAACGCAGGCCATTCACTTTATGGAGGAACGCCGGCGTCAAATCCACGAAGTCGCCGGGGCGGGGTTTGATCCCATCGTGGTGGTACCGTTCGACGCCGAGCTTTTCGGCCACTGGTGGTTCGAAGGCCCGCGTTTCCTTGAACTATTCATTCGTCAGGCTGCAAACAAACGGGATTTTCGTCTCGCCACGCCGAGCGAATATCTGGCGGCGAATCCGACACAACAAATCTGTGAGCCGGCAACCTCAACTTGGGGCGAGAACGGCTATTTTGAGGTTTGGCTGAATCCCCGCAATGCATGGATCTATCCACAGCTGCAGATTGCGGCGCTCCGGATGAGCGGGATTGCGCGTCGATATGCTTCTGTTGTTGTAGGACAACCCCGAAAGCATTCGAGGTTCTCAAATGGCAAAGCGGCAGGCGCAGCGCTTCCCCTACAACTCGCCGATCGCGTACTCAAGCAACTCGCACGGGAACTTTTACTCGCTCAATCCAGCGATTGGGCCTTTTTAATGGAGACCCGGACAGCACCTGAATACGCGACCAGGCGCACCACCGATCATCTTTCCCGCTTCAATCGTTTACACGAACAGCTTGTCACGAATCGCATCGATGAAGAATTTCTAAGCGACTGTGAATCGCGCAATAATCTCTTTCCAAACGTCAACTGGCGTTACTACGGTTAGGCCAACTTATCATTCCGGCCCGAAAGCATTCGGGGTTGCCCCGCCGTAGCTTTATGCGAAGGCTGGGAAAAATCTCTATCTCTTCTTATCGATTATTAGAGACGTCGCGATTCCGCTCGACATGAGAATAAAAATCAACGTAGCAATTCTGATGGTGTTCCAGGCGACGGTCCTCTTCGCTCAAGAATCGCCAACGCCAACTCCATCGGCGATAACTGAAGGATCCCCTGCTTTGTCGATCTCGCCGGCAGAATCTGTCACGCCTCCACCTCCGCCCGAGCAAACGCCTTCAGCTTCGCCCGCGAGAAACGTCCGCATTAGCTTTGTCCCGCCGCCTTTGGAAGGCAGGATCAGCCTTGGAATTTACGACGCACAAGGAAAGCTGGTGCGCGTTTTGCACCACCAGGCAGACCTCGGCGAGTTTACAATCGGAACAGACGCGCTGGTGACACAATGGGACGGGAAAAATGACATTGGCGAAGATTTGCCCCCTGGAAGATATCACGCTCGCGGCTATCTCGTTGGCCCGCTCAAAGTGGAAGAGCTGAGCCAGGCCGTGGCGGCTCCTCCGGAAAACAGCTCGAACGCCAGCGTTAAAGTGAAACTCATGCCCAATCCGCTGGCGAACGACACGCGAGCACTGGTCGGGCTGACCGCTGGGTTCGACAACAACGGAAGCTACTTGAAAACAAACGACGGTCTCCCGTTGTTCACAATAAGTAAGTCCCCCAACTTAAGTCATGTATCGACTATGAAGAAGGGTGATAAATCGGTCGATATTTGGCAAACCGACGGCGCCGGTTTTCATCAGTTTCGCATCTCGAATGTAGACCAGATGATGGCCTTCGATTGCGGGGAGTTCGAATTGAAGTGATTTGTAGCGGCGGCCTGCAACACCCGATTCCAAAGAACGGTGCTTGACACAAGCACCGCTACAACGCAAGCGATTGCTAATCCAAATGGCCTCAACTCCTGAGTTTCAACATACAGTTGGCAAGACTGCCAGCCTTAGCGGCACAGCGCTGCATACAGGCGACAAAGTCACGCTGAAATTGCATCCCGCACCGGTAGATCATGGAATCAAATTCAAGCGGAAGGACCTGCAGGATGAGCCGACCATCGATGCGAAGATCGAGAATCTAAAAACGGTCGAGCGGGCCACGACCATCGGTGAGGGCTCAGTGCGCGTACACACGGTGGAACATATCCTGTCCGCACTCTCGGCAATGGGAGTGGACAACGCGATCGTGGAAATGGACGCAAACGAACCACCAATCGGCGACGGAAGCGCGCAGCCTTACGTCGATCTCATCAAGAAAGCCGGTGTAACTGCACAGGACGAACCACGAAAGTTTTTCGACGTGCGGGAGCCGATGCACGTGGAAGCGAAAACGGGCGCCCTGATCGTTTTGCTCCCGGACAACAAATTTCGCATCTCGTGCACGCAAGCCGGGCCGAACAACCAGTTCACACAGTTTTTGTCGATGGAAGTCTCGCCGGTGGTTTTCGAACGCGAGATCGCTCCTGCCCGAACATTTGTTTATTACGAAGACGTTAAGCCGCTCATGGATAAAAACTTGATCAAGGGTGGCAGTCTTGAAAACGCCATTGTGGTGCGCGGAGACGCAGTATTAAGCAAGGAACCGTTGCGTTTTGACGATGAATTCGTGCGGCACAAAATTCTCGATATCATCGGCGATCTCGCTCTGGTTGGTCGCCGTATCAGGGGGCACATCGTCGCGGTAAAACCGGGGCATGCCAGCAATGCGGATCTGGCTCGCTCCATCGCGCGTGAGCAGACGCGCAGAAGCACCCTGGCCGCGCCGCGCACAATTCCGAGCGGCGACGGCGGGCTCGATGCTGATCAAATAATGCAAATCTTGCCGCATCGTTTCCCGTTTCTGATGGTCGATCGCATCATTAACTTTGAAACCGAAATCAAATGCGTCGGGGTCAAAACAGTCACGATCAACGAGCCCTACTTCCAAGGACACTTCCCGGGCCACCCGGTAATGCCGGGAGTGATGCAAGTCGAAGCGATGGCGCAGGTGGCCAGTATTCTGTTGTTCAAGCTGGCCAAAACCACCAGCCGCATCGGCTATTTCATGAGCGCCGACGGAGTGAAATTTCGCAAACCAGTTCTGCCCGGTGACACCATCTTTATCCACGCCGAACTGACCAAATCGCGCGGCGAACGATTGGCGAAAGCCAAATGTCATTGCGTGGTGAATGACGCTGTCGTTTCCGAAGCCGAGCTGATGTTCACGTTCCTCGATAAATGAGCGGAGAGAACCCTCACCCTCCCCTCTCCCTAACGAAGGGCGCGGCGCTTCAAATACGCTTTAGGCGCGAACGCTCCGGACGCCTTCGCAAAATTTTTGCCGCCTCTCCCCTTATGCCAAGGGGACAGGATTGAGGTGAGGGATCGGCAAAGATGAGCGACCCACAGATTCATCCGACTGCGATTATTGATCCCACAGCGGAAATCGGCGCGGGAACAATCGTTGGCCCTTACTGCGTGATAGGTCCACACGTTGTGCTCGGTGCAGGTTGCTGGCTGCAACATCACGTGACGCTCTGTGGGCCAATGAAAGCCGGCGCGAAGAACAGATTCTACGCCTACTGCTCTATAGGACAGCAAACGCAGGACTTAAAATACCGCGGCGAACCCACCTTTCTGGAAATCGCCGACGAAAACACGTTTCGCGAATTCGTAACAGCCCATCGCAGCACGACAAGCGAAGGCAAAACGCGTATCGGCAACCGCGGAAACTTTCTGGCGTACAGTCACATCGGTCACGATTGCACCGTGGGCGATGGCGTCATTTTCTCCAATAACGGCACATTGGGCGGTCATGTGCAGGTGGGAGACCACGCTGTGATGGGCGGACTGACCGCCGTGCATCAATTCTGCCGGATCGGACGGTTCGCGATTACTGGCGGCTGCTCCAAAATCGTGCAGGACGTTCCCCCTTTCATGATCGCGGATGGAAATCCCGCAGAGATTCGCGGGATTAATTTAGTCGGATTGGAACGCAAAAATTTTCCGCCTGAAAGTGTGAAGCTAATCAAAGAAGCGTTTCGCCTGATTTACCGTTCGAAATACAACACGCGCCAAGCCATAGAAGCCATGCAGAAGGAATTGCCTCAGACGGAAGAGATCACCGAACTCATCCAGTTTATTGAGCAGAGCGAGCGCGGGATAATCCGGTAAGATTTAACGGCGGATTACACGAGTAGGAACGGTTTTTCGCTCGAGGATTTACTTACAAACGGAGCTGCAGCCGGTCATAGGCCATGTGCACTCCCCTCGGAAGCCTCGATTCCGCCGATTGTGGCAGGTCATGGCAGATGTGGGTGAAATAAGTCGCCTCCGGTTTGACGCGTGCGGCAGCTTCCAATGCCTGCGCCACGCTGAGGTGCGTCGGATGCGGTTTATCGCGGAGTGCATCAATGATCAAGACTTTTACGCCAGAGATAAGTTTGATAACAGGATCTGGAACTGCGCTACAATCGCTCAGGTAAGCGACCAGTTTTTGGGCCGCCCGAGAGAAAAGATAGCCGTTTACGATAGAGTCGCCGTGCGGCACCGGCAGGGGAGTGATCAGCGTCTCACCCAGTTTAAACGGGGCATCAACGATGTGCGGCTCGGGCTTCAGATAATACGGAACTGGATTGTTTGTGTTGAACGCGAACTGAAACACGCGCTCCAAATCGCGCATCGTTTCGGCCGAGGCATAAATCGGCATCGAGCCTCGTGCGTGCGAAAACCGCCGAAGATCGTCAAAGCCCATGATGTGATCGGTGTGCGAATGCGTGAAAATTACCGCGTCCAGACTGCGGATGTTCTCGCGAAGTGCCTGGGTCCGAAAATCAGTTCCAGTGTCCACTACAAACGAGCACTCTGGCGTTTCCACATAGATCGAGGAGCGCAGCCGTTGATCGCGCGGATCGCGTGAGCGACACACTTCGCAATCACAACCAATCATCGGCACTCCTTGTGACGTGCCGGTGCCGAGGAACGTCACAATCAGTTGAGAGTTGAAAGTTAAGTGTTGAGGGTTTGAAATCTTCAGAACGCCCAACTTTTAACTCTCAACCAGGAACTCTCAACCTCGGCCATGGCTGCAGTACTCACTCTTTTGCGAATTAAGAATCTCGCGCTGGTGGAAGAGCTTGAGTGGCAGATGAGCCCGGGCTTTGTCGCAGTTACCGGCGAAACAGGCGCGGGCAAATCCATCATCATCGGCGCGTTGCAATTATTATTGGGCGAGCGTGCCGATAAATCCCTGATCCGCACCGGGGCAGATCTTTGCACGGTGGAAGCAATTTTTAGCGGCAAGAATTTACAAAAGCTAAATCCGCAGCTGGCCGAGGCTGGTATTGAACCGTGTGAGAACGATCTCATCATTAAACGAACCTTCTCGGTTGCGAGCGGCACGCGCCAGTTCATCAATGGTTCGCCAACCACATTGTCAATTTTAAAAAATCTCGGCGACCAGCTCGTCGATCTTCATGGGCCGCATGATCATCAATCGTTGCTCTCGCCAGAGACACAATTGAATTTGCTTGATTCGTTCGCGCGCGCTGAAGTGCCGCTCAAAGAATACCGAAATCACTACCGCCAATTACAGGTATTGCTCGCAGAACATGCCGCGCTAAACACCGCGGAAACCGCGCGAGAACAGGAGCTTGATCTTCTTCGTCATCAAACCACCGAGATCAAATCGGCGAATCTGGCTGCGGGCGAAGAAGAAGAAATCGAAAAGCGCTACAAACTGGCGGCGAACAGCAAACGATTGATTGAACTGGCCAGCGCGATCGCAAACAAGCTTTCCGAAGCGGATGATTCCGTTCTTTCTCAGCTTGCTGAGACGCAGCGGCTGCTGCGTGAATTGGAAAAGATCGATAGTTCGATCGCGCAGTTTTCATCGGCGCACGCTGCCGCTGTTGTCGACCTTTCGGAAATTGCTCGGATGCTCTCCGCCTATGCAGAAAAGCTCGATCTCGACCCACGACAACTCACGGCGCTGGAGGAGCGCGTTTCGTTGTTCGAAAGTTTGAAACGGAAATATGGCGGTTCGATTGCCGAAGTCATCGCATTCGGCGAGCGCGCAGCCGAGCGGATGCAGAAAATCGAAGGACGCGACACCGAACTGGAGCGTCTTGCAAAAGAAATCGAGAACGTTCGCACACGCATGAAGCGCGCCGCCGAAACGCTTCACAAACTGCGCGCGAAAGCGGCGCCGCAACTTTCGGAGAGCATCCGGCGAAATTTGCGTGACCTCGGCTTTCGCCAATCGGAATTCGAAGTGAAACTCAGCACGCTTGATGAACCGCGCCCAAGCGGGTTCGATTCGGTCGAATTAGTCTTCTCGCCGAATCCGGGCGAACCGCCCAAACCGCTTCGAGCGATTGCATCAAGCGGCGAAATTTCGCGTCTGATGCTGGCAATCAAATCGGCGCTGGCTGCACACGATGCGATCCCGTTACTGGTGTTCGACGAGATCGACACGAACGTCGGGGGCGAAATCGCGCAGGCGGTTGGCACTAAGATGCGAACGTTGGGACGCGATCATCAGGTGATTTGCATCACGCACCTTCCGCAAGTTGCTGCGATTGCCTCTTCACACTTCGTTGTAACGAAGGATGTTTCGCGCGGCCGCACATTCTCCAACCTGCGCGAAGTGACTGCGAGATCGCGCCAGGAAGAAATCGCGCGGATGCTCGGCGGCAAGAGCGACTCGGCACTGAAGCTAGCGGCAAGTTTGTTAGGTCGGAGCGATTGACCCCAATCGTCTGCCGGCCGTCCGGTGAACCGGTCCTACGTGAAAACCACGACTATTTCTTCACGGCGCCCAGCGGCAGCAAAGTTTTACCGAAAATTTCATTGAGCACTTGCGCGAGTCCCGCATAGATCGCGGAGAAGCCGCAGAAGACCCCTTCGTAGCCGGCGAATTGTTTAAAGCCGGCGCTGGCATTTGTGTAATCCCCAATCGCAAGCAGGAAGAAAAGAATCGTCAGCGTTGCAAATACAACCTGTAAAGCACGATTGAGTCGCAACGTGCCGATAAACATGACGCCAGTGAACAGGCCCCACATGGCCAGGTATGCTGCCATTGCCGTGTCGTTTGACGGGGCGCCCCACCCCAATTTCGCCATCACAATCAGCGTTACGAGCGAAAACCAGAACAAGCCATAGGAAAGAAACGCAGTGGTGGCAAATGTATTGCCTTTCCTCCATTCCATAATCCCCGCGACAATTTGGGCGGCGCCGCCATAGCAAATTCCCATGGCGAGAATCATGGTGTTTAATTCGTAGAAACCGGCGTTATGCAGGTTCAATAACACGGTCGTCATACCAAAACCGAGCAATCCAAGGGGAGCCGGGTTACCTGTTGTATCCCTCAGCTGAGTAACGGATTCATTCATTGCGCGGTCAGTCTTGCGAAAGAAGCTTCAGCAACGCAATAACAATATCGAGCACCCCAAAAACATGGCGCCCTAACAATTTAGCTTGTGCCCGTGGTAGCACCGAAATTATCGTCCGATTTTCGCATATGATTCAGCGCGACTATCTCATCATCGGGGGCGGCATTGGCGGGGCCAGCGCCTGCGAAGGAGTTCGCCGCCACGACAAGCGCGGGAGCGTGACGCTGGTCGGCGCCGAAGTGTTTCCACCTTACAAACGCTGGATTCTATCGAAAGACTTTTTGCGCGAGAAAGATCCACAGCCCAAGAAATTGCTCGAGCCTAATGAGGCCTGGTACGTGAAGCATAAGATCGAGACGCGATTTGCCACAGTGGTAACGCAGTTCAATATCGATCGGCGCCTGGCAGTGCTTGCCAGCGGCGAAAGTATTGAGTTCAACAAGGCGTGCCTCGCCATGGGCAGCCGCCCGGTGCGTCCGCCGGTAGCTGGAACCAGCCTGGGCAATGTGATTTATCTGCGAACGATTCGAGACGCGCTTGCACTGAAAGAGATGGCAAGCCTGGAGAAAGGCATCATGGTCGTCGGCGGCGGATTACTCGCGTGCGAGGCTGCAGCGAGTCTTCGGATGATGAAACTAAAAGTCGGTCTCATGCATCGGGCTTCCTACCTGTTGAACCGATATATCGATCAGGAAACCGGAACATGGCTCACCGAATACTTTGCAAGGCATGGAGTGACCCTGTCAATGGGTGAAAGCCTCAATGGTTTTGAGGGCAAAACCGTTTTGCGGAATATCCAGACAAAAAGCGGTAACCGATTTCCGGTCGGCCTCGCTGTGGTAGCATGCGGCGCCGAACCAAATCTCGATTTGGTCCGCAACACGCCCCTGGCTGGACCGCACGGGTCGCCAGTCACTGAATATCTGGAGACTGAAGAAAAAGGGATTTATGCGGTAGGCGACCTTGCGTTTTATCCCGATCGGATAATGGGCGGCGTGCGGCGTCAAACCCATTGGGAGAACGCTCGAAGCCAGGGTTTGGTGGCGGGCGCGAACATGACCGGCAAAAAACGGATCCGCTACGAACAGGTTCCCTATTTTTGGACGGAAATTTTCGATTTACGGATGGATTTCGTTGGCGATTTCAGCGTGTTGCCGACACGGGTCGATGTTCAGGGCATGTACGCAAAGAAAAAATTCATCGCGCGCTACTATCAGGGAGACAAACCCCGTGCAATTCTGCTTTGCGGGCAACCGCCGCGCGACGTGGAAAGCGCCAAGACTCAATTGCGGCAGGCGCAGGGGAAGTGAGCTGTAGCAGCGTTCTAGAAGCGCCGGGCACTCAACGATGGTACGCGGTGAACGGCGGTTTTGCGTTGAGCGTGAGGATAGTTGGAGCCGCGAGCGTTCCAGCGCCCCCGGCTACAGCGACGCCTCTAAGCAAAAATTCTGATCCGATCTTTGCGCGCGAAACATGGCCTAACGCCGCGTGTAAATTCGAATATCTTATTTGAGCCGCGGGAGGTTTCGCTGCTAATAGACATCTGCGGGAATTTCAAACGCCGGATTGCTTACCCGCGCGAGCTTCCAATCCCACGGTCTCCCTGAGAGATGATGCCACTCAAGTTTGAAGGGAGATTGCAATGAGTTGACGCGTTGGTCGAGCACTTCCCTCACGTCATCGTCGGAGCTGTAGAGCATGATTTTGCCGCTCCAGACCGCGCGTTGCGTTTCGATCTGCACACTCGGGTTCGGCGCGACGATTCGTAGACCACCCACATATCGAAAGCCCTCACGCAGGCGTTCGAGAACTCGCTCGCGATCATTGCCCCACTGATCCTGATAATCTGCTGCAATGAAATCGGCCGCAGCGTCCCAGTTCTTATGCTCAATAGCATGGAAAAAATTCTCGGTGTGACGCCTCGCCTGCCGCTCCGGCTGCCACAGCCAGATCAGATAGAGCCCTACGCAAAAAGCGATGGCCAGCCCGCCATAAAAACCTCCGCGAAACGAAATCACCATGGGGCGAAATTATTCTTTCCAGGAACTCGGGTGGTTTCGTATAGCAGAATTGGTCACGATTTCTTTGAAGGCGGCTCGACCGGTTCTTTTACGGACCGGTCCCGTTCCCAGCGTTCGTTTTCCAATTCGATAAGTTCGATAGCATTCGCATTCGCATTGGCGTTAAGGTCCGGGAAGTATTTCATATTCTGAAATCCAACAGCGATAGGTCTTGTAGGTAATGACGAATGTCCGGCCTCATTGGCAGGGCTCCTTACTTGCGACGTTGCCATTGCTGCCGAATTCGCGCGGCTTCGCGCATGAAACGCGGATTTCGAACTATCTTCAGCGAGGTTTTTTCCGCCGAATCGCTTCGTTCAAACAACGATAAGCAATCAATCAAGCGTCTGCCGCGCCAGTTAATCAACTCCTGGCTGATGCAGTGCAGCCCAGTCTGCGCGCATAAGGACTGAAAAATATCAGCGCTCATCGTTGGATTACGGTGATGTTCCCAGTCGAGGATCTTTATTTTGCGAAGAAGTTTGCGCATCGGTTGCGGAACGCGTTCCGATAGCGAGTCAGCATACGCACCGAGATTGGAATGATGAATAAATCCTTTGCCGCCGATCTTCAGCGTCCTTGCCAACTCCTTGAGGTAGGCCTCGACAAGTTCGCGCCGCAAATGCACGAACGAATCGAAACTGAATACGAAGTCGACCGAAGCATCGGGAATCATCGACAATGACCGGCCATCGTTAAGGTAACAGCGCACATGCGACTCAGCGGCGAAACGGCGACGACACGCTTCGACACATTCACTGGAGGCGTCAACAGCCCAGAGTTCCTGACAATGATCTTTGAGATAATGCGTCCATCGCCCAAAGCCCGGCGCGATCTCCAAGATTGTCCCGGTTGGCAAGCAATCTCGAATACGCGGAAGGATGCTACCGGACCATTGCGCGGCCGAACCGCCCCAGGGCTCAGACCATTCCTCGCCTGCATCTTTCCAATCGTATTTCGTTGAATGGCGCGGCATACTCCTTGCCCGAAACGTGGCTGGGGCCGGAATCGAACCGGCGACACGTGGATTTTCAGTCCACTGCTCTGCCAACTGAGCTACCCAGCCTTTGCAACCGCTCCCTTGTCTGCCCCCACTGATGAGCGGGCTGCTTACTAAAGCAGAAAAAGTTCAACCCTCAACGCTCAACGCGCCGGGGGAAAATCAAAACTTTCGTGACAATTCTGACGCTCTACGCAGAAGCCGCAGGTAATGGTCTCGCGGAATTTCGATCCCGCCAAATTGCTGCAGATGCGGGGTAAGCCATTGTGTGTCAAGCAACGCAAATTTTCGAGCTCGCAAATGCTCTACCAGCGCCACCAACGCGATTTTCGACGCATCGGTTACGTAATGGAACATGGACTCCCCAAAAAAAGCGCCACCGACGGCTACGCCATAGAGTCCACCAGCAAGCCTTCCGTCCTGCCAAGTTTCGACGGAATGGGCGCAGCCGAGCTCATGCAGCCGCGTGTAGCTTTCAATAATTTCCAGATTAATCCACGTATCTTCACGTTTCGCGCACGCCTCGATGACTTTGGAAAAGGCCTTATCCCTCGTCGTCTCAAAAACTTTCTTGCGCACGAGACGCCGCAGCGCGTGTGGCACATGAAAATCTTCCAATGGCAAAATTGCGCGCGGATCGGGCGAAAACCACTGGATTGAGTTGTCCTCCATCGCCATGGGAAAAACCCCGAGCCGATAACCCTGCAGTAAGAGTTCGGGATCGATCATGGCGGACGGATTTAAGAAGTTAAAACCTTAAACGGTTACAACGGAAAGGCCCTGACCGTTTTCATTATTTAACCCTTTCACCAATCAATCGGCGTCATTCCGCGTTGCAATGCCCCGCGGCCTTCATAAAATACGCAGATGAAACGCATGTCGATCTTGCTCGTGATCGCATGCCTGGCTGTGGGTGGCTGCACCGACCCCCTCGAACAACGCACGGGACAAGAAGTTCAGGGACAATTTGAACGCGGAGTGACCGGCCAGGGAACACTAGGCCCGTTGGAGCGATCTCCAAGCGACCCAGCTGCAGAGCATGGCGTCCCAGAGACTCATCCGTAGCGCGCGCTGAAGATGGACGATAAATCCACGCACTCAAAAATTCTTATCCTCGACTTCGGCTCGCAGTACACACAAGTCATAGCGCGGCGAATCCGCGAGTGCCAGGTGTATTCGGAGATTATTCGTTTCGACACGCCGGCGGCTGAAGTAGCTGCGTTGAAGCCGAAGGGATTAATCCTTTCCGGCGGACCCGCGAGTGTTTACGACAAGCGCGCACCGCAAATCGATCCGGAGATCTTTTCGCTGGGCCTTCCCGTGCTCGGAATCTGTTACGGACTGATGCTGATGGCGCATCATCTTGGCGGACGTGTCGTATCCACCGGACGACGCGAGTATGGCGCGGGCGTCTTGCACATCAGGAACGGTTCAGAACTCTTAGGGGGATTAGGCGAGCAGCTCGACGTCTGGAACAGCCACGGCGACGAGGTGACGGCGTTACCAAAAGGCTTTCGCATCGCCGGGACCACCGAAGGTTGCGACTTCGCTGCTGTGGAAGATCCACAGCGGAAGCTGTACGGATTGCAATTTCATCCCGAAGTCGCACACACGCCACGCGGCAGAGAGATTCTTCAGAATTTTCTGTTTCACGTCTGCCACTGCGCGATGGACTGGACCATGGGCTCCTTCATAGAAGACGCTTGCGCCCGCGTCAGAAAACAAGTCGGCGATCAAAAGGTGGTGCTCGGTTTGAGCGGCGGCGTTGATTCTTCAGTGACCGCTGCGCTCCTGCACAAGGCAATTGGCAGTCAGCTCACGTGTATTTTCGTCAATAACGGGTTGCTCCGTGCGCGAGAGGAAGAAGTGGTGCAGCGCGTTTTCGGCGAGAATTTTCACGTGCGCCTGAAATACGTGGATGCCGGCGATCGTTTTCTCGCGGTGCTCAAAGGAGTGACCGATCCCGAGACGAAGCGAAAACTGATCGGCAACGAATTCATTAATGTATTTCAACATGCCACCGAGGAGCTGCTCGAAGACGATCGGAGAAACGGCGGGCGAAAGCACGGCGGTTACAAATTTCTCGCACAAGGCACGCTTTATCCCGACGTGATTGAAAGCGTGTCGATCCAGGGCAACCCCGCGCAAGTGATCAAAAGTCATCATAACGTCGGCGGATTGCCTGAGAAAATGCATTTCGAGCTCGTCGAGCCGGTGCGCCAATTGTTCAAAGACGAAGTGCGCCAGGCTGGATTGCAGCTCGGTTTGCCGAAGGAAATCGTATATCGTCAGCCTTTCCCGGGTCCTGGTCTCGCGGTTCGCATCCTCGGCGAAGTTACGCCGGAACGTTTATCAATTCTTCGCGAGGCAGACACGATCGTGCAAAGCGAAATGGAAGCGGCCGACTGGTACTACAAAGTGTGGCAGTCATTTGCTGTCTTGCTTCCCGTGCAATCGGTCGGCGTAATGGGCGACCAGCGCACTTATGAAAACACGGTGGTGCTTCGCATTGTGGAAAGTCAGGACGGCATGACTGCCGACTGGGTACGACTTCCCTACGAGTTGCTAGCGCGTATTTCCAATCGGATCAGCAACGAAGTGAAAGGGGTCAACAGGGTTTGTTACGACATCTCGAGTAAACCACCGAGCACGATCGAGTGGGAGTGAGCAAAATTTCAATTGGCAATTCTCAAATTCGTTTTTCAAGCCGACCTCGCATCCGTGACGCCGGCAGTGAGATAAAGAAGTATGAATCGTGCGGTGCTTAAAGCATTCATCGCACTGATTCCAGCGTGTATGCTGTTTGCTGGATCAGTGGTCATTTGGCTGAGAAAAAAGAGTGTCTTCGCCTTTTTGCAATTCCTCGGCGCAGCAAGTTTGGTCATCGTTGTTCTTGCTCACGTGTTCGAGGCACTTCGTTTCTTTCCTTCGATGGGCTGGGGATCGAAAAATAGCGTTGGCCATTATCTCGATCTGATATGCGCAATCCTGGGTTTTAGCCTGTTTCCCGCTGGATACTTGGTTCACGCGCTGAAGATGCGCCGAGAAGAATGAACAAAGAGCCTGACCAGTCGCTACAGCGATCGACCGGCCGCATGCTTCCCTATGGCACTTTAATCGGGATTTGCTCATTCTTACTGCTATGCATCGCGAACGCATACGCACATGGCGAAGACTACATCGACGAGACACTTGTCTATCACACACTCGAGCGGGGCGCAGTGGAGCCTGGATATTGGTTTGATATTGGCCGCGACGACTCCCAGCATTTTATGCGACATAATCTCGCGCTAGAGTATGGCATTACCGACCGCTGGATGATTGATGCGCGCGTGACCGGCATCGACGAGTATTGTGATGGCTTCCACTTTGATTCATCGCGCTTGGAAACACGTTACCGCTTTTTCGACGCGGGCACTCTGCCGGTCGATATGGCGGTTTCTGGGGAGATCAACAGCAGGCGCGATGAGCAAGGTCATCAAATCTTCGGCATCGAGCCACGGCTGATCCTCTCAAAGGACTTTGGCAAGCTCAACGTGACCCTCAATCTCGCGCCGGAGATTCCCTTCAACCACAATAGCCCCACTTTTGAAACACGCGGGGGCTGCGAATACGCCGTGACCGACGTTTTTCATGTTGGCACCGAATTGCGCTACGACACTGAGGAACATGCGGTTGGCGTGATTCCGCAAATCTGGTTCACATTTCCACATAAGGTGACTTTGAAAGCTGGATATTCCTACGATTTCGGAGCAATGCATGAGAGATTTCTCCGCGTTTCGGTTGTGGCTGAGTTTTAAACGTCGCCGTTATCGTTCGGTTACTGGAGGACTTTGCGTTTCTGCCAGCGCGGGCCTAATCGATCTGAGCAACCGCCTTCATGAATTCGGCAAAGTCCTTGCCGTTGCGGGCCGCATGATTGAGCGCGTCCAGGCGCGCGTTCATTGCCGCTTCCGGCAACGCGACGCGGAATGAATGCGCTTCGTTTGTGAAAACGATTTCGTCCCATTGAATGGAGGAAATCTCGTCGTTGAAACGCGCTACGGCGCGGCCGCGGAAAAACGCTCGCGTTGTTTCCGGCGGATTGAAGATAGAGGCTTTGATTTCCTCCTCGTTTGTGACGCGGCGCATCAAACCTTTGCGCAGCAACTCATAGTATAATCCCCGGTCGAGATCGAGATTATGATATTCAAGGTCGATGGATTGGAGCCACGGATCGCTCCACGAAAGTTTTTCCTCCTGCTGTAAAGAATCCAGCAGAAATTTCTTGGCCGCCCAGTCGATCCGGTCTCGCGTCGACATAACGTCGCGCTCAAGATCGTTGAGGACATTTTCCCATTCCCGTAATATCCATTGTCGATCTTGGCTCACGTCGTTGTTTAGTTTGCTCATAGCGCGCAAATAAATTCGTTGCACATCGATGGCCGAGATCTTGCGTCCGTCTTTGAGTTCGATGATCCAATCGTAAGTCGGATCACGGCTGATTGATTTGTTTGCATCAACCGGTTGCGCGATCTCAAGCTGCGGCGCTTCCCCGTGCTCAACCAGGTCGAGCACGAGTGAGGTGGTCCCAACCTTCATGGCAGTGGCCCATTCGCTCATGTTCGAGTCGCCAAGGATAACGTGAAACCGGCGATAACGGCTCGCGTCTACATGCGGCTCGTCACGCGTATTGATCAGCGGGCGTCGATTCATCGTATCGATGCTCACAACCACGCTGAAGAAATCGGCGCGCTGCGAGATCTGATAGACGCCGGGCTCACCCTGCGCGCTCTCGGCTTCGATACCCATCTTACCAGCGCCCGCGAAAATCTGGCGAGTAATGAGAAACGGCAGCATCCCAGCGACAATCTGATCCCACGGGATATCGCGTCTCATCAGGTAATTATCGTGGCACCCGTAACTGTGCCCGGCAAAATCGGTGTTGTTTTTGTAAAGACGAACGTCAAATTCGGGGGGCAACTTCTGATTTCGGCGTCGCGCGCACTCTTCCAGGATTCGTTCACCTGCTTTGTCCTGTGCAACGATCTGTCGAAGGGTTGTGCATTCCGGCGTAGAATATTCCGGGTGTGCGTGATCGTTGTAAAAGCGCGCGCCATTTGAAAGGACGAGATCGCTTTTTATCTCCTCGAAGCTGAGAGGACGGCGTTTATCGATCTCATAGTAGGCCGATTCGTCCGTGTCCTGAAGTAATTCTCGCGCGCGAAAGCCTCGTGCGTCGAGATGCGGGTCTTCCAGTTCGTAGTCCCATTTCATCAGCGCACCGTTCTCGGTGTAACGCCGGACCAGTTCGATCGACTCGGCCACGACATCGACCGTCTCCGCGCCACCGAGCGTGATGCCGTATTCCGTCTCCAGCCCAAAGACGCGTTTCATCTGTGCCCTTTCCCGATGTCAGCCCGCCAATGTACGAATGCGGATTACGATAAACCGGCGCGACACGATGGTCATTTTCTCTTCGCAGCTCAGATCACGCCAAAGGTAGCGCGCGCCCGCGCGTCGGAAACCGGTCTGACAGGCGAAATTTTGACAACGTTCTCTGGATCGTAATCGATCAGCTTGAGCCAGTCTTCGGTGATGTCTGTGGTCGGGAAAATATCGTTCTCCATGTATTCGGCGTTAAAGGCGAGCTGCAAATCAGTTTCGCGAATTCCCTGCTCCTGCTCAGTGGCAATGGCCCGTTTAATCGCCATCGCTTTTGCGCGCTCCACGATCGAGGCGATGATCGCGCCACTGATAAGATCGCTACGGTAAAGCGTCTCCTTGCGACCGCTGCGCAGCGTCACTTCCAGGAATTTGTTCTCGTCGCGGCGCGCAAACTGCCAGTCTACAAAGCGCTCAATCAAACGCTCGACCGATGCGCCCAGGCCATCGGCTTCCTTGGCGAGCACACCGTCGTAAGGAAGATCGTCTGTGAGATAGATGCGGTAGATTTCTCGCGCCCCCTGCTTGTCGGGTCGATTAACCTTTATTTTTCGGTCGATTCGGCCCGGACGCAAAATTGCCGGGTCGATCAGATCCGCGCGATTGGAAGCAAGGATAATGACCACATCGTTGAGCGAATCGATCCCGTCCATCTCCGAGCAAAACATCGGGACCAGCGTCGAAAGAATATTCGAATGACGCGATGCGCGGCGCGTGCCCAGAATTGATTCAGCCTCGTCGATAAATAGAAATGGCATGAAACCCTCACCGCGTTTCTCGCGAGCCGTGGCAAAAATTTCGCGCACCATCCGTTCTGACTCCCCTACCCACATGTTCAGAATCTCGGGGCCCTTGACGTGCATAAAATATTCCTGCATCTCAGCGCCGGTTTTTTCACAAAGCTTCTTGGTCAAATTATAGGCAGTGGCTTTCCCGATCAGCGTCTTCCCACATCCCGGTGGACCGTAAAGCAGAAAACCCTTCGGTGTGGCATGCTGAAACTTTTGGAAAAGCTCGACGTGTAAAAGTGGAAGCTCGATTGCATCCTTGATCGCTTGCAGCGCCGTCTCTTGACCGCCGACCTTTTCCCACGGCAGCTCGGGCACATTGTCTAGATAATGTTCGTGCGACTTGGGCCTCGAGAGCGTTTCCAAAGCCATCCGGTAGTTTGAGTCGACACGAACTTCGTCGCCTGATTTCAAAGTGGAGTCGGCAAGATCGGCGGAACGCTGTAACACCATCGATTGCAAACCATGTTCCGACCCGACCCGTAGCCGGTCTTTGCCGAGGACTTCGGTGATTTTTGTCACCGGCCCCGCGGTCTCGAGTCCTAGATCGCCAACGATTACGAACGCTTCGTTCACCAGGACGCGCGTCCCTTTTTTCAATTTCGCAAGTGGAATGCGCGGATCGACGTTACAATAATAGTCGGCACCTCCCACAACGATGTGTGCCGTATCTTTCGAAGTGGCTCCGAGAAACGTGCCGATCCGGTTCGCGGGCGAAGTCACTTTTTTGATGACTTCTTCCAGCTTCTCGATCATTCGCCGCGCTTCGACCATTGTTTCCTGTTGGTCGGAAATCTGGGGGCGCAATTCCAACAGATCACGTCGAACGGGATCGCCCGGCGGCAACGATGCGATCACTTGATCAAATGAATCGAGGAGATTATCCGGACCCGAGTCCCCAACCCCGCCCTGAAGTCCCTCGCTGCGCTCGTCACTCATTTATGGTTTGGGTCAATCCGCCGAACCGTGTCTCATTATAGCGTTATCGGACGCATCCGCAATCTTCGCTCGCGAAATCTTTCGGAGTTCGACGCCACAATATACAAAATGTTCAACCATGATGTCCATCTCGTGTTGCGCAAAAGTCTCTTCTCCACGAGTTGCGATTGAGGACAGCCGCCTCTACAATTTCTCCTTCCCGAGGAGTCTTAGCTCAATTGGTTAGAGCGCCGCCCTGTCACGGCGGAGGTTGCGGGTTCGAGCCCCGTAGACTCCGGATCGTTCTCTTTCGTTTAACGCGATGCGGTCGGCCATGGAGACTTGGACTTTCCCTGCATTAAGGCGGCGTCGAACGACCATCGCCCGGCGCCGACGATTAGCAGAAAGAGCAGACCGAGCCACATCGAGAAATCCGTACGCGCCTCGTGCATCATGCTCCAGAAACCATATCGCGGCAGCTTCATCAGCGAGAATCCCCAGAAACCGTGACCCAGAACCACCGGAATTTTGGTCGAAACAATCGCGACACTAATATCGATTAGCAGCACGAAGGCTGCGAGCCGCGTTAGTAATCCAACGATTAACAGGACCCCACAAACGGCTTCGCATCCGCCGACGAACGGCCCCATGATTTCCGGAGAGGGAATGCCTGTTTTGGCAAAGCGTCCAGCGGCAAGATCTTCCGGATAAAGAAATTTCTGAATTCCTTCCGACAGAAAGACGCTACCGGTCATAATTCGCACAAGAACAGTGGCCGCAGGCGCATCTGTAATGAAAAGTTCGCGCATGTTCGGTCACATCTTCGGCGTAAACTGGGCGAGATCGTAAATGCCGAACCGCTTCTCGATTCCAGCAACCTTATCGACCACCCTCTCAAATCCATCTTCGCCGAAAAGCTCGTCTTCTTTCTTCTCGAAGTCTTCACCTAAAGCATCGAACTCATGTGGGGAAACAATCTTGCGAAATGCGGGAAAGAGAACTGTGTCTTCGCGGGCCTCGTACGGATTGTACATGCGGATGAACTGCTGCATCGAGGTGACGAGCTGGCCTCGCTCCGATTCATTCTTTACCGACTGCAGGTTTGCAAAGCGCATCGCCACATCAGTGACCTGTCGCCCAGCCTGATGCTGCGCGCGCAGCACGTTCACCAGATCGACGAGCAGATTGGCCCTTTCGAAACGCGGGAAGAGAAAATCTTCCTCAAGTTTCTCGTGATAATCCTCAACAAAACTGCGGATGATTCGCGCGGCATCAGCCAAAGCATCAGGGGGAAAATCCTGCTTTGCATTGAGCCGTCGCAGCACTTCGCCGTAAATCAAAAGCACGCGCTTCAAAACGCCGTGCTCCCGCATCAAATCTTCGGGCGGACCGACCTCGATTTCTTTTTTCTCATCTTTCTTTCGCTCCTCGGCGCCGCGCAACAGCGTGGAGCTCGCGAACAGGGTGCCGGTAAAAATGATGCCACTCCTGAGAAAAGCTCTGCGATTAGAAGGTAGTTCGGTTTGATTTTCCATTTCCTTTACCTCCTTGGAGTAATGAGGTAATCGGATTTCCCCGTCGCGATGCGTGCTCTTGTATTTAGAGCTTCGGAAATACCCTGGTTAACGCGCTAATCACCAAAACGACAGGAGAAATTCGTTTTCTCCTCACCACACTCGCGCCGCGGCCA
The DNA here is from genome assembly GCA_035651975.1 of Candidatus Udaeobacter sp. Classification (GTDB taxonomy): domain Bacteria; phylum Verrucomicrobiota; class Verrucomicrobiia; order Chthoniobacterales; family UBA10450; genus Udaeobacter. The sequence goes on from DASREQ010000008.1 coordinate 63,593, forward strand.
TTTTCAGAATTCATCGCCGCATGATGTGGATTGACAAGATACGGCTTTGATGACGGGCGAGTAGATAATCGACGAAGTCCCCGATGATCGAGTTTGGCTTATTGCCGAGCTTTGTCACAACCCGGCAGATCAGCGTGCTGCTGCGCGCATGCCATTCCAGATTGATCGCGCCGTGCGCGGTCTCACTATGGATTTTTGCCCAGCCGTGGGGCCGCCCGGGCCGCTGATGTTCAGTGGGAATCAGATGAAACCGCTCGAGCTGAGGATCAGTCATAATCTTTTCCCGCAGCGACCCACGCCCGCTCGTGATGACTTGGATCACTGTCTGCATCCAACCAGCTTCAGCAGGAAATCATTTCTTTTGCAACGTTTGTTTGGAACAAAAGAGCCTAAGCCTGGTCTTCAGGAAGCGAGCGGTACATTACGTAAACGTCGATATAATCCATTTCAGGATGTCGAAACGCGCCGGGTAAAGTGCCGACAATTTTGAAGCCGAGATCTTGCCAAAGATGCACGGCAGATTCGTTGGTTGATACGACGAAATTAAATTGCATCGCACGAAAACCCAGTCGGCGCGCCTCGCTCAAACAATGCTCGGCCATCGCGCGACCGATCCCCCGGCCACGCGCATCTGGCGCGACCATGAATGCTGCGTTCGCAACGTGCGAACCGCCGCCGGGCTGGTTAGGCCGCAAAATGTAAGTGCCAACAACACGCGCCGCTGGCTGTGAACTTGACGGCTTTAAGCTGTCAAGTTTGGCCACATATGTATGCGTGCCGAGTCGAAACCAATATTCCAACGCATCTTCGCGCGAGATCGCGGGATCAAACGCGTAGGTGTCCCCAGGCGCGACCACGTCATGAAAAATATTCCAGATTGCATCGTGATCTGCATCAGTCGCTTCACAAATTTTCATCTTTGTCGCTCTTGCTCCAACGAGGGCCTGTCACAAAGCGCGAGCCACGCACCGAGAGCAGCAAGTTTCTGCTCTGCGCGCCAGGGCCCATCACTAGATCGCCCAAGATTTTGAATCTTCTGCCTCACATCATCATGAGGCTTTTTCAGTTGCGCGCCGGCTGTGACATAAGCGTCGCGCTCGAGAAGCACAGCCGTTCGAATGCCACCCTCGTTCAAAGCCTGCTCGAGGCTCGAGCGAAATAACTGGCCCTCGAGCGCGTGCGCACGAATGTGCGGATTCGCGATTGTTGCAGGATCACGCTGGCTTCCAACCATCAGGGAGGCGCGCGCGATCGAGAGACTTTTCTGCCGATAATCTGAGAGAAGTTTTGTGACCGATTGTTTTGTTACGCGATGCACGATATCCGTGCGCTGGTTTGTCTTCTTTGCGTCCGTTTCAAGTTGTCCAAAGTTGGCGTGGTACGGCTGGCGCGTCCCGGGAACTCGTGGATCGGACAAATCGATTACCCGGTTATCGCGCAACGCAGGCGAATCAATAGGACCCGTAAGCAACACAACAGCCGCCCAGCCCGATTTTACACGAAAGCCCAGGGCTGCGGTTTCGCCGTTCACCTGCTTTGGAACGTAACAGGAACCGTCGCCGCCCATTCCTGGCCGGGGGTCGATTTCCACTGACGAAGCGTGCTGAGTGCAGATTGATCGAGGACATTGTTTCCAGTCGATTGGATAACCTGGACATTAGTCACGTTTCCCCTGGCATTGAAATTTAGCCGGAAACGGCCTGACCACGTTGCGCCCGGACGAAAGCGTACCTCAGAAGGAAACGCCGGCGAAGGCGCATACGCCAATCGTGGCTTTGGCGTCGGGCGAGGCGCGGGTGTAGGCGCGACAGGAGCTTGCGCAATCTCCGGCCAGCGAGGTTTCGCGTCCGATGCCATTCGAGCCAGCAACGATTCCAAGGCATTCGAGGGTCGACCGATCGCCTTTTCACCCGCCGATGTCACAACACCGACAACTTCTCCGTCCTCGCCCACAATGGGTGAGCCGATCGAATTTGAAGAAATTGGGCCTGTGATTCCCAGTTCATCAGAGCGCTCTGTTGAGATCGTCACAGCTCGAGGGGCTCCGTCAGTTCCGGCCAGCGCGCTGCCAACGACTGCGACCCGCTTATTGGTTTCGAGGTTGGGATTCCTGTTCAACGTCAGAAACGGCACATATTTCACGTCGGCTTGGAGAACGGACAGGTCGAGCGTTTTGGAAGCCTCAAGTATCCCGCTCACGTTATAAATTCTGCCGTCAGCCATTTTCGCCACCGCGTTGATCCCGTCTTCGATTGCATGCGCGGTTGTGATGAATTTGCCATCACCTGAAATAAAAAAAGCCGTCTCGGTCCGCAGCAACTTGCCAGATGAATCAAACACTGTGATCCAAAACACTGCCGGCTGCACGCTGGTCTCCAGTCGCGCCAAATCGATTGCTGCTCGCTGCCCGCCCTCCGCCTGTGCCGCCTGAGTCGGAGATGGCAATGGACTCGGAGATTGAACTGCACTTGAAAGTACAGACGGTGAAGGCGATTGCGCCGGTGATTCACCGACAATTTGGCTCGTTGATTTTCGCCCGCATCCCGCCGTCGCAAAAATCGCCAGACAAATCAAGCATCTAGGGTTAAGCGGGAACGATCTCATGGGAGCCTACGCGCAGATAGTGTGAAATACAGAGCATAGTCCAATCAAGCCGACAAAATCCAACGAGACGGCTCGCCCGGCGGTCGCGCCCACCCAAATCGAAAAGCGCGCGACGTTTAATGCCGTTTAAAGTACTGAATTGCTCGTTCGTGTTTTTGCGCTGCCGCCTTTGTTTGGAAGGTTCCCAAATTCCGACGCTTTCCAGTTTTCGGATTTTTCTTTCGCGAGTACAACCGGTATTTGCCGGACTTGAGTTTCCTGATCATGCTGTCTTACCGCCAAAACTTATGGCATGGGTGTTGGTGAGACATTTGCGCGCGCTCGCGCTAGGCTGAAATAGCAAAGCGCAGCCAGAGCGACGAGAATCCCCAAATCCAGCGCCAGATGCGCCGGGAAACTCCAGTTCTCGCTCGCGTGACCGAAACAGCCGCAGGTAATATCGAGACCGCGAGCTTTTGCAGCGATCGTGGCAACAAGGAAGACCACAACGAGGGCCGTCAAAATCGACAATGCGCCTTGATAAAAGAAACGAAAAATAAGGGCGAGCCCGCAAAAAATTTCCAGCCACGGTAAATAGAACGCGAGTCCCACACCGATGGTCCAGGGCAGAATTTTGTAATGATCGATATCGTGAGCGAGCTGGACGGGATCGAATGCTTTAAGCACGCCAGCGTAAATGAAAATTGCGGCAATGATAAGATCGACGATGCGCCAGATGAAATTGCGCCAGCCCGCCACGCCTGCGCGGGCAGCGAAGGTAATTATCGCGGCGGCAATCAAGATCGCCGCCAGGACTGGCCAAAAGATTTGCCCGCCTGTCATCAGCCAACCAAACGCCCAACGTCCACCGCCCAACGTCCACCGCCCAACTTTTCACACGTTCTGAATTGGGCGTTCGGCGTTGAGCGTTGAGCGTTCGGCGTTTGCTTCATCTGTTCTTTTTAAGCCAGGCTTCCCAGCCACCCTCGAGCACAAACACATCGGGAAGCTGAGCTTCCTTGCGCAGCCGTTCGGCCACTTCGCGGGCCAGATCGCAGCTTTGCGCGCTGCAATAGACAACGATCTTTTTTCCCGGCGACCACGCAGCCAAAAACTGCGGCAGCAATTCGTTCCACCGATCTTCGTTCAAAGAGATCGCGCCGGGCACATGGTCGCGAGCAAACTCGTCATCCGGACGAGCGTCGATCCAGATGGCATTGTCACCCCACTGGCCCGCTCGATCGACGCTCACCATTTCCGAAGGCGGAATTGGTGATTGCCACGATATCTTGTCGCGAAAATAAATCGCTTGCCCTGCGCCGGGAAGAAGCGACAACGCTGCAAGAAAGAGCGCCTGGCGTGCCAGTGAAAATTTCAATGTGTTTGACCAGCCGGCACAGACGGACGAGCCGGGGCGGTCGGAGCAGCCGGAGCTTTCCGATCAGTTGGACCAATGGGACCAACCGGCGCCACCGGCGCAGTCGGAGCAGTCGTTATGCGAGCCGTGGCGTAAAAGGTCTTGGGTGAATTCTCGGATTGGATCGTCAAGGTCGAAGCAATGGGACGGCTGGTTTCGTTGGGGTGGACATCGATCTTGAACTGTCCCTGCCCGGTTGGCTCTACTTTCGTCTGAAAATCCGGGCTGGATGAGGTGACCTTGATATTTTTCACGGTAAAATCTTTCCCAGCGCGCACCGTGATTGACTTCGGTTCCGGCTTATCGCCTTGTTTCCAAAATACAAAAGTCGGACTGATCTCCAGTTCCTGCGGGATTATAGCCTTGAGTGTCAGAACCGTTTTCTGGTTCGGGGCCTCGTCAGTTTCCACCGTCACGGTTTTGATCTGAGTACCGGTGCGATCGCCGATGTTAAACGTGGCCGTGATCTCGCCTTTTTCGCCAGGCCCGACCTGGTCCTTTTGCGATTGTGCAGCCGTGCAGCCGCAGGAGGCGTGGACCGACTTAAAATGAATCGGCGTCTTGCCGGTGTTCTGATATTTGAAATGACCGATCGCCTGTTTGTCACCGCGCACCGGGTGCAGTTCAACGGAAGTTTGCTCCCATTTCAATTCGGCCCGCGCAGTCAGGCAAAAAATAAACGACAAAGTAAGAGTGAGAATGTGGGTTTTCATTTTTTTGAATAGAAGCGCGTAATATAATCAGAGACGGCTTCACGCCAAGTGCGAGGTGCTGTCCCCGTCAACCTCGTGTATTTCGCGGTGGAAAGCACCGAATACACAGGGCGGCGGGCGACCCAGTTAATCATGTCTCGTAATTTCCGCGGGCCAATCGTTCTTGCTTTGAGAGTCAGGCCGGCATCGTAGCAGCAGTTCACTGCCCATTGCGCGTATTCCTGCCAGCTGCATTGTCCGGCGTTCGCGAAATGCAAAATTCCGTTGTAGCCGCGGGCGCGGACCGCGGCGGGATTGCCGGCGTCGACGCCGCCCACTACAAAAAACTGCGGGAGCATCTTGGCAATATCCAGCGTATAAGTAGGAGTTGAAAACTTGTCTGCCACGGCCTCGACTTTTTCATTTTCCTCCGCCTGCTGGATCATTGCGTCGATAAAACTGGGACGATCCGGTCCAAAAACCCACGAGACGCGCACAACGAGATTCTGACCTTGCGCGGCTAAGACGTTATTTTCTCCGGCCAGCTTTGATTCACCGTAAATGCTAATAGGACTGGCTTCATCCTCTTCTGTGTAGGGTTCGCGCTTGACGCCATCGAACACGTAATCGGTGCTGAAGTGAATCAGTCTGGCGTTCTTCTGGCCGCAAATCTCCGCAAAAACACGGGGTACCTCCGCGTTAATCAAAAATGCATGGTCCGCTTGCGTTTCGCAAAGATCGACCTTTGTGAAACCCGCTGCATTGATAGCAACGTCAAAATCGATTGCGCATAATTTCTCGCGAACGCGATCTAAATCCGAAAGATCGAGGTCTGTGTGATTAAAGCCAGTGACGTCGAATTTGTCCCGATATGCGCGCAGGAGCGCCGCGCCAAGTCGCCCGCCCGAACCAATAATTACAATTCTCATTAGTACTGATTCCGACTTGACGCGCTGCGCTTTGCTCTTCGCTCTTGGGCTAATATCTTCCGGCGCGTTCCAGTAGTGGTTCCCACCACGATGGGTTTCCAATGTACCACTGGATCGTTTCATCGAGGCCTTCTCTAAAATCGCGGCGCGGTTTCCAATTCAGCTCGCGCTGCGAGAACGACGAGTCAATCGCGTATCGGCGGTCATGACCGAGTCGATCGGTCACAAATGAAATCAAGCTGTGCGGCTTGCCCAGTTTATCGAGAATCATTTTCACGAGCTCGATGTTCACCATCTCCCCGTCGCCGCCGAAATTATAAACCTGGCCAGGTTTCCCCTGGAAAAGCGCGGCCACGATGGCGGCGCAGTGATCCGTGACATGGATCCAATCGCGCACATTAAGGCCGTCCCCGTAAACCGGGAGTGGTTCGTCCCGCAGCGCCTTGATGATCATGAGCGGAATCAGTTTTTCAGGAAATTGATACGGTCCGTAGTTGTTCGAACAGCGGGTCACCAGCACTTCCTGGCCGTAGGTCCTGTAACAGGCAAGCGCGAGCAGATCGGCGCCGGCCTTGCTCGCCGAATAAGGCGAACTCGGGTCGAGCGGCGATTGTTCGGTGAATTTGCCGGCAGGGCCAAGCGAGCCATAGACTTCGTCGGTCGAAACTTGAATGAAACGCTGGACGCCGTGCCGGCGTGCGCAATCGAGCAGCACACTCGTGCCGATGACGTTTGTGTGAATGAAATTGAGCGGATCGTTGATACTGCGGTCTACGTGGGATTCAGCTGCGAAATTGATGACTGCATAAAATTGATGCTCGGTCATGAGCGCGTCCATTTGATCGGCGTTCGCAATATCGGCTTTGAAAAACTCGTAGCGTTCGCCATGTTCTTCGACCACGCCATCCAGATTGGCCAGGTTTCCCGCGTAAGTGAGCACATCCACGTTGGTCACGTACGCGGGCTTGTAATGTTGCAAAATATACCGAATAAAGTTGCTCCCGATGAATCCACAGCCACCGGTTACAAGAATGCGCATGGCAGCGCGTACTAGCAGCGCCCAAGGCGACGCGCCAGCAGAATATTCTTCCGGGATCGCAGGAGTGCGCGATTATCTCGCGGCGTGGAAAGCCAGCCTCGCAGAGACTGGTTGGACTCCCTGGTTAATCCTGGGGCTGGCAGCGTTCCTGCGTTTTTTTCTGCTGGGTATTAAACCGCCGCATTTCGATGAAGGCATCAATGGCTGGTTTGTCGACCAGGTCATGCACAACGGGTTTTACAGATACGACCCGACGAATTATCACGGCCCGCTGCACTTCTACGCCTTGCTGCTGTCGGAAAGTCTGTTTGGCCGGAATGTCTGGGCACTGCGGCTGCCTGTTGTCCTCGTGAGCATCGCCTGCGTCTGGCTGACGTTTAAGTTTGAGCCATTAGTCGGACGAAACGTAAGTCGAATAGCGGCGTTGGCCATGGCGGTCTCTCCGGGATTTGTTTTCTACGGGCGATACGCGATCCACGAAGTCTGGCTGCAATTCTTTTCCACGATGTTCATCCTGGGACTGCTGGGCCTTTGGAAAACGGGGAGGGTGAATTACCTCTGGTATGCAGGAATGGGGATAGCCGGCATGATTCTCACGAAGGAGACATACGCGGTTCATCTCGCGTGCGCGGTGATTGCCATTCCGGTTTTGATGGTTTCGTGTGCGCTAAACCGTGTTCCCGACACCAAACCAGCAAAGCAAACATGGAGCTACATCGATCTTGCGATGGTCCTCGGTGTAGGCGCGGCTGCGATCGTCATTTTCTATTCGGGATTTTTCCTCAATTGGAGTGGCGTTAAAGGTTTGTATCAAGCGTTTAAAGCCTGGAGCCAGACTGGCGCCGCCGGTCACGGCCATGAAAAACCGTGGGATTACTGGTTGAAATTAATGGGGCCATCCTGGGAAACCGGCGGAAATAATTTTACCGGTTACGAGCTGCCAATGCTGGCAGGATTAATTCTCTGTGTGTGGTGCCAGAAATTTAAGAACCTCAGCCTGCGTTATCTCGCGATCTACGGCGTGGGGACCTTAATTGCTTACAGCTACATCAAATACAAGACGCCTTGGTGCATTATCAGTTTCGGGTGGCCATTCCTGTTTATCTTTGGCGCGTGGACACTGCTGGTCCGCTCCAAGAATCTGCGAAAAGTGTACATTGCGATTGACGTTCTTTTGTGCCTTTCGCTGGGCCGATCCATTTGGCTGAATTATTTCCGCTGCAGCTCGCCCACCGAGCCTTACGCGTACGTTCAGACCTACAACGACATTTTTAAACTAACCAAACCGCTTCTTACATTGGCAAAACGGAATCCGGTCTATTATCATCTGACTGGCCACCTCATTCGCACCAGCACTTATCCGCTTCCCTGGATGCTCGGAGACTTCGATCGAGTCGGTTACTACGAGGGAGGGAATATGCCGGCGAACGTTGACGGTGATTTTCTGCTCGTGCAGCAAGATAAAATCAAACAGGTCGAATCGAAGTTGAAAGGCACGTATTACACCGACACGCTTACCATTCGAAATTATCAGGATCTGTCGAAGGTTTACTTCAAGGCCGAGATCTTCAAAGATATTTTTCCAGGCAGAGCACCGGATTTTGTCGGGAAAGGACCGGCCAAATAACGCGCATTTCGATGAAGTGGCTTTCGGCAGGTCTAACTTTTGTCAATTTGTCGGTTGTTTGCGGCCTCCTTTTGGGAATGGCCGGCCATGGCCTGAACGCATTGAGCGCTGCCCTGGCGCTAGTATGCGGTGTTGCCTTTGCAGTGGCTGCATGGCTCGGCACTTCTGATCCTGGTAAACCAAGCGGTACAGAGGCAACGCCTTCCAAGGCTCCCAGGCGCTACGCAAAAATCTGGTTCTGGTTGGTGGCGGCATTTTTTGCTTTGTTTGCCATGCGATCGTTTTGCTGGCTGCTCTACATCGACGGCGGCGACTGGAAAATTCAGTCTCCCAACAATCTGGGCGACCTGTCCCTCCACATCACCTTGATCCGGACGTTCGCAAACGGCGTCCCGCTTTGGCCAGACAACCCGATTTACGTCTTTAGCAAGCTAAGGTATCCGGCTGGGATCGATTTGTTCAATGCTTTGCTTTGCCTCGTTCACGTCGATCTCATGCGGGGGCTGGTTTGGGCGGGATTGCTCGGTTCGCTCGCAACGTTCTACGCGTTTTTCCGATGGGGCGGTACCTTCGGCGTAGCAGGTTTTTTGTTCAACGGCGGAATAGCCGGCTTCGCATTTTTGAAGACGCTGAAGTTTTTGGATTACCAGGGTGGCAACAAAATTGCCTGGAAAAGCATCCCGCTTTCGATGTTCGTGACTCAACGCGGATGGCTTTACGCAATCCCGGCGGCGCTGCTTCTGCTGTGGCATTGGCGGGAGAAATACTTTCGCGAGCCTCCAACAGTCCCGGCTCGTGGGGACCTCTCCACGCCGACCACCTCCGCCGCCGGCCTTGCTTCGCCCGCCGAAGCGGCCTTCGAGAAGGCGGGAGCGGCCGACAAGGCTGGGGCGAAAGGAGATGACTCCGAAGCTGGGCCTTCGGGTGCAGCCGACGAAATCGGTCAAGCCCGCGGCCAGAGCAAAGGTCCCCTGCCCTTCTGGGTCGAACTCTCTCTTTATGCATCGATGCCCCTCTTTCACGTGCATACCTTTATCGCGCTGACGATCGTGCTGCTTGTTGCGCTGCTTTTCGAGCGGGTATCGTGGCCAAAACTTTTCAGTGACGCACCAATAAGGAAACACGCGGTCGGTTTGCTCAGTGCTGCTTTAATCCCCGCGACCTTTTTCGTTTGGCTGGTTACCGACCAGTTCCGCGCAAAATCGCTGCTAAAATGGCACCCAGGCTGGGTGCAAGATTCCACAGACTTCGGCGCTCCCTTCTTTCGCCTGGGTGGCACCGCGAATTTCGGATCAGCTACGGCGTTCGGCTCTCTCTTGCAAAAGACATGGAACGGCGTAATCGCACCGTTCTTTCAGTTCTGGCTAACAAACTTTGGCTTATGGGTCCTGCTTGCCCTGGCATTGGTAGCGCTGTGTGGCTGGCGCGTTTGGAAAACTGGTTGGCGCTGGGGAACAAAACCCCCGGCGGACATCGCGTTTGTGCTGTCTGCGGTTGTGATCTTCGTCATTGGGTACTTCGTTCAAACCGCGCCGTGGGATTGGGACAATCTCAAACTGATGGTTTGGGGATACTTTCTCATTCTGCCGTTTCTGTGGAGCGATTTGATTGGGCGCTGGGCGTTTCCAGAGCGCGCCGTTACCTGCATCGCGCTGTTTGCTTCCGGTTTTGTTACGTTGCTGGGCGGCCTGGCTGCCGGGCATCCGGGCTTTGGACTGATTGACCGCGCAAGACTCGACGCAATCGGCACGGCGGTTCGACCTTTGCCCGTGGAGTCTCGTTTCGCCGCATACCCGACCTACAATCATCCTCTCCTGCTTCAAGGACGTAAAGTTGTTCTGGGATATCCAGGCCATCTATGGACGGAAGGATTCGATTACAACGATCCCAACAGGCAGCTGACAGCTCTAATGCGTGGGGCTCCTAACTGGCGCGAAGCCGCCAAGGCTCTGGGAGTCCGCTACATTTTCTGGGGGCGTGACGAGACGGCAAATTATCAGGGAAGCAGTCGCCCATGGGAAACGACCGCGCGCCGCATAGCGTCGGGTGATTGGGGCGCAATCTACGATCTGGGGCCTGAATCGCCTGCTCGCTAAGGCGCCCGGGTTTCGCGCCTCGAGGATTGTCTCCTGGAGGCAGCGAGCTTCCGACGCACTCGAAATGGATGCGCGAGAAAAACAAAATAGATCGCGCTTACAAGATCAGTAACACTGCACGCGGGACTCGTTAGGCGCAGTGGACCACTGCGCAAGGCTGCAAAGACATTTTCCACGGTCAGCGCAGAGGGCGCGGGAATACTCGTGTAATGGCGGCCAAACGCGTGCAGCCGATGCGCGTCGGACGTGGCGATCAATGGTTTGCCAAAGCGCGACGCCACTCTTTTCGCGCGGCGGTTCGGATTAAAGAAGCCTACGTGAAAATGGCAAAACTCAATGGCGTCGAAGCAATCTATTTCACGAAGTAATCGCGATCCAATCGAGCCGCCGAACATATAAAATGGGTGCGGCGCAATTGTAAAAATTGAGTCGCCGCGGCGCGCCCGTAGCCGCCGCAGATCGTCAAAGCTTTTTAGTTCCGCCATTTCCTCGGCGGTCACATTGAGCACGATGACATCTGCGCCGTGCAAACGCATTTCTGCGGCGGGGATAAGCAAAATCCCCGTAGCATCCGCTTCTTTGAAGACTTCCTGTCGATCAAAGACTGCGTCGTGCAAGGTGATCGCAAGAACGCGAAAGCCAAGTGCGCGCGCGCGTTCGAGCAATTGATGCGCGGAATAATCCACTGCGTCTTTGGGATCATCGAGCGTATGGATGTGCAAATCGATTTTGATCCATTCCTGCTCGCTGCTCTTGCTCATGCTCTTACTCGATTCTCGATTCTCGATGCTTGATCCCTGATACTGGATGAAAGCGAAACGGCTGGGCCAGGCAAACATCCAGCATCCACTATCGACCATCAGCTTTCCAAATTGGTTGGCAAAAGCCCTTGCGAGCGTCGCTCCTCCATTTACCATTCACGAGGCAGGATTCACGTGTTCAAAGCTCGGGTGGTGGAATGGCAGACACGTACGTTTGAGGGGCGTATGCCGAAAGGCATGCGGGTTCAAGTCCCGCCCCGAGCACCA
>DASREQ010000009.1:0-2874 GCA_035651975.1 Candidatus Udaeobacter sp.
GGTCTTCTCGATTTTTCGCAGATGCCGCAGCACGTAAACGTAGGCGCAAATCATCGCAATGAATGCGATCACCGCGACAATACGGATAGGCAACAGCCGATCGGTGGCCAATAGTTCCATCGCTAATCTGAACTAGAGAAAATCGCGGTTTTTCTGCAAGGAAAAACGCGCGCGTTGTTAAACCGGTTGCAATCGCGTTCGCGCAGGTTCGTAGGGCCAAACGCACTTCACAAACTTGCCCGAACGCAATAAATCTGGGCGAAATGAACAGTTCCAGCCTCGAATTCTTCCTCTGGTTGTTGATCGGAAATTATTTCTTCACGCTTCTTGTTATCGGCGTGGTCGCGGCGTTGATATCATTGTCGCGGAAACCCAAGCCGCTCAAACTTGAGACGATCGCCGAAGCGTTTTTGTCGTACTACATGCTATTTCCGATCGGCATCAGCAACCTGGTCAACTTTGTTTTCCACGTCTTCTTTGGAGATACGTCGGCGAAATTTATCGGCTGGGATAACAGTCCATTCCAAGCCGAGGTGGGATTCGCAAGCCTGGGCGTCGGCATAGCAGGCGTCCTTGCCTGCAAGGCCAGCTTGCCCTTTCGAGTCGCGACATTTATTCCGCCCGCTGCGTTCTCCCTGGGCGCTGCGTGGGGCCACATTTATCAGATGGTAACAGCGCATAATTTTTCTCCGGGGAACGTCGGCCTGGTTCTTCCCAGCGACACTGTTATTCCGATTATCGGACTGATATTTTTGTGGCTGTCCTACAAGCATCCGATATCGAAATAACGTACGAGGCAGGATAGCGGTCTGGCCAAACAACCGCGCGTGGCACATGCGCGATCCCGCCTTGCCATCCTTATCGATCCGAAGTCGCCCGAAAAGACCGCCACCGGTTGCGATTAACATCTTCACGCGCAGAGCGGCACCGCGCACCGATACAATAGTGATATCGAATGCGCCTGGCGGGCGGAGAGCTCCATCGCGCCTGGAATCAGGCGCAAACAGAAACCAACAGAGAAAGTCGATTATGAAATCACTCATTGCAACATTCGCACTCATAGCCATGAGCGTCGCCGGTAGTGAAGCGAACGCTCAAACGAGCTCGTCCAACGCGGTTACCGATCCGCAGATCGCGATGATCGTGGTAACGGCGGATAATGTCGACATTGACGCGGGCAAGCTCGCGGAGCAAAAGACCTCTAACCCAAAAGTTAAAGAGTTCGCGAAGCTAATGGTGCGGGATCATACCTCGTTAAACAAGCAGGCCACCAAACTTGCCAAGAAACTGAACGTGACGCCGGAAGAAAGCGATACCAGCCGTAGTCTGAAATCAGACGGTGACAAGACACTGGAGAAACTGCGCGGGCTGAGCGGTGCGGAGTTCGATAAGGCATACATCGACAACGAAATCAGCTATCACGAATCGGTCCTAAAGGCGGTTGATGACACCCTGATTCCGAACGCAAAAAACGGCGAACTGAAAAGTCTGTTGCAAAGCGCGCGCCCGATCTTTGTATCGCATTTGAACCATGCAAAAGAGGCTCACGCCTCGCTGCACTAATCGCTTCCGACGGCAGGCGTCCCCCCGTACGTCGCGTGCGAGAGTAGTTGAGCTGAAGGCCGAAGTAGCGCGCTGATGCGCAGGTTTCGGCCTGTAAGAGTGTTGTGCGAATGCTAGGGACACTTCTGCAAGATTTGCGCCACCCGGAATACATCCACGTGCTGCTTAATCCGCTACCGGTCTACGGGTTGGTGGTAGGCTTGGTGGGATTAGGCGTGGCTATCTGGCAAGGCAGTCGGTCCGCCAGGGCGGTCGCACTGCTTCTCATAATCATCAGCACAACGGCGGCATGGCCCGTTTACGAATACGGCGAACAAGCCTACGACCGGGTTTTGTCTATGGCAGATCACCCTGGCCAGGCGTGGTTAGCTGTGCATAAGGAACGGGCGGAGAATTTGATCTGGTTCTTTTATGCTCTGGCGATCCTAAGCGTCCTGGCGCTTATCGTATCCTGGATGTGGCCGAGGACATCGCTTTTACTTAGCATCATGGTTTTTGCCCTCGGTGCCGTCACACTGGGAATTGGCGGCTACATCAGCTATGCCGGCGGACGAGTACGACACCGCGAATTTCGCAATGAGCCACCACCGGCAACGTTACGGAAATCCGCTGCGCCCGCAGCTCCGGCTCCCTCGCAACCATCGGGCAGCGTTGCGCCCGTGGCCACTAGTGTGAAAATTCGAATGCTGAAATATTCTTCTGAAACAATTCAAATCAAAGCGGGCGAAACGGTCGAGTGGGTCAATGACGATTTGACTCCGCACACGGTTACATCTCAAAGCGGTGAATTCGATTCCGGTTCAATTGACGCGGGCGAAACCTGGCGCCACACCTTCACCCAGCCCGGCACGTTTCCTTACTTCTGCACGTTCCACAAGGAAATGACCGGGACGGTCGTCGTGAAATAACTCAACAGCCGCTTAAATCATTTCAATCGCGGCAGTGCGATTTGCAATCGGTTTTAGGTTCGGAGATCGCAACGGGAGTCCGCTCGAATGTGAAGGATTTAAACATGCGCACCTTCCAAACAGAGAACGCCCTTCACAACTTCGCGCAGATTGTTAGGTTCAACACATGAATTGGCGACAGATCTTTCCCGCGATTTTACTACTTTTGGTTTTGGGCTCGTTACATGGTGCGTCGCCAATTCAGGAACGGGCGGATCGCTTTCTCGCATTGGTTAATTCCGGATACCAGGCTCTGTATCGGGTGAACAGCGAGGCGCAATGGCGCGCAGTCACCGATGTAACCCCGCAGCATGACGCTGCTGCTGAAGCCACCGGCAAAGCGTATGCGGCATTCAATGGAAAC
>DASREQ010000010.1:0-29752 GCA_035651975.1 Candidatus Udaeobacter sp.
CCCAGGCACAAGATTTGCCGCCTGGGGAGGATGGGCAATGGACGATGCCGGCCAAAAACTTCGAGAACACGCGCTATAGTGGGCTGGATCAAATCAAAATTGATAACGCGAAGAATCTGCGTGTCGCCTGGACATTTTCGACCGGCGTTAACAAAGGCCAGGAAGCGGCGCCGCTTGTCGTCGGCGACACGATGTACGTCGTCACTCCTTATCCCAACATTCTTTATGCACTTGATCTCAACAAGAACGGCGCACCGAAGTGGAAGTTCGAACCCGAGCCTGCGTCGGCAGCTCAGGGAGTCGCCTGTTGTGATGTCGTAAATCGCGGCTGCTTCTTCGACAATGGCAAAATCTTCTTCAACACGCTCGATAACAATGTTTGTGCGGTTGATGCTGCAACCGGGAAGCTAGCCTGGAAAACGAAAGTCGGTGAGATCAACCACGGTGAGACGATCACCATGGCACCACTGGTTGTTCGCGACAAAGTGCTGGTGGGAAACAGCGGCGGCGAATTTGGCGTGCGGGGCTGCCTCACTGCCCTCGATGCGAACAGCGGCAAAGTTATCTGGCGCGCTTACAGCACGGGTCCCGATGCGGATTGTTTAATCGGACCCGAGTTCAAGCCGTTTTACCCGAGCGATCGCGGGAAAGATCTGGGAGTAAAATCATGGCCGCCGGATCGATGGCAAATCGGTGGGGGCACGGTGTGGGGCTGGATTTCCTATGACGCTCAACAGAACCTGATTTTTTACGGAACGGCCAATCCCGGCAGTTGGAATCCCGAGCTGCGTCCCGGCGATAACAAATGGAGTTGTGGAATTTTCGCCCGCAATCCTGATACCGGCCAGGCACGCTGGTTCTATCAGCTAAATCCTCATGATGAATTCGACCACGACGGGGTGAACGAAAACATCGTCGTGGATTTGGCTGCAGGTGGTGGCACGGCATCGCGCAAATGCCTCCTTAGCGCACAACGCAACGGTTACGTGTACATCTTCGATCGAACCACGGGCGAAGTGCTCTCAGCGACGCCATTCATTCGCATCACCGCAAGCAAGGGTGTCGACCTGAAAACGGGCCGCATCATTACAAATCCTGAAAAAGCTCCGCGAATGGGGAAAGTAATCCGCGATATCGCACCGGCGTCCCCGGGTGCAAAGGATTGGCAGCCGTGTGCATGGTCACCGCGCACGAACCTGCTTTACATCCCGCATCAAAACCTGGCCATGGACTACGAAGGGATGGAAGCGAGTTATATCGAAGGCACGCCTTATCTGCGAGTCAACGTCAAGATGTACGCCAACGGCGGCGGTAAACGCGGCGAGTTCTGCGCCTGGGATCCAACTAAGAAAGCGAAAGTGTGGGCGATTGAAGAAGACTTTCCGGTCTGGAGCGGCACGCTGGCTACGGCTGGCGACGTCACGTTCTACGGCACCATGGACGGTTTGTTCAAATGCGTGAACGCAAAGACCGGGCAGGTGCTGTGGCAGTTCAAAACGGGGTCGGGAATTATTGGCCAGCCCACAACATTTCTGGGACCTGACGGCAAGCAGTACGTGGCGGTGTTGTCCGGCGTGGGCGGCTGGGCCGGCGCCATCGTTTCAGGTGATCTGGATCCAGGCGATCCAACTGCCGCCCTCGGTTTCGTTAACGCCATGAAAGACCTGCCGGAGCACAGTACCAAAGGCGGAACACTCTACGTTTTTTCGTTGCCATGAAAAATTGCTGCCTAACGAGTTTGACACGCGCAGCGTTCCTTTTCGTGTGCTGCGCTGGTTTCGTAACGTCCGTCGCTGCGCAACAATCGCACGTGCTGCGGGTTGCGGCGGATCCGAATAACCTGCCGTTTTCAAATCAACGCAAAGAGGGATTTGAGAATAAAATCGCAGAGCTCCTGGCGCGTGAGCTGAATTGCAAGTTGGAATATCATTGGCACGCGCAGCGTCGCGGGTTTTTCCGCGAGACGCTCAAAAGCGGTGATGTCGATCTGGTTGTGGGTGTGCCGGCGCATTTCGACATGGCGTTAACCACAGCGCCGATCTATCGCTCGAGTTTTGTCTTTGTGGCGCGAGCGGATCGCCAGCTCCACATCACCTCATTGGATGATGTGCAACTGCCCAAATTGAAAATTGGCGTCCAGTTGATCGGCAACGATGGCGTTGACACGCCGCCAGCTCAGGCCGTCGCGGCCCGCGGCCTCGTTCAGAACGTGCGGGGTTATACGCTTTATGGGGATTATACGCGCGAGAATCCGCCGGCGCAGATCATGGACGCAGTCGTTCAGGGCGACGTGGACCTGGCAATCGTGTGGGGTCCTTTAGCCGGATTTTACGCCAAACGATCGCGCGTGGCTCTCGAGATCGTGCCGGTCCAGCCGCAGAAGGATCATGCTTTGTACTTCGCATTCGATATTGCCATCGGCGTGCAAAAACAGAATCGCGCGTTGAAAGATAAGATCGACAACGTGCTGGCTGCGCATCACGACGAGATCGAAAGCATTCTCGACGCCTACAATGTCCCGCGAGTCGGTGTTGCCTCAAAAAGGGCCTCGCTGTGAAAAACTGCTGGCTGCTCCTGCTCCTCCTGGCGCTGCCGAGTTGTGAACGCGAACAGCGAGCACTAGTCGTCCAACCACCGTCGGCGCAACAGGCTGTGGCTCAGCAAATGAGCGATCTCGCGCCTGGTCCTCAGCATAAAAAATTACCGGCTGTGAAAAATCCGGATGAGAACAACGCATGGGCGATGTCGGAAGGGCAACAACTTTATCAATCTTATAACTGCATCGGCTGTCATGCGCATGGAGGCGGGGGAATGGGCGTTGCATTAATGGACCAGAAATGGATATATGGCTCGGAACCGCAACAAATCTACGCCAGCATCATCGAAGGTCGGCCTAACGGAATGCCATCGTTCCGCGGAAAAATTCCCGATTATCAAGTGTGGCAGATCGCAGCGTACGTGCGCAGCTTGAGCGGACTGGCAAACCAGTGGACGGCTAATGCGCGCGACGATCACCTGAAAAGCGCGCCACCGCCAAATTCCGTTCCGGCTGGTACCCCGCACAACTCTTCGTTGCCGCAACCGCAATGAACACGGACCGAGGCGTTCGAACTGGCAACACTGAAATGCTCTGCCTGGCGCCCCGACAGCCGCAGTTCTCATGAGCAGGATCATGCAATCGGCGTTAAGCCCTGCTGCGGCAGAAGCGGCGCACATTTATCATCTCTGGCGCGTGTTCCTCTGCGTCATGGTCGCCATTTACGTGCTCGTCGCGATTGTTCTTTTCATCGCGATCCTGCGAAACAGGAATCGCGCGACCGACGAAACAGGAATGGAGTTGATTGCTGAGCCGAAGCAGGCCAGCGAGAGACGCGCGACACACGTTGTATCCACACTGGTGATCGTGACGGTGCTGATTCTGTTCGCGCTTCTGATCGCTGACTTTTTTACCGGCAATGCGATCTACGCCACGCCTGATCCGAACGCCTTATCCATCAAGATCACCGGGCACCAATGGTGGTGGGAAGTCGAATACCAGGATCCACAGCCGAGCGAAGTCATGACAACGGCAAACGAAATTCATGTGCCGGTCGGCAAGCCGGTGAAGCTCGAGCTCCAGTCGACCGATGTGATTCACAGTTTCTGGGTGCCGAACATAAATGGGAAAAAAGATCTGGTCCCGGGCCATCCGACCACCACATGGTTTACTGGAAACCGCGCGGGCGAGTTTCGCGGGCAATGCGCCGAGTATTGCGGAGAGCAGCATGCGCACATGCGAATGGTGTTCGTGGCGCAATCGCGAGATGCATTCGGGGATTGGTTGAAAGCGCAAAAGAAATCAGCCGCCGAACCGAGAACCGAATCGCAACGGCGCGGCCGCGAGGTGTTCCTGGCGGCGCAATGCGTAATGTGTCACACGATCCAGGGCACGAATGCTCGTGCTAGGCTCGGACCTGATCTTACGCACATCGGCAGCAGGATCATGATCGGCGCAGGCGAGTTCCCTAACACGCGTGGTTATCTAGCCGGCTGGATCTCGAACGCTTCGGCATTAAAACCCGGCGCCCGAATGCCGCCGAACCAACTTTCGTCCGATGATCTGAACGCGCTGCTCGATTACCTGGAGAGTTTAAAATGAAAGTATCTCACCAGGCGATTCCGACCCTGGCCGCACCTGACGAAGCGGCCCGCAAAGCCATGCAATCATTGTGGACTCGGCCGCCGGGTTTGATTGGCTGGCTTTGCAGCACCAACCACAAAGATATTGGCCGCCGCTACATCGTAACGGCATTTATTTTCTTTGGCCTTGCCGGTCTGCTCGCCGCAGCAATGCGCATTCAACTGGCGTTTCCAGAAAACCACTTTCTCAGCCCCGACCTGTACAACCAGTTCTTCACCGTCCATGGCACCACGATGATGTTCCTTTTTGCAGTGCCAATCATGGAAGGCATCGGTTTGTATTTGGTCCCGCTGATGGTTGGAACACGTAACGTCGCTTTTCCACGACTCAACGCATTCGGGTATTTCGCCTATCTGGCCGGTGGGCTGTTGTTGTGGGGCGGATTTCTGGTCAACGCAGGCGCGGACGCGGGCTGGTTCGCGTACGTTCCGCTATCCGGACCACAATTTTCACCTGGTCACCGGGTCGATATCTGGGCCGATATGATCACGCTCACGGAGATCTCGGCTCTTGTAGGCGCTGTCGAAATCATTGCAACAGTTTTGAAGCAGCGCGCGCCGGGAATGTCGTTGAATCGAATCCCCGTATTCGTTTGGGCGGAAGTTGTGACCGCGTTCATGATCATCTTTGCAATGCCCGCTGTCATGGTGGTCACGGCTTACCTGGCAATGGATCGCCTGGCGAATGTGAACACGCATTTTTTTAACCCAGCCGAGGGCGGAGACGCTCTCCTTTACCAGCATCTTTTCTGGTTTTTCGGGCATCCGGAGGTGTACATCATTTTTCTTCCCGCCACCGGTTTCGTTTCGACCATTATCGAAACATTCTCCGGCCGTCGGATTTTTGGTTACACGGCCATAGTTCTCTCGTTAATCGCCACGGCATTCATCGGCTTCGGTTTGTGGGTGCATCATATGTTCGCCACACCGCTCCCTTTGCTTGGTCGCACATTTTTTAGCGCATCGAGCATGATGATTGCCATCCCAAGCGGGATTCAGATTTTCTGCTGGATAACGACGCTTTGGACGGGCCGGCCACGGATGCAGGTCCCGTTGCTTTTCGTCTGCGGATTTATTCTCGTGTTCGTGTTAGGCGGCCTGACGGGCGTGATGCTCGCGTCGGTGCCACTGGATTTGCAGATGCACGATACCTATTTCGTGGTGGCGCACTTTCACTACGTATTGATCGGTGGCGCAGTCTTTCCGTTGTTTGCCGCATTTTACTACTGGTTTCCCAAATGGACGGGCCGAATGTTAAACGAGTCGTTAGGCAAATGGAATGTTCTGACGTTGTTCGTGGGGTTCAACCTCACGTTTTTTCCGATGCACATCCTGGGATTGCACGGAATGCCGCGCCGCGTTTACACCTATCTGGCCGAAACGGGTTGGGGAAATCTGAACCTGCTGGCCACGATTGGCGCCGGCGTCATCGCCGTTAGTGTTGTGCTTTTCATTATTAATGTGCTGGTAAGCCTGCGCCGCGGTGCCGTCGCTGACGCGAATCCCTGGCTGGCGCCAACGCTCGAATGGGCCGTGACTTCGCCCCCACCGGCTTACAACTTTTATCATCCGCCGAGCGTCGCCGATGGCCAGCCGTTGTGGCACGCACCGGAACAGAGACCAGTCGTGGTTGGCCTCAGCACCGAAAAACGCGAAGTGCTTAACACCACCATAATCGACGCGGTGCCGGAACACCGGTATGAATTGGCGACCGACTCGATCTGGCCACTCCTTCTCGGCATTGTGGTCGGCCTCACGATGACATTCGTCATCTTTACTGCCTGGGCCATCCCGGCCGGAATGTTCTTCTCGCTGGTTGTGCTGTACGCATGGTTCTGGCGCGGCAACGAACCAAAATTCATCGTCGAAGCTGCCAAGCCAAAAGTCGAAATGTCACAACCGGAAGCCGCATTGGCCGCGCAAACATGAACACCGCAGTCATTGACGTTTCCAAATTGCCGCCGCACGTCGAGGACCACACGTCGCCGATCTGGTGGGGCAACACAATGCTGCTGTTTATCGAGACCACGATGTTTGCCCTTCTGGTCGGCAGTTACTTCTACTTGCGGATGAATTTTACAAATTGGCCGCCCGTTCGATCCGATGTCGGGCTTTACCAGACAGATCCGGATCTGGGGTTCGCTACCGCAAACCTGATTGTATTGATCGCCAGCTGTATTCCCATGTACATCGTGGATCGCGCTTGTCTGCGATTGGATTTACGCGTTGTCCGGCTAGGCATGGCCATAATGGTCTTGATCGGGTTGGTCACCATCGCTCTGCGCTTTTTCGAATTCCGCGGGCTGAAATTTCGGTGGGACGACAACGCGTATGCAGCCATTCTCTGGACGATACTTGGGATGCATTTGCTGCATCTGATCACCGGCACTGCGGAAAATCTTTTGATGGCGGCGTGGGTCTGGCTCAAGGGGCTTGATACTCAGCACGCCCGCGATGTGCGGGTTGGCGCCGTCTATTGGTACTGGATCGCAGCAATCTGGATCCCGCTCTATGCAATCGTCTACTTCGGACCGCACTGGCTTTGAGGCCGAACTGGCTGGGACCGACCGGCCACTGCGCGATTTTGCGTTGTGGGTCGGACTGCTTGGGCCGCCAGTACTCTGGCTAATTCAATTTCAAATCATTTATGCGCTCGTGCTTCCGGTATGTGTCAGCCATCACAAGGCTGTACTGATTATCGTGGCAATCTTGTTCGCAGCGGCGATTGCCGTGTGCGGAATCGTCGGGTGGAATCATCGCCTGCCTGTTTCCGATTTTCCCAGTCGAGTTGGGCCTACGCGTCTGTTCATGGGCGTTCTATCGATGATGTCCATGTGCATGTTCCTGCTGGTCGTCATTGCTCAGTCCATTGCAACGGTGATGCATTCACCGTGTCCGATCTGATGAAAATTGTCTTTGCGCTTCTACTACTTGTGGTGGGCAGCGCGACTGTCTGCGGGCACGAGCTCAAAGTGAGTGGACCCCAAACTCCAGGCGAGCTGGTGCGGGCATGGACTTTTGAACCGGGCGTTGTGATTCCCATCGTTGCGTCCGCAGTCCTGTATGCTTTGGGCGTGATTCGATTGCGTCGAGCATCTCCCAAGTCGGTCCATCGGTCGGATATCGTTTACTACGCGCTTGGCTGGTGCGCGTTAGTGATGGCGCTGATCTCGCCAATCCACGCCTGGGGAAGTGTGTTGTTCTCGGCGCATATGACCCAGCACGAACTACTCATGCTCGTGGCTGCCCCGTTGCTGGTGCTCGGCCGGCCCATTGTGCCGTTTCTCTGGTCCTTGCCGCGACCGTGGGCGCTGACACTTGCTCGTTTCAGCAAACTAAACGTGTGGGAACGAACGTGGCGATCGATTTCCAATCCGGTAGTCGCCTGGATCATTCATGCGGTTGTGCTTTGGGCCTGGCACCTGCCTTTTTTGTTTCAGGCAACACTGGAAAACGAATCGATCCACGCATTGCAACATGCGAGCTTCCTGTTTTCCGCGCTCCTGTTTTGGTGGGCAGTGGTTCACGGGCGTCGCCGGGCTCTCGGATTTGGTTTGGCCGTTTTGTACATGTTTACGACTGCTCTCCACAGCGGGCTACTTGGGGCGTTGCTGACATTTGCAAATACGCTTTGGTATCCGGCATACGCAGAGCGCACCGCGGCCTGGGGTTTAACGCCGCTCGAGGACCAGCAACTTGGGGGCCTCGTCATGTGGGTTCCAGCCGGTCTTGTGTATATCGCTGCGGGGCTGGCTTTATTCGCGGGGTGGTTGCGCGAATCAGAAAACCGGGCGCGATCGCTGCCGGTCGAACAGCTTTCATGAGAACGGGTTGGATCTTCGTTTTTGCGTCAGGAATCACGCTGCTTGCGTGCCGGGATCACGCCGCAAAATGGTCGGCCGCACTAACAGGCGGCGATCCGGCCCGTGGAAGGAGTGCATTGACGACGTATGGCTGTATCGCTTGTCATACTGTTCCAGGCGTGCGCGGGTCAAACGTGCTAAGCGCTCCGCCGCTTATTGGCATTTCGAAACGGACATATTTGGCGGGCATGCTGGAGAACACGCCAGAGAACCTGCAGCGCTGGATACAGCATCCGCGGCAGATCAATCCGCGCACGGCCATGCCGGAGCAGGGTGTAACGGACCAGGACGCCCGCGATATCGCCGCCTATTTGTACACGACGCCGTGAGACATGGCACGCTCCCACACCAGGATCGCCATCTCGAATCCCGACAAGATTCTTTATCCGGCAGCGAAGTTTACCAAGGCCGACGTCGTTGATTACTACGAACGCGTTGCGCGATACTTGTTGCCGCATTTTCGAAACCGGCCAGTCACGCTAAAGCGGTATCCTGATGGGATTCATGGCGAAGCCTTTTACGAAAAGGACGCGCCAGCTTTTACTCCGGATTGGGTGAAGACCTTTCCGGTACCGCGGCACGACGGAGGGCCGGACATTAATTACATTTTGATCGACGACCTCCGCACATTGACGTGGGTAGCCAATATTGCTGCGTTAGAGCTGCACCCGTTCCTGCATCGCGTACCCCGCATCGATCGTCCCACCTCTGTAGTGTTTGACTTGGATCCAGGCGAAGGGGCCAATGTGCTCGATTGCGCAGCTGTAGCGTTTCGGCTGCGTGACGTCCTCGCAAAGCTGCGGCTGAAGTCATTCGCAAAACTTTCCGGTTCGAAAGGTATCCAGGTTTATGTGCCTCTCAACACAAACGTGGCTTACGAGCAAACCCAACCTTTCGCACGTGCCGTTGCCGAGCTGTTGGAGCAAAAACATCCCGACAAAATCGTTGCGGACATGGCGAAAAACCTGCGCGCTAAGAAGGTCTTCATTGATTGGAGTCAGAACGCCGATCACAAAACGACAGTCGGCGTGTATTCGTTACGCGCGAAACGGCATCGGCCGTACGTTTCCATGCCGGTGACCTGGGATGAACTGGCGACGGTGCTCAAGCGATCTGAACCGACGCTTCTCGATTTTCAAGCTCATGACGCTTTGCGTCGTCTGAAACGCACAGGCGATCTGTTTGCGCCTCTGCTCAAGCTAAAACAAAAACTGCCAGAGGAGTTCGCGTCGATTCCTGCAAAATCTCACACGCCGGCGCGCGACCTTTCGGATTACCACGCGAAACGCGATTTCACGAGGACCTCCGAGCCGGGGCCGACGCTGCCCAGGCGCAGTGCACAGGGCAGTCGACGGCGATTTGTCGTGCAGAAACATGCCGCAAGTCATCTGCACTACGATCTCCGGCTGGAAATGCATGACGTTCTCAAATCCTGGGCTGTCCCCAAAGGCATGCCCTTGGGCAAAAACGAGAGGCACACCGCCTTCCAAACGGAAGATCATCCGATCGAGTATTTACAATTCGAAGGAGTGATTCCGCGTGGCGAATACGGTGGCGGCACAATCATGGTATGGGACATCGGTACGTATCAACTGGTTGATGGCAATTATTGGAAGGGCCGATTGTCCCTATTTCTTGCCGGAAAAAAACTCAAAGGCGAATGGACCTTGGATCGCACCGATGACGACAGAGGAAAAACGACCTGGGCTTTGCGCAAGGTCGGCGGGACGGCCAAAGGAGTTTCGGCAAAGCGAAATGAAGTCTCCGCGTTGACGGGTCGGACCATGGAACAGATCGCCGGCGTCCGAACCGATAGCACCCGGCGCGAGAAGCCCGTCTCAAAAAGAAAACCTTCACAACGACGAGCGGCTCGGGCGCCGCGTTTCGTCAGTCCGATGAAAGCGACGGCAGTCGGCGAGCTGCCTCGAGGTGGCGAATGGATTTACGAAATAAAATGGGATGGTTATCGCGCACTGGCTTTAAAACATGGAGAGGATGTGCGCCTGCTCTCATTAAAAGAGAAAGATCTGACGCACGACTTCCCATCTGTCGTTACCGCCGTTCGCGGTGTCAACGCGCGAACGGTGTTGATCGACGGAGAAATCGTTGCCGTGGATTCAAGAGGTTGCCCCTCGTTCCAGGCGTTGCAGAACAGAGCATCGATTGGGCGTGACTGGCGGGTTGTGTATTACGCTTTCGATCTGCTGAACCTGGAAGGAGAGGACTGGACAGGGAGGCCGCTGCATGAGCGAAAGGAAAAGTTACGTGAAATTCTCACGGATTCGCAGCTTTTGTACAACGCGAATCTTTCAGGCGCGCCGGGCGAAATTATGCGCACCGTCAAATCAGCGGGATTGGAAGGCGTCGTCGCGAAGAAACGCGATTCGCTTTACCGCGCCGGCACGCGAGTGACGTCATGGTTGAAATTCAAAATCAGCAAAGGCCAGGAATTCGTCATCGGCGGCTACAAACCGGATGCAGGAAGTTTTCAATCGATTCTGGTCGGGTACTACGACGGCAAAAAGCTGATTTTCTCGGGTAAGGTTCGTCAGGGATTCAATCCGCGTACTCGCGCAAAACTCTTGCAAGCAATGCAGCCGTTACTGGTGAAGAAGTGTCCATTCGACAATCTGCCAAGCAGTCGGAAAAGCCATTTTGGCGAAGGCATCACTGCGGATGAAATGAGCGAATTATGCTGGCTTAAACCAAACCTTGTCGCGCAGGTGAGCTTCACCGAGTGGACAAACTACGGTCTGCTGCGACATGCCACCTTCGAAGGTTTGCGTGACGATAAACACGCGCGGGCAGTCATTCGCGAGCTTCAGGGATCATAGGTCAGGCGTGTAGGAGCAACTCCTACATCTTTAACTGATCCGCCTTACGACAAATGCGCTGTGCTTGTCAGGAGTGCATTACGGCGCCAGTGCCTAACGAGTCGTCATCAGCAAAACCCCGATGCGACGTTAAGTCTTTTCCGGCAGATCTGCGAACCGAATGGCGCGCGATTTTTTTTAAAAATATGGCGAAGAAGAATATACTCATCACCGGCGGCGCTGGTTTTGTGGGGTCCCATCTGGCAGATGATCTGCTCGAGTTTGGTTATGGGGTCAGGGTGTTGGACAATTTAGCGCCTCAGGTGCACGGGAGCGGTGCTCGCAAACCGCCGTATCTCGCCCCGGAGGTCGAGTTTATTCACGGCGATGTTCGCGACCCTCAGGCTGTCGCTTACGCGCTGAAAAATATCGACAGCGTTTTTCATTTCGCCGCAGCTGTGGGCGTCGGTCAAAGCATGTATGAAATCGTAAATTACACGAGCTGCAACGCCCAGGGCACCGCCACGCTTCTGGAAGCCCTTGCAAACCGGCGAGTCGAGAGATTGGTCGTGGCTTCGAGCATGAGTATCTACGGCGAAGGCCTGTACCGAAAGCGCGACGGTTCACTGACTGAAGGCGGTGAACGTTCGGTAGAACAACTTCGGGCCCACGATTGGGAGGTGCGCGATTCAAACGGTGAACCGCTGGAGCCCGTGCCAACGCCGGAAACAAAGTGTCCGGCGCTGCCGTCCGTCTATGCGATTTGTAAATATCACCAGGAGCGGCTCTGTCTGACTGTTGGACGCGCGTACGGAATCGAGGCGGTTGCGCTTCGCTTCTTCAATATCTTCGGAACGCGTCAGGCGCTTTCCAATCCATATACGGGCGTACTGGCAATTTTTGCATCGCGGCTTCTTAACAATAAGGCGCCACTTGTTAATGAAGATGGCAAACAGCGCCGCGATTTTGTTCACGTGCGCGACGTAGCACAAGCCTGTCGCCTGGCTTTGGAAGTTCCAAATCTTGCCGACGAAGTCTTCAACATCGGCAGCGGGGCTGATTATTCGATCCTCGAGATAGCTACGCAGATCGCAAGAGCGGTAGGAAAGGAGGACACGGAACCAGAAATCATCGGAAAGTGCCGGATCGGCGACATTCGGAATTGCTTCGCCGACATTTCACGCGCTCGCACAATTCTCGGCTACAGGCCGCGGGTCACGCTGCAGGAAGGTTTGCTCGAACTGGCAGATTGGCTGGAGGGACAGATCGCTGTGGATCGCGTCGATTACGCTGTTCGCGAACTGGACCTACGGGGACTGGCGGTATGAAAAACGGCGACCGCCCTGCCTTAGGAATCCTGGAGTGGCTTCGGCCCGGAGAACAAGAACGCGTTAAGCGTTTGCTTGCGGACCTCAAAACCATCGGCATCACACAGCTGCGCACCGGCGTTTCGTGGGCTGACTGGCATACCGAAGGTGGCGAGAAATGGTACGAATGGCTGTTGCCGACACTCGCGCAAGAACTCGACCTGTTGCCGTGTTTCCATTACACGCCGCCGGGTCTTGGTATTGCACCCAGCCACTGTTCTCCCCCGCGCGATCCAAAACAGTACGCCGATTTCATCGACGTCTTCATTACGCGGTTCGGTGAATTTTTCGATTCTGTGGAGCTTTGGAATAAACCGCGGAGTCCGCTCGAGTGGGACACCGCTCTCGACCCGCACTGGCTAATTTTTTGTCAGATGGTCGGCGGTGCCGCGCACTGGGCCCGACAGCGGGGCAAAAAAACCGTTCTTGGGGCAAGCGGTCCTTTGGATGCGCAATGGGTGCGTCTGATGTGCGAACGCGGAGTGATGCAGTACATCGATGCAGTCGGAATTCATGGTTTTCCCGGAACATTCGAGTTCTGGTGGGACGGTTGGAACGCGAAGATCGCGCGAGTACGCAAAGTCCTTCTGGAACATCGCTCCAAAGCTGAAATTTGGATAACTGAGACAGGCTACTCGACATGGCGACACGACGAGCGCGGACAAATTGCCGCGTTCGTGGATGTCATGAACGCGCCGGCTGAGCGCGTTTACTGGCACGGTGCCCATGACGTTGATGTAGCGCAGTTCGGAGAAAGCAAGTTCTACAGTGACGAGCGCGAGCATCACTTTGGTTTGCGTCGCCATGATGGTTCCGAAAAGTTGTTGTTCCGGTTGCTCGCAAAGGGAGGAGTGAAAGCGGTCGAGCGCTCGGCATGGTTGGGCCAGACGCGCAGAAAATTGCGAAAAACCAGGCGCCCTATCGTCATCACCGGTGGCTGCGGGTTCATTGGCTGCAATCTGGCCGATGCCCTTTGTTCGCAGAGGGAGCCGGTCGTTCTTTACGACAATCTTTCAAGACCGGGAGTAGAGCAGAACGCCGAATGGTTGCGCGCCAGACATGGCGACTTAATCGAACTTGAGATCGCCGACACGCGCGACTCGCAAACTCTGGGCAAATGCATTCATAACGCAGCAGGAATATTCCATTTCGCTGCACAGGTTGCGGTGACCACCAGTCTCACCGCACCGGTTTACGATTTCGATATCAATGCACGCGCAACGCTGAATCTGCTTGAACACTTGCGCGATTTACGAAATCCGCCGCCCATCGTTTTCACATCCACCAACAAGGTTTACGGCAGCCTTGAAGATATCGATCTGCGACTGAATGGCGATCGTTATGAGCCCGTGGACGAAGCGATCCGCGCCTGTGGCATCAGCGAACATCAACAGCTCGACTTTTACAGCCCATACGGCTGCTCCAAAGGCGCGGCGGATCAATACATCGTCGACTACGCGCGAACCTTTGGTTTGCCCGCAGTCGTGTTTCGAATGAGCTGCATTTATGGCCCTCATCAATTTGGCACCGAGGATCAGGGTTGGGTCGCGCATTTTTTGATCAACGCGCTCGAACACCGGCAGATCACAATTTATGGCGACGGCAAACAGGTGCGCGACGTGTTGTTTGTTGATGATCTGGTTGACGCGCTTCTCCTGGCTCGCAGGCACATTCGAACGCTTTCAGGCCAGGTGTTCAACATTGGCGGAGGCGTCGAGAACACCACGAGCTTGCGTGAGTTACTGTCGTTGATCGGCCAACTGCATGAAGGCAAAGCCCGCATTCGATTAGCAAATTGGCGGCCGGGCGATCAGCGTTATTATGTAACCAATTTTTCCAAGTTTCACACTGCGACCGGTTGGTCGCCGCGCGTAGGCAAGCTTCAAGGCATTCGCAAGCTATACGACTGGCTGAGAACATCACGCCAGGCTCGGGAAAGGATGGTTACAGCCGGATGAACGCGAAGTGCGAGATCGGAATCGCCGAACCTGCAGCGCCGGAGATCCCACATGAATTTTCGCCGCGGAGCGAATCCGCCGAAAGGCCGCATACTTCGTATGCCGATGTTCAGTCTTCATCCGGACTGTCAGCCGTTATGCGCGCCGCGGTTGTTACCGCACCTGGCAGAGTTGAGATCGTAAAAACAGCTATTACCGAGCCCGGACCCGATCAGCTTCTGGTGCGCGTCGAAGGATGCGGTGTCTGCGCATCAAATCTTCCGATCTGGGAAGGCAAGCCCTGGTTCACCTATCCAATCTCTCCCGGCGCTCCGGGCCACGAAGCGTGGGGGCGAGTGGCAAACATTGGCAACCGCGTCCGCGACTTCGAAAAAGGAGATCGCGTAGTGATTATCTCCAGCCATGCGTATGCCGAGTACGACATCTGCGATGCAGGCTGCGCATTGAAAGTCCCTTCCGTGTTCAACGGCCAGCCAATGCCCGGGGAACCGCTTGGCTGCGCCATGAATATTTTCCGGCGAAGCAAGATTTCCAAAGGCGACACGGTTGCAATCGTGGGCGTTGGTTTCCTGGGGGCATTGCTCACACGGCTGGCGACTGCCACTGGCGCTTGCGTCATTGCCGTCAGTCGTCGCTCCGTTGCCCTTAGTCTGGCCAAAAAGATGGGGGCAGCGCACACGGTGCCGCTTGCCGGCGCGATAGAAGGCATCGACAACCTGACGAATAACAGGTTTTGCGATGTCGTAATCGAATGCACAGGCAAGCAAACGCCACTCAATATCGCCGGTGAAATTACACGCGAGCGCGGCCGGCTTGTGGTTGCCGGTTATCATCAGGATGGCCCGCGCGAAATCAACATGCAGCTATGGAACTGGCGCGGATTGGACGTGATCAACGCGCACGAACGCGACCCGCGTGTTTATGTTTCGGGTATTCGACGCGCGTTGCGAGCGATCGAGACAGGAATCTTAAAGCCGCAGCCGTTGTACACGCATTTTTTCCCGCTCGAAAAGCTTGGCGAGGCATTGAATGCAGCGGCGTCGCGGCCCGACGATTTCATTAAGGCGGTAATTACCATATGAAGCCCGCCGCGACCGCACAGCAGACTCGATCTACAGACAAGCTCAGGCCTCTGCGGCCACGACTCGGATTTGTTGGTCTTGGTTGGATCGGCACACATCGGCTCGTTGCCATCGTGCGAGCCGGTGTGGCCGACGTTATCGCTATTGCAGATCCGGACGAACAAAGCCTCATCGGTGCCGTTCCACATGTGCCGGGCGCATGCTGTTTCACTAATCCGGCGCAGCTCGTCGATTTGAACCTCGACGGAATCGTTATTGCCACCCCGAGCGCGCAACATGCCCAACAAAGCATTGCGGCATTGAAACGGCATCTGGCTGTGTTCTGCCAAAAACCGCTGGGACGCAACACCCCCGAGGTTTCGGCAGTGATCGATGCAGCCCGCTCGGCTGACCGACTTCTCGGGGTGGACTTATCGTACCGCTACACGGAAGCTCTGCAAAAAATCCGACAACTCGTTAGGCAAAACGAACTGGGCGAAATTTTCGCTGTGGATCTTGTTTTTCACAATGCCTATGGCCCGCAAAAGCCATGGTTTTACGACCGGCAAAAATCCGGAGGCGGCTGCATCATCGATCTGGGTATTCATCTGGTAGACGCCGCGCTTTGGATTCTGGATCATCCGATCATTAACGTCAGCAGCCGGTTGTTTCATCAGGGCGAACGCATCTATGACCTCGCTGATGTTTGTGAAGATTACGCGGTCGCTCGAATCGACCTTGCGAATGGAACCGCCATCAATCTGACGTGCTCGTGGCATCTGCATGCCGGCCGTGACGCGATCATCGAAGCGTCTTTTTACGGAACAAAAGGCGGAGCTGCCATGCGAAACATCAACGGCTCGTTCTACGATTTTTTGGCGGAGCGGTTCAATGGCACCTCACGGGAGATGTTAGCCGAACCGCCTGACGCTTGGTTCGGACGAGCTGCGGTTGAATGGGTACGTCGGCTGGCCATCAACCGCAGCTTTGATCCCGAGATCGAAAAAACAGTCGCCGTTAGCGCGGTGCTGGATTCGATTTATGAGAACGCAAAACTCTAACGGCTGTCCGCGCAGAATTTTGATGACTGTCGATCCAATCGGCGGCGTCTGGACCTATGCGCTGGAGCTCGCTCGCGCGCTCGAGTCCGATGGCATTGAAGTCATTCTGGCCAGCATGGGCGCACGCCTCTCGCGCCAGCAGTATACAGATGTGTTGACGCGTAAAAACCTCTGGCTGTTCGAAAGCACTTACCGACTGGAATGGATGGACGAGCCGTGGGACGACGTCGATCGCGCAGGAGATTGGCTGCTTAAATTGGCGGACCGCGCGCGCCCAGATCTGGTCCACCTCAATGGCTATAGCCACGCTGCGCTTCCTTGGCGCAGCCCGGTCGTCGTGACGGCGCACTCGTGCGTGCTTTCGTGGTGGACGGCGGTGAAGAAGCAGCCGCCGCCGGCACGATACGCGGAATATCGCACACGTGTCGCCGCTGGGCTTGCCGCTGCAGATTGCGTCGTCGCGCCGACCGTTGCCATGCGCGAAGCGCTGGCCATCCATTATGACTCGCAATTTAACTGCATTGTCATTCCTAACGGACGCGATCACCGGCCATTCTTTTGCGCCGAAAAGACGAATAACATTTTTTCCTGCGGCAGAATTTGGGATGAAGCGAAGAATCTGCGGCTGCTCGACGGCATCGCATCGGTTGTCAGCTGGCCGATTTTGGTCGCAGGGGATTGCAGGCATCCCAGCGGATCAATCGTGACCCTCGAAAACGCACGTTGTCTTGGAAAACTCAGTCCCCAGGAAACAGCAGAGCAATTCTCGCGCGCTGCGATGTTCGTCCTGCCGGCATATTATGAACCGTTCGGCTTATCTGCCCTCGAAGCGGCGCTATCTGGTTGCGCACTGGTGCTTGGCGATATTCCAAGTCTGCGCGAATCCTGGCACGGCGCCGCCATCTTTGTTTCGCCCGATGATGCAACTCAGCTTGCGACCGCGGTGACAGGTCTCATTGAGAACAGACGTCGCCGCGAACACTTTGGTCAACGCGCTCGCGCCCGGGCGCTTGAGTTTTCGCTGCATAAAATGGCGAGTGGGTATCTCGATGTTTATCGCGCTTGTTTACGTCAACCTTTCGCCAGGCCGGCCGGCAACGCTGAACGGCCATCTGCGAATCTGAATCCCCGGCTTGTTCCCGAGGAGGTGCCGGCATGAAGATTGTGATGTTCTATCAATCGCTTGTTTCCGATTGGAACCACGGCAACGCGCATTTCCTTCGCGGCATCGCCATGGAGTTAATGAAGCGCGGCCACGACGTTGAAATCTATGAACCGCAGAATAGTTGGAGTGTTTCCAATCTAATCTGTCTCGAGGGGAGTGAGCCGTTGCGTGAATTTCGGGCCCGATTCCCGCTGTTAAAATCGAAAAGGTACAACCTCGATAAACTGGACCTGAATCGAGTGCTTGATTGTGCCGACGTGGTTCTCGTTCATGAATGGAACGATCCCAGGCTGGTCAGAGAGATTGGACGGCACCGTTACCGCAGCGGGGCAGGGTATCATCTTTTTTTTCACGACACTCATCACCGCGCCGTCACCGCCCCCGGGCAGATGCGGGAGTACGATCTCACACACTACGATGGCGTGCTCGCTTACGGCGATGTCCTGCGAAAAGTTTACGAACAACGGGGCTGGGCATGGCGCGCGTGGACATGGCATGAAGCCGCCGATACAAATGTTTTCCGGGTTTCGCGAAACTGTCACTTTGATGGTGATGTGGTCTGGGTGGGTAATTGGGGGGACGATGAGCGTGCGTCCGAACTGCGGGAGTTCCTGATCGAGCCCGTTAAGGCGCTGAGATTACGCGCAAAGGTTTTCGGGGTGCGTTTCCCTCAGCACGCGCTCGATAGGTTGCGGGATGCCGGGATTTGCTATGGCGGCTGGCTGCCGAACTATCGCGTGCCCGAAATATTTGGACGTTTCCGGATCACTCTGCATGTGCCTCGCCGGCCGTACGTCAAACTTCTTACAGGAATTCCGACGATCCGTCCTTTCGAGGCTCTGGCCTGCGGTATCCCACTCGTCTGTTCGCCGTGGCACGACTCTGAAAACCTTTTCGAGGCAGGTCGCGATTATCTTGTAGCGCAAAACGGGTCTGAGATGAAACGCCATCTGCGGGCACTGCTTACCGACAAAAAGATGGCGAGTGACCTTGCCGCGCATGGTTTGCAAACGATTAACTCGCGCCACACGTGTGGGCATCGGGTGGACGAATTGATGTCCATCATCACGGAGGTGGGGCCATGAACATTGCATTTTTCGTTTCCAGTGTGCTTTCAGCGTACTGGAACGGTGCGGCAACTTATTACCGCGGGCTGATCAAAGCGCTGCACCACCGCGGTCATGATATCACCGTTTACGAACCTGACGCGTATGAGCGGCAAGAGCACCGCGACATCAACCATCCAGACTGGGCTCGGGTAGTCATTTACGCAAATGATGAAGATGCGGTTTTACATTCATTGGAAACGGCGCGCCGGGATGCCGATATGATCGTGAAAGCCAGCGGGATCGGCGTGTTCGACGAATTGCTCGAGGAGACCGTGCTTCAACTCAAGACGCCGCAAAACTACATCGTCTATTGCGATGTCGATGCGCCGGCCACTCTCGAGCGCGTCCAAAATGACCCGGATGATCCATTTCGTGAATGCATACCGCGGTACGATTTCGTGTTTACGTACGGTGGTGGTCCGCCAGTCGTTCAGGGATACGAGTCGTTAGGCGCACGTTTGTGTGTGCCCATTTACAATGGGCTCGACCCGGAAACGCATCACCCAGTCCCGCCGGATGCGCGGTTTAACGCAGATCTCGGATTTCTCGGGCACCGCCTGCCTGATCGAGAGGCGCGGGTGGAGGAATTTTTTCTCACCACGGCGGAGCAATTGCCCGAGCAGCAGTTTCTTCTGGGAGGCATCGGTTGGGACACCAAATCGTTGCCGGATAACGTGAGGAACATTGGTCATGTTTACACGGCAGATCACAACGCATTTAATTGCACGCCACGCGCGGTCTTGAACATTTCGCGGGCGAGCATGGCCCGGTATGGTTTTTCCCCCGCCACGCGCGTATTCGAAGCAGCCGGCGCCGCGGCTTGCCTTATCACTGACGCTTGGAAAGGAATCGAAAACTTTTTTGAGCCGGGCGAGGAAATTCTCGTCGCGGCTACCGGTGAGGAAGTGGCAGCACACATTGCCGATCTGACACCGAAACGTGCGCGCACGATTGGTCAGGCAGCCTGTCAGCGCGTCCTGGCGCAGCACACCTACGCCCAGCGGGCAGCGCAACTCGACGAAATTCTTGAGGGGGCGTTCGTATGAAAATCGTGATCCAGGGATTGTCGATTACTTCGTCCTGGGGGAACGGGCACGCCACGACTTACCGCAGCCTCATGCGAGAACTCGTTCGTCGCGGACACGACGTGCTTTTTCTCGAACGGGATCAACCCTGGTACGCTGCGAATCGTGATATGCCGCATCCGCCGTTCGGCCGGACTGAAATTTACGCCAGCGTTTCCGAACTGAAGAAACGTTTCGCAGACGAGATGACGTCTGCTGATTGCGTCATTGTTGGTTCGTTCGTGCCGGAAGGGAAAAAAATAGGTGAGTGGGTAACGCGCGAAGTGTCTGGTGTGACGGCATTTTACGACATCGACACGCCGATCACTCTTGAAAAAATCGAGCGGGACGACTGCGACTATCTCTCTGCGGACTTGATCGGTCGTTACGATGTGTATCTGTCATTTACCGGCGGCCCAACGCTGGATCTTATCGAAGAAGAGTACGGCTCGCCCATGGCACGGGCGCTATTTTGTTCCGTTGATCCGGCAAATTATTTCCCCGAGCAGCGTGAGAAGAACTGGGCTCTGGGATATCTGGGCACCTTTGGTCCCGACAGGCAAAGGAAGTTGAACTCGCTTCTGCTTGCGCCAGCGACGATGTGGCGGGCCGGACAATTTGTCGTTGCCGGACCGCAATATCCGAAAGGCATTCGCTGGCCAGCCAACGTGAAACGTATTACTCATCTTTCTCCGAACAAACATCGGGCATTTTACAATTCGCAACGGTTCACCTTAAACGTTACGCGCGCAGCAATGACGCGTGCTGGGTTTTCACCAAGCGTTCGTCTGTTTGAAGCCGCAGCGTGCGGCACACCAGTAATCAGCGACGATTGGCCGGGCCTCAGCGCCTTCTTCAAGCCGGGGCAGGAAATTCTCGTTGCCGGCGAAGCTGGCGACGTTCTGGAGATCTTGCAGGAACTTCCAGAACGCGTCTCGCGGGACATCGCCTTACGCGCGCGCGAACGCGTCCTTCGACACCACACGTCTCCTCATCGCGCCGCCGAACTCGAAAGCATTATTGCGGCTGCGCAAAAACAAGCAGGTGACCGGCCTTCGCCGGACCTGGAGATGCATCAGGAGGAGGTATTGCTATGAAGAGGAACGGCTCGGGTAAGATTCGCGTGGCGATCATCGGCGTTGGGAATTGCGCTTCGTCGTTAGTGCAGGGAGTTCGGTTTTATGAAGGGGTTGCGGGCGATCAATTCGTTCCGGGATTAATGCATGTTGATCTTGGAGGTTACCACGTTCGCGACATCGAATTTTCGGCAGCTTTCGATATCAACGCGACAAAAGTTGGCTGTGATCTGGGTGAAGCAATTTTTGCAGAGCCGAACAACACCATCCGTTTCGCGGATGTGCCACAACTCGGAGTGAAAGTGCATCGCGGTATGACGCACGACGGCATCGGTAAATACCTCAAGGATGTCGTAAAGAAGGCGCCAGGACCGACCGATGACATCGTGGGGATCCTGCGAAAGACGCACACAGACGTGGTGGTCTCCTATTTACCGGTTGGTTCCGAGATGGCGACCAAATGGTACATCGAGCAAATCCTCGAAGCGCGTTGCGCTTTCGTAAACTGCATCCCGGTCTTCATCGCCTCCCAAAAATACTGGCAACGCCGGTTCAGAGAACGCGGTCTTCCCATTGTCGGTGACGATATCAAATCGCAGGTCGGAGCGACAATTGCCCACCGCGTATTAACCACCCTGTTTCGTGAGCGCGGAGTCCGACTCGATCGAACATTCCAGCTCAATTTCGGCGGCAACACCGATTTCCTGAACATGCTCGAACGCGATCGTCTCGAATCGAAAAAAATCTCCAAGACTCAGGCCGTGACATCGCAGCTAGGCCAGCCCATGCCTGCATCCGACGTGCACATCGGTCCGAGCGATTATGTGCCGTGGATGACAGATCGCAAATGGTGCTATATCCGCATGGAAGGCACGACTTTTGGCAACGTCCCACTGAACTGCGAATTGAAGCTGGAAGTTTGGGATTCGCCCAATTCAGCAGGCGTGGTCATCGATGCCATCCGCTGTGCCAAACTTGCGCTGGATCGTGGTGTCAGCGGCCCTCTCGTTGGACCCTCGAGTTATTTTATGAAAGCGCCGCCGCGACAATTTACTGATCAGCAGGCGCGAGCGTTGACCGAAGCATTTATTCGCGGTGAATCGGCGATAAGCACACCCGTTAACGGCGGCGAGCCGGCCGTGTCTGATGAGCGCCCGGTGTGCCGAACAAAGGCTCGGATCGCCCAACGAGCTGCTCGTCGAAATGGCAGTCGGGCCGCCTCGGTGAAACTGAAATGAAAATCGTCATTTTCGGTCTAACGATTAGTTCTTCGTGGGGAAACGGCCATGCAACGGTATGGCGATCGCTTTGCCGGGAATTAACCAGACGCGGACACGACATCGTTTTTTTTGAGCGTAATGTTCCGTATTACGCTGCCCATCGCGATCTCCAGGCAATCGAGAATGGAACCCTGCGGTTCTATGATTCATGGCCGGAAATCGCCAGGTCTGCGGAACAAGAGCTTCGCGAGGCGGATGTCGGGATTACTACGTCATATTGCCCGGATGCTGTCACGGCTTCCGAACTGATTTGGGCATCACCGGCACTTCGAATATTTTATGATCTGGACGCGCCTGTAACGATCACGAGACGGCGTGCCGGCGAAACGGTGCCCTACATTCATCGCGACGGTCTGGGCGAATTCGACCTGGTATTGAGTTTCACAGGTGGCACGGCACTCGAGGTGCTCAAGGTCGACCTGGGCGCGAGGAAGGTCGTGCCGCTCTATGGAAGCGTCGACCCGGATGTGCATTGCTGTGTCCCTGCAAAGGAGAACTATCGCGCGGCGCTCTCGTACTTGGGGACGTATTCGGCCGATAGACAGCAAGCTTTAGACGATTTCTTCATTGAGCCGGCGCGCCGAAGTCCAGCTAAACGTTTCGTTATGGGAGGCGCCCAATATCCTTCCGAGTTTCCGTGGGCCGAGAACATTTTTTTTGTTCAACATCTGGCGCCGGTAGATCATCCCAGCTTTTTCTGTTCCTCACGCCTGACCTTGAACGTCACGCGTGCGGCCATGCGCGAAATGGGTTGGTGCCCGTCGGGCCGGTTGTTCGAGGCGGCGGCATGTGGTGCACCGATCGTAACCGATTCCTGGAGCGGGTTGAGCGATTTCTTCACGTCGCAATCGGAAATTCTGCTCGCCCATTCCACCGAAGATGTTCTCGCGGCTCTTGAATTAGACGATGTGCAACTGAATCGGATTGCTTGCGCTGCACGCGAGCGGGTACTCGACGAGCACACTGGGAAGCAACGCGCCGAGCAATTAGAGCAGATCATCAAAGAGACTCAGGATTGCCAAAGGATGGCAGCGTAGATCGGGGAACGACTTTCATGTGGGGCATTATTCCAGCAGCCGGTTCGGGAACGCGTATTCAACCGCTCGCTTTTTCTAAAGAGTTGCTTCCCGTGGGAGGGCGAATCGATGGAACTGTGGAACGGCCGCGCGCGATCAGCGAGTACCTGGTGGATCGGATGATTACCGCGGGCGCTGACAAGCTTTGCTTTGTGATCGCCCCGGGAAAGTCGGACATCTTGGAGTATTACGGTGGGGGCACTCTTGATTCCGTCACGGTTAGCTTCGTCGTGCAGCCGCACCCGAGCGGATTATGTGACGCGATTTTTCAAGCCGCGCCTTTGATTGCTCCGGATGAAGCAGTCTGCATCGGTTTGCCCGATACAATCTGGTTTCCGGAAGATGCGCTGTGTGCGTTACCGGACGACGAACTCTCTTTTTTACTTTTTCCCGTTAAGCATCCCCAGTTTTTCGACGCCGTGCGAACGACAAACGATGGGCGGATTGTGGAAATTCAGGTGAAACAGCAAAACGCGTTGTCGAATTGGATTTGGGGCGCCTTCAAAATGCCCGGGGCGATTTTACGGGAACTGCGCTCACTATGGATGGAGCGCAAACGGAAAGACGAATACATCGGCACGCTTGTGAACGCGTGGATAGCAAGCGGCGGCCACGCGATCGGAGTCCGAGCCGGCGAGTCGTACGTGGACGTTGGTACGCTGCACGGCTACCGCGAGGCGATGAACTTGCTAAGCCGCGTTATGCACGATCGAGCGGAGCACGCAGTCGCATGAGTTCCCGGATTGCCGATGGTCAAATTAGTGCGCGTCAGAGTCTGGAGAAGCGCATCCGTGCGCTCGGCGATTGGTTCCACAATATCGAAATCGCCGGTGTGTGGACCGCGCCGGATCACTTTCTGGGCGATTATCCAGCCGTAAAGTGGCAGCGATTTCAACAGGCTGTCCCTGAGGATTTGAGCGGCAAGACGGTCCTCGACATCGGTTGCAATGCCGGATTCTACAGCGTGGAAATGAAACGACGCGGCGCAGACCGCGTGCTGGGCATTGATTTCGACGATCGTTACCTTGCCCAGGCCAGGTTCGCGGCGGACGCCCTTGGCTTCGATATCGAATTTCGGAAGCTGTCCGTCTACGATTTGCGCGAGCTGCACGAGCGGTTCGACGTCGTTCTGTTCCTGGGAGTTTTTTACCATCTGCGCCATCCGCTGCTTGCTCTCGATCTTATTCACCAGCACGTCGCTCGCGATCTTCTGATTTTTCAGTCGTTACAGCGCGGAAGCGACACAGTCGACTCGGTCGAAGACGATTATGAGTTTTGGGAGACGGAGGTTTTTGAACGCGCGGACTTTCCAAAACTGTATTTTGTTGAAAAGCGTTTTGCCGGCGATCCCACTAATTGGTGGATCCCCAACCGTGCAGCCGTCGAGGCAATGCTGCGCAGCGCCGGATTCGACATCGTCGACCATCCCGAGCAGGAGGTGTTCATCTGTCGCTTCCGACCGTTGCCCGGCGGACCGCGAGCCATCTACGCATCAATTCGGAGGGACGATTATGATTGAGGCGGTGATGATTTGGAACGAGCCGAACAACAAATCTCACTGGGATTTCGAGATCGACCCCGAGTGGCGAATGTTTGCAGAGATGGCCACGAGCGCTGCAGACGCAGTCGCCGCGGTGAATCCGAAACTGCTGCGAGTGCTCGGGGGCATTTCGCCGATCGATCCCAAATTCATTGAGCGCATGAGCGATTTTGGGGTGCTCGATCATTTCGATGTCGTGGCGCTGCATGGATTCCCGCTCGATTGGAATCACTGGCCGATTGATGAATGGCCACAACGCATCCGCGAAATCGAAGAAGTGACGCATTTGCCAGTCTGGATCTCGGAGGTGGGCATCTCCACTTTCGGGGCGGAGGAGGTGCAGGAATTCGGATTGCGCCGAACAGCGGAACTGCTTAGAGGCCGCGTAGGACGCATACACTGGTATTCGCTTTACGACTTGCCGCGCGAATGGCCGGCCACCACACGTCATCGCGAAGCTGAAGGGTCCTCGTACTATCGCCACTTTCACATGGGGTTGTTGCGTGAAGATGGGTCCCCGAAACGGGCTCTGCAGTTGTTTCTGAGATACACGCCTGAGTTTGGTATCTGTCAGTGGTTCAATTTTGAAGATCATCGTCTCGATGCCGCCGTTAATTGGCTGCAGCGTCTCGGTGTCAGATACCTTCGAACCGGCCTGAGCTGGGCGGATAGTTTCCGTGAAAATGCGGAGACCTGGTTCGATCGCCAAATGCAAGCGCTTGAACCCTTCAACGTCACTCTCACATTTTGTTTCACACCGGCGCATCGGGGCATCGCGCCCCATTACACCAGTCCGCCTGTGAACTCGCAGGAGTTCGCGAAATTTTGCGCGCGCATGACTGAGCGTTACGCACCCCGAAAAGCATGCTCTTCCCGAGTTCCGGTTTCCATTAGCGAGCATGGCTTTGACGGAGCAACTGCGCTGCGAGGAAATGGTGTTCGCCCAGTTGTATGACTCGGTTTTTGCTGGTGCGGCATGGCGCGCACGATCTTCTATGCCGCGGAATCATTGCCGGGCGACAGCGCGGCGTCCATCTGAACGCGACTGGTAAAAAACAGGCTGAACAAATTGCCGCTGGATTTTCGGCACTGCCGATCCCGATCGACGCGGTTTATAGTAGCCCTCTGGAGCGGGCCCGTGAAACAGCAGCGCCGCTCGCGAGCAAGCTGCGACTACCACTGCAGGTCGCGGATGAGTTTAACGAGATCGATTTCGGTGAGTGGACAAATCGCGCGTTTGTCGATCTGGATGATCTCCCGGAATGGCAGCGATGGAATCAGTTTCGCAGCCTCGCCTTGACTCCCGCCGGCGAGTCCATGCTGAAGGTGCAACAACGCGCCCTGCAAAAAATCGCTGAGCTGCGCCAACGCCATAAATTTGTCGCCGTTTTCACGCATGGTGACGTGATCCGGGCAATGCTGGCATATTTTCTGGGTGTGCACCTGGATCTTTTCCAACGCATCGAAGTTGATGCAGCATCATCTAGTTTGATTGAGTTGCAGGACCTCGACGTACGAGTTCGTTGCATTAATTTTCCGGTCAGTTCATCCGGGTTCAGTTCTTTTTTCCCGCAAATACCACGGGGTATTAATGACCACGAGACGTTCGTCACCGTTCAGCAGCAACATGGTCTTCAGTCCCGTCGCGGCATGATTGTGTAGCAAATATTCCCACCAGCGCGACTTCACGAGCTGCGGAACTACAACCCCGATGATTGCATCGGGTGACTCCAACTTTACTGAATTAATGTATTCGAGGAGCGGTTCGAATAACTTGCGGTAGGGCGAGTGGATGACTTGAAGATGCGGCCGGCGGTAACCGGCCGCCGCAGCTGGCTCCTCGATACGCTCGCGGAAAGTCTCGATCAAGGATTGGTTGGTGGGTTGTTGTGTCACATGCACAGCGGTCACATCTTCAGAAATTCGAAGGGCGAAGCGCAGCGCGCGTTCGCTCATGCGGTTCCAGCCGATGATCGGAACGATGACGCGCAGTGGACGCACTTTCCACATTTGCAGGGTTTCAGGTGGATAAATTTCTTCAGAGATTCGCTGGTAGTGATGATGGATGCCGGTGAACATGGCGAAAAGCGCCGGCACGATCAGGATCGTAATCCAGGCACCTTCAGCGAACTTTGCCACTATGATCACAATGAGCGCTGCCCCTGTGGTGACTGCGCCAACAGCGTTAATCACTAGAGAGAAATTGCCCTCTTTAGGGCGACGCAACCAATGAACCACCATTCCGGCCTGCGAGAATGTGAACGCGCCAAATGCACCAACAGCAAACAACGGAATCAAACGATCGGTGATTCCTTCAAAAGCGATCAAGAGCACGGCGGAAAGAACGGCTAGCACGACAATCCCAACGCTATAAACGAGTCGCCGTCCCAGATTGGCAAACCCGCTCGGAAGAAAATCGTCTTCCGCCAGCAAACGGCAAAGTCGCGGGAAATCTGCAAAGCTTGTGTTTGCCGACAGCGTGAGGACGGCCAAAACGCTGCAAATCGTGAGGTAATACAACAGCCCGCGACCGCTGACTGCGCTTACCAGTTGTGAAATCACGCTTTGATAACCTGGTTGGCGTTGGTCAAGCGCTCCGATGTTGTACGCGTGCGCGAGGTAGCCGATGCCGACCAGCAAAATTCCGAGTAGCGAACAAATCACCAAAAGAGTGCGGCGCGCGTTATCAACTTTTGGTTCTGCGAAGATCGGAACAGCATTGCTGACCGCTTCCACTCCTGTCATGGCCGTGCACCCGCTGGCGAATGACCGGATCAGCAACCATGCACTGACCGGCACCGCGGTGGCCGCCAGGGGCGGAGGAGCTGTCACTGCAATCGGGTGGCCGTTGCTTGCAATGGTTTTCAACACGCCGATCACCATCACGCAAAGGAGAGTGACAACAAAGAGATAGGTCGGGAGCGCCCAGGCTAAACCGGATTCGCGGACGCCGCGCAGGTTGACCAGTGTCACGATCGCGAGCACAAGCAGGCACAATCCCAGCGTATGTTGCTGTAACACGGGGAACGCGGATTCCAGCGCCCCGACTCCCGCTGAAATCGCCACTGCCACGTTGAGAAGATAATCAAGCATCAACGATGCGGCTGCGATTAGTCCGGCAGTTTGGCCGAGATTTTCCTTGGCGACTGTGTACGAACCACCGCCGTTGGGATAAGCGGCAATGGTTTGCCGGTAAGAGAAATGAAGGATCACAAGCAACACCACGATGGGAATGATGACCTCGCGAAAATAAGAAACGCCAATTGCGCCGAGAGGAATCAACACCGTTAACGCAGCCTCGGGTCCATATGAAGCGGAGCCTAACGCATCCAGTCCAAGGATCGGAATCCCGCGCAACGGCCCCACCTTGTGCCGGTGACTCTCGGATGTTTTCAGAGGGCGCCCGAAGAGGAGGCGAAAGATCGAGGATGCGGGAGATGTTTTGGCAGTTTCATTCGCGACAACTTCCTTTGCGCTCATGGCGGTTTGGCGTTCTCAAGTTTTCGGTCCCGGCTCAGCTCCCCGGCGGTTGCGAGTAACGTAGGCACGTAGCGTTCGCGGCCGCTGCGAATGATGTCCGCTTCGAACTATCTTTGAATCGCATCGCGCGTTGTAGCGAGATGTCCTCACGACCTGTGTGGTCACCGGGGTTTGTTCCATTCTGTGTTACAGCAAGTGAGGCAGATGTTAGTTTGTAGATAAGCGCCGTCACCACGCGATTGTATACAGCCAGTACATTCGCGAAGCTCGTGTTGGCTGTTCCCTCCTACTGTTATGCCTGACCTGCCGTGTCGCCTGGAAGCGACTCAGTAAGGAAATCCCGTAAGCGCTGCAAGAGATGCCATGGTGATCAATGGGACCGGCCAATGGCCCGTTGCAGACGCCCTACAGAATTGAGACACGCAAAGTACTCAACTGCCAGGATATAAGCCAAAGGAGGTGAGACGATGTTAGGCTGGGCAATAACATTTTTGATAATTGCGCTAATCGCCGCGCTCTTTGGCTTTGGAGGCATCGCAGCAGCTTCAGCAGGTATAGCGAAGATCCTATTCTTTATATTCCTGGTGATGTGCGTGCTCTTCTTTATCTTCGGTTGGAGAGGCAGAAGAGTGCCCTAGTAGCTTAGGGCAACTATTTAGCGTCAACAATTGCCGCGTCGGCTGAAGTACACCTTTGTACTGGTTCCACCGCGTGGTAGTTACGATTTAGCCTTGGGCGCAACTTCGCCAGGCAAGCACAAGAACCAGGATTGGAATGGTATTGACGAGCCACAGAAGGACTCGGACTGAAATTTCGCGTCTTGTTCTAGGTCGAATCATTTCGTGGCGGCGATTACAGAATCCTTTTCCAAATCGCTGTTCGCTCCTGTTATTGCCGCATTGTTATAGCACTAAAACACTTCGCTCCGAAGCCGCTGTGGTCTTACAAAGCTTCGATTTGCGAGATGGGATAATTGCGCAGTGTTCACTGGATCGTTGGGCCTATCGCAGCTCAGTGTACGGAGAACGCGCCCTTACCATCCGTCAAAGACAGAACAGGAAGGGCGCGATGGAGACAAACGGATCAGCGTGCTCTTAATCCTCGTCAAGAATCACACGATCAACCATTACGTTGTCACCCGTCCCAACATAGTGAACCCGTACGGGAACACCCACTCTAACTCTGGTTTTCACAACATCTGGATCCAGAACTTTACCGCTGCGTGTCACATAGGTCACCGTCTTCCCAAAGTGGTAGGTACGCGGTCCGCTGGTTTCCCTCAACACGATTGTGCTTCCCGGAGTGTATTCCGTGATAGTGCCGTTGCCCTCTGTTGTGGTCGTGGTTGTCGTGGTCTCCGAAACCTGTCCCCAGGCAAACGGAGCCGCCAAGGCTAGCGCCAGACTAATTACTATTTTTTTCATTGTGTTCCTTCTGTAGTTTTTGGCGACGCAATCTCCAGCGGCGGAGCTTTCCATCGCTGGAGGGGAGCGTCTGCCTTCATACATCCTGAATCGGGGCAGCGCTGCATACGGTCGCCCGATTAGTTGAATTCAATGTTTTCGAGTGTCGCGGTCCCGGATCCGGCTAACCCAGGTTTTCAGGTCGAGAGATGGCATGAAATTGACTATTCGGTCTGCTGGAATTTTTGCCTGCAATG
>DASREQ010000011.1:0-7020 GCA_035651975.1 Candidatus Udaeobacter sp.
GTCTGAAGAAGACGCATCCGGACGCCCGAATTGCGCTAAAATTTTCCACTCCTCTCGAGTTGCTCGTCGCGCTGATTCTGTCAGCTCGAACTCGCGACGAGGTAGTCAATGCGGTGACGCCTCTGTTGTTTCGCCGGTATCAAACTGCCGCAGATTGGGCGAATGAGAAGCCGGAGGTGCTCTACAAGTTCCTTCGCCCGGTCAATTTTTTCCGCACCAAAATCCGAGCCATCCAAAGGGCTTGCCGCAT
Organism: Candidatus Udaeobacter sp.; assembly: GCA_035651975.1. Taxonomy (GTDB): domain Bacteria; phylum Verrucomicrobiota; class Verrucomicrobiia; order Chthoniobacterales; family UBA10450; genus Udaeobacter. The sequence goes on from DASREQ010000011.1 coordinate 251, forward strand.
CTTGGTGAATAAATTTGGCGGCCAGGTGCCCGACCGCTTGGAGGATCTACTCACGCTCCCAGGCGTCGGGCGGAAGACGGCGAATGCGCTTTTGGGCAATGCTTTCGGACAGCCGACGATCACGGTCGACACGCACGTAGCCAGAGTTTCACAGCGACTCGGGCTCACTCAGCACACCAATCCAGAAGAGATCGAAGCTGATTTGGTTGAGCTTGTGCCGCGAAAAGAGCAGGTAAAGTTTTCTCATCTGCTGCAATTCCATGGCCGGCGGGTCTGCCTGGCCCGACTCCCCGATTGCCCGCACTGTTCGATAAACGATCTCTGTTTTTATCCGAAAAAAACAAAGTTCAAACCGCAGGATCAACTAAAGCGGCGCTAACCCGTCTGTTTATCTGATATGAAAACATCGTGTAGTGCCACTCGTGGACGCATTCAGCTAACGCAAGAGTAATTCGACCGGACTTAGTTTGACGAGGCTATCGTTGCGGAGTCTCCCGGCGCACTTCGCAAGCTTTCTTGTCGGTGCGGAGCCCCTCAAATCGGGGATGCCGAAGCATATTGTTTTGCGTCCATTCGGTGAACCCGATCTCAGCGACCAACTCGGGTTTGACCCAATGAATTCCCGAACCGCGGGGCACCCCGCCTTTTTGAAAAGGCGATTGATGCTGCTCGAGCAGTTTAAGTCGGCGGCGTAAATCGACCAGCATTTCATGGTTGAAACCCGTGCCGACCTTGCCGGCATAGACCAGTGTTTTTCCATCCGGTTCATAATACCCCACGAGGAGCGCACCAAGTCCCTCTCGCGAGCCTTGAGGATCGGTGAAGCCGCCGATCACAAATTCCTGTTCGTTAACGCATTTGATTTTTACCCAGTTCCGGCTGCGCTTGGAGACATATGAGCTTTGCGATTGCTTGCCGATGATTCCTTCTTGCTCGCGGCGACAGGCTTCGTGGAAAAGCCGCACCCCATTCCGCAAGTTGAACTCGGTCCAGCGAATGCGCTCAGACCATTTCACTGTCTCACGAAGCAGTTTTTTGCGTTCGAGTAAATGCAGCCACCGAATGTCGTAATGCTCAGTGTAGAGAAGGTCGAAGACGTAAAAGTATGCCGGGAACTCTTTTGCGCGATGCGCGATCTCTTCCTGGTCGCGCAGATGAAATCGCTGCTGAAGCAGGCCGAAAACGGACCTTCCGTGTTTGTCGAGACTGACGACCTCGCCATCAATCAGCGCCGGCTTGGAAAGACTTGCCTTAAGGGCGCTCCGGATTTCGGGAAACCAAAGTGTGTCGTCGTGTCCGTAGCGGCTGAGAAGTTGCACCTTGTGACCATCGAAACGGCCGAGGATACGTTGGCCATCGAATTTCGGCTCGAAAATCCAGTTCGGATCATCGAATGGATCGGAAATCAGAGTACAGAGCATCGGCGGCACGAATCGAGGAAGCGGACCCCGTTTGAGCGAGCCTAATGCGCTTTGCTTTCTCACGAGAGGACGTGAACCTGTATTAGGTTTGGCTCCAGTCATAAGCATTTTTTTTTGAATGGCTAATGCATGCCGAAACTACCCGCCGCGGAAAAGCCCAAACTAACAGAGCTCACCCATGATCTGTTGCGCGGGTTAAGATTGATGTCGCAAAATATAACGTCAGAAAACTGCCTTCGCGTGTTCCTTATTTGCGCCACGGACATCTTACACAACGCAGTATGTTCGACGCAAAGAAGGAGGCGCATGCGAAGATTAATTAGAGTGCGCATTAATGAACTGAGAGACGCAGTGTGGCAATGAGCGTTCCCCAAATACCGGTAGCCACGACGGCGCGGCAGGAGCGTGAAAACACGATCGAGGTCAATTTGGAGGATCTCGAACAGTTTTTTAACACGATGGATCCGTCACCCTTTCACGAAAAGGACCTCGATGGAGATTTGGAAGAATTCATCGTGAGCTGGGCAACGGAATATCCATTGCATGAGCCGCTCCGGCTGGTCGTGTATCTACAAAATCGCCCTCCCGGCGCGGACGCGCAGAAGGTAATCGAACGGGCCGTACACAATTATTTTGCTTACAAAACCGCTTTGAATCAACGGGAGTTCAAACTTCTTCTTCGTGAAGGGCGCCTCAGTTTGGCCATCGGTTTATTGTTTTTGACTCTCTGCTTAAGCGGCGGGCAGTTGGCCAACCGTCTCCAGATTCCCGGTGCCAGTATTGTCGAAACCAGTTTAACGATTGCCGGTTGGGTGGCGATGTGGCACCCGATGGATGTTTTCCTTTACGGATGGTGGCCGTTGCGTCGGGCGGGCAAGGTTTATCGCAAGCTCAGCTCCATACCTGTCGAAGTCAGATACTCCGAATCTGCTAACAGCGCAGGCAAGTTTGTGGCACAGCTCGGGGTTTGAACCTGCGCTTCGCTATTCTCGCTCCGAAGATACCTATCGCATCAAGGCCATCAATCGGCTCCGGCTGGGGACCTCGAGTTTCCGAAAGATTGAGTGAAGATGTTTCTTCACCATCTGCACACTCAAACAACTTTCGTTAGCGATCTCTTGATTAGTCCGGCCTTCACAGGCGAGGCGAGTCACTTCTTGCTCGCGAGACGTGAGTCGTGCGAGGTGCGCGAGAGTCGTGTCAGCGGATGGCGGCCCATCTGCAGCGGGAACGCGAATCTCTTCGCATTGAACGAGAAAATTCGGCCGCGTGAATCCGACGGTGTTGACCTGCGCGATGGTGATCGTTACTCGCAGATGATCCCATTCCGGATGATGAAAGGATTCCTGCGCAATTGCTGGCTGAGCTGCGTTAACTCCGGATGCTTTTTCCCAACGTCGCTTAAGCCGGCGACAACCATCGAGAATCTCATCCGGAACCGGCCCTTCGGCTTTCAGTTCTCGAGAAGCTATCGGTCCCACGCGCCAGGCCATACAAAACTCCCGCGCGGCCTTGTTTTGATATGCCAGCTTGAGGTTCCAACGCAGCAGCATGGTCGGCAACGGCAGCCGGCGTAAAAATGTTTCAAAGGCGGCCCGGGCGGAATGTTCACGCTCGAGCGATCTGATGCGACGCAGCGCAATGTTGAATTCGGCGTACAAGCGACGGAGGAGTTTGATCTCCGGCTGGCCCACCTCACCCTGCCGACTGCTGCGCATGACCGTGATTACGCAAGCAAGTCGTGGGCCGCTCCAAAAGCAGAGGCCAATCGCGTGCTTGCATTTGCGCGGCTTCATGTAATCGCGATAAAAGGCCGACTTCAACAGATCGCCGCGATCGGAAAAAACATCGATGTCGCGCACGATCTTGCTCCGTGGGTGTGCGGATAAAAATGCCTCCAGCGGCTCGGGGTCGATTGCTCCATCGGGAATCGAGTGCTGCCACTTGGCGATAGCCGGGCGCAGGGGATTGTGTTGCAGAGTCAAGCCGAGGTTGCGCGAGGGGAATGATTCGGCGAACACCCGCTGCACCGCCGTCCAGAACGAGTCGACATCGACTGCCGAATGCAACGCGAAAAGTGACTTCTCCAAAACGGCCGCGTCGACCGCCGTTTTGCGTGTTCTGGATCTTTGTGCCGCCTGTTTCAGCGCATGCGCGATTGCATCAATCAAAGCTCGTTCGTGAAAAGGCTTCGTTAGGAACTCAACTGCACCGGCTTTCATTGCACGTACCGACATCGGGATATCGCCGTGACCGGTAATAAAGATCACGGGTATCCTGCTACCGCGCTTTGTCAGCTCGCGCTGTAAGTCGAGCCCACTCAGGCCCGGCAGCTGCACGTCGAGCACGAGGCACGCCGCGCCTTTCGATCGTTTGTTTCGCAGGAAATCTCGCGCGGAAGAAAACGGCCTGACCCTGAATCCTGCCGACTTGATCAAACGCTCCGTGGAGCGGCGGAAAGAAGCATCATCATCTACCAAATAGACGCGCGCCGCTGGTTTCATCATTTGTTAGACGACGCTGTTTCGGACCGGCAACACGAAAGAGAACGTGGCGCCTCCGCTTTCGTTGCGCCTGGCTGAGAGCTGGCCACCATAGCCTTGTATGATCGAGCGACTGATACGCAGCCCCATGCCCATTCCGCCTGGTTTGGTGGTGTAAAAAGCGTCAAACATGCAATCGGCCGTTTTTGGGGCGAACCCAACACCTTTATCCGCAATCGCCACGAGAACAGCGGGCCTCCGATGTAGCTTATCGCGTCGCGCGCCGATCGCCAGAATGCGCTCCTCCCTTGGCACGCCCGTCATCGCATCGATCGCATTCACGACGAGGTTGAGTAAGACTTGCTGAAGCTGCACGCGATCAGCATCAACAGTAAGTGGGTCTTTTGGCAGTTTCGTTTTAACGATAATGCCATGCTCGTCGAGGGAATGTTTTGCGAGAGTCAGCACTTCGCCGATCAGCTCGCGCACGTTCAATTCGGTGGGCTCGGGACTGCAGCGTTTCGTTAGCGCTCGAATGCGTGAAATGATGTCGCTGGCCCGGCTGGCGTCGCTCACGATATCGAGGAGCGCTTCTCGCTGTTTCTTCTCCACCCCTGGTTTGCCGACAAGCTGGAGAGAGAAGTTGCCGTTGTTGACGATCGCACCGAGCGGTTGATTGATTTCGTGAGCGATAGAGGCGGCCATTTCTCCCATGGCTGTCATACGGCTCACGTGCGCCAGCTCGGTCTGGATTTCTTGCAATGCTTTTTCGGCCTGCTTGCGCGCAGTTATATCAACAATCATGCCGATAAATTCGAGCTCACCATTTCCTCTCTCCAGCGGACGGCCGATGCCCCGGTGGTATCTGACCAAGCCGTCTGGTCGAATGATTCGATAGTCCACGTCGAACTCACTTTTTTCGCGCACCGCCTTCTTGAGCGTTGCTTCGACAAAAGGCAAATCCTCGCGATGAATGAAGCGTTGCGTATTCTCTTTGGTTGGTTTGAACGTATCCGCATCGAGACCAAAGATGCGGAAATGTTCTTGTGACCAGAAGCATTCTCCGGTCGTGACATTCCAGATCCAACTGCCGACCTGACCAATCCGCTGCGCCTCCGCCAGGTGAGCCTCACTCCGGCGAAGCTTTTCCTCGGCGAGAATGCGCTCTGTCTCGTCGATCGTTGTCCCCACGTATTCGGCGACCGCGCCAGCCGTGTCGAAGACTGGATGCGCAATGTTGTTAACGTAGCGAATGGCCCCGTCTGGCCGCGTTACTCGATAGGCCAATTCGTAGTCCCGTTTTTCTCGAACTGCTTCTTCGAATATTCTCTGCGCTCGCGACCGATCATCGGGGTGGATGTAATCTAGGACTGAAGGATAGCCAGGTTTCATTTGCTCCGGATCCAATCCATAAATCTGAAAAAGTTCCTCGGACCAAAAGACTTCACCGGTAGAAACATTCCATGCCCAGCTCGCTGTATGACTGAGCCGTTGCCCTTCGGCGAGATATGCCGCGCTCCGGCGAAGCTCTTCCTCCGCTTGCTTAATTTTTGTGATGTCCCGGCTGATGGTCGCGAGGACACGCGGGCGTCCGCTTCCTCCGCTGAGGATAACGAAAGTGTTCACCAGCATTGGGATGGCGGCGCCGGTCTCGAAATGCCGGAACCGCACCTCGCCTTGCCATGCGCCTGTCCGCTCGACAGCGGGCAGAATCTCTTTTTGAAAACGGTCTGACTCTTCCTCCATCAGGTAGTCAGTAATGTGTGTGGCGCCAGCGGCTTCGCTGCCGTTCAATCCAACCAGTTTCTGTCCTGCGCTATTAACGTAAAGGACTGCCCCTTCCGGCGATGCCATGCCGATGAAGTCGTTACTGTTTTCGACGAGTAACGCGAGTTTGGATTGTTCGTCTTCTGCTCGCTTCCGCTCCATGATATCGAGGACTAAACCGACGAAATAGTCGATGGAGCCATCCGCCCGGCGCTCGCATTTTGCCGACATGATGCTGTAAATCACGCGACCGTCCTTGCGGATCCAACGTTTTTCGAGCGAGTACCCGTCAATCTTCCCCCCAACGACGCGCTTAAACTGCGCAACTTCGGTAGCGAGATCTTCGGAATGCGTCATTGCCGGCCAAGTTTTTTGCAGCAATTCTTCCCGCTCATATCCCAGGATACGGCAAAGCTCGTCATTGACTTCGATGATTCCTTTGCTCGGCGAGGTGATGGCCATTCCGATTAAGCCGAGATCGAAATAACGGCGGAACGGCAGATCCGATCGACGCAACGCTTCCTCAGCCTTGCGGTTGTGCCTCAACTTGGCGCGATACCTTGCTTTTCGGGGCCACCGAGCGTGGCGTATGCCAGGGCTTGTTCCTTGCCGCCAGTGCGCGATTTTCGCTGGAGAGATCGCCATAACTTAGGATCGCTGCCAAGCGTCGCGGCAGCCTTCAAAAAATAGCCTCTCGGAAGCAATGGCTGAACGCAACGGTGACTGCGAAAAGGTAACTTTAGTTACCGAGACATTCAATGGCTTGTAGTGTTAAAGCGAAGTTCGATTCGCGTGGTAATCGTTAGTTCCAAAATCCTAATTTGGGAACCTAGGTGACGCGGCCTAACTAGAGTCTCGGCGGCCTGACTTCAACGCCCACGTGTGACACTCGCGTCGAAAGGCGGCGATCCTTCGAAAAAGGCCACTTAAGTTACCAACTTTTCCCCCGACTCAGCGCCGATCCCATTAATGCGCACGAAATAAGATTGTCGCGCTGTAGCATTCGGGAACCGACGCTGAATGCGGCAACTGAAAGCACTGTCGATTTAGAAAAAGAAGATCATTATGAGAAAATTATTGGCTCTTACCTGCTTGGCAT
>DASREQ010000012.1:0-30848 GCA_035651975.1 Candidatus Udaeobacter sp.
TATCGCATGGCCGTCCCCGCCATCGTTCCAAACAGATACGAAATAGAATTTCACCTGCGGATTCTCTTTAACCATTTTGAGCCAGCCGCCGCTCTTCAATTCCGCCTGGCAATTGGGACACCATGGCGCCCAAAGATGCACAACGCTGAGATCAGGCGATTTGATCGCTTCGAGGATTTTTTGCTCGGCGGGCGGCTCAGCACTTAGTGATGTAGCTGCGAGAAGAACAAGTGCGAATGTGAAACGGAATATAGACATTTGGATGCTAGAAGATAGAGGCGAAACGCCCCACGCTCAACGCCGAACGGAACATAGGCTTCCAGCCTGTGCGCCCAGCGGGTTTGCAACCTGTTGAGACCTCCGCGCGAGAATCGGTGTTGCGAATGAAACAGGCAACATGCCTGTTTGGCACACAGACAAAATGCCTATGTTCCAAAAGTTGACCTCAACACAGAAAACGCCTATTGTGGCGTCCCATTCCGCTTCCGGCAGCCGCCGGACGCGCGGAGGTTTCAGTGCCTGAAGGAGGCCCACTTAATTTTATGATTCACATGCAGGATGTAATGGCGAGACCGATGCCGGACTTCCGCGAGGGAAGCATCGTCAAGGGACGCATTTTGGAAGTTCGGCCGCGCGAAGTATTGGTAGACGTCGGATACAAATCTGAGGGCGTTATTCCGTTAACAGAATTTGACGATGTCGACTCGCTGGAAGTAGGCGACGAAGTCGATGTGCTTCTGGAGCGGCTTGAGAACGAGGAGGGCATGGTCGTTCTGTCGAAGGAAAAAGCCGCTTACCGTCAAAACTGGAACAAGATCGTTGGTGTTTTTGAAGGCGACGGCCTTATCAAAGGCAAAGTAAAATCGGTAGTGAAAGGCGGGTTGATGGTGAACATCGGCGTTGAAGCGTTTTTGCCTGCGTCTCAGATCGACGTCGTTCCGCCGAAGGATTTGCAGCAATTCGTTGGCAACACGTACGATTTCAAAATCGTTAAGCTCAATGACGATCGCAAAAACGTTGTGCTCAGCCGCCGTGAGGTGATCGAGCAGGAGCGAAGCGAAAAACGCCAGAAATTCATGGAAGGCGTCAACGTGGGTGACCGTGTGGTCGGTACAGTGAAAAACATCACGGACTTCGGCGCGTTCATCGATCTCGATGGCATGGATGGGCTGCTGCACGTCACTGACATGACCTGGGGCCGGCTTGGGCATCCCAACGAGTTGCTGAAGGTAGGGCAGCAGTTGGAAGTTGTCGTGCTCGACATCAACAAGGAAAAAGAGCGCGTCTCGCTCGGCCTCAAACAAACTCAGAAGAATCCGTGGGACCAGATCGAGGAGCGTTTCCCCGCCGGCCAGCGTATCAGGGGTAAGATCACCAATCTTGTTCCCTACGGTGCATTTGTTGAGATCGAGGAGGGCGTGGAAGGTCTCATCCATGTCTCCGAGCTTTCGTGGACGAAACGGATCATGCGACCCTCTGACATCCTCAGCGTCGGCCAGGAAGTGGAAGCCGTCGTGCTCGGTGTGAACAAGGAAGAACAGAAAATTTCATTGGGTCTGCGCCAGCTGGAGGCGAATCCGTGGGATGAGATCGAGAAGAAGTTCACCATCGGCAGCCGGGTGAAAGGAAAGATCCGCAACATGACTGCCTACGGCGCGTTCGTGGAGCTAGAGGAAGGCATAGACGGAATGATTCACGTGTCCGACTTGAGCTGGACCCGGAAGATCAATCATCCCAGCGAAGTCTTTAAAAAAGGCGACGAAATCGAAGCCGTAGTGATCGACATCGACAAAGTAAACCAGCGGATCAGCCTGGGGATCAAACAACTCACCGACGATCCGTGGAAGACGATCGATGAGAAATACAAGATCGGCGACTTGGTCAAAGGCAAAGTAACCAAGCTCGCTAGCTTCGGCGCGTTCGTGCAATTGCAAGACGATATCGACGGCCTCGTGCACATCTCGCAATTAAGCGAAGATCATGTCGCGAAGGTGAAAGACGTCCTCAAAGTCGGTCAGGAAGTCGAAGCGCGCGTGATCAAGGTGGACAAACTTGAGCGGCGCATTGGCTTGTCCATCAAGGCCGCAAACTACACCGAGGAACAACTGCGCAAGGAAGCCGAAGCCCTCGACGTACTCCGCCCGGGCGAAGACATGGTTGGCCTTGAGAAAGCTTTCGCCGCCGCCGAACAGGAAGAATATCGCCCCGGCGATTCCATGAAGACGGTCAAAGAACCAAAGGAATCCAAGCGCGAGTCGAAAAAGGACTCGAAGAAAAAATAGATTCCGCGGTCATTCCGAGCCGCGTAGACGACGAGGGAATCTCCAGTGGCATTTCGGCCGAGTCCGCCCCAGGCACACAGGCTACGAAAGTCGGACGCCTGTTCTTTCCGCCTATCAGACGGTTTTTTAAGGGGTCCCTCGCTCCGCTCGGATGGCAGGTTGTTTACAGCGAGGAACCTTTATCGGCTCAATCCGACTTGCTAGGCTTTCGCGTTATGCGGTTCGGATTACGGATAATTGCGATCGCCTTAGCATTGGCAATGGCTGGCTGCGGAAACTCCACCATCGTAGGCAAATGGCGCCTGATGGGAGGATCAAATGCAATTCTCTGGGAATTTTCAGCAAATGGCGCCGTTCTTGTCGGAGACATGCGCGGCCGGTACAAATTCGGTGACCAGGACCGAATCAAAATCGAAACGCCATTCGCAACGACAGTTTACCAGATGAAAATTTCCGGCGACCGGATGACACTGCAAGAGCCTGGCGGTTCCAAGCTCGAGTTTACGAGGATTAGAGAAACGCACCGTTGATCTCTGGCTTCGTGAGCTTTCGCGATGTAGCCGATTATTTAACTCTTCCGACGCCGCGTCTTCTTGTTTGTTACGCTGGCCGCCGATTTGCTCGTACTGATCGCCGGTGTGTGATGAAGGGCCAGCGCGCGGCCGAGTTCTTTCTCGTCGGTCAGATCGAGGCGTAATGGAGTGACTGAAACCCAGTTGTGTTCGACCGCCCATCGGTCGGTCCCTTCCTCTGCTCCCTGCAGCGGGACAATCGTGAACCAGAAAATTGGCCGACCCATCGGATCCTTGCTGGGGGCAACTTTGCCGTCGTAGTGCCGTACGGACTGGCGCGTCCAGCGAATACCTCGTGGATTCTCCGGTAAATTCACGTTCACAAGAGGCATCGCTTCTTCTTTGAGGAGCATGTCGATCACCTTCGCCACGTACGGATCGAGCCTCGCGAAATCCGGCTCCTGCTTTTCGTCAACCGATGCGCTAAACGCGATGCCACGTACTCCGAGGAGTGCAGCTTGTTTCGCGGCCGCAAGCGTGCCGGAATGCCAGCATGAATTGCCAAGATTCAGCCCCAGATTGATCCCCGAAAGAACAAGATCGACGTGCTGCCAATGATGCGTTCCGAGCGCAACGCAATCAGCGGGAGTGCCATTCACACGATAAGCGTCGAAGTCGCCCAGGCGAATCCGTTTGTACCGAAGTGGGCGCGAGGAAGTAATGGCGTGACTCATCGAAGATTGCTCCACATCAGGCGCGACGATGCGCACTTCGCCGAAACGCGATGCCACTTTCGCGAGGGCAACAATGCCAGGGCTGTAAATGCCGTCGTCGTTTGAGATGAGGATTCGCATCTTCTTTACTAGGAAACGTGTGTCAGATTGTTTTTGGCCGAACCTTCCAGTATTTACGATTACAAAATCCGGATGCGAATCACGTTGATACACAATCCCAAAGCTGGCGACGCCAAACACGGTAAGGAGCAATTAATGGCGGCGCTCGCTGAAGCCGGGCATCACGCCACCTATCAATCCACGAAAGAACGCGGTTTAAAGAAATCTCTCAAGCAGCCGGCCGATCTCGTTCTGGCCGCCGGGGGTGACGGGACAATTGCAAAGGTTGCTTTTCGCCTCATTGATAGCGGCATTCCGCTGAGCGTTCTTCCGCTGGGCACAGCCAACAATCTGGCGCGTGCGCTTGGGTTCGTCGCTTCTCCCGAGGAAATCATCGCGAGACTCCAAGGCGGAAGGAAACAGGTCTTTGACGTGGGACTGGCGACTGGTCCGTGGGGCGAACGATATTTTGTTGAAGGCGTCGGCGGTGGGTTGCTTGCGGATTATGTCCGGGCCGCAAAGAAAGAAGAGAAGAAAAACGGGAAAGCTGAAAAACTTTCCAAAGAACAACAGATGGCGCGCCATGGAGCCCTGTTACGCCGGATGCTGCACGACTATCCGGTCCGTCAATGGAAGATCAAGATCGACGGAAAAGATATTTCCGGCCCTTATATTCTTTGGGAAGCGATGAATATTCGCTCAGTTGGTCCCGCGCTCCACTTGGCGCCGCGTGCCGCAACCAGAGACGGGCGATTCGATTTTGTTTGCGCGCGCGCCGCCGACCGCCCGCTTTTAATGGAACATTTCGATGCGCGCGTAGCCGGGAAGAAGAGCAAATCTCCACTGCCGACGCGAAGATTCCGCGAATTACGGATCGCGTGGAAAGGATCGACCATCCATTTGGACGACGAACTATGGCGGGACAAGAAAAAGAAGCAGTTGTTTGATGAAATCAAGATCGTGGTCAAACCGTCAGCGCTGATCATTCTACAGCCAGCTGCGACGATCAAAACGTAGGGCGACTCAGAATTCGGCGCTGCCGGGCGTGCGCGCGAATGGAATCACGTCGCGAATGTTTGGAACACCTGTAACGAACATCAGCATTCGCTCAAAACCGAGTCCGAAACCGGAGTGCGGCACGGTGCCGTAGCGCCGCAGATCGAGATACCATTTGTAATCGGCGGGATCCATGTTGTGCCGGCGCATGTTTTCCTCCAGCATCTCGAGTCGTTCTTCACGCTGACTGCCACCGACAATTTCGCCAATCCCGGGCACCAGCAAATCCATTGCGGTTACTGTCTTTCCGTCGTCGTTCAAACGCATATAAAATGGTTTGATTTCCTTGGGATAATTGAAGACCGTGATCGGACACTGAAAGTGTTTCTCAGTGAGCCAGCGCTCATGTTCCGATTGCAGGTTCAGTCCGTAATCAATCGGGAACTCGAATTTTTCTCCGCTCTTTTTTAGCAACTCGACAGCCTCACCATAGGTGATCCGCTGAAACGGCCGGTCTACGACGAAATCGAGTCGCGCAAGCAACTCCTTGTCCACGAATTTGGCGAAAAGTTCCATCTCTTCAGGACAATGTTTGCGCGCGTCTGTGACGAGGTATTTAACAGACTCTTCGGCGAGATCCATGTTGCCCTTCAAATCGCAAAACGCCATTTCCGGCTCGATCATCCAGAATTCACTCGCGTGCCTGGAAGTGTTGGAGTTTTCAGCGCGAAAGGTCGGTCCAAAGGTGTACACTTTTGACAACGCTAACGCGAATGCTTCCGCTTCCAGCTGACCGCTGACGGTCAAGTAAGTTGGCCGGGCGAAAAAATCTTTGGCATAATCGATTTCGCCTTTCCCGGTTCGCGGTCCGGCAGCTGCCGGATCAAGCGTCGTGACGCGAAACAATTCTCCGGCTCCTTCGCAGTCGCTTCCAGTAATGATTGGCGTATGCACATAAACAAAACCGCGTTCTTGAAAAAACTGATGAACGGCAAAAGCCAGTCGACTGCGCACGCGAAAGACGCTGCTGAAAAGATTTGAGCGGGGACGGAGATGAGCGATTTCGCGCAGGAATTCAGGTGTATGCCCCTTCTTTTGCAACGGGTAGGAATCGTCTGCTGTTCCTACGACCTCGATTTTATTCGCCACCAACTCCCATTTTTGTCCTTTACCCTGTGATGCGATCAACGCACCAGTCACGCTAATTGATGCTCCAGTTGAGAGCCGTTGCACAGCCGGGTAATTAGGCAACGTGTTCTTCGCGATAATCTGTAAATTACGAAGGCTGGAGCCGTCGTTCAGCTCAATGAACAAAAAATCTTTGGAATCGCGTCGCGTCCGGACCCAGCCCTGCACTTGAATCGACTCGATCGGTGCGTTGCTGCGCAGAGCGTCCTTAATCGGAGTTGGAGAAAGCTGCGTCATGTTACATCAACGATTGACTGGTTCGTCTCCCGACTCTCTCGCCGCTAGCATCGCGGCGCAACCGTCTATGTCGCTCGATCAACTCGCTCCATTCCTCGACTTCACTCTAAACGACAAGTTGAGACGATCGTGAGAGATGGAATTACTACATGCCAAGGACCGCCCGTAAATGCGGCACCAGACGCTTGCTAAACTCAACGGAGTCGCCGGCGGAGAGGTGTGACCATTCCGGACAACTGAATCCGGCAAGGTCTGGGAAATCGGAATAGTAAATGCCCGGAGCGCCGGTCATTTTCAAAAGCGGTTCCCACGTTTTTTCGCGAGGAGTATCGCGATCTTCCAGAGCTTTGAGTCCGCCGCTGTGTGGGAAGCGGACAAAGACGATTTTGCCGCCGCGTGCGCGGATTTTTTTAACTGCAGCGGTGATATCACGAAACCGTTCCTCGATCGCTTTATTCATTTCCGCGAAAAAGGCATCCTTCGGAATGTAACTGGGCGGTGGCGGCGGCGTGAAAAGCGGGACCCAGATCTGTTGAATACGGCGGGCCAGCGCGCTATTCGGTTCCGCGCATTTTTGGATCATTCGCGCGCGCCGCTCCCGGTCCACGGTTCCGAAATATGGCGGGAGGGGAGGGGCGACGAGCGCGCCGGGCCGATTCGGGATTGGCAATTTGTTCAAGTAATCCTCCAACGTGAGATCTTGCGGGTTCAAAAACGCGATGTGTTCTTCCAATGGAAAAGCGAGATACTCGCTCACGCGTTGAGCCAGGGTCTGGTGATGATAACGGTGGACGGCCTTTTCTCCGTGTTCCATTGGCGGAGTCCCGGGCGGTGCGAGAAACAAACGCGGAACGAAACTGCAAATGATCGTGCCATGAAACGTCTGGTCGTTAGCCAAGTCTTGGAGGACCGGATAGGCGCAACTGCCAGCCATGGCGATCTGAATTGGGCGTTTGCCCAGACCTTTTTGGAGTTCATCGAGATCCACGTCATATAAACCGCGCGAATCGCCGATGACCACGAGCGATTCCGGTTCAACGTGGCGGCGGCGCAATGTCCAGATGTCTTCGTTATCACTCAGAGTCGGGCCGTAGCCGATTGATCGGCAATAAAGTTCCCACGTCATTGTCGCACCGAGCACAATTAGTACAACCATGACCGTGATGCCGCGCCAGGGCAGCGGCGGGATCGGCCGTACAAATTCCAGCGGTGGCCCGCCGTGAATTTGTTCCTCGCGCGACGGTTTTCGGAAAAACAACCGCGGCAGACGGAGGCGTTTCTTAAAATTGGAAATAGATGAACGCATTGCCATGTCCCTGATTAAAAATGATGGCGCAGGCCATCAGTGCCCACACCGCGGTGACTACCCACCGCGGCAATCGCGTGACAGCGACCTCTATGCTGCTGTCGCGCAGCACCCAGTGTGTTGCAATCATTCCACAAACTACACACCCCACTTGCAGTACCTCGCGCGTGGAAAGAATCTCGTCGCCCTTCGCGTGGCCACCGAACATTCCGCTCAACATGCGGCTTGCGACTGTAAAATCCGGCGCGCGAAAGAAAACCCAGGCGATGCACACGGCGACAAAGGTGGCGCCTCCACCTATTGCCCAGCCGATCGGATTGTTAAGCCACCTACGCTCGGCGCAACAAATCCTCACCACGCGTTCAATGACCAGATACGAGCCGTGAAGCAGGCCCCAGACCACAAACGTCCACGCTGCGCCGTGCCACAGACCTCCAAGAAACATGACGATGACAAGGTTGGAAGCCGCGCGCACCGGCCGCACCTGGTTGCCGCCGAGGGGAATGTAAAGGTAATCGCGCAGGAAGGTGGAAAGTGAAATGTGCCACCGGCGCCAGAAATCGGAAAAACCGATCGCGGCGTACGGAAATCGAAAATTATCCTTGAGATGGAATCCCAAACACAATGCCGCGCCAATTGCGCATGCTGAGTAGCCGGCGAAATCGAAGAAGATCTGTCCGGCAAAGGCCATCACCCCGACCCACGAATCCAGCGCCACGAGCGGACCGGGATAACCAAAAACGTGGTCGGCCGAACCGGACAGCAGCGTGTCCGCGAGGACGACCTTCTCGAAAAGGCCGAGCGTCATCAGCAGCAGACCCCAGCAAAATTGTCCGGTTTTCAACCGCGGCGGCCTAACGAGTTGCGGGAGAAAATCGCCCGCCCGAACAATTGGTCCGGCTACAAGTTGCGGAAAAAACGAAACGGCGAGGACGAAATCGCGCAGCGATCGCGTCGGTCGCAGCACCCCCCGATAAATATCCAGCGTGTAAGAGAGCGAATGGAAAGTGTAAAACGAAATCCCGACCGGCAGCAAAATGTCCAGGTGCGGCGGACGATAAATGATGCTGACGCGCTCGAGGAGCCATTGAAAATTTTGGAGAAGAAAATTCCCGTACTTGAAGAATCCGAGCATGCTCAGATTCATGCACACGCTGGCCACGAGCCAGCGGCGCTTTGCATGTCCTTCCCGGGCCTTGGCAATTTGCCGGCCGAGCCAGAAATCCATCGCGGTTGTGGAAAACAGCAGCGCGGCAAAAGGCGGGTTCCACGCGCCGTAAAAAATGTAGCTCGCGGCCACGAGCAGATTTTTGCGCAGCGTCCAACCCCGGATGTTCCAGTAGAGAGCGACGACGACTGCGAAAAAGACGATAAACGTGAGCGAATTAAAAAGCATGACAAACTGTGATGGCGCGAAGCCACAAATCGGGACAGCTAGTCTGCGCCAGCATACGAGGAGGAATTTTTAGGCGCTCCTTTCAGTCACGGCAAGTCGTAAGCGCGACCAGCCAAAAACCAAACCTCCTTGCAGCGGAGCCGTTTGGTCACGAGCCTTCCATTAGGTCGTCCTTCGCCCAGCGGCTCGCGCGTGGGATGGAATCGGACCAACCGGGGTGCGCGATGCTAAATTCCTGGCGTAAGCGAGGCCCTTCTCATCGAGGAGCTTGGCGCGGCCGATCAAGAGATCGATCGATCTCAGCTTAGTGGAAGCCAACCCCCTGATTGCGGCGGCGGTTTAGCGCCGTTAAGCGAGAGATAGGTGTATTCCTGCAAAAGACGTTCGTAATCGTCCAGCAGTCTCATGGCGTCGTTGGGCTTGAGGCGGTCGGTTTTGATGGCGTCGTCAACCTGCGCCTTGAGCAGCCTCATCAGCTCGACCTTGTCCCACTGAGTCATGGCAAGTACTTCGCCGATCGTGCTGCCTTCAATCACTTCTTCGATATACCAGCCGGATTCCTCGTCCGGATCGAGGAAAACGTGCACCTCGGTCACGCGCCCAAATAAATTGTGCAGGTCACCCATGATGTCCTGATACGCGCCGACCATGAAGACTCCGAGGTAATACAATTCGCCCGGCACAATGCGATGCAGCGGGATCGTGTCGCGCACATCCTGCAAATCTGTAAACTTTGAGATCTTGCCGTCGGAATCGCACGTGATATCCACGATCATTCCGTGGCGATCGGGCGGCGTGTTAAGACGATGGATCGGCATGATCGGAAACAACTGGCCCAGCGCCCAGTGATCGAGCAGTGATTGGAAAACGGAAAAATTGCAGATGTACTGATCACCCAGCGTTGTTTCGAGCTGCTTGACTTCTTCGGGAATAAAACGCAAGCCGCGATGCATGTTCACGATCTGCTGCGCGAGCTGCCAGTAAATCGTGTCGATCTTGGCTTTCGATTCGAGATCAAGCAGGCCCAGATGGAACGTTTGCTGCGCTTCTTCCTTGATCTGCCGGATGTCGTGCAAGCTCTCAAGGCGATTGCCACGCTTGAGGCGTTGTTTCACGTCGAGAATGTCGCCTACCAGCTTGTGATCTTTCTCACTTGCGATCACTCGCAACTTCGGCGCCGTTTTCTCGATGGAGCTGAACGCTTCAATCACCAGCACCGAATGATGCGCGACGATCGCGCGGCCGCCTTCATTCACGATCGCCGGATGCGGGACGCCTTCCGAATCGCAAACTTCCATGATGTTCCAGACGATGTCGTTGGCGTATTCCTGGAGCGAATAATTTGCCGAGCTATCGAAATCGCTGCGCGAACCGTCATAATCGACGCCAAGCCCGCCGCCGACATCCAGATATCCGAGCTCATGTCCCAGCTTTGCAATCTTTGCGTAATAACGGGCGCCTTCACGCACGGCGCGTTTGATGGTGGAAATATCCGGGACCTGCGAACCAACGTGAAAGTGGATGAGTTTGAGGCAATGCGCGAGGCCCGCGGCCTTCAACATTCCGCTGGCGGCTACGAGACTTGTAGTATCGAGGCCGAATTTTGCGTTCTCGCCGCCGCTGGGTGCCCATTTACCGGCACCTTTGCTGTAAAGACGTACCCGAATACCAATATGCGGTTCCACGCCAACTTCCTTCGCGGCGCGGATTGTTTGCTCCAGCTCTTCGAGCTTTTCGGCGACGATGACCACTTTTTTGCCAAGCTTGCAGCCGAGCAACGCGATACGGATGAACGCCGCGTCTTTGTAACCATTGCAAATGATGAGACTTTCGGGGTCCTGATGCATCGCCAGCGCGGCGACCAGTTCCGGTTTGCTTCCAGCTTCGAGGCCAAAATGAAATTGCTGGCCGGCATCGACAATTTCCTCGATGACCTCGCGCAACTGATTGACCTTGATCGGAAAAACGCCGCGATACTCGTTCTTGTAACCGAACTCCGCCATCGCCTCTTTAAATGCGCGGTTTACCGCTTCGACGCGGTGTCGAAGCAAATCCTGAAATCGGATGACGAGCGGAAAACTTAAACCGCGATTGCGCGCTTCATTTACGACTGCCAGAATATCGATCGTACCGCCGTTTTCCTGCAGAGGTCGGGCCACTACGTTGCCGGATGGATTGATGGTGAAATATCCGCCGCCCCAGCCATCGACGTTGTAGGTCGCGATCGCTGCATCAACGTCCCACTCGTTTTTCATTTGATCAGATCGTGCGGCGAATGAACGCCATAAAACGCATATTCAATCAGGGTGTTCAACATGCAAGCCTGCAGAATCAAAATTTTCATTCGGCTTTTATCCGCATGTTCCCCATGAGAGAAACGCGACGCACGGGTGCACACCGCTTGTTTTTCGCTTCCCTGCGGATAACGTTCGGTTGTGAACAAGACGGTGATCGAAGTGCAGGTTCGGGCAGTTTTGCCGACAAGCGGCGGGTGCGCAGTGTTCCTCGGCAACAACGACAAGGTGTTCATCATTTACGTCGATCAAACCGTGGGCAGTGCAATCACCATGTTCATGCGCCAGATCACCAAGGAACGTCCTCTCACACACGACCTGATGGCCCATTTGTTGACGGCGCTGGGTGCAAAGATCGAGCGAGTCATTATCAATGACCTGAAAAATGCCACCTATTACGCCCGCGCGATCATTCGAGTTGAAAACGAATTGCATCAGAAAAAGATCATCGAACTCGACGGACGGCCAAGCGATTGCATTGCTATGGCCACTCAGCAGAAGGCACCCATTTATGTGAGTCAGGATGTCTGGGATGAAGTGGACGATATGAGCGACGTCTTGCGCAAGATGGAAGAAGAAGGGCTAAAGCCCGACCCCGAAGCGGAAGAGTAGCGCGATCCGCGGTCGCGCTCGTTGAACCGTTAAAGCGTTGAAGCGGGCAAGTCCCGCTTTGTCATGTTGAGCGAAGCGAAACATCTCTGACTCTCACTCTGGGCGCCTAAGAATTTCCAGAGATTCTTCGCCCGCTCCGAATGACGATTCCGTTTCCGCTTCGACCCTCCAACCTTTAACGTGGACATCAGCCGAGTAAATCGCCGTAGCGTTTGTCCGCCAATTCCAGGCAGCGCGCCAGAATCTCCGAAGCCGTATTAAGCTTGAGCGTTTCCTCGACGAGCTCCTGGCATTCTGGTATCGCCAGACTTTGCACCGCTCGTTTAACTCGCGGGACCCGCGTCGCGCCCGCGCTGAGCTCATCCACGCCGAGACCCAGCAAAAGCGGGACAAGGGCGACATCTCCTGCCATTTCTCCGCAAACGCCCACCCAGATGTTGTTGGCATGCGCCGCCTCGGCGATCATTTTGAGCAAGCGCAGTACTGCAGGGTGGGTCGGTTCATAAAGGTACGCGAGCTTTTCGTTCACTCGATCGACTGCGAGCACGTACTGAATCAGATCGTTCGTTCCAATACTGAAGAAATCCACCTCGGGTGCGAGCGCGTTGGCGCAGATGGCCGCGCTCGGAATTTCGATCATCGCGCCAACTTCAATCTTTTCCGCCAGAGGAACGCCTGACCGGCGCAATTCTTCGTAACACTCGGCAAGCACGGCCTTGGCACTCCGTAACTCCTCCAGGCCAGAGATCATGGGAAACATGATTTTTATGTTGCCGACTGTGCTGGCGCGGAGAATGGCGCGCAATTGCGTTTTGAAGAGGTCGATGTTCTCAAGGCAAAGACGGATAGCACGCCAGCCAAGGAAAGGGTTCAACTCGTCGGTGATATCCACTGTGCCTGGCGCGAGTTTGTCGCCCCCAAGATCAAGTGTTCGGATAATCAGCGGATCGGGCCGGACGCGCTCCGCGACTTTTCGATACGTTTCCAATTGTTCGTGTTCCGTTGGCAGGGTACTGCGATTCAGATAAAGGAACTCCGTGCGATAGAGTCCGATCCCCTCTGCACCGTTGGCCGCAACGGCCTTAACGTCTTCCGGGAGTTCGATATTTGCTGACAGCACAATGTGACGGCCGTCGCGCGTGGTCGACGTTGTCGTGCGCAACTCCTTTAGTTGCGCGGCAACTCTGGCCCTCCTTGATTCAATCTCGGCGTAGTGAGCAATCGTTTCTGGGGTCGGATTGATGCACAGCAGGCCATCGCTTCCATCAACCAGCACGTCTTGGCCCGTCTCGAGTTTTGCGGTGATATCGTGCAGTCCGACTACCGCCGGGATATTGAGCGACCGCGCCAGAATCGCTGCATGCGACGTGCGACTGCCCAGGTCTGTCGCGATTGCAAGCACGTTCGCCCGGTTGATGCTTGCGGTATCCGAAGGAGTGAGATTGTGCGCAACAAGAATGTGCGGCTTGCTTAGCGCGAGAAATGTCTTGGGAGCCTTGCCCTGTAGATTGTGAATCACGCGTTTCGTCACGTCCTGAATATCGAGCGCTCGTTCTCGCAGATAGGGATCGTCGATCTTGTTCAGGGTCTCGGCGTAACGGGTGGCGACTTCCTGAAAAACCCACTCAACATTGCAAAGATCTGTTTCCAGTTTGCGCAGCACTTCGTCGATCAACGTGCGGTCCTCGACCACGAGCAGATGCGCATCGAAAATAGCTGCATCTTTCGCTCCGATCGATTCCGCAATGCGTTGCTGCATTTCCAGAATCTGCATGCGCGTTTGAATAAGCGCCGTCTCGAAACGCCCGATTTCGTCCGGGATCTGGGAAGGCGCGATGCGATAACGCACGACGTCATCCGAGTCATCGCGCACGACATGGATCTTACCACAGGCCACTCCCGGAGAGACGCCTACTCCTTCAAACCGGATTTCCTGACGCGCGCTGTCGCTCATGCACCTGCCAGAGTAAAGCAGATGTCAAACAATGCCAGAACCCGGTTGGGTTGGCAGGGACGCCGTAGTGCGGCGTCCGGTCGACCCGGCGCCCCGACCGTACTCAATCCTCGTTAAAGCCAGCCTTGATCAACCCCTCAAGTTCTTCCATTGCCTTGTCGGCGTCCGGACCTTCGCAGCAGATAAGGAGCTTGGACCCCTGTCCAGCGGCAAGCATCATCAGACCCATGATGCTTTTGCCATTTACCACTTCCCCCTCTTTCGATACCCAGATTTCCGAGCGGTAACGACTCGCTATTCGCACGAACATGGCCGCCGGTCGTGCGTGAAGTCCCAGCCGATTGGTAATCGAAAGATCTTTTTCAATCTTCCGGTGAGGCTCGGCGCGGCCCGCTTTCCTATACAGCAAACCCATCAGCCAGCTCCCTTACCTCCCACGCCGGAGGTCGCCGCGGGGACCGAAGCCGGGCGCTCCATCAAACTGAGCAGCCTGGCATTGAAGTCGACCGCGCTGTTTTGGCCCAGGCCTTTCAATTTTTCGTCCATCGCCGCAACTTCAATCAAGCGCGCCATGTCACGGCCGGGCCGCACCGGAATAGTCACATGCGGCACCTGAAGCCCAAGAATTTCATAAAATTCGCGATCCAGCCCGATCCGATCAACCTCGTCCACCTCGTGCCAATCCTTGAGCGTGACCACGAGGTCGAGACGCTTCTCGACTCGAATGCTGCCGATGCCGAAAATCTTGGCCACATCGATAATGCCAATACCGCGCACCTCCATGTGATTGCGAGTCAATTCGGGAGCTGTTGCCATCAGTTCCCGTCCTTCGAGCGAAGTGATTCGGGTCACGTCGTCGGCCACGAGACTGTAACCGCGCTCGATCAGTCCCAGAACGCATTCGCTTTTGCCAATTCCGCTCGCACCGCGAATCAAAACGCCTACACCAAGGATATCCACCATGCTGCCAAACTCGGTGACCGTGGGAGAAAAATCCATCTCCAGCGCGATCGTTGCCGCATTAATGAACTTCATGGTAATCATGGGGGTGCGAAAGACCGCGATTTGTGCTTTTGCTGTAACCGACAGCAACTCCGGCGCAAGATGAAATCCCCGCGACATCACCAGACACGGGATTTTGCGCTCGCATAATTTTTGAAATCGCCTGATACGCAGCCTTGAAGGCAAGCTTTTGAGATAGGAATGCTCGGCCGCACCCAGAACCTGCACCCGTTTCTCGGCGAAATAAGTGTAGAACCCCGAGAGAGCAAGCCCGGGGCGATTGATGGTTGGCTCGCGAATTTTCCGATGGAACCCAACCCGCGGCCCTTCCAGCTTCATCTGCAACTTGTCGGCGTGCCAATTGTAAAAGCTGTCGACCGTCACAACCGGGACGCTTTTCCGCTGATCGCTTGGAGAGGTGATCGTCTGAGTCCCGCGTCGTTCCGCCATGAGGATTAACTTCTAGCGTGAATAGCGCGTAATTTCCAATGCTCCGCCACGCTAAATCTTGAACCCGTTGAATCGTAAGTCCGATGTAACCGTGCAAGGATTCACCAGATCACGAGGGCACTTCGTCACTCGTTCCCCATTCACGCAAAATACACAGATCCTTTTGGATCTCCTTTGACGCATCCGCCGCCGCCGGAGGGGTTTCAAAATGCGTGCGATGCATATCAGACAACTCATGAAACGCATTGCGCAATGCGTTGATACTCTGCTCCATCCAGCGACGCAGGCGGTTTGCGTAGAGACTCAGAAACTCCAGCAGGATGCGATCGTATCCGTTTTCTAATCTGTGTCGAACGTAAGACGCTACCGCACTCCCGCCAAACAATGAAAGCACGCGTGGTTTTTCAATTACGATCTTTTGGGAAATCTCGTTCACATCCAGCATGGGCATGCCGGCCGGGCTTGGCAATTCATCAGGAGCTGCCCATTCGGAAGCCGATGCAGCGATTTCCAAGGCCTTTCCAAGCTCCGAGCGCGTCTGCTCTATCGACCGGAGAGTGGCAGCGACAGGTTCAGCAATAAGGCTTTTGAGTGTATCGGTGAAGATTGAGCCAACATTCGCGTTTCCTGACTCGATCAACGCAGCTGCGATCCGTTCCGCGGCGACATCAATGATCGCGCGCGGCATCTTTGCGATTTTCCGCGTTAAAAAAAACGATTCGCCTTGTGCGCGCTCCAACACGCGGTCGCCTTCACGCAATGCCTCGGCCGCCTTTTTAGGTAAACCGACGTTGCCAACCGAAGCCGTCTCCGAGCTCGATTGCACCCGCCGGTCCAAGGCACCGATGACGGCCTCACGCAGCGCACCGACCTTGCGCTTTTGCGAGGTGATGGCGAGTTCTTGATGTCGCGTCAGAAAGGGCCGCAGTTCGGTTTCGAACCAGCGATCACACAACCCCGATTCCGCACCCAATACGCTGACCGCGTGTACCGGTGGTTCGATGTGAAGTTGATCGAGCAAGTTCGTCCTTACGTATGAAATCATTTGTTCACGCTCGGTGGCGCTAAATAGATCGGCCTTACTGATGAGGACCATCGCGCTGGCGCCAGCTTGGTAAAGCGCCTGCACGACGACGAGATCGTCCTGGGTAAGACCAGCACTAGCGTCGATCAACACGATGCCAAGATCGCACCGCGGCAGATAGGCGATTGTCTCCTGTGCGCCTGCAACCGCCAGGGAGCCCAGCCCAGGCGTATCAACGAATGTAACGCCCTCGGCAAGACGGTCAGACGGCAGTTTAACGAAGATGCGCGTGACATGTTTCTTGTTCCCTGGATTTTTCTGTTCTGTCGCGAATTCTGGCAGCTCCGATAATGGAATGATCCGCGGCTGCGCTTCGGCAAATTCGATTCCAGCTTCCGCAACAGGTCCGTTGCTGATCCGTGTTGGGATTGCGGTGACGGGCGTAACGCCAATCGGCAAAACGTCCGTTTGCAAGATGTAATTAAGCAGTGACGACTTACCGGAACTCACTCTACCAAAAACTCCGACCTCAAACGCTGCCGATTCCATTCGGTCGAGCAGCATGCCGAGCGTGCCTCGAAATTCTACGAGACCGTGCGCGGTTACGATCCTCTCGATTTCGCTCAACAGTCGAATTTCGTAGCTCGTTTTTCCGAATTGCTGAAGCCGCTGTTGCAGATCGCCACCGGCACCTCGGCCCAAATAAGTTCGCAGCTTGGCTACGAGCCCATCCAACTCCGCACGGATACGGTCCAATTTATCGGCGGCCTCAGGAGAAAGCGGTCCGTATGCGCGCATGCGCCCCGGCGTGAGTTCATTGAGAGAGATCGAGCAGTACATTAGATTGATGGCGGCTGCCCACACGGCGCCAGAGTGCGGCTCGGGTGGCGGGATATTCAGTTCATCCATCACATGTCGCATCGCTTCGCGAATTCGGACGATGTAATCGTGCATCACCTTGCGCTGGATCGGTGTCGTATCGTCCGAATGTCTCTGGAATGGCGAGGGCGAACCGGCATCTGTCATCACGTGATCAGCCTCGGAGAGCAGTTTGTCGATGTACTGAAACGTCGTGCGCACATGTCGCTGGTGATGTTCGCTAAATCCGTGGGCGCTGGTTTCGTCTGTCATGGTTTCGCAGCACCGGCTTCTTGCCGATTCTCAGGTTTCATCGGTAGAGACGCCGATGCCACCACCTCATGAATGCGCCGATCCAGATCGAGGAGATGGAGACCACAGATTCCATCCAGCTTGTACTCTCGCGTGGCCAGTTCCACCAAGAGTTCCTCTAAGATACGCGGATTGCCCTCACTCATTCGATGTAATTGGTCGAGATGCTCCGCTGCATCCGCTTGAATGTTTCCCTCGGCAACGGCTTTGAGGATGAATTGGCTCGTATCTTGTGCTGTAAGCGGGGCGAGCTGCAGGCGCGTGAATTTATGCAAGTGCTCCCAGATATGCCCGATGTCGTGCGGGCGATCTGAGCGGCACGCGATCCAGACCGGAGTTTTCTGCGCGAGAAGATTCATGAATCGCGCCACGCGCGGCGGCGTGTGCGCCACGTGATCGAATGCAACTGGCTCGCCCCGTCGCACCAGATGAGCAAGCAAGCGGTTCTTCCGCTCGATTACATTGAGCTTGTGATGGGTCCAGGCGAGTTGCCGTTCAATGGTGTCGCAAATGCGACGCAGACTCGATGTCTCGCCGCAGACCAGCAATGGACAGTGCCGCCCAATCTGCCGCAAAAGCGCCGTTTTGCCGATGCCCGCTGGCCCGACGATGAGGACGTGTCTGCGCAAACCATGCAAACTGCGGAGTTGTTGGATCTCTTCATCGCGACCGAAGAATGCAAAGCTCTTGTTCATTGAGCGGAATACTCTTCTGCGCCGACAATGTGAATCAGTGCACGCAGGGAAGCGTCCTCTTCATCCGCGCTGATCAGATCGCGCCGAACAGCCTCACGCTTCGCTACGTAGCTACGCATCTGCTGCGCGATCTGTTCAAATCGACGGGACGCGGTGCTTAGTAGAAACTCACGAACCGGTTTCGACACGATCGCAAGCATTCGCGCCAGATGACGGAGACAAACTCCTCCGGAATGCTTGTAAGTTTGTGCACCTTGCTCGTCAGAGACAAAAATCGCCAAGCGCTTAACGTAAGCCTGCTCCGCCTCTTCGAGCATCACGCAAACGCGGCAATTCGCTCGACCACGGGGAATTTTGTGGAGACTAAAGCTGGCAGTTTCATCGCATTCTGTCTTGGCAATCAGGTGAGAGATCTCTTCTGTCAACGCGGCCAGCCCAACCGACTCACCCCAAGGCGAAGACATATTGTGCAGTTGCCAAGTGTGGCGCGGACAAAAGCCCAGTCCTTCCGCGAACTTCGTTTGCGTTGCCGCGTCCCGCGATAGCGCGTACTGCCACTGTGCAAAAAAATCGCGCGCCGTTTTGATGACGTGATTGCAAACCGCACAACCACGCGTTCGCAAATCGGCCGCAAGGTTAGCTCCTGAGTTCACTCTGAATCGACGGGCTCCTTCCGAATTTTCTCGGTAGGAGTCATCAGCCTTTCGGCGTTTTGCCCCGAAAACTTTTGGGGCGAGCAAACTCCATTGCCACTTGAAACTAGCCACTGGTCTCCGATGAAATCAAGCTCTGGACGATTACTTTTAGGTTACCGGTAAGAGCGCGAAAATGATGGAGACTTGGACAAACGAAAGAGACGGTTCGCTAATGCGACTCATTCCACCTGGCGAATTCATCATGGGTTCGACCCACGAACAAACCGAAGCGGCAAAGCGAATGGACAAGGCCGGGCCACAGTTTGCGCTCTTGCACGAGACGCCGCAGTTCCGTGCTAAGCTCAACGCCTTCTATCTCGCCATCTTTGAGGTAACGAACGAACAGTTCGCGCGGTTTCTCACTGAAATGCACCCGTCAAGACAGCAACGCCAACTGTGCGTGTCGTGGCTCGACCGCATTGTGCCGTCGCACCAAGGACGATCGTACTTCGCGGTACCTGAATTCAAGGCGCATCCAGTAATCAATGTCACCTGGTTTGGCGCCGAGGCCTATTGCCATTGGGCAGGTTTGCGGTTGCCGACTGAAATTGAATGGGAAAAGGCTGCGCGCGGTGACGACGGGCGCATTTTCCCGTGGGGTAACGAATGGGACCCGGACCGGCTTTGCTGGTGGGGCAGCCACGATAAAAGAGAAACGACAGTGCCAGTGGATGCGTTTGAAAACGGCTGCTCGCCCTACGCCGTCTGCCAGATGGCCGGTAATGTCGAGGAATGGTGCGCCGATTGGTATCAGCCGGCTGTTTATAAGCGCTATGCTGCGGGGAATCTTGCGCCGTCGCGGGCGGGGATCGGCCGCGTCATCCGCGGCGGCAATTGCCTTCGGAAAAACAAACTCGAATTTCGTTGCGCGATGCGCCGCGCTAATACGCCTTGCTTTACCAACATTCTGCTCACCGGAATCCGCTGCGCTGCAGATCGACCGCCGTGATCATGACCATGGATTGCCACTGTGTGCCGCGCTCAACGAATTCGATCTGCTGCCTTCGATTCAAGCTGTTGCAAAACTTCGCGCGCCTTTACGCGTACGCGCAGACTTAAATGCTGAGTCGCGCCACGCACTGTCTCGGTTGCTGCGCTCCCGCCAATTTTCCCAAGCGCTTCGACCGCGCTCTCCACTAGAAAAGCGTCCTTGGCTTTTCTCACAATTTTTGCGAGCGCGGGCTCGGCCTTTTGTTCGCGGCGTTCCCCCAGAATCCACGCGGCACGCACCGGAGTCATCGGTTCCTTATGACGCAGGGCAGCGATGAGCTTATCGGTGTAATCTGCTTGCGAAATTCGCTCCGAAATCTCGGTATAACAATGCGGGCAGCCAGTCGTGCTCTCTGCGACCTCTGTCCAACAAGCCGGACAGTAAAATGTGGTCATATTTCGAGAGGCGGTGGCGGTGGCTCCGGTAAGGTATGCGACTGCACCTGCTCCGTTTGCTGCCGCGCCAAAGTTTGAGCAATTTCAGCCAATTGCAATAACGCTGTTTGCTTGGTCTCAATATCAAAATCGATTTGCTCAGAGTGTTGCTTGCGCTGTTGAAGCGCCTTTTCCATTGCACCGCGAGTGGCATCCAAGCTCATTGCCAATTGCTCATCCAGCTCTGCGCCAAAGCTCCGAAACGTATCCTCCATATTCTGCCGCGTAGCCCAGCGGAGGTTCTCCACATTGCGAACCACCACGGCATCGATCTCTTCGAGCAGTCGTTTTTGCATCCTCCTTTTTCGCATGGGCGCAGGTAAAAACCTGTCGAATGCGCCAGGTGGAATCGGGTTTAGTTCCGATGTTCGTGCGGCAGTTACCCAAAACGGCTCGCGCCTGGCTTCAAACGCCTCACTACTCTCGGGCGCGTGAAACGGGATGTCTAAAAGATTGGCCGCCGTTTGCCGTACTAGCGTAATCAATTCATCCGCACGGCGTTGATGACCGCGCAAAGCTTCTTCCAGTCGCGCGCCGACTTTGCGAATCACATCTCGCAGTGCCTCCTCGAAAAATTCAATAACGCTCGCGCTGAGTCGTGCCCGCGCGTCCTCCGAATCTTCACCGGCAGCCAACGCCTGATCGAGTTCGCGCTGGAGATTGTGACGAGCCTGAGTCCGGAGCCGTTCCGCCTCCGCTTCGAGCTCCTGCAATGCGCGCAAACGGTCACCAGCCAGAAGGTCATTCGCCGTGCGTCGCTCCACCTGGAATTGTTGTGCTGCGTCATCGAAGGTGGCCATCCGCCGCTCGAGATCTTCCACCGGTAAACGCAGCGATTTGACTGCGATCTCAGTTTCGAGTTCCAATTGCGCAACCAAGGCAGCTGCCTTTCGCGCGACAGCCGCGTTCAGTGTCTCGCGTTTTTTAGTCGCGAGGAATCGAACCAAATGACCTTCGAGGTCAGCAAATCCACTCTTGGCGAGAGCTTCAGCGTCGCCAGATTCTTTGGCCCGAAGAGCATCGCGCGCGGATAAACTGAAAATCGGCGTGAACGGGTCGAGTCCTGCATGATCGACGAGCGCACTGCGCAGGAAATCCGCTGCCTTCTTCCGCTCATGCGGTTCGATGATGTCGATTTTGTTTAAGACGACGATCAACTGCGCCACGGTCTGCCGGATGCGCGCAAGATACTCCATTTCAACCTCGGTGATCGGCGGGTCGGCCGACACAATCAGAAGCGCCGCATCGCATTCGGGGAGGACCGCATCTGCCGCAGCGGTTTGATGGCGATGCGTCGAACCGATGCCCGGAGTGTCGATCAGCACAACGCCTCGCTTGAGCAAATTGGCGGACAGGAACACATCCACACGCGCGACATTCAACACATTGCGCGGGTTACCTTCTTCGGTCACGAATGCAGTGAGCTTCTCACGTAATGCCTCGGTGTCTTTCGGCGTAATTTTCTCCAGTTTACCGGAAATGTACGTAACGCGGATCGCCGGAGTGGTTGCAGGCTCCAGGAATGTCGGAATCGCAGTAACCGGCACGACGCCGATGGGCAACACCCGTTGTCCGAGCAATGCGTTAAGCACCGTACTTTTGCCTCGCTTGAATTGGCCCAGCACGGCAAGTTGAAAACGCTCTGTTGCCAATCGTTCCCGCAACACGTTCAGGCGCTCCAGAGTCCTTATCTGGCTTGCGGAGGGACGGCCGATACAAGTTGCAGCTTCATTCAGAACTTCGGCCAAATCACAGTATTTAGCTGTCGTCAGCACGCTACGGCCAAGCTGTTCGCTCACACTCACATTTTCAGGCTCGGCTCTCGCCTGAGAAGTCTGCGTTAACTGCACGATTCTCCTCTTCGACGTCTGTATCGATGTCTTCGACTGAGAGCGTGCCAAGTCGGCGACGATAAATACGGCCCCAGGCATGCATCATTTCGATGGTTGGCTGGAAAAGTTTTTGCGCGATCAACGTCGGCACGAACGCGCTTAAAATGACGACGCTGACCAGGATCGTATATTGCTTTTGATCGATGATGTGGTTCTGCAAACCATAGAGAGAAGAGATCGTTCCAAAGGTCAGGCCCGTCGCCATCAACAACGTCGTGTAGGTTGCTTCCTTTGGCTTCATGTAATGCAAGCGAGCCAGTGGGAAAACGCCGACAATTTTCGTCACCATTTTCAAAAGGAGAAATGCCAGGATTACGAATAGGCCCGTCCAGAGCGCCGGCAGCGACACGTAAAGGCCTGCTTTGATGAAGTAAAACGGGGTAAACACTGCAAATGCGATGCTGCGCATTCGATGCACAAGTGTCTTGTCGCGGAGAAACACTCCCGCCACGACCAGACCAACGAGATACGCTGGTAAAACCGCTTCGCTTTTCGCGTTGCTGGCCAGCCCGCCCAGAAAAAATAAAACAAAGAAGATGAATTTGACCTCCGGCTCGCTAACGCGCGTGGCTCCAAATTTTCCGATAATGAACTGGGTCCAGCGCGGCATCCACCAAAGGAAAAGGCACATCACGATAATGAAAACGAGCAGCCACAAGTTGAAGTTCGCGAACAAGGTTCCCAGGGCGAGCACCGTGCCGAAGTCTGTGATGAAGCACGCCGCCAGAATCATTTTGCCCATGGCAGTGTCGCTGAAGCCGCCTTCGATCATTACCGCGTAAACAACCGCAACCGACGTAGTGGAAAGCGCAACGCCTGCGAGCTGTGCCTCGTGCAGCGACCAGCCAAAGACAAACTCGGCAACAAGCCAGACCACCGCGAACGGCGCCGCAAATGAAAGCGTGCCGATAATCACGCTTGCCCGCCAGTTCGCCTTCAGAGAAAGCGGATCGATTTCCGCGCCGGCAAGGAAGGTCAGCACTCCGCTGCCTAAAAGAGCAAGAAAATTCGTCCATTCCGTCGATTGCAAGATGTGGTGCAGACCACCGGTTTCGGCGGTGGCGCT
The DNA here is from genome assembly GCA_035651975.1 of Candidatus Udaeobacter sp. Classification (GTDB taxonomy): domain Bacteria; phylum Verrucomicrobiota; class Verrucomicrobiia; order Chthoniobacterales; family UBA10450; genus Udaeobacter. The sequence goes on from DASREQ010000012.1 coordinate 23,030, forward strand.
GGCGATACTGAACTGAAGAGTCCCGCCCTCCAAACCAACCGCAAGATTCCCGGCGATGACACCGACAACTATTTCCACCAGCGCTACGGAGATGCCCGTCCAGATTGACATGAGGCTGGCGATGAGCGCCAATCCCATCCAGACCGCCGCGATGAACCAGACGTTCCCGAACATCACTTCCCTCCTTGCTGCTCCTTGTGCCGATAATGAATCACTTTTGCTTTTTCCAGGGTAACCAGACCGCCGCCCATCATTGCTTCGAGCACAGGCAGGAACTCCTTGATCTTTTCTTCGTTATCTACAATTTCGATCACCAGTGGCAGATCCATCGAGAGCCGCAGGATTTTTGCGGTGTGCAGATGACTCGATTTGCCGAAACCCATGGGACCACGAAGCACGGTCGCGCCGGCGAGATGCATCTCGCGCGCTTTCATCACAATCGCTTCGTACAACGGTCGATGTTGCCAGCGATCATCTTCGCCAATAAAAATTCGCAGCAGAACAGCTTCTTCGGGTAAATGCATAAGGCTTTTTTATTTGGGCAATACCGCGTGCGCGAGCAGGCGCCCGAGCCAGACCGCGACAAAGCAGCCAGCGAACGAAAGCAGTGCGTTCATTCCCGCCTTTGCCCAATCGCCGTCTTGAGCAAGATCGAGGGTCTGCAAGCTAAACGACGAGAAAGTCGTGTAGCCGCCGCATACGCCGATCATGAAAAACTGACGAAAGCGTGACGGGATCAGAAATGGTCCCTGCGGATCGGTCAACGCCCCGAAAAAACCGATGATGAATGAACCGGTCACATTGACGGCGAGTGTGCCGAGCGGGAAAAACTCACCGAATCGTTGGGCGACAAATCCCGAGGCCCAGAATCGCGCTCCGGTTCCCAGTGCACCGCCTGCCATTACCCAAATGTAATTGAGCATTATAAAACTCCTTCCGTCTGGAAGGAGTCATTAGCTCGCGCGGTTTTCCCCGCCCTTAGGTGGGGACGGCAAACTCCATTGCCGTTGGCTGATGCTACGGAAGGTTGGCTCGGGGTCAAGTGTGACGTCAAGCGAAGCTCTGCGAAGCTTGGAATGATGGCACCGCGATGTTGTCATTTCACCGCGTGATAACTCTGCGAACCCCATGCTCTCGTGTCCCGTGTCGGGCGAGCCGCGCAGGACCGCTTCGTCGAGATGCCCGGAGCTGCCAGTAACGAGAATTTTCATAGGGCCGATAGACTTGAGCTTTCATCGTTCAGGCTGAGTCATCTTTCGCACTTCAGTTTCTTGCCCGTTGATGGCCTGCCAGCGCCCATCGCGAAACAGGAATACATCGGTAAATACGTTCCGGCCGATTTCCTTGCCATTTTCGTCCCTGGTCACCACGCTCCCGTTCGCGATGCCCACGTCGCCATAGAGGCGCACGTCCAGGCGATCAAAGCGGGACTTCAAGTTGGCTGCCGGTGGGTGCTTGGTGACCCACTCGATATGCTGCGCTCTGGTAAGAAAGTCCCCACTCGGGACTGGATGCACGAAATCCGCGGCCAGAATGCGCTCGAGTGTTGGCGCATCGTGGGCGGTCAACCATTCGTTCTCGATGGCGATCAACGCCTGGCGATCGCTCTCTGCGCTGCGTTGCGAAGCAGCGTATCCAGGATTGATGTAAGCCAAAAGCAACGCGCTCCCAATGGCCACCGGAATGACTGGGCAGATTTTCAATATGACACAGTGTTTTAAGTCCATAGACAACCTCCTGAACTAGCGTTCTCGCAAAACTTTCGCAAGGACCTTGCTGGGCGCTGCCGCCACAACTCGGCTTTGTTTTCCCACGATGATTCATCACGAGTTCCCCGACAACGAAATCAGTCAAGCCGGACAACGGCGATATTGATAGGTTCAAGTTTGCTGGGATCGACTACCTTTCCATCCTTGTAATTGTTGATTCCGGTGTTGGCGATGAAGTAGAAGTTTCCTCCCATGATTGCGCCGGTCGTGGGAAAGCTGATTAGCGGCGTTCGATATTCGAAGACTTCCGTAGAAGTGACCCGCAGTCCATCGGCCGAAAGTCGCCAGCGGGCGACGCGATATGGTCCGTTGCCGTACTGCACGCCAATGAGGCTGCCTTTGTACCAATAAAGCCCATCGATACCGGCAAGCGTATTGTGTCTACCTGGTTCTACTTCGTGGGTTTGATTATTTCGCAGGTCAACTTGGATCACGCCCAGAATGTCGCCGACATAAAGCTGCTGGCCGCCATCTGATAAAGCGATGCCGTTGGGATAGAGTAAAGGCCGGTGAAATGAAAGTGACGTGAAAGTGTGCTTCTTGCGATCGAACCGATACACTTCGTTCGCCAGCGTGTCGGTCACATCAATTTCATTCGAACCGTAAAGAACGAGATCGTTCAGCGCGTGCTGTCCACTGCCCGGTGGAGGGAAATGCTCGACCAGTTTTCCCTGCGCATCAAAGTGCAACAGCTCTGAATTGTGTTCATCCGCGCTTGCTACCCACAGTCCATGATCTTTAGGATCGACTTTGATCCCATTCAGTTCCGGGAATCGATAGTCGCCCGGCGTTACAGCATCTGAGACTTTGCCGTTTTCGGTAATCTGCACAATCTTCTGTTTCACGCTGCCCATGTAGAAGACGTGCTGTTTAAGATCCGCCGCGATTCCCTCTGGAAAGAGATCGTTTTCAGAAAGAGTAAATGCCACGCGCGCGTGGTGGACCGGCGAACGACGGCGGCGAACCTCTTCGGCAATCGCGTGGAATGCGGCGTTGGAGTGCAACGGCTCAAATTGCGGCAGCTCAGCAGGATCAAACCCTTCGTCCCGCGAGATGCACTCTTTCAATAACGAGAGAGCCCTATCTGAATCGCCGAGTTGCGCGTAGCGCCTGGCAAGAAAAAACAACGCCGCGCCTCGATCTGCGATCTTTGGGAGCGACTCTTCTACCTTTTGAATTTCCGCGCGCCGCGTTGCGGTTTCAGGGGAAACAGGATTTGTCGGCGCGGGCGTTTGTTGAGCAAACCCAATCAGCGGAGCCGCGACCGCGCACCGGGCGATGCGCAACAGTAATCGTTGGAACATCTTCCCGACGCGCGCCTCCTGCATTCTTTCAAGCGCTCAGGAGCAATCCGACGTCATTCGGCATCGCCATTTAAACATCACATCTTGAAGCGCTCGCCGAGATAAAGCTGACGGCTGATGGGATCGTTGATGAGAAAATCCTTTGTGCCTTCGCTCTCGACGCGGCCATCATAAATCAAATACGCGCGATCCACGATAGAAAGGGTCTCGCGCACGTTGTGGTCGGTGATCATGATCGCAAGCCCCGATTTGCGCAGGTTGACGATAATTTGCTGCACATCGTACACGGCGATGGGATCAACGCCGCTGAACGGCTCATCGAGCATCAACAACTTAGGCTGCGTGACCAGCGACCGCGCGATGGTTAACCGCCGTTTCTCGCCACCGCTTAATGTGAGCGCGGTATTTTTAGCGATCCGCTCAATACCAAACTGGTGCAACAGCTGGTCGCAGCGGTTCCGCCGTTCGGCCTTGCTCAGCGGAAGCGTTTCCAAAATGGCGAGGATGTTTTGTTCGACCGTCATTTTCCGAAAGATCGATTCTTCCTGGGGTAAATAACCCATGCCAAGCCGTGCGCGCTTGTACATCGGATAGTCAGTGACGTCGGTATCCGAAAAAATCACACGACCGCTGTTTGGTCTGACCAGACCAACAATCATGTAAAAACTCGTAGTCTTACCTGCTCCGTTCGGTCCGAGTAGTCCCACAATTTCGCTGGCGCCAACGTGCATGTTGATTCCGTCCACAACTGCTCGGCCCCCGTAGATCTTGACCAGTTGATCGGTGTTTAGAACCGTCTCCGCTTTGGTTGTGACCGGCGGCGGAGCTTTCCGAGTCGAAACAGGCGCAGCTTGGCTAATCATGGTTTTGGCAGAGACGGAGCGGGCGATACCTGGGCAGCTGGAGTTTCGGAGGGATTTGCTTCGGCGTTTTTTTCTTCCTTTTTCCCTTCGTTTGGCTGCTGAACAATTTCGGTGCGACTGGGGCCGTGCGTCCTTAGCTGACTATTCTGACTGACGATCATGACCGTATCGGGACTGGTGGCCACGTGCAAATTTGGTCCCTCCTGCACACGCGGTGTTCCCACCAGTTCAACATCCCCGGTAGTAGCTGTGTAAGTGGCTTTATCGGCGCGGCCAACTGCGCGAGTCGGAGGTCCACCGTTCGGACTGGGTCGCTCGCGCACGAGTCCCACATTCCCTTCAGCGACGGCTTTCTCCAGGCTCTGGTTTTGTCCTTTTGTAATGAACACGGTTAACTTGTCAGATTGAAGATTGAAACGCGGATCGACCACCTTCACACGGCCGCTAAAGATGCCCATGTTCTTGGTTGAATCAAAAAAAGCCTCATCCGCATAGATTTCCGTTGTCGTCGGTTGATTGGATTGCAGCCCGGCAGAGCTCGAACCAAACAAGTTCGTGGGAGATGATTGATCTTCTTTCTTTTTATCTTTGTTTTTCGCTTTGGCTTTCGCTGGTTTCTCAGCCTTCCTGACAGGCACGGGAGAGCTTGCCGGCGCAGCAGCAATCTGTCCCGAGGATCGAGCCGCCATCGCGCATGCGATAAACAAAACCAACACCGCTATTTTTTTCATTCGGTCGCGTTTGGTTTTGCGGTCAAATGAGATTTGTCAGTGATGACCATCTTCACATTTCCGATCAATCGTCCGGTCTTCGCGTTCGTGTCAAACTGCACCGAATCGCCAGCGATGTTGAAATCCGATCGCTGAATGGTTGTGCGCTGTTGGGAGCTTAGAATCCGAGTCTTCAAATCCAACACCGAGGTCTGCATGTCGATTCGGAGATCGGGCTGACTCTCCGGAGTGTAGGTTGTAATTTTGAGGTGTTCAAAGCCTACATGTTCCTCATCAATCCGGTGAGCGGTCCCCGCTTCAAATTTTCCCCGTAGACGACCGTCCTGATCGAAATCTGGTAACACAAGGCCCTTGGCTTCGTGACCAATTGGCAACGGAATATTCGTCAAGCTCCGTTCCCCGGGAGATCCACCCGCCGCCGCTGACGTGCCCGCTTTCTTTTTGCGGCCTTTTGACTGACCTGATACTTGAGGTGCCGCCACCAAAACGGACAGCAAGATCGGTACTAGCCAAATCGACAACATCCTGCGCAGGTACGGGCGGTTCATCCGCCTTGGGTCGCCGGGGCGACCTACGGGGCGGCAGGCCCGAACCGCTCGCTCTCCGCGCATGATACCCTTGTTACCCGGGCAATTGAGGCCTGTCGCGCCGTGGCGCAGCGAAGGCGGGTCAATCGCCCCTACCTGAGACGGCAGCATGAATAGCCTTTAACATGCGCAGGTGCTTCGGCAAATCCTTTAAGGGAATCTGATTTGGCCCGTCTGATAACGCGCGGGCGGGGTTTTCGTGCACCTCCATAAATATTCCGTCGCATCCGGTAGCCATCGCCGCCCTCGCCAGCGCAGGCGCCAGAACACCGTCGCCGGATGTCGAGTCCCCTGCTCCACCCGGCCGCTGTACCGAATGTGTAGCGTCAAAAATCACGCGGTAGCCGGCATCGCGCAGCCAATAGAGCGAGCGCATATCGGCAATGAGGTTGTTATAGCCGAAACTCGTCCCGCGTTCCGTGAAACAGAATTTCTCATTTCCGAACGCAATCAATTTCTCCGCGATATTGCGCACGTCCCACGGCGCAAGAAACTGACCTTTTTTTACATTGATCGCGCGACCTGTTTTCGCCGCCGCGCGGAGGAGATCGGTTTGGCGGCAAAGAAACGCCGGGATTTGCAACATGTCGATCTTTTCGCCGGCAATCTCGGCTTCGGCAGGCAAATGAATATCTGTTGTGACAGGAACGTTCAAGTCTCGCCCGATGTCTGCAAGAATCTGGCAGCCTTCACGCACACCAACTCCCCGAAAGGAACGCACAGAGGTTCGATTCGCTTTGTCGTATGACGTCTTGAAAATAAAATCGATGTCTTCGGCCCGGCAGATTTCAGCAATCTTCTTTGCCATCCGCCAGACAAACTTCTCCGACTCGATCACGCACGGACCGAGGATGAATACCGGTCGTTTGCCACCAATTGTGACTTTGCCAACGTGCAATGGCTTCCGTTTCTTCCTCATTATTTACTCAAGGTGTCATCCCGAGCCGCGGAGACGGCGAAGGACCTCATATTCGCGCGAACATTACTCAAACTATCAAGTGTCACCAATCACCGAATGGGAGGTTCCTCGCTCCGCTCCGAATGACCGCGTTTCTTATTGAGTCGTCGCCGGGGTTTTCGTCACCAGATCGTAAAAGGCAAACGGCGCATAAAGCCCAAGAAAGAACAACAAGGCCAGTCCGTGCATTTGCAGAAGGTAAAGCGGACGCGAGTCGGAAAGAAAACTCAAAATCGAAAATGCTTCGGGTTTGTGCAGCAAGAATCCGTAATTGTGTCCGGTACAGGCATCGGCAGTCAACGTGATGACAAAGTAAAGTTCCGACCACAAAAACACGCGCAGGATCGACATCGGATATGGCCGGCATCGGCGGGTCAACATCAGGAAGACCACGCCGATGATGATCCCGCAATGCGAGGTGAAAAAGCTGATGAATCGCCAATCTGGAAAACCAAAGCGCAAGTTGGGAGTGAGCACCGCTTGCAATGTCCCGCCAATCCCCCAGAAATATGCCACCTCGAACCAGCGCTGATTTCCGGTCCACATTGCTACGATTACAACGGGAATTCCCCAATCGCAGAGCTCCAGCGGCAACATATCCTGCCATCGAACACTGACGTGGCTGCGCACAAAAACTAAGTAGGCAACATAGTTCAACACGAGAACGGCGGAGAGAACGCCTACAATCACTTTTTCGACCCGGAAAGATTTTGTGCGCCAAACGAGCGCGGCCAGCGCGAACGGCAGAACGATCGTGAGGAAAATGACCGTGAGATGCGGCAAACCGTAGGGTTGAAATTCAGGCTCCATGCGCTGTTGTAGCAGCGGTTGTATCAAGCGCCGAATCGGAAAGAAAGGCGTGTGACACAAACCTCTCTACAGGTCCCGGGCAAGCCCGCCAGCTGGATTCACCGTATCACCCATAGATTGCACGGTATAACGTCTGTTACCCACGCAATATTACTTGGCAATTGCGGAGACCCACCGGCCTTTTTTTGCAGCGGCACTACCAGCAGGTCCGCCTTCACGGATTGAACAAAATCCGAAGCGGCCAGCCCGGTATTTCCGCGGATGCAACGCGCCTCGATAGGGACATCGGTTGCGCCCGCTGACAAAACAAAATTTTCCAGCGCCTCTTCTTCATCATTGTCCCCGCTCGATTTTGAACGTTTCGTTGGTTTCCCCCGGATCGATGCGCGCGCCTGATCAAACGTGGTGATGATACGAATGACATAAAGCCGCTCGCACGATTCGGCTGCGGCGAAAGACAACGTCCTCTTCAAGGCATCCAATCGCGTATCAGAATAATCAGCAACAAAGACGATCCGGCGCAGCGGTTTAGGTCTTGCTCCCGGCGCGGTAAAAAGCATCACCGAGCAAGGCGCTTCACGCACAAGGCGGCGCGCAACGTTGCCTAAAAACGGATGCAACACCACCTCCTTTTCCAGCGCACCGGCGACGATCACATCAATTTTCTCGCGAGCGAGCGCGTGCAGAATGGCGTCGGCAGGCTCTCCCTTTTCATAGTGAATTTTTGAATCAAGCGGAAGCTCCAGTTGCGCGAGCGCGTCGCTGAACTTTTTTGCTATTTCCTCATTACGTTCGCC
>DASREQ010000013.1:0-2728 GCA_035651975.1 Candidatus Udaeobacter sp.
ATCGAAAGCGATGGAGCGCAAGACAAAGGCGCTGATTTGCGCCTCAACCGGCAACACTTCGGCCTCCGCGGCGGCTTATGCCGCTCGCGCTGGAGTCACATGCGCCGTGGTCTTGCCGATCGGAAAAATTGCAATGGGCAAATTGCTTCAGGCTTTCGCCTGCGGAGCAAAAATCATCCCTCTCGACGGAAACTTCGACCAGGCACTCCACATTGTTCGGAAGCTCGGCGAAGACCATGATCTCGCCGTCGTGAATTCCATCAATCCAGACAGGATCGCGGGACAGAAGACGGCCGCGTTCGAAATCATCGACGATCTTGGCGATGCGCCCGATTTTCATCTTTTGCCTGTTGGCAACGCGGGCAACATCACTGCGTATTGGGCTGGTTACCGCGAATACCAAGCGCTCGGAAAATCGACCAAGTTGCCGGCGATGATTGGCTCTCAGGCCGCAGGTGCGGCGCCGATCTTTTACAATCGCGTTATCGAGAAACCCGAAACCGTCGCGTCGGCCATTCGAATTGGCAATCCAGCAAGCTGGAAACAGGCTGTCGCCGCGATCGCAGAATCACACGGCGCAATTGATGTTGTTACTGACGAAGAGATTCTTGCAGCACAAACCTGGCTGGCACAGCGCGAGGGAATTTTTGTCGAACCAGCTAGTGCGGCTTCGATTGCGGGACTCTTCAAATGCTGCGATTCGACAAACGCAGCATTTCCAATTCAAAAGATTCCGGACAGTGCTCGCATCGTTTGCACGGTGACCGGACACGGACTGAAGGATCCCGAGATAGTCACTGGGCAGATGAAAGAATTGAAATCCGTACCGGCAACCGTGGAAGACGGGCGACGTGCGCTGGGCCTGTAAGACGTTTGAGCATTCCCACGACGCGCAGATGGAGAAATGTCTACCTTTCCTCTTCGTGTATTCGGCGCTCAAGACGCCATTCAACCTAAAGCCTGGGGGCCCCGCTGGATGCATGAAAAAGCCTCAGCGTAAGCGCTGAATGCGCGACTCTCGTCCGGCCAACCTTAAACGATCTCGACGATGAAACGCGCTTTCAGCGCTTGGGTTCGGAAAAAATATCAAAGCCCTGGGGCGTTGCCCCAGGCTACAATTGAAGAGCGCCGTTGGCGCTAAACAGATAGTCCACTTGAACCGGAGAGGATCTGGCCGCCGCGCCGTCCTCCAACGGAGGCGGGAGATGACGAGTTTTCCTGGAGAGCCGAATTCGGTCTGCGATTTCGCGGCTATAAGTTCGGTTAATCCGCGGTAATTGCCGCATTCATCAGCATCACGACGCAATCCAGTCTTAGTTTGCGTTGGAAGTTGTCATTCCTGCTTCATAATCTATTCAACCATGCGGCTGATCGTTCAGAAATATGGCGGTACTTCCGTGGGCACGCCGGAGCGAATTTGTAACGTAGCCCGCCGAATTCTCGAAACGCAGCGCAAGGGTTGTCGCGTCGTCGCCGTCATCTCGGCCATGGCCGGCGTAACCGATCAGCTAATCAAGCTGGCAAAAGCTGTTTCACCGCATCCGACAGAGCGCGAGCTTGATATCCTGCTTGCCACAGGTGAACACGCCTCGACTGCCTTGACCGCCATGGCTGTGAACGCGCTGGGCGGGACAGCCATCTCCCTGACCGGTGCTCAAGCGGGAATTTTAACGGACAGCCATCATTCCAAGGCGCGCATCGCGAACATCAGTCCAAAGCAGATTCATGAAATTCTGTCGGAGGATTACATTGTGATCGTAGCTGGGTTTCAAGGTCAGACGGTGGAGGGAGAGACCACTACGCTTGGACGGGGCGCCGGAGATCTGACTGCGATTGCCCTGGCTGGCGCATTGAACGCCGATGCCTGCCAGATTTTTACGGATGTGGATGGCGTGTTCACATGCGATCCGCGCATCGTTCCCGATGCAAAAAAAGTCAGCGAGATTGCCTATGACGAGCTGCTGGAGATGGCCGGCAGCGGCGCAAAGGTGATGCAATCGCGTGCGGTGGAATTCGCAAAAAAGTTCGGAGTCGAATTCGAGGTGCGATCAAGCTTTACCAGGAAACGCGGGACAATTGCCAAAGAAGAGACTCCCAGCATGGAAGACGTGCTGGTTCGCGGGATCAGTCTCGATCGACGCCAGGCGAAACTCAGCATCGCTGGCGTTCGCGACGAACCCGGAACGGCTGCCCGAATTTTTTCGAACATCGCTGCAGCGCACATCATCGTGGACATGATCGTGCAAAACGCCTCAATCGGCGGGACAACCGATATTTCATTCACGATCCACGAGGATGAACTGGAAAACGCGCGCACCATTTTGATGCCGGTGATTGGTCAGATTGGCGCAAAACGATTAAATACCAGTGCTGGGATGGCTAAGCTGAGCGTGGTCGGAATCGGAATGCGATCGCACTCCGGAGTCGCCGCGCGCATGTTTGAGTGCCTGGGCAAAAACGGAATCAATATCGAGTTGGTTTCCACCTCAGAGATCAAAATTGCAGTCATCATCGATGAAAAAGATGCCGAACGTGCTGCGCAACTGATCCACGCGGAGTTTGGTTTGGGACGACTGGTGCCGGCAGCGTCGGCGACGCGGACCTTAGCTTGAACAGATAATGCCAGACGATTTCTACGCTGGCATCAGGTTACAGTTTGGCTAAAACAAATTTCCAATGATTCTGTATTTTTCGATCTTCTCCCTCGCAACCGGCTGGATTAGCCTGG
>DASREQ010000014.1:0-3066 GCA_035651975.1 Candidatus Udaeobacter sp.
ATTGATCATCTCATCAACAATCCGCGGCAGCGCTACCGCGGCTGGCTCCCGCACCAATCGTGTCGCAAATCGCGAGAGCGGTGTTTCCTCGGGATTTACTTCGATGAGCTCGCCGCCCCGGCGGCTTGCACGCAGCGCCCAGTCAATGATGTAGCCAAACGTTGCCGTTGTTCCCGCCACGATCACAACGCCGCAAGAATCGTGCTGCAAATAGTTCTCAACACGTTCCGTTTCGCGCGCAGGCAAAGGCTCGCCGAACCAAACCACGCCCGGCCGCATGAGCGCACCGCAGTGTGGGCACCGTTGAAGGTTGCCATCTTTTTCTGAGGTAAGAGCGGTTGAGCTCAATCGCCCGGTCTCGGGTTCACATGGGTGAGCGTCGAGCGGTTCGGGTGAACTGTCCCGGCCTGCGTACGAAAAATCGCAGCGCGAGCATTTGGTAGCGAAAATGTCTCCATGAATTTGCACCATCTCCGCTTTCACCAGTCCCGCGCGCTCATGCAGGTCGTCCACGTTTTGTGTGACGAGCAGGAATTCAGCCGCACGTTGCGCCAGTCTGGCAATCGCCGTATGCGCGGCATTGGGTTGCGCCTCGCGAACCCGCCGGCGTCGTTCCCGATACCATTGCCAAACTAATTCCGGATCGCGCGCGAACGCTTCCGCTGTGGCCAATTTTATCGGATCCAGATTACGCCAGTAACCATCTTTTCCACGAAACGTTGGAATCCCGCTTTCAGCCGAAACACCCGCACCTGTAATAATGAGAACACGCACAACTTAAGATCGACGAGCGGCGGCGGTTTCCAAGTCGACTGCTACCGAAGATTGCCGTGTTTGGACAGTTAATGTTGCCGCTGCCGTGTCCGCTTGCCAGACTCGCGCCATGACTGACCAAGAAATTGAATCCGGCGCTATCCGTGAGATTGAACCTGAGGTACGGACGCTTTTTACGAAGCTGGTCGAACGTGACCCGCAGGAGCCAGCCAAGATGCTCGAGCCATATCCGGACGAGTTTGTAGTCCAAATGCTGGAGCTGTTAAATCCGGGATCGGCACTCAAGATACTCCAACGCTTCAATCCCTCACGGCGGCAAACGATTCAGGCCACAGCTCACTCCCAAATCAATCGCCGAAATAGGATAAAGAGTCATTCATCGAGCGACAGAACATGGCGTTGAGAACACTGCGATCCACTATTCCCATCCAATCTGCCGTCCTTTGTTCTTTTCTTCCAGCCAGCTCATAAGCGGCTTGAAGTAATCCATCATCGCGCGTGTGGAGATGTCCTCGCCGGTGGCTTCTTTCAAGACCTTGCGCCAATCTTCTGTCGCCCCTTTTTTCAAAATGTTATTCAGCCACGCGCCAACTGCTTTGTTATCGGCGTAATTACATGATTGCGGCGGCTGATGAAGAATTTTGCGAGCGATGTAATCGTGTAATTGAAACTTGAATACGGTCGCAAACGCATAGTTGTAATAATAGGCGGGAGTATCATTGATGTGCGTCTTGGTGGCGGCATCGCAAAATTGTTCGCCTCGCGGCGACGGCGGTTCGATGCCTTGGAAATCGGAAACGTATTTCCACCAGCGCGCGTTCCACTGGTCGGGCGAAAGATTGTGCGCGTAAATGTCGGCCTCCCAATGCGGCATTGTGCCGCAGGAGAAATAAATAAACGGGATGGACCGGGCGAGCGCGTCGTCGAGCAGAAATGCGGTCCTGTCCGCGTTGAACTCGTGCGGCAACACCCCGCGCGATTGGAGATACGGCACCTGACTCGAAGCAAGTGCAATCAATTCGCCCACGCCTTCGTGGAAGCCCGGCGCTGCGCCGAGTCGCAGCAAATAGGGAACTTCAGGACGCGAATAGGCCTTAAAGTAATATCCGTGTCCTAGTTCATGGTGCGCGGTGAAAAACCAGCGCGCGTTTGGCTCGATACTTTGCAGCGAGCGAATGTCGTCCTGGAGATCGATGTGCCAGCACGATGCGTGCGTATTCTTTTTCCGCTTTGAACCTGGCGGGAGCGGATACAGATCGGATCTTTCCCAGAAACTTTGGGGCAAAGGCGAGAAACCGAGTCCGGTATAAAATTGTTCGGCGGTTTTGATAATCCATTCCGGTTTGCGACCCTCGAAATACTTATCAATGTTCGCTGCTTCAACCAAACCCGGCCATTCCTGGCCCCAGCGATTGTTGATCCAGTGCGCGGGAATTTTCTTCGGCACCGGCTGATGAAACTTTTCAGCAAGCTTGTATTTCGCCCATGTGTGCAACTGCAAATAAAGCGGACGCAATGTCGCCATCCAATCATCCAGCATCTTGAGCATCTCGTCGGTGGTCATTCCGTAGGCAGCGACCTCCAGCGAGAAGTAATCGGGATACTTCATTTCCTTGGCGACGCCGTTTCGCAGGTCGCGCAGCGTCACCAAGTTTGGTTTCAGTGCCGGCCCAGACTCTTTCGACGCTTCCCAAACCGCTTTGCGCTCATTGAGATCGACGCTCTTATCCAATTTGTCGTCGATCTGGTTCGCGGTAATCGGCTGCCCGTTGAGCTTGAACTCGAAACCGTTGAGGATCGACGCCTGCTTTGTCTCTGCAGCAACCCTTTTCGCCACGAGATCGGGGTTGGTCATCGGGCCTTCCGCCGCGTTTAAGAGAAGCTGTTTCAACTGCCGAACTGTCAGTTCATCGAGCTCTTTCTCATGCGTAAGTAACTCACGCGCTTCACTAATGATTGCGGGATTTCCGTTGAAGGCGGCGTAGGCTTTGCCTGCGGCTTCGGCGGCAGCGTCGTGCTGAGGCGTTACATCCGTAACTGCGAGCCACTGCGCCTCGCTGTTTACCCGATACAGCGCCTGATAACCGGCATTGGCGAGCGCGAGGAAACGGTCTGCGCGTTCCTGGGTCGGCGATGCGGCAAAGGTTGATAATCGAAGTAAGAGGAAGACTATCAGGAAGCGACACAGAAACGATAAATTGCGTGGCATGACGCGGAAGTTAGCCGAAACAAATGTTGTAGGGCAAGCGCTTCGGCTGTCGATTACGGCCGCCGTCCATGAGCGCGGCAATT
>DASREQ010000015.1:0-71223 GCA_035651975.1 Candidatus Udaeobacter sp.
TAGCATCTATTTCCAATTGAAGGCGCCGGCCCACTAGCAGATGTCCGACATCTGAAAGATTTCCGGAGACTACCTTCACGTTGTGCTTTGATTCCGAAATTCGCTCAAATGAGACGACATGGTGAGGCCCTCTGACCTTTCCGTCTAAATACCTCCAACTCATGTTCAACGTTCGATTGAGCAAATTGCCTAACGAGTTTGCCAAATCGGCATTATAACGTTCGACCAAACGTTCTTCGGAAAAGTCCGCATCCTGTCCAGTTGCGATCGCACTCATCAAATAATACCTCAGCCCTTCGGCGCCGTATTTGTCGGCGAGCGCAAACGGATCGATAACGTTCCCTGCGCTCTTACTCATCTTTGCGCCGCCGAGATTCCACCAGCCGTGAACGAGCAACTGCGGCATTGCTTCGTCAGGAAATCCAATCCCATGCAGCATGATGAGCCAGTAAATGCCGTGCGCCGGAACAAGAATGTCTTTGCCGACGATCTGCAACGCAGGCCACCGCTCGCGGAATTCCTGCGGTTGCCGTTCGTACTTGTGTATCGCCGAATCGTAGCCGGCGAAACTGATGTAATTCGTTAGGGCATCGAACCAGACGTAATTGACGAAGTCCTTGTCGAACGGAAGCTCGATTCCCCAATCGAGCCGCGATTTAGGACGCGATATGCAGAGATCGCCACTTAGTTTCTCGACGGCGTTTCGTAATTCTCTCTGACGAAAATCCGGGACGACGGCATCTTTTCGATTGTCGAGATAACGAAGCAACCACTCCTTGTGCTGACTTAGCTTGAAATAGTAATTTTCCTCCTCACGGAATTCGACCTCTCCCCACTCGGGACCAAACTCGCCATCAGGTCCGCGTTCCTTGTCGGTAAGGAACTGTTCCTGACGAACTGAGTAGTAACCGGCTTGTTTGTCCTTGTAGATTTGACCGGCATCGAATAGCCGCTGCAAAATTCCTTGAACGACTCTCTTGTGGCGGTCGCTGGTTGTCTCCGCCCACTCGTCGTATTTCACGTCGAGTTCTTTCCAAAGATCTTTAAACCTCTGAGTGATCTCTTTCACAAATTCCGCTGGAGGAACGCCTGCCTTCGCAGCGGATTGCTGCACTTTTTGGCCATGCTGATCGACCCCAGTCAGGAAAAAGACCTTGTCTCTCTTTAGCCGATGGTAGCGCGCGATCACATCGGCCAGCACTTTTTCGTAAGCGTGTCCGATGTGCGGCGGCGAATTGGTATAATCGATCGCCGTGGTGATGAAAAATGTCTTTGGCATTTTGTGGTTGGAACATAGGCTTTTAGCCTGTGCGCCCAGCAGGTTTGTAACCTGCTGCTTCCAGATCTCAGCAGAGTGCAACTCCGCTGGGCACACAGACCTGGAGGTCTATGTTCCAGAGCCACAAACTGCCGGACGAATCGTTGTAGGGCAACCCCGAACGCACTTTCGGGGCTGCCCTACGATGTGTGCGAAGCATCCGGCAGCAGCGCTGCCCGCTGCCGCCGATGCACAATACGGAATCCGCGCAGGATCGGGACAAGCAAAAGATAGATCAACCCACCCCATGACGGGAACCAAGGCATCAGCGCCAGTCCCGCAGCCATTAATCCAACGACCGCTACCGCGAGCACCCGATAAATGATGTAACGGGTCTCGAGCTTTTCGACTTGCGATAGGTCGAGAACGTCACGCAATCGCCAGGCATGCAGATAGAGCAAAGTAAAGGCGAGATAAATGCCAGCGAATCCAAAACTGTAAATAGAAAACAGGGTTGCAAGATCGCTTTGCTTGATCACCGGGCCCGGAACGGAACGGCCAAAGATCATGTCATTGATTCCTAGGGTGAACAGGAACTTCAGCGGGTAAACGTAGAACAACACGATAAAAAGAAGGATGCAAGTCAGAAACCGTGTGGTCGGGTCGTCCAGGCCGAAGCGGCGGCTGAATTTGTAATGCGTGTTCCAAATCGAAGCCAGCATGACGAAGCAGACCGCAAATGCAGGAAAACCCCGCATCGTGCCGATGAGATCAGCGAAACTTTTTGGCACTTCCAGCGAAACGATCAGCAATGTGAGTGCGAAAGCGAAGATCGCGTCGGCGAAGGATTCAAGGCGCGTGACTTCCCGGCCTCGCATGCGAAAGCCATCCACGACGTCGTGGCTACCTTTCATACGCGTCACGCGCAACACAGACAGTCCGAAGCGGCTTGCCACATTGTGAGATTGCCGGATCGATCGTTCCAGGGCAAGCGCCCAGCTTGGCCGCGTGGGAGCCGCACAATCAGGGTCAGGCGATCGAGGCCAATAGAAAGAAAACTCCGGTTGTCGTGAGAAGTGTCCCGTTCTTTTTCACTCGCTTTCACAATGCTTGGGAGCGAGATTGATCAATGAAGAATTATCTCAAGGTTCTGCTTTCGGTTTTGGCGGCCGCGATTTGCACGGTGGGTTTCGCGGCAGACAAGCCCAGTTGCGCGAAGACGGGTAAGAACTGCCCGATGAACGATGGTAAGTCGTGCAATTGCGGAAAGAGTTGCAGCTGTTAGCCGCATTGCAAGCGATAGGCGACTCAGCGATTGCAGTCGCCCTCACTGTTTTTCCCGGCGCGGATCTCGCCTTACGTTCCTCAGATTTATAAAACCGGATAACATTACAAGCTCCGGTTGGGATCTCGCCTTCGCTTCTGCGACTCGGCGCACAGCCCAAGCAGGCACCACACTTTGGCGCTATTCAGGCGCTACGTTCTGGGGCTAAAGAACATGCTTTCGCATCTTGTTCGATTTGAATCGTGCAATGTTCGATTTGGAATTCCTCGTGCAGATGTTTACAAACTTGGTGCAGGAACTCGTCGCCCCCCTTTCCATTCGGCATCTCGAGATGTGCAGTGAGCGCGGTTTGCGTCGTGCTCATCGGCCAAATATGCAGATCATGTACCGCGGTGACATTTGGAAGTGACGCGAGATAATTCTCCACTTTTTCGAGATCGACGTCTTCGGGGACAGCTTGCAACGCAAGTCTAATCGACTCGCGCAGCAATCCCCCTGTGCCAATGGCGATCACTGCCACGATGACAAGGCTCATCGCGGGATCAATCCAATAGAGGCGGGTCAGGCTAATCGCTAAACCCGCAAGCACCACGCCGAGCGAAACACCGGCATCGGCAGCCATGTGAAGAAATGCGCCTTTGATGTTCAAATCACGATGGCGCCCGCTCATAAAAAGCAGCGCCGTTGCGGCATTGATCAACACGCCGAAGCCGGCAACCGCCATGACAGTTGCGCCTGGGACTTGTTCCGGCTGATTGAAACGCCGCAATGCTTCCCACGCGATCGCGCCGATAGCGATGAGTAAAATAATCGCGTTCGCGAGCGAAGCGAGAATAGACGAGCTGCGCAAACCATAGGTAAAGCGTTTGCTCGGCTTACTCTGTCCGAATTGATTCGCACCCCAGGCGAGCAACAGGCTCAGCACGTCGCTCAGATTGTGTCCAGCATCGGCAACGAGCGCCAGGGAATGTGCGAAGAGGCCGAAACCAGCTTCCACGGCGACATAGCTGACATTCAACCCGATACCGATCGCAAATGCCTTGCTGTAGTCGATCGGCGCTTGGAGATGATCGTGAGACTGACCGTGTGTATGTGGCATATCAGGTCGCCTATTTTTCGAACAAGATCACGACCCGAGCAGGCAGAACAGGCCACCGATAATCATTGGCTCATGTTTGTCGAGTGCTTCACAGCGCAGGCGTTGCGAGCCAAGCGGGGTTAAAAAGCAAGTAAAAGTCACCGGCAGCCGTTGCAGTTCCCAGGACCGCTGTGAGCAAATAGATGATCCTGTTTTTGAATCGTTTCCGCGCCGTTTCATGTCCAAAGCCCGCTGCCGGCGATTCAGGCTGTTGTGGAGCGCTGCCGAAACAGCCGAGCCGAGTTGAGAATGAAGGCTAGTTCGGAACCGACATGGACCAGTGCTGCGAATATGGGTGCGAGCAGCCCGAAGAACGCCAGGATGATACCGGCTGTGTCGACGGCAATCGTTCCCCAAAAGTTGAACATGATCACCCCGTAACAACGTTTGCTGATTGTGAGTACCTCCACCAGTCGTGAAAGGTCACTCGTCATTAGTGTCACATCAGCGGTTTCCAGTGCGACGTCAGTTCCTTGTCCCATCGCGACACCCACTGTGGCTTCCGCGAGGGCCGGCGCATCGTTCACGCCGTCACCAACCATAACTACCTTGTGGTGGTTTTTGAGTAGCTCGCGGACTTTCTCAAGCTTCTGGCGCGGCAATAAGTCGCCGACGGCTTCATGGACGCCAAGCGCATTGCCGACTACGCTGGCGGTTTCCGAACTGTCGCCGGTCAGTAGGATGGTACGCAGACCAAGATGATTGAGTTCGATCACTGCCTGCTTCGCTTCGGCACGAAGCTGATCGGCCAGACTAATCGATCCGAGCATCTCTTGATTGCGGGCGATCAACACCGTGGTCTCTCCGGCGGCACTCAACGAACCAGAGGCGAAATCAAAGGGCACGGTGACGCGGTGCTCTTCGAGCAAACCCCGTGTGCCGACGAGAATTCTGCTTCCATTTGCTTCACAAACGAGACCTTTGCCGGGCGAATAAGCAATGCTGTTGTAATCCCGTAAGGCGAGATTGCGCTCGCGCGCTCGGCGCACGATCGCTTCGCCTAGCGGATGTTCAGAGTGTTGCTCGACCATGGCGGCGGTTTGCAAGACTTCGTCTTCAGTCGCGCCATTATGTATGCGGATGCAAGTGACTTCAGGGACGCCCAATGTCAGCGTTCCCGTCTTGTCGAGCACAACCGTGTCGATCCGACTGAGTTGTTCGAGATACAGGCCGCCCTTGATAACAATGCCGCGACGGGCTGCGCGGCCGATGCCGGCGAGAATGGCAAGCGGTGTTCCGGCCGCGACACCGCATGCACCGGCCACAATCACAACCGCGATCGTCGAAGTGACATTCCGCGTCACAATGAACGTCAGCACCGCTGCGCCGAGCGCGAAGTAAACCAGGCCGGCCGCCAGTTTATCGGCGATCCGCTGCACCGGCGCCTTTGATTTCTCGGCCTGCTCCACAATCTCGATGATTTTGCCAAAGGTGGTGTCGCGCCCGATTCTCTCTGCCCGCACCTCCAACACGCCATCGTTGTTGATCGTTCCCGCAAAGACCTTGCTGGCTTCGAATTTTTCAACTGCCATCGGCTCACCCGTGATGGACGCCTGGTCTACAAAGCTGTGGCCTTTGCTCACGACTCCGTCCGCGGGAATGCGTTCGCCTGGCCGGATAATAATAGTTTCCCCGCTTTTGATTTCGTTGGCATCGACCTCGCGTTCTACTCCATCGCGCCGGACCGTTACAGTTCGCGGCAGAGCGTTGATGAGCTTTTCGATCGCGCGTCGTCCACTTCCCACGGTGTAACCTTCGACTAACTCTGCAAACAGGACGAAGAACGCGATGACCAGGGCCGTGAGGAACTGACCGATACAAAGGGCGCCGATTAGGGCGATCGTCATCGAAAGCTCCATTGTCATCCGGCGCTTGCGAAGGTTTTCCCACGCCTCTGCAAAGATCGGGAAACCGCCGATCAGCGTTGCTGCAAAGGCAAGCCAATCTCGACTGATGACGCCTTTCCACCAGCCGGTCAGGCTGGCAATGATCACAGCCGCGAGAAGGGCGAGTCGGATGTATTCCACGAGCCCGGCCGAATGCTCATGAATATCGCCATACTCTAAATCGTCATGGTCGTGGCTGTGCTGATGGTCATGGGGCTGATCGTGTGTGTCCGGCTGATGCCCCTGCTGTCCGGTGACTGGTGTTTGCATGCGAATTCCTTCTCCTGCAGTGGCGTTCTTCTACTTGAGATAGCGGCGAACAACACCGATGACGTCCTGGGCGGCCCTTTTTTGCGCCGCAGTGGGTTCGTGTCTCGGGTCGAGAATGTGGAAGCGAATATGACCCTCGATGATCTCGGACATGAGCCCATCCATGGCGCCTCGGCAGGCTGCCAGTGTGAGCAGGACCGCCGAGCAGTCCTGTCCTGACTCCAACGCCTTCTCCACCGCGTTCAACTGACCGCGCAGCCGCCGCACGCGGTGAAGCAGTTTCGTTTTATCCTTTATCGTATGCGCCATAACTTAACTTCCCGAAGCGAGCCGGAGAATATACCCGACTGGGGTATATGTTCAAAGGCGAACAAGACCACAGCTGTACCCGCCGAACGGTGCTTGCACGAGTCATTCAGCACATATTGTTGCTTTCTAGCAAGGCCTCGGAGTCCTGGAGTGGACTGAAGGATTGAGTTGCTCGTCTCGGCCGTGGCGACGACCTTGTGTCAACCAAGCCTCCCAATGAATCGTGCCGTGCGACAGTAGTAGTCTTCATAGGGTTCTCCGAAGATGCGCCAGAGATATGCTTCTTCGATCGGCAGGTAAATGCGGAGCAGGACCCAGAAGAGCGCTGCCAGTAACAAAGCGAAACCTGAGCGACCAAGAATAGCGACGCCGATAAGCGCGATCCTCAGTCCAACATTCTGCGGATTCCGGCTCCAGCAATAAATCCCACCACTGATGAGGCGATCCATTTTCATGCCCGACATTCGTGAAAACGAAGCAAAAGCCGTAATTCCGGCGGCACATATCGTCGTCCCAGCCAATAGCAGAAACGGACCCAGAGTCATTGCGAGGAGGCGACTCATCGGAATGCGCCAGAGCGACAGCAATGCGCTCCAGATCGTCAGGGTACCTGCACGAGATAGAGGAGCCATACAAAAGATACGGTCGTCGAGGAGAGTTTGCCTTCCGAGTCATATTCACGACGGACCCTTCGCAGGAGATAGAGCGTGAGAAGAGGCAGGAAGGCGCTGGTGAGATAGATGAACCATGTCGGTTTCAAACGGCCGCTCCTTGCGGTTCCTTCATCGATGACAGGTCAGGTAATGAACGTGGAGTGGGTTTGACGCGCCGTTCTACCCAGTCGTACAACACCGGCAGCAAGACAAGTTTCAAGAATGTGGATGTGAGCAATCCGCCGATGACGACTATCGCGAGAGGACGCTGCACTTCTGCGCCTGCGCCGGTCGCAATCGCCATCGGCACAAACCCGAGACTTGCTACGAGCGCAGTCATCAAAATCGGTCGTAGTCGCGTGAGTGAACCCTCCAATACTGCGTCGCGGACGTGTCTGCCTTGTTCGCGAAGTTGGTTGAAGTAACTCAGCATCACCAGGCCATCGAGAACTGCCACGCCGCTCAACGCGATGAAGCCAACGCCTGCCGAAATGCTGAACGGCATTCCGCAAATCCAAAGCGCAAAGACGCCGCCCGTTGCGGCCAGTGGCACGCCGGTGTAGATGACAAGCGTCTGCCGCAGACTCCGAAACTCCACGAATACCAGCACAAAAATCAACGCGAGGGTCGCCGGCACCAGAACCGCCAGCCGCGCCCGGGCTTCACGCAGGTGTTCGAATTGTCCACCAAACTCGATGATGTAGCCCTCGGGCAGCTTGATCGCTTCTTTCACCTTTGCCTCGGCTTCGTGCACGAAACTTTCGACGTCGCGTCCTCGCAAGTTAACCATGATGGCGGCCCGCCGCTGCCCGGCATCGCGGCGAATCGGATCAACGCTGTCGACGCGCTCTAGTTCCGCCACTTCATGCAAAGGTAACATTCCCGTTTCGCCGACGCGCACCGGCAGGTTACGAAGTTCTTCCAGGTTTTCGCGCGCGTGTTCGTGCATTCGCACCACAATGTCAAATCGCCGGTTGCCTTCGATGACGGAGCCAACTGTTTCGCCGCCCAGCGCGGTGGCGATGGCTTTGTTAATCTCACTTGCGTGCAGATTATATTTTACCAGCGCGTCGCGATTGATTCGCGCTTCCAACATCGGCACTCGCCCGCTTGTCTCGAACTCGACCTCGCCCGCACCGGGAATCTTTTCCAGAATCTCTTTTGCCTGTTCGGCGGCTTTTTCCAGCACGTCGTAATCGTCACCAAAAATCTTCACTGCGATGTCTGCTCGCACGCCTTCCATCAGCTCGTTGAAACGCATCTCAATTGGCTGCGCCATGAGAATGTTCTGGCCAGGAACGTTGCGATTGATTTCGTTAATGATGATCTCGGCTAATTCATCTTTGCTTATCGTGCGTCCGTTGATTTTGCGCCATTCGCTGCGCGGCTTGTAAAAAATATACAGATCATTGGCGCTGGCCGGCATCGGATCGGTGGCGACTTCGCTTGTGCCGATTCGCGAGAAGACGCGCGTGATCTCAGGCACTTTCTCCAGCAGCATCTTCTCGGTTTTGCGCTCCATTTCCAGCGATGTGTCGAGGTTCATGCTGTTGGTTTTGAAAACCATTGCCGTGAACGAGCCTTCATCGAGTTTCGGTACAAAAACCGCGCCCAGCCTGTTGAAAACAAAGATCGACGACGTCAGCAGAACAATAGCGCCGGCGACAACCAGCCAGCGCAAGCGCAACGCCCACACCAGCGAAGGCCGGTAAATTGATTTGAGCAAGCGCATGAGAAGATTGTCTCCTTCGCGGAGGTGCCCGCGCAGGATGAAGGAACAAAGCACCGGCATGAGGGTCAGCGTCAGCACGAGAGCGCCGCCAAGGCAGAGCATCACCGTCAGTGCCATCGGGTGAAACATCTTTCCTTCGATTCCGGTGAGCGCGAGAATCGGCACGTAAACAATCGTGATAATGAACACGCCGAAAAACATGGGACTTCCCACCTCCTTGCTGGCCTGCAAGACCGTGTGGAATCTTTCTTCAACGGTCAGTGCCCGACCAAGATGATGCTGCCTGCCCGCGAGCTGGCGCACGATGTTTTCCACGATGACGACTGCCCCGTCGATGATGAGGCCGAAATCGATTGCCCCGAGGCTCATCAAGTTGCCGGAAATTTTTCCCTGGACCATTCCGGTCATTGCAAACAGAAACGACAGCGGAATGGCCGAGGCAACAATCAGCGCTGCACGCCAGTTTCCGAGCAATGCGAGCAGGACCGCAACAACAAGAATCGCGCCCTCGAACAAGTTCTTTTCTACCGTGTGAATCGTGCGATCAACCAGCTTGGAGCGGTCATAGACGGGGCGAATCACCACACCTTCAGGCAACTTGGTTTGAATTTCTTTGAGCCGATCGGAAACGCGTTTGGCGACAAGACGACTATTTTCGCCAGCCAACATCATCGCTGTGCCGATCACTGCTTCTTCCCCATTTTCCGTTGCTGCCCCGGTACGCACTTTTGAGCCGATGCCTACGTCCGCCACATCCTTGACCAAAATCGGCCGGACGCCCGCGCCGAACTTGATCGGAATGTTCGCAACTTCTTCTGCTTTCTGAACGCGACCGACGGAACGAATGAACAGCTGATCGCTGCCAGCATTCACTACACCACCGCCGGCGTTCTCGACATTCTCTCCGACGACCGACGCGAGTTGCTCGAAAGATAGATTCGCACCGCGAAGCTTTGCAGCATTCGGCAGCACCACGAGTTGCTTGTCGTACCCGCCGGTCGAATTGATTTCAGCAAGCCCCGGCACAGTGCGCAGCAGCGGCTTTACTGTGAAATCGTGGATGGATTTTAGCTCCATGAGCTGTTCGCGACGCGTGGCCGGCTTGTTTGCGGCGTTAGGCGCGTAGTCCACGATGTAATAAAAAATTTCGCCAAGACCGGTGGAGATGGGCGCAAGCTCCGGCTGCAAACCCGAGGGGAGTTTTTCTTTGGCCGTTTGAATGCGCTCGCTGACCAATTGTCGGGCGCGGAAAATGTCCGTGCCATCTGTGAAAATTAGTGTCACCTGCGATAAGCCGAACTTCGACAGCGATCGCATCTCGGTCATGCCTGGCACGCCGGAGAGTTCGATCTCGAGCGGAAACGTGACGAGCTTTTCGATTTCTTCCGGCGCGAGCGCGGGGACTTCCGTATTAATTTGCACCTGGACATTCGTGATGTCCGGCACCGCATCGATCGGAAGTCTGCTTGCTGACCAAAGCCCCGCGAACAGTAATGCAGCAGCGCCCATTAGAACGAACGCCCGCTGGCGAAGCGAGAACTCCAGGATCATGTCGATCATCGCGCTTGCTCCTCCCGATACAGCTTTCGGCCAGTCAAAATCTCCAGCGTCTGTGCAGCTTCGAGCGCTTCCTTTTGTGCGTCGTTAAATGCACTGATGGCTTCGAGGTATTGTTTTTGGATCTCGACGTAAGTCGTCAGCGGAACCGCACCCAGCCGATAGTTACGATCTGCCAACTCTGTGGCTTCGCGCAGTTTCCCCAGCATGCCGGTCGTCCACGCTTCGATCTCAGATCGCTTTGTTTGCAACGTTGCGGTGGCTTGCGCGACGCGTCTTTCGACCTCGCGCGCCGTCATAGCCAATGAGGCTTCAGCTTGTTGCTGACGCGCTTGACTACTCGCAATGTTCCCAAGATTGCGGTCCCACAAGGGCAGCGGTACCGAAACACCGAGCCCCACGCGCTGTTCCCGATCGATTGCATTTTCCAGCGAATAAAAGGGCCCAACCGCGAGGGCAGGAAAACGCTCGTTCTTCGATAGCGCGACCTTAAAACCCTGCTGAACGAGTTCGACCTGTCGAATGCGAATGTCGAACGCATTTGAGCGGGCCGCATCCAAGAGGTTCGCCACAGAGACTGCGGTGAAAACGATCGAGCCTGCGCTCACAGTTAGGGCTGCGTCGGCAGACCGCCCACACAACTGATTCAACTCTGCTGCAATCGTTTTCTCTGCTAATGCCGCTTCGCGTTCCTGACGCTGAAAGGTCAGCAGATTTGCGCTGACCATCTGAGCTTCCAATTGTGGCGCGATCCCCGCGAGTGGCCGCTGCTTCAGCACGTCGTTGAGCGATTGCGTTCGCGATGCAAGCTCCTGCACCGCTTGCGTTCTCTCGTGAGCGCCGGTCATCGCATAAGCCAGCGAACGAACACGCGCGGCCAGTGTCAGGCGAAACTGTTGCAGATGCAGGTCCGCGAGCGCGAGATCGTGATTTGCAATCGCTTTGCGCAGCGCGATTCGACCGGGATACTCGAGTGTTTGGCTGAATGAGAGAGCCAATACTGCGCCATCGCCGTTCGCTCCTCCTGAATTTTCGCGCGAATTCTTGTAGCCAAGTTCCGTGTTTAATTCGGGGTTGCGAAGGGTACCGGCAGTTCGCACTGCTCCTCTCGCCGCAGCAATTTCCGCGATAAAGAAGTTTAGTTCCGGATTTCGCTGGAGCGCCTGTTTGATCAGCGCCTCCGGGGTTTCGGCAAGGGCACTCGCGCACACGAACAGAATGGCACTCGCGGTAAAGGATTTGTTTTGTAGGTAAATGGACATTGGTTAGGCAAAAAAATTGGAAAAGCCACAATGCGTCTGCGTTGTGGTTTGAATGAAATCTGAGCAAAGAAACTGCGCGGACACACCGCGCCTGTGCTCAGTTGTCAGGCCAGCTGAGGCGGATGATCGATCGCGGCGGGCAACCCATCGGGTGCGCATTGCTCACCCAGCGGAAAGAAAACAGATGCCAGAAAAACGACGCTGATATCCACCGCGACAGTAGACGTTACGACTGTGCCGTTGTGCACGGCACATGAGCAATGAGTGCAAGGCGCGTTGTCGTGCTGCGAGTCCGGCTGCGAACTTTGCGAGACACAATGATCGCCTCGCAAATCAGCAATCGAATCGGCAACGATATCGCCAGCGAATGCACACAAGGCGAAAAGGCCAGTTAATGCAAACAACCGGGATGTGCCAGCGAAACGCATCGCCTTCACCTGTTAGCGTCCATGATTGCAAGTGTCAAACGGAGCAGCTCAGTTTACAGGGGGGTTTTGCGAAGTCGCAGCGCATTGGTTATCACCGAAACGGAACTGAAGCTCATCGCGGCGCCGGCGATCATCGGACTCAGGAGCAGCCCAAAGAATGGATAAAGCACGCCGGCGGCAATTGGTACGCCGAGCGCGTTATAGATAAACGCGAAAAATAAATTTTGCCGGATATTTCGCATCACGGCGCGACTGACATGGATCGCTTTGACGATTCCCATCAAATCGCCTTTCACCAGCGTGATGCCGGCGCTCTCGATCGCCACATCAGTTCCCGTTCCCATGGCAATGCCAACATCAGCCGCTGCAAGGGCAGGCGCGTCGTTAATTCCATCGCCAGCCATTGCGACGATCGCATTTTGGGATTTGAGCTTTTTGACGATATCGATCTTTTCATCTGGCATGACTTCAGCCTTGAACTCATCGATGCCCAGGTCGCGCGCAACAGATTCAGCCGTCCGCTGATTGTCGCCTGTGCACATGACGATCTTTAAACCCATTTCGTGAAGCTCACGGACCGCTTCCCTGCTTGTTGGCTTGATTGGATCCGCGATACCCAGAACGCCGGCCGCATCTCCGTTTACCGCGAGCCAGACTGTCGTTTGTGCGCTTTCCTGTAAGCGACGAGCTTCTTGTACCAGCTGCTCGGGGAATCTGACATTCGAATCAGCCAGAAATTTTTCCTTTCCGACGAGGATTACTTTGCCGTCGAGTTTAGCGGACACTCCGCCCCCGGTTGTGGAGTGAAAATCTGTTACTTCCCGTAACTCGATTTTTTCTTTTTTAGCGCCTTCCACGATCGCCCGTGCAAGCGGGTGCTCGCTCTGGGATTCCACCGATGCTGCAATTTGCAAAAGATCGCGTTCGCTGACGGTATTTGCAGTGATCTGGCTAACGACTTCTGGTTTGCCGGCTGTCAGCGTGCCCGTTTTGTCCGTGACGAGGTGCGTGACTTTTTCAGTGACCTCGATTGCTTGCGCGTTTTTTACGAGAATCCCGGTTTGTGCAGCCCGTCCGACACCAACCACGATCGACATCGGTGTTGCCAGCCCGAGCGCACATGGGCACGCAATGATCAGGACTGATACAGCGTTTACCAAAGCATATGCCATCGCTGGCGCAGGTCCGATGATCGACCAAACAACAAAAGTAATTATCGCAACGCCGATCACTGCCGGAACAAAATAACCAGACACCGTGTCGGCGAGTTTCTGAATAGGAGCGCGGCTGCGCTGCGCGTCGGCCACCATCTGCACGATTTGCGCGAGAACTGTCTCCGAGCCGATGCGCTCCGCGCGCATCAAAAACGACCCGGTTTGATTTACGGTCGCGCCAATCACCTTCTCGCCTGCCCGTTTGTTTACTGGCATTGGCTCGCCAGTGATCATTGATTCGTCGATGTTGCTGTGACCATCGACGATCACACCGTCGATTGGGACTTTCTCACCCGGGCGCACACGGAGCACATCGCCTTTTTGGATTTCGCTCACCGCGATTTCCTGTTCCTGACCATCGCGAACCCGGTGCGCAGTTTTCGCTGCAAGGCCCAGCAACGCTTTGATCGCGTGGCCGGTTCGGCTACGCGCTTTCGCCTCGATCAATTGTCCCAGCAGGATCAGGGTTGTAATCACGGCCGCTGCTTCAAAGTAAAGAGCGACTTCTCCGTGACGTCGGAAGGAAGCTGGAAAAATGCCCGGCGCGACCACCGCAATGGTGCTGTAGAAGTAGGCTGCGCCAACACCCACGGCAATGAGCGTGAACATGTTGAGACTGCGATTAACAATCGACTGCCACGCGCGTGTGAAGAAAAACCCGCCAGCCCAAAGGACCACTGGTGTTGTCAGGGCAAACTCAATCCATTTTCCGATTCGCTTTGGGATAATTGACTCGATCTCCAGGCCTGGAATGGCATGACCCATTGCCAGCAACAAGACTGGGATGGTAAGAGCCAGCGCGATCCAGAATTTTCGCGATAGCGATCGCGTTTCTCCGTGTTCGTGGTCGTCTCCCCCGGTGGCCTTCGGCTCCAGAGTCATCCCGCATTTCGGACACGCCCCCGGATGATCCTGCTCGATCTCCGGATGCATTGGGCAGGTGTAGATCATTGCTGGATTATGCGACTTGCGTCATTCAAGTCAGTGAGAACGCATTTTCGCAAGATTACCGACAACCTCGTTTTGCGTTCCTGTGTTGTTGGTTCGAACGGAACTGTTGGAATCGCGCGCCTGTTCAAGTCAATCCATCGATCAAGAAACAGTAGTTCCGAAAAGCTTCCCGATCATTGCCGTGGCCGCCATTGCGAGTGCACCCCAGAACGCGACCCGGACAGCACCGACCCACGCGGACGCGCCGCCGGTGTGGGCAGCGATTGCGCCGAGGCCAGCCAGGCAGACGAGCGACGCGCCGGAAACCAACAGTGAAACCTGGCTCAGTGGCGCCAGGATGACCACGAGCAGTGGTAAAGCTGCCCCCAGAGCGAATGTCGCCGCAGACGCAGCTGCCGCTTGAAAAGGACGAGCAGTCATCTGTTCGGTTATGCCCAGTTCGTCGCGGGCGTGAGCGGCAAGCGCGTCATGCGCCATCAACTGTACGGCAACGGTGTGGGCAAGGTTTGGATCGAGGCCGCGCTGCACATAAATGCCGGCGAGCTCCTGTTCTTCAGCCGAGCGCTGCGTCGCTAACTCCCCTCGTTCCGTAGACAGATCGGCTTTTTCCGTGTCTGCCTGAGAACTCACTGATACATATTCGCCTGCCGCCATCGAGAGTGCACCGGCCACAAGACCCGCGACTCCGGCCAGCAATACCTCGTGGCGCGGAGAACCTGCGGCCGCAACTCCAATTACGAGACTCGCAGTAGACACAATGCCGTCGTCTGCCCCCAGGACGGCTGCGCGTAACCACCCGATCCTCTCACTGCGGTGCCGTTCTGAATGTCGTTTCATTACTCGTTTCAGCTCCTGGGAAGTAGGTGATGGGTTCACTTCCGACTGCGCCGTGGGTGACAAGCTCGCTGGTTACCCGCGCAAACTGCAACTTTAGGGGGATGGGTCACGCGGCCTTCGCAGTTTCCATCTCTTCGGTGTATTTACCGAACCGCGCCTTGCTATTGCACCAGGCGCGATGATGGAACGCCTCTTGCGCTTTGGCCACATTCGCCTGCTCGCCTTTCCAGGCTTTAAGCACAGGGGCTTGTAACGCGCGGCCGTATGAGAAGCTTAATTGCCAGGGCAAGTCACCGAACTGATTCATCGCATTGAGATGTTCGGTAGCTTGCTGATCGGTCTGTCCGCCCGAGAGAAAAACAAGACCGGGAACGGCGGCGGGAACGCTGCGTTTCATGCAGCGCACAGTAGCTTCTGCTACCTCCTGCACCGAAGCTTGCTGCGCACATTCTTTTCCTGAAAGAACCATGTTCGGTTTCAGCAGCATGCCTTCCAGTGAAACGCGATGCGCGTATAGAGCGTGAAAGACGCTTTCCAGCGTCTGCTGTGTGACGTCGAAATAACGCTCAATCGTGTGTGTGCCATCCATGAGTACTTCTGGTTCGACGATCGGCACCAAATCCCCTTCCTGGCACAGCGCCGCGTAGCGGGCCAGGGCTTCTGCGTTGGCGTCGATGCACGTCTGCGTGGGAATGTTGTCGCCGATTACGATCACAGCGCGCCACTTTGCGAAGCGCGCTCCCAGTTGCCGGTATTCGGCCAGCCGCTCGCGCAGTCCGTCGAGACCCTCTGTGATTTTTTCGCCGGGAAAATTCGCCATCGCTTTGGCACCCTTGTCTACTTTGATCCCAGGGATGATCCCCTGCTCCTCCAGCGCTTTGACGAACGTGCGCCCGTCACGAGTCTTCTGGCGAATCGTCTCGTCAAACAGAATCACGCCACTGATAAATTCGCCTGCGCCTTTTGTAGTAAATAAGATCTCGCGGTATGCCCGACGGTTCTCCTCGGTTGAAGCAACACTGATGCTCTTTAATCGCTTTTCGATGGTTCCCGAGCTTTCATCCGCTGCCAGGATCCCCTTTCCCGGCGCGACCAATTTTTTTGCTACCGATTCCAAGGTTTCAGTACTCATAATTCTCTCCGTGTCATTGTAGGCAAAATTATAATCACCTTCCTTTGCAAATGTTCGGACAAATGCAAACGAAAACCGAGGGGGAAGATTTGGCGACGGCCGCGGCGCCCCTGATTCGATTAAATCAGTTTCAAGGAATTGCGAAGCGCTCTGACATAAGTGACGACTCTCCGCTTACCTCCAAACCAATCCGGGTAACGTCTACCAACTTTACATTCACAGTCAGGTCGGGCGCGACAGTAAGAAGATGATTGGGCGCGACTCGAAGCCAATCCTTTGGGTCGGAAGTCAATCGCTCGGAAGCAATGATCACAGTTCTTTCGCTCGGATGACATTCGCAAAGTTTGCAAATGCCATCCCTGCACTCGTACTTGCCCCCAGACGAGTAGTAAAGCGATTGCGGTTCGACTATAGGGTCGGAGACGTAGCGCACTGCGGCAAAACTCTGCCCATCGGCGACAGCGAAATTGTAGTAAGACGGTCCTGAACGACCTGTCTCTGCGGTCCATCGCTCCAACTGATCAATTGTTTGAACAAGCGCTTCACCAATTTCACTCGTTGAGTGCGCATGGTTGGGGTCGCCAAGCAGATGTAGGAAAACGGCGAACGCATGTTCCGAATCAGTAGTGCCTTCAATCATGTCGTAGAACTGGTCAGCCAAAGACGCACGCAGCCGGCGTTTGATACGCCAAAAATCTCTGATGATGCCGTTGTGCATCCAGAGAAAGCGTCCGTACTGAAACGGATGACAGTTCGCTTCACTGACGCGCATTCCAGGTGATGCCGCCCGGACATGAGCGAAGAAGCACCCTGATTTCACGTGTTCGCTGATTTGGTGAAGATTTTGATTACTCCACGCCGGAGTAAGACTCGCGAAAACACAGGGCGTCGAACTGATCTGAGGCGTGTACCAACCGACGCCGAAACCATCGCCGTTGAGCGGTTCTGTTCGTTCTTTGGCGTGAAAGCTTTGTCGAATCAGCGAGTTGGTAGGTCGATACAGCAAATCGCTGAGAAGAATTTCCGGACCTCTATAGCAGAGAAATCTACACATACTGAGCATCGCCCCCGTTCTTTGCGTCGCGCCGGATGTAATCCTCGGGATGCCTTTGAAATTCAGTTCGACATCCGGTCGAGCAGAAGTAATACCTACGCCCGTCAACGACGAGCGATTCTCTGATCGGTTCGCGAGCAAGTTGCATTTTGCAGACTGGATCGACCACGGTCTGTTCGCGCCCATTCATAATCGGTTACCTCTTTACACAACCAAAACCTCGACCGCTCTCCAGTAATTGCTAAACACCAAGCGTTTTTTGCGTGTTCACGAGAAGTAATCTTTTTGGACGTATTGCTCGAGCATTCGGTGAGTATTGACGCAGGAGCCGCGGAGCGCGACGCGATCGCGGCGACGGCGCCACCGCCGATGGGGTCGGCAAGGTTCACATTCGCAGAGATCACTTTCGGCGAAGCCGGCGCAAGGTCAGATAACGCTCCGGGTCTTTTTCAAAGTTCTCGAAGCACAACGGGCAGCAGATTGCCACCATCTCGCCTTCGACTTTCATGTGGCAAAACCCCTCGCCGTCTAAAACGGACTTCCCACAGACGATACAGTGCTTTTGCCAATCAGTCTCCCAAGCCGGCGAATCTTCCATACTCATGGCAAACAAAAATTACACGGAAGCGAGATTCAGCCATGCATTTCTTGGGAATACCTTTGCATTTCCTATCGAAGATTTTCTCATTGGTTCGCGATTCAGATTACAGCAGAATTTCGTAGCGCGATAAACGTTAGCTCGATTTCGACGAACGCGCTTCTCGACGCGTCGTCTAACTTGTGTTATACGGAAAGTAATGTTGAGCAGGATCATAATTTCGGTGGCAACGGCCGCCGCGCTTTTTGCGGCGCCGGCGGGTCTGGTCGCGAGATCATGCATTCTCTCCAGCGCCCCAAGTCAAAAAGCTTGTCAGTCAAGGTGCTGTGCCAACATGACGTGTTGTGTCACGTCGCCAAAAAATACGGCTCCTTCCTCGCAGCCGCTCGCTACGAGCCGTTCGGCATCGGACACAAATACGATATGCGCGCCGACGGAGTTTACCTTTCTGCGGTATCAATTATCGGAGGATCGGTCGTTAGTCAGGATCGATCTCGCGCCAAGCGCGTTGTCGCCGCCACGACTTAGCCTGCTTTGTACTTTTCTGATCTGATCCGAGGACGCTGACGCCCGGGGTGTGCCCATTCGCTGGCATGCCTGGTCTTCAACCCCGAAAGCGCCTGTTCGCAAAAGCGTTCGGTGTTCGGGGTCAACCGCAGCCCTGGATCAATGAAAACGACAACCTTTTTAATCTTATTAGCTACATCTTTATCAATTCGAAATCAGATCGCCGCTGATAACGGCGAACACGGCACTGCTTCATCGCAGCTCTCGTTAGGCAAAGTCACGCGAATTGTGCTGGAGAATAATCCAGCAATCAAAGAAGCAGAAAACCGCTGGCGCGCAGCCAGGGAACGGGTGCGGCAGGCGAATGCGTGGGACGACCCTCGAATCGCCGGGGATTCCCGGTTTAGACGGTTCGTCGATCTGCCACCCAATGCGATGCCAGACCAGACGCTGTCGGTCGAACAACTCATTCCCATCACCGGGAAAAATCTGGTTCGCGGACGTGCCGCGGCTGCCGAAGCGCTATCGGTCTTTGAAGAAGTCCGACGCGTTCAACTCGATGTGATCGCCAAAGCGCGCGCCACTTATTTTCAGCTGGCGAATGCGCACGATCAACTTGAGATCAACAGCAAAAATCTGACTTCGCTGAAACAGATCGCCGACATCAGCAGCACCAGATACGAGGCTGGCTCGGAGAGCGCGGCGAATGTGCTCGTCGCAGAGACGGATTATAGCAAGCTGCTGGAAGCGCGGCGTGATCTGGAGCGCAATTTGTCTGACGCACAGTCGCAACTGAACACGCTTATGAATCGCGACGCTTTCGCGCCGCTCGGCAGGCCAGCGGAAGCGACAATCAGTGAGGGGAATCTTTCAACAAGCAAGCTGCACGCGATCACTTTGGCGCAGCGGCCCGAAGTGCAAATGGCGCGCGCCAGGATCGAGGGCGAGAAGTCGAAGCTTCAGCTGGCACACCGCGCCTGGATTCCTGATCCGGCGCTGATGGTAAAAGGTCAGCGCTACAATGATGCCGCGGAAGCGGTGAGTGAACTCGACGCCGGCGTCTCGTTCACAGTGCCATGGGTGAATCCTGCTAAATATTCGGCCGGCGTGCGGGAGGCCCGCGCGAATCTCGCAGCTGCCGAGCAGGGACTTGAGCGCGAACAAAAGGAAGCGTTGCGGCTGTTGCGTGATCAGTTGGCAAAGGTCGAAACGTTTCATCACCACGTCGAGCTGTTCCGCGACAAGCTCGTGCCACAGGCGCAGCAGGCGTTTGAAGCAACGCGCCTGAGTTACGAATCGGGAAAAGCGACCTTTCTCGACTGGATCACCGCGCAACGCAACCTGCGCGACATCGAAGCGGTGGGGCGCGAGCATGTCGCACACTACCAAGTGGCTGTGGCCGAGCTGGAGGCAGTAATTGGCGCGCAGCTTTACACGCGGCCTAACGAACGACAAAGCGAAACCGGGGAACAGCGAAACGGAGAAAGGGCGATGTCGCCGCGCCGCCCACAAGCCGATTCGCCGATCCGTAAAAGCAAGGCGCAATGAAAACGCTTACGGAACGAATAGCAATTCTGGTCACGCTGGCCGCGCTCTCTTTAGGCGCTGTGTCTTGTTCCAAGCAGACCGCATCGGAGAAACCAGGCAACGTCGATTACTGGACCTGCACGATGCATCCGTCCGTGCATTCGAAGGACCCGGGCAAATGTCCAATCTGCTCGATGGATCTCGTGCCAGTCATGAAAAAAAGCGTCGAAGCAAAGCCGTCGCAGTCACGGGAGGGCGGGCACAGGATTAAATATTATAAATCAACCATGATGGCCGGTGAAGTGAGCGCCAAGCCAGCCAAGGACAGTATGGGCATGGACATGGTGCCCGTGTATGAAGAAGAGAAAGCGGGTGCGCCCTCTCAGCCGAGCGAATTCGTGGTGCCTGTTGAGCGTCAGCAACAAATCGGTGTGACGTATGCAAAGGCTGAGCGCAAGCCGCTCTTCCACACCATTCGCGCGGTCGGCCTCATCGTGCCTGACAAAACACGCAACTGGCAATTCGTATCGCGGGTTGATGGCTACGTTCAAAAACTGCAGGTCACGTCGCCGGGAGAACTGGTTGAGAAAGATGCACCGCTGTTATCGATCTATAGCCCTGACCTGTTCAGCAGTGAGCGCGAGTTCGTAGAACTCTTGCGCATGCGCGACCAGGCGAAAACCAAAGAGGCGCGCGAAACCCCGCAACGGTTGATCGAATCGGCAAAGCGCAGGCTGCAACTTTGGAACGTGACTGATCAGCAGATCGCCGAGTTGGAGAGAACGCGGAAGCCTTCTGACACGCTCACACTGCTTTCGCCGTTCCGGGGTGTCGTTCAGTCGGTGCCGGTGGAGCAAGGCAAGAACGTCAAAGTCGGCGATATGCTGGTAGAGGTTGCCGATCTGAGCGTGGTGTGGGTCTGGGCGGAGTTCTACGAGAACGAATTGTCCATGTTGAAACGTGGACAGAACTTCGCGATCACGACCAAGTCTTACCCTGGCGAAAAATTCGATGGAACGATCAGTGTGATCAATCCGTTTCTCGACGAAACGAAGCGTACCGCCAAGGTGCGAATCGACGTTGCTAATCCGGATTTCAAGTTGCAGCCTGGGATGTACGTCAACGCCGAGCTGGAAATGGAGATGGGCAAAGCACTCACCATCCCCGTGAGCGCAGTCATGCCGACAGGAACGCGCAACATCGTGTTCGTCGATAAAGGCGAGGGAAAACTTGAGCCGCGGATTGTCCAGCTTGGAACCAAGTATGCCGCCATTTACGAGGTGAAAAGCGGCCTCCAGGAGAATGAACGCGTTGTTTCCAGCGCAAACTTTCTCATCGACGCCGAATCGAAGGTGCAAGGCGCGCTGAAGGATTTTGAGGAAGGCCAAAAGCCTGAAGAAACCGCCGCGCCTGCAACGAAACCATGACCGAAATGGAACAGATTTCGGCGGAGAAAACCGTCACACTCCCCACGCGCGAGACATTGATAGATCGAGTGATCGAAGGGAGCGTGAGGAATAAGTTCCTCGTTTTCATTGTCACGATCTTCGCTGTTGCCGCTGGCATCTATGGCCTGATCCACACCCCGCTCGATGCGATTCCGGACCTGAGCGACGTACAGGTGATCGTTTACACCGAGTGGGAGGGTCGCTCTCCCGATCTCGTTGAAGACCAGATCACGTATCCAATTTCGAGCGTCTTCATCGCCGCGCCAAAAGTGAAATTCGTCCGCGGCGAATCAATGTTCGGCAAGTCGTTCATCTACGTCATTTTTCAGGATGGCACCGACATCTACTGGGCGCGTTCGCGCGTGATCGAATATTTGAATTCCGTGCGCGGCTCGCTGCCGGAAGGTGTCAATCCCACCATCGGTCCTGATGCCACCGGTGTAGGTTGGGTTTACGAATACGCGCTCGTAGATGACACTGGGAAACACGATCTCGGGGAGCTGCGTTCTATTCAGGACTGGAACCTGCGTTATGCGCTCTCCTCAGTTAAGGGCGTCGCCGAAGTGGCTCCGGTCGGCGGATTCGTGAAGCAATACCAGGTCGATCTGGATCCGAACGCGCTCGTCGCTTACAACATCCCCCTTAGCGACGTCGTCAATGCCATCAAAATGAGCAACGCCGACGTCGGTGGCAAAGTCTTCGAGGTCGCGACAACCGAGTATTACATTCGCGGCCGCGGCTACATCAAAAAGATCGAGGACATTGAGAACATCGTCCTCAAAGTGGAAAACGGCACACCTGTTTATTTGAAGAATGTGGCAAATGTTCACCTAGGCGGCGATATCCGGCGCGGTGTTGCCGAACTGGATGGGCGCGGCGAAGTGGTTGGCGGCATCATCGTGATGCGTTATGGCGAGAACGCGCTCAATGTCATTGACGCTGTAAAAAAGAAAATCACAGAGATCAAGCCATCGTTGCCGGCCGGTGTGCGCATCGTGCCCGTTTACGACCGCAGCGATTTGATCAAGCGCGCGATTACCACGCTGCGCGAGAAGCTGATCGAAGAGAGCATTGTCGTCGCGCTGGTTTGTCTGGTGTTTCTCTGGCACGTGCGCTCGGCGCTGGTGGCAATCATCACGCTGCCGATCGCGATCATTCTTTCGTTCATCCCGATGTGGTGGATGCACGTGACGAGCAACATCATGTCGCTGGGCGGAATCGCCATCGCCATTGGCGCCATGGTCGATTCCGCGATCGTCATGATCGAGAACGCGCACAAGCAGCTGGAGCACTTTCGAGAGGAAAATCAGCGGGAGCCAAACGGTCTCGAGCGGGTGCAAGTGGTCATTGCCGGTGCAAAGGGAGTAGGGCGCGCGCTCTTCTTCGCGCTGCTCGTAATCACGGTGAGCTTTGTGCCTGTTTTCTCGCTGACTGCACAGGAAGGCCGACTCTTCCGACCGCTTGCCTTCACCAAGACGTTCGCGATGTTTTTTGCCTCGTTTCTTGGCGTCACGCTCGTGCCGGTGCTGATGACGCTGCTCATTCGCGGGAAAATCACACCTGAAGAGAAGAATCCGGTGAACCGTTTTCTGATTCGGGCATATCAACCAATCGCCGACTTCGTTCTACGTTATCGCTGGTTTACTCTCCTGGCTGCGCTCGTCGTTCTTCTCATCACAATCTTTCCTTATAAGAGACTTGGCAGCGAATTCATGCCTCCGCTCAATGAAGGCACTTTGCTTTACATGCCGACCGCCGTTCCGGGAATGTCGATCACCGAAGCGACGAAAATTCTCCAGATCCAGGATCGACAGTTAAAGAAAATTCCAGAGGCCGTGACCGTTTTCGGTAAAGCTGGTCAGGCCGAGACATCCACCGACCCAGCGCCATTGTCGATGTTTGAGACGATCATCCCTCTTAAGCCGCCTAACCAATGGCGGCGCGGAATGACCTGGGAAAAATTGCTCGCGGAGGTTAACGCCAACATCAAAACCCCCGGAATGGCGAACATTTTCTGGATGCCAATCCAGACGCGCACGGAAATGCTGACCACCGGGTTTCGTAGCATACTCGGCGTGAAAGTTTTTGGCCCCGATCTTGGCGAGATTCAAAGGCTCGGCGTTCAGATCGAGAAAGAGCTAGCTGAGCTTCCGGATACGCGCAGCGCGTTCGCCGAGCGCACAGTCGGCGGATATTTTCTCGATTTCACGGTCAACCGCGAGGCAGCTGCGCGCTACGGCCTCAAAGTGGGCGACGTAAACGACATCGTCGAGTCAGCCATTGGCGGGAAGAACATCACCACCACGGTGGAAGGCCGCGAGCGTTATCCCGTGAACGCACGTTACGCGCGCGACTTTCGCGAAGACCTCGACGCGCTCAAACGGGTTCTCGTCCCTACGCCCACTGGCGCACAGGTCCCCATATCGATGTTGGCTGATATCCGCTACAAGACCGGCCCGCCTTCGGTCCGCAGCGAGAACGGCAAACTGGTCGGTTTTGTCTTTGTCGATGTCACGACAAGCGACATCGCAGGCTACGTACGCAAGGCGTCGCAACATCTCAGTCAGCGTATTCAGTATCCGCCGGGCTATTACATTGAGTGGGCCGGCCAGTTCCAATACCTGCAGGAAGCGTTGCAACGGCTCAAAATCGTGGTGCCTTTCACGCTGCTCATCATTTTCGTTCTTCTTTACTTTAGCACGCGCTCGGTCACCAGAACACTTATCGTCTTGCTTACGGTGCCATTCTCCCTTATCGGCGCGTTCTGGTTGCTTTGGCTCCTTGGTTACAACATGAGTGTTGCCGTGTGGGTGGGACTCATCGCGCTCGCGGGCGTTGGCGCTGAGACCGGTGTGGTCATGCTGCTCTATCTCGATCATGCCTGGGACAGGTTCAAAGCCAGGCAGCGCATGAACAATATGAAAGACCTGCACGCCGCCGTGATGGAAGGCGCGGTGCAACGGATCCGGCCAAAGATCATGACCGTGTGCGCGATTTTATTCGGGCTTCTGCCAATCATGTGGTCCCCCACCCTGCAAGCCGGCGCTGATGTCATGAAACGCATCGCCACGCCAATGGTCGGCGGCATCATTACCTCGGCAATTCTCGAGCTGCTGCTCTTCCCGGTCATTTACGTCGTGTGGCGTAAACGCGAACTGCCCGATCAGACGGAAGAAAAAGCGCCTTTGATTCCACCTGAATTGGTCGTTTCTCGTCACAATCGGCGGCGGGTGCTGCGATGGATTGCGCTGATCATTGCCGTGCTCGCGGTCTTTTACGCGGGCAATTTTCTCTGGAACAAGCTTCCCTCGCGGAAAATTTCCGGCGCACCGTTTACTACGCTGACCGTTAAGGATCTCACTGTGAAACTGACAAGTTCAAAAGGTCAGCTTAAAAAAGGCGATAACAGCGTCCTGATCGAGTTTCATAATTCCAGCGGCGAGCTTGTCGATGTCGGCAACGTTAATTTCACGATCGACATGAACATGCCGGGCATGGTTATGCATGGCGGCGGTTCCGCGCAACGAACTGGAACCGCTGGTCAGTATCGCGCCAACATCAAAGCGGATATGGCAGGCGACTGGGCTGCAAAGCTTTCATTCGACGGGCCGCGCGGCACCGGGCAAAAAACATTCAGTATTAATGTAAAACAATGAAGTAAAACAGATTCGAGTGTTGGCACCGCTGGTTAACCTTTTGATCCAGATCGCGTGGAGATGACAAACCTGAGCGGCGGCCAATATCGCTGGTTTTTCGTGATCGGGCGATCGCGATTCTTACTTTGGGCTTGGGTGAAGCACTTTCGTGAAAAAACTCAGTGCGCTTGCGAGCATCGACTGATGGAGAGTCGCGGAATTAACTTGTTCACGTTGACTGTCGCACCGCTGATCGTCGTGACGTTCGCTGGCCCTGCCCATCCGGAACGCCGAGCTTGCGGTCGTAAAATGGGCAGTTGATCGGTTACGCATCGTTCGTGCTCATCACGGCCGGTGCCACCGCGCGCTTGGATTGATCCAAATACTGTTTACAACCGGTCCGGCACAGCGGGAATCAAACACTGCTTGCCGCCGCCCTAATCGGCGGCCCCATCAGCTCGACGTTGGTCACTGTCTTATCTTGCCATAATCTACATGGTGTTTGAATGATCAACGACGGCGACCGGCCATGCCTGCAGAAATCGACCAGCCTGGTATCGGGAAGGGAACTTTACCTCTCCGACAGCGTTCAAACGACATACGATTCGCGTTACTGCTGACGTACGTAACGCTCGGCTGGATGACGATTGAAGGGGCGGCGTCGCTCCTCCTCGGCTGGGCATCAAAAAGCCTTCTTCTTGAAGCATTCGGAATCGACAGCGTGATCGAGCTGTTTAGCGGATTCGTTTTGTTGTGGCGATTACGCGTCGAGGCGAGTGGCGCGGCAAGCGCTGAGCGCGCCGAAGACGTTGAACGTCGGGCTGCGCGTTACGTCGGCTACTCGCTGTATGCATTGGTTCTTTACGTCGTGCTCAATTCCGGCTACGGCCTGTTCATTGCGAAACGCATCACCGATACGCACGAAAGCGTGTGGGGAATCTTGATCGGGTTGGTCGCGAAGATCGGCATGCCCGTTCTCGCCGCTTATAAGCTGAAAGTCGCTGCGCGGCTCAATTCACGCGCATTGCGAGCCGATGCCGTGGAATCAATCACGTGCGGCTACCTCTCCATCGTTTTGATGGTTGGCTTGGCTGCCACCTGGTGGCTCGGATGGTGGTGGCTCGATAGCGTGGCCGCGTTGGCGCTCATTCCGTTCCTGATAAAAGAGGGTCGGGAAGCCATTCGCGGCGAGCCCGCTTGTTGTGAATGGCGATAAGCGGTCACGAGCGCCCGAGTCGCTGCGCCAGGGTCTGAAACCGTGGATGATCCAGGAGCCAATCCGGATCGTAAGAAGCCCAATCTCCGCCAGCTAGACCTGCGCCAATAGCTCGTTCCAAAGCATCAAGCGGCTTGACGCTGCCAGGGCAATTTCCCTTCGATTTCCAGTTGAAGTGACAGACTCAGGAACGTGCGGATTAGCACGATCATTCCCAGGACGACCACGTTTTGTAGAGTAGGCGCGACAACGACGGTTCGAATGATGTCCCCGGCAATGAGGAATTCGAGACCAAGCAGGATCGCGCGTCCGACATCCTGCCGGTAAAGCGAATAATAATTGCCCGTGTCATGCGCACGACGCGCTGCGAGGCGCGCCGTGGCAACCAACATGCCACCCGCCACAATGAATACCCCAACGCCGTCTACGCTGGTACCCACCACTTCCATGATGTGCCGAAAATATTCCATGGCTACGTTGATAACCGGAAAGCGCTGTGATTTTCAATGTCGTTTGCAGGCAAGGCATTGAGCCGCCTTCGGCGCGATTACTGCGGGCGAGGAGACAAACGGATTCCACCGCTCCCTCGGGGTTTAGACCGCGGTATGCGCAACTGACAATCCGGCCGCGTGGGCGAGTCGGGCGCGTTTAGCGCGCTCATCAATGCGGGAAAGGGCGCCGCTGGGTCGGGTACGCCAATGCGTTTGTTCACCCAATGCACCTGATACGCCCACGCGGGGAGCGGCGCGGCTTTGGGCGTGCACGACCAATTGTTAAAGTGAAGATTCACCACATAAAAATTCCGTTTCAGCTTCCGGAGCACTTCGATAATCTTGGGATCGTCAAACCCGTGCATTTCCATCGCGATCTGCGGAATCGATGCCAGCAGTTCCTCCGGCACTGCGAGTAGTGAATCCCATTCCGCGCCTTCAATGTCCATCTTGATGATCAGGTGCCGGCCGGTGTCGCCGTTCCTCTTGATCTGATTTTCCAGCGTGTCGAAGAAGCGTGACTTCCTGTAACCGCTCTGATCGCCGACGCATTCGTCGTGAAACACGAACGTGCCGCCGTTGCAGGTCGGCCGCGCGGGATCGAAACAGTCATATTGATGCACCGCGACGTGATACCGGCGCGACACGTCGCAGGCCCAGTCGTCGTTAGGCCCGACACCGTACGAATAGGCTGCATCGAGTGGCTCAATCAGATTCTCGCACATCAAATATCCGCCGTCGTTGGCGCTGCCAAAGCGCTTCAGCGTACAATTCTTCAAGACGACCGGCTGGAGTTCTGCAAGAATCGCCTCTCGTAGCCTGCGCGCTGCAACTAGATGTGCAAGATCGCCAATTATGAGGACGGCTGCACCTGCGAAAAGAATGGTGGCCAGCGTGAAGCGGATTAAGGGTCGTTTCATGGTTCAGGGTGCATTCTCAATTCCAAATATGAGAATCGAAATCGCGCATTCACTGCTAATATTTGTCTTGCCACGCAATCCTGGTGCGTTGTCCCAGGCTGCCGATGAATGCCGCACGTGTGGCGCTGAACAGATAGTTTAATCAAGGCATCTTTAAATAGATCGCAGCCTGTTAATCTCAAGCTTTCACAAATCGAAGTCTTGCGAATGGTGTCACCGACGCGAATTCGCGGCGTCACCCGCAAACGGTTTGCGAAAGCCATGTTGTGGCCCGCGCCGACAAATACCAATTACCTGCGTGTATGCCAGGTTAGTTTCCCATCTGGTTGCTGCTCTGCGATCGAGGCGAATTCTTTTTGTGCTGGTGGCCATTGCGAAAAGGCTGGCCTTCGTTTCGTTAACCTACTCGCAAAGCGGAGCACGCATCGATATCGTAGAAACTTTTTGTGAACCGAAAGTCAGTTCTTATTTCAGGGGCGGGCATTGCCGGTCCCACGCTGGCTTATTGGCTGCTGAAGCGCGGGTTTGAACCGGTGCTGCTGGAGCGCGCCCCACATTTCCGCGAAGGCGGTTACATGATCGATTTTTGGGGGATCGGATTCGATGTCGCGGAGCGTATGAACCTCATCCCGCGATTGCGAGATCTGGGTTACCTCATCGATCGCGTGAAATTTGTGGATGAACGCGGACGCACCAGAAGCGGATTCGACGCCAAAGTGTTGCGAAGCACGCTTGGCAATCGTTTCTTCAGCCTGCCACGTGGCGATCTGGCAAGAACGATTTTCGAAACGCTTTCCAACAAAGTAGAGACCGTCTTCGGCGATACCATCACAGCAATTCATGAGGATGCTGCCGGCGTCGATGTTGAGTTCGAACACGGCCGGTCACGGCGATTCGATCTCGTGGCTGGCTGCGACGGGCTGCACTCTGCCGTGCGTAAAATCGTGTGGGGCGCCGAGAAACAATTCGAGAGATATCTGGGTTATTACTGCGCTTCGTTTATCACGGCAGACTACCCACATCGTGATGAGCGAACCTATACGAGTTACGCTGAGCCCGGGCGATCGATCAGTCGTTACGCGTTGCGTGGCGGACGCACAGCTTTTCTGTTCATCTTTGCACGCGAACAACCCCTCAAGGGAAATCCTCCTCTAAGAGACGCAAAAGCGATGCTGCGAGAGAGATTCGAACACGATCGTTGGCTTGAAGTCGCCGAGATTCTGCAGCGACTCGAAAGGTGTAACGATCTCTATTTCGATTCCGTCAGTCAGGTTCGGATGCCGGAATGGTCAAAAGGGAGAGTCGCGCTGATTGGCGACGCGGCCTATTGTCCTTCTCTTTTAGCCGGCGAAGGCGCCGGTTTCGCCCTGGCCGGGGCCTATCTATTCGCAAAAAAATTGCAGCGTGCGAGCGGAGATCATCTGGTGGCGTACCGCGCGTTCGAGGAGCGTTTTCGGCTTTTTATCGAGCGAAAACAGCAGTCCGCGCAGCAATTCGCAACCAGTTTCACTCCGAAAACTCGTGTCGGGTTGTTTGTGCGCGATTTGGTCCTGCGACTCACAGCGTTCCCACTGGTCAGCAATTGGCTGATGCGCCGCTTTGTGACGGATCAATTCCAATTGCCCGATTATCCCGACTGAGCATCGGTGCTTTCGAGGACAATCGATGCCATCGCATGGTGCTCCGTGTGGCTAAGCGTAATGAGGGCTGACGTTACGCCCCGTTTTTTTGCAAGTTCCTGTGCCGAGCCGGATAAAACGAGGAATGGTTCACCGCTCGGCTTCTTTTGGATGTCAATATCGCGCCACCCCATCGCCTTCCCGATGCCGGTGCCGAATGCCTTGGAAACAGCCTCTTTTGCCGCAAAACGCGCAGCGAGGTGCCGCGCAGGGAATTTCATCGATCTCGAATATTCAATTTCGCCGTCGGTGAAAACGCGGTGGAGAAAACGATCGCCAAATCGAT
This sequence comes from Candidatus Udaeobacter sp., assembly GCA_035651975.1. GTDB lineage: Bacteria > Verrucomicrobiota > Verrucomicrobiia > Chthoniobacterales > UBA10450 > Udaeobacter. The sequence goes on from DASREQ010000015.1 coordinate 29,274, forward strand.
CGATGGACCGCTGAATTCGGGCGCACTCGACAAGATCGACGCCAATACCGATAACGCTCATCCTGAATTGCCATCGCGTGGAGGACAACGCGATCCACCTTTCACACTCATCCGGAATATTTCGCCATTGCAGCAAGCATTTCTTTCACCGCAGTATCAAGGCCGACCCAAACTGCGCGGCACATGATGGAGTGACCGATGTTGAGTTCAGTCAAACCCGGAATCTGGTTGATAAGCGCGATATTTTTGTAGTTGATGCCGTGACCGGCATTGACCTGGAGATGCGATTCGGATGCAGCGCGCGCGGCCGCTCGCAATTGTTCCAGCTCTTCTTTTTGGATTTTTTCCGTGAACGCGTTGGCCAGTTTGCCAGTGTGCAGTTCAACCATTTCGACGCCAAGCTCCGCGGCGGCATCGACTTGCTCCAACGTGGGATCGATGAACAAGCTGACTCGAATGCCGGAGGTGTGCAGGCGTTTGATCGTTGGTTCCAATGTTTTGCGATTTGTAGTGACATCGAGTCCGCCTTCGGTGGTGACTTCCTCTCGCTTCTCCGGGACAAGGCAGACTTCATCCGGCACAATGCGCAGCGCAATGTCAACAATCTCTTCGGTATTGCCCATTTCCAAATTCAGCTTGGTCATGATGTTCTGGCGCAACCGCTCAATATCTCGGTCTTGAATGTGCCGGCGATCAGCCCGCAGATGGGCAACAATCCCACCGGCTCCAGCCCGCTCGCACATTCGCGCAGCAATGAGAGGATCGGGCTCCGCATTCTTGGATTCCGGCATCGTGGCGTACCTCGCCTGCCGCAGCGTTGCTACGTGATCGACGTTGACTCCCAGACGCAGTCTGCCCATTGGCTCAGAAAATCTCGCGAATTGATCGCGGCAAATAGGACTCAGTCAATGAGTCTGAGCAAGTGGGAAACGAAATGGCGAAACGGGGATTCGGCGAAACGGTGAGTGCGCAGGACGCGCCGCGGGACAAAAACTCGAACTCGCCAATTCGTTAATGATCAGTCGGGCTCGGGGTGTTAGGCGTCTGATTTGTTGATTGTTCGCTGGTTTCCGCCCTGGCCTTGTTCAGTGCCTTTTTGGATTTTCGATGGACTGTTTTGGCGGTTTCTTTTGTTTTCTGGCCTACAGTTTGAGCGGTTTCCTTCGTCTTTTTGCCGACGGTCCTGGCAGTCTCTTTGGTTTTTTCGCCAACTGTTTCAGCGGCTTCTTTCGTCTTTTCGCCTGCAGTTTCGAGTCCGTTTTTGATCGTCTGCCCTGCTTTTTTTGCTTCGTGTTTTACGTCCTGCAGTGTTCCTTCCTGGCCAAGAGCGGCAAGCGCCGTAGCCGTGATCAACCCAACAACAAAACCTGTTATTTTCATGACTGCCTCCTCTTCATTTGCTGTCCTTAAAGAAAACGGATGGCGCGACCTCATCGGGTGCATCGCGCTGTATTGGGCCGGACCGCTTCATTCCAACGGCGCAGGATTACAGCGCTCTGCAGCACGTGCGCACGTAAATCGACGCGAGTTTCGGTATTGGGACACCGAAGATGTAAAGCGTTGCGATCAATCCATAAGCCAGGGTCAGGCGTCCCCGGCCAATGGTTTCGTAGCGACGCGGACTGGCCAGGATTCGTTTATGGCTACACATCACGCGACCGCGACGTTGAAGCCGGCGAAAAAATTCCACGTCCTCCATTAGAGGCACGTCTGGAAAACCGCCAATTTCGACGAAGGTAGCCCGCCGGCAAAATATGCCGTGGTCGCCGCACCGTATTCGCAGCAGGATCCCGGCGTAGTGCGCAAAGCTGTCCGTCAATCGATAAACAGGGTTTCGCGGCAGCCGAATCCGGAAGTGGCCCCCGACCACGTTCGGATCGTCCATGATACGCCCAATCTCATCCAAAGATCCCCACGGAACTTCAGCATCAACATGCACAAACCAAAGTATGTCGCCGCGCGCAGCGTGTCCGCCGGCATTCATTTGTATGGCCCGACTGGGCCGACATCGAATGAGTTGATCGCAAAAGCCCGCACTCAGATCAGCCGTATCATCGGTGCTTCCGCCGTCGACGACAATAATCTCCGCTTCGGGCGTTCGCTCCCGCAAATGCTGAAGAAATGGGCGTACGAGTGGCGCCTCATTAAACACTGGGACAATGATTGAGAATTGCATTCGAGTGCTTTTCACTGAATCGGTCGCCGAGATATTAATTAAAGGAAGATGGCTGCGTGACGCCTCTCGTAAAAGGGCAACCCGCTTGCTGTCCTACGTATATTATGCCAGAAAGCTGGTGAAGCATCGACGTAACTATCAACAAACGAAGCGAAAACGGAGGATTCATATGTTTTCAAGACTAATCATTACAGCAGCCATGACAGTGTTCTTTACAGCGGCACCACTGATCCTTGCCCAGGAGCATCCGGAACACCCCGAGCATCCGCAAAAGGGCAAAAGCGCCGAGAAACAAGTGAGTAAGGAGGATATTTCAGCAGGTATCAAGACGAACATCGACACGCAAAGTAAAAAGAGCGCTGATGGAAAGTTTCACGTCAGCCACGAGGGTCAGGATCTTGCTCTCGATCTAGTCCGAGTGCACGACGATCGGCTCTCCGATCTCGGAGGAGGCAAATATTTTGCTTGTGTAGACATGAAAGGAACAGACGGAAAAACCTATGACATTGATTTTTTTTTAACCGGACAGCCGGGGAAAATGAAAGTCACCGAGACGTCAGTTCACAAGATTGATGGCAAACCGCTCTACGATTGGAAAGAAGACAACGGGAAATGGCACAAAGTGCCGGTGAGCTAATTTTGGGATGTTGTTCCGACTTCTAGGTCTTTCCTTATTTTTCCTTGCGGAGGCTGTTGCGGCCCGGGCAGGGGAAAATCCAGGAATCGTTAAAGGCACGGATCAATTCGAGTTCGTTTATCGAGTTAAACTTCCCGAGATCAAAGGCGAGGCCCGTGTCTGGATACCGCTGGCCAAAACCGATGCGTTTCAAACTGTGATCGAGGAAGAGCTGAACATTCCAATGAAATGGGAAAAGGTACAGGACCGGGATTACGGCAATGATATCTGTGTTATCTATCCCCGGCCTGTAGATAGCGGCAAAACTGTCGAGGTTCGATACCGCGTGATTCGCAAAGAAAAAGCCCCCTATCCCGCGAGTAATGCAGAAGCTGCGCGTTACTTGCACCCGGAAAAGCTCGTTCCAATTAACGAAACCTTTAGAACACTTGCGCAGAAGGCAACGGCGGGAAAGACCGACGACCTCGAGCGCGCAAAAGCGCTCTACGATCATGTTATGCGCCGGATGCGTTACGACAAATCAGGCACCGGCTGGGGTCGCGGGGATGCCGTCTACGCCTGTGACGTGCACACTGGTAACTGCACGGATTTCCACGCTTACTTTATTGCATTAGCGCGCAGCATCGGGATCCCGGCGCGCTTTGCCATCGGTGCCACCATTCCTGCTGACAAAAATGAAGGAACAATCGAGGGCTATCATTGCTGGTCGGAATTCCTGGCGGATGGCCGCTGGGTCCCGGTGGATATCAGCGAAGGCTGGAAAAATCCAAAGCTTGCTGATTACTATTTCGGGCATAACCCGGCGAATCGTTTCGAACTGACGAAGGGCCGCGACCTGATCGTCGATCCCGAGCCGGCGAGCGGCCCCATTAACTTTCTGGCTTACCCGCTGCTGGAGATGAATGGCGAAGTAATCAAGCCCAAGACCACTTTTAGCTTTCGGCGCATCGGCGCGTAATGCCGAGCAGGGCCATCTTGGCTCTGCAGCCAGCGGGCATCCTGCCTGTTGTGCAAGGGACTATCAGACGGGACGCCTAATTGCCCACACGCAAGATGCCTGTGCTCCAGCTGCGGATTGTCACTGTAGGTGAGCCGATGGTACAATCACCAGCATTTCGCTCTTCTATGCCAAAAATTCCTTTGATGGACTACCCAGGGAGACCATTGCTGGCGTGCCTGTTCCTCGCGCTGCTTTTGCTGCAGTGGCGGTTTCCGCTGCGCCGCCAGCATTTCAGCATGCTCAAGCGCCTGGTCCGCAATTTTGTGCTCTCCATCCCGGGCTTCGCCGTGGTGCGTCTTGCCATGCTGCCGATTCCGTTTGCTCTTGCGATTTGGGTGCGCGATCACCATATCGGGTTGCTAAACTGGCTGCCGCTCCCGGGCTGGGCCACAGTAATCGCTACATTTCTCCTGCTCGATTACGCCTACTGGTGGTGGCACTGGGCCATGCACCTGGTGCCGTTTTTGTGGCGGTTTCATAACGTGCATCACACCGATCTCGACATGGATGTAACCACCGCGGCGCGATTTCATTTTGGCGAGATGATTTTTTCCGTCGGCTTTCTTTCGCTCGCCGTGGTTCTGTTCGGCGTCGCCCCGATCTTGCTACTGGTGTTCTTCATCGCGTTTGAGGCCGAGACCCTCTTTCATCACTCCAACTGGCGATTGCCGATCACGGTCGAACGGATTTTAAACCTGGTCCTGGTCACCCCGCGCATGCACGGCATTCATCATTCGATTGTCCAGCGCGAGACCAATTCAAACTGGGGCACAATTTTTTGCTGGTGGGACAAGCTCCATCGCACGCTCCGCCGCGACGTGCCGCAGGACGCCGTGACGATTGGTGTCGCAGCATATCGTGAGGAACGTGAACTCACCTTGGGTAAGCTCTTAGCGATGCCATTTTGCGAACAGCGTCCCTGGCGATTGCCTAATGGCGAGATCCCCGAACGTGAGCCGCAACCAGCGGATAAACTCGCTGAATAGTTTCATCCCACGCCGTTTACCAAAGCGGCGCGAGAACACGGACGCACTTCAAAAGCTCACGCGAAATGAAAGCAGCGCTTTGAATTCATTTTGGTCACAATGCTTGTTCTCGCCTGGCGGCTAAACCACGTGGCGAATGCGAACATAAGTAAATGGCCGACAGAAGAACCGAACGCGTCGCAATTGTCGCTGGAGTTGGTCCTGGGCTGGGCGCAGCACTTGCGCGCAAGCTTGCCAAAGAACGTTGCCGCGTCGGGTTGCTCGCGCGTTCGCGGGAATTGATCGGTAAACTCGCTCTCGAACTTGGGGCAAACGCGCTGGCCGTTCCTACAGATATCTCCGATGCCAAGCAAGTGGCTGCGGGCTTTCATAAGGTGCGGCAGCGGCTTGGTCCGGTAGAGATTCTCATTGCGCACGCAAGCGGCTCCGTTGGCGACGGATTGACGGAAACCACGCCGGATCAATTTGAAGAATCATGGCGAACCGCAGCGTTCGGAGCATTTCTTTGCGCGCGTGAAGCCGTTCCTGATATGCTCAAGCGCGGCACGGCGAGTCCGTCCCGTGACGGAGGCAGCGCTGGCGCAATCATTTTCACGGGAGCAACCTCTTCAGTGCGGGGCCGGGGTGGCGCAGTGGCGTTCAGCAGCGCAAAGTTCGCCGTGCGCGGCCTGGCGCAATCACTTGCAGTCGAGCTTTGGCCAAGGGGAATTCATGTGGCGCACGTTATCATCGATGGCGTGATCGATACGCCAAAGGTCCGCAGGACATACAAACCGTCCGACAAGGAACCGTTGCTCAGGCCAGAGGCAATCGCGGATTCGTACTGGGACCTTATCCAGCAAGAGCGCAGCGCATGGAGTCTGGAGATCGATCTGCGCCCCCATAAGGAGGCGTTCTTTGAATGATCCCCTACTTGAAGATGTTATCGAGGATTAGCTTTGCCCGGCTGTAGTTTCGGCCGTGATAGATCCTGGTGCGAACCTCGACATTTTCGCCGGTCTCCGCGCGCGCGATCGGATTGAACAAGGGGAACGCCATGAGCAGGAGGGGAATGTTTCGTTTTACTTTGGCGAACTGACCAGAAGCCCGGAGATCATCATTATTCCAAATTTCGTGAAGATTGCTCGTTTCATTGAGCAAGCGAGCCAGCGATGAAATAATCGGCTTAACACATGACTTCAAACTTCGGAGCACGTCCGAATGAAAAAAGGCGAAGGCGTTTATAACGTCGTGGTGATCGGCGGTGGCACGGCCGGGCTCGTGACCGCGGCGGGAACAGCTGGACTCGGTGGGCGCGTCGCGCTGATCGAGCGCAATCTAATGGGCGGGGATTGCCTGAACTTCGGTTGCGTGCCGAGCAAAGCGCTCATTTCTTCGGCCCGATTGATCCAGCAAATCCGCGATGCAGAGAAATGGGGCCTGGAACGGCAAGAACCGCAGTTTGTCTTCGAAAAAGTTTTCGAGCGAATGCGCGCGCGCCGCGCGAAGATTGCGCCGCGCGACTCCCGGGAACGATTTGAGTCGTTAGGAGTAGATGTTTTTCAGGGCGAAGCCCGATTTGTTTCATCACAAGAAGTGGATGTGAATGGACAAAGGCTTCGTGCAAGAAATTTTGTGATCGCCACCGGCAGCCGGGCGGCGGTTCCCAACATCAAGGGCATCGAGAGCGTTTCCTATTTCACCAATGAAACTATTTTCGATGCGCTAAGGCGACAGCCCACGACCATGATCGTGCTCGGTGGCGGACCAATTGGATGCGAGCTCGCACAAACATTCCAGCGTTTCGGGGTGGAGGTGACGATCGTCCAGCGTGGCGATCAGCTTTTGCCGAGAGAAGATCGAGATGTAGCAGAATTTATCGAGCGTCGCTTGATTAGCGAAGGTGTGCGCATCGTCAAGAATGCCGATGCCCACTCAGTGGCGATCAGCGACACTGGAAAAGTTGCGCTTCAATTGCTGGATCGGCAGTCGGGACGGCTGGCGGAACCCACTTTCTTTGCCGACGTGCTGCTTGTCGCCGCCGGGCGAACGCCAAACCTTCGGAGCCTGAATCTCGAATCGGTGGGAATTGACGCCACCGAGCGGGGTGTGCGCGTCAACGATTACTTACAAACGTCTCAGCCGCACATATACGCCGTGGGCGATGTCATTGGGCCGTTCTTGTTCACGCACATGGCCGATGGGCAGGCGCGTGTGGTCGTGCGAAACATTCTCATGCCTTTTCAATTTCTGCGGCACAAAATGGATTATTCGGTTGTCCCCTGGTGCATAAACGTCGATCCGGAAGTCGCGCACGTCGGTCTCGGCGAGAAAGAGGCAAATGGGCAAAATCTCGATTACGATCTGTTTATCGTCCCGCTGGAAGATGTCGATCGGGCCGTCGTCGAGAGTCAAGAAGGCGGCTTCGCCAAGGTCCTCACCCGGAAAGGCAGCGACAGGATTCTCGGTGCAACCATCGTAGCGCCTCATGCGGGTGATTTGCTGCATGAATTCGTTCTGGCGATGAAGGCGGGAATTGGTCTGGCCACGATTGCATCAACGATTCACGCTTATCCGACCTTTGCCGAACTGGCCCGCAAAGCCGGAGACAAATACAACAAGACGCGCCTGACGCCCCGCGCGAAAAAAATCTTCACATGGCTCTACGAGCGCGCACGCAGATGAGCAAAGGTGGGTCGGCTTCTCTGAAGACGATGCCGAACCAATCCCCGAAGGCGCAAGAGTGGCCCCATGGTGTCGCGCACAGAAAGTTAGCGCCGAAAAAATTCGGGGATTCATTTGCCAACGCGTTGAAGTCAACGTGTTCCGCCCACCCGGCTGCAGATGAGTGACCAGTCGAAAAGCGCAATCGTTCGGCTCCTGGCGCTCATCGCGATTGTCATCGCACTCTTCCTGGCGATGAAGTTCCTGCCCGTCCAGCAATGGCTTGGAAGTTTTAACGATTGGGTTGGTCAAATGGGCGTCGCGGGCATTTTCATTTTCATCGGCGTTTATGCATTGGCCACGGTGTTGCTCGCCCCCGGCTCCATTTTGACCATCGGCGCCGGTTTCGCGTTCGGTCTATGGAAAGGTTTTCTGGCCGTTTCTGCAGGCTCAACTCTGGGCGCAGCGCTGGCCTTCCTCGTTGCGCGTTTCATCGCGCGCGGCAGAGTCGAAGCGATCGCTCAAGGAAACAAGAAGTTTCGGCGAATTGACAACGCGATTGGCAAACAAGGCGCAAAGTTGATCTTCTTGCTTCGGCTCAGTCCGGTGATCCCATTTAATCTCAGCAATTACTTTTACGGACTGACTTCGGTGAAGTTTGGGCCGTATGTACTGGCAAGCTGGATTGGGATGATCCCAGGTACGTTTCTCTATGTTTACATCGGAACAGCCAGTCAAGCTGCCGCCCTAGCCACGGCCGGCGGCGAAGCCGTGAAGCGCGGGTGGCAATACTGGACCTTCACGAGCGTTGGCCTGATAGCGACTATCATCGTGACAATCTGGTTGACGAAAATCGCGCGCGACACACTGCGGAAAGGCGAAGTAGCGTAGAATCGCAAGCTTTTCAGGGATAAGCAGGCCTGTTAAAACTTCGCACTAAGATGATCGAAGCCAAAAACAAGGAAGGCATCATTCGCCAGCGCTATGCAGCTGGAGCAAAAAAACGCGCGGACAAACTGTGTTGTTCGGTCGATTACGACTCCGAATATCTTAAGGTAATTCCGCCAGAAGTGATCGATCGCGATTACGGTTGCGGCGATCCATCGCGTTACCTGCGCGAAGGCGAGGCGGTTCTCGATTTGGGCAGCGGCACGGGAAAAATCTGTTTCATTGCCGCACAAATTGTTGGACCGAACGGAAAGGTTATTGGCGTGGATATGACTGATGAAATGCTGGAGGTTGCACGGCGCAACGCGCCAATTGTCGCTGAGCGGATTGGCTACGCGAATGTGGAGTTTCGCAAAGGGCGTATCCAAGATCTCGCCCTCGATCTCGAGTTACTGGATCGACAATTAAAGCAAAATCCAATCGCCGATGCGACTTCATTTTTGGCCGCTGACGAGTTGGCTGAAGAATTACGCGTAAAGTATCCGTTGATTGCCAGCGATTCCGTCGATGTGGTTGTGTCCAATTGCGTCCTGAATCTCGTGGAGCCGAAATCGAAGCGACAGCTCTTCGACGAAATTTTCCGGGTCTTGAAAAAAGGCGGACGCGCAGTGATCTCAGACATTGTTAGCGATGAGGAAGTGCCAGAAGAGATGCAAAATGATCCTGAGCTATGGAGCGGCTGCATTTCCGGGGCTTTCACCGAAGAAGGATTCATCGTCGCGTTCGAGAAGGCCGGCTTTTACGGGATTCAGATTCTCAAACGCGATGCCGACCCATGGAGGACCGTTCAAGGGATTGAGTTTCGCTCGATAACCATCGAAGCGTTCAAAGGAAAACAGGGCGCATGTTTCGAACGTAATCAGGCCGTGATTTATCGCGGGCCGTTCAAGGAGGTGCTCGATGACGACGATCATCGGATGGAACGTGGAAAACGCTACGCCGTTTGTGACAAGACTTACAATCTTTACAAAAAGGCGCCGTACCGGGAGTTTTTCGAGTTCGTCGATCCGATCGCCGATGTACCGCTGGCCGAAGCGAAGCCATTTGATTGTTCGCGGAATGCGCTACGCCATCCGAAAGAAACCAAAGGCCAGGATTACGATATTACCGGCGAAGCAAAAAACAGCTGCTGTGACGGCGGCAGTTGCTGTTGATCTGAAATGGATCGATTCGCGCAGACACTTGCGGAAAATTCGCTCCGGCTCCGTCGAGCACGTCCGGAAATTCTGCAGGTGAATGTGGGCAAGCTTTGCAATCTCACTTGCGTGCATTGCCACGTGAACGCGGGGCCAAAGCGCAGAGAAATCATGACACGCGAGACCATTGATCGGATTATGAATTGGCTGGCCAGGACCGATATTCCGACCGTCGATCTCACCGGCGGTGCGCCCGAGATGATTCCGGATTTCCGCCATTTCATCAGGCGGATCGGTGCACTCCAGCCATCGCGACACGTAATCGACCGTTGCAACCTCACAATTTTGCTCGAGCGCGGCTACGAAGATCTGAGCGAATTCCTGGCGATGAATAGGGTCGAGATTATTGCTTCGATGCCGTGTTATTCGCCTGAAAACGTAAACGGTCAGCGTGGCGAAGGTGTTTTTGAAGCCAGCATTGCGGCACTACAACTCCTTAACTCGTTAGGCTACGGAACTGATCCGGACCTGCCGCTGCATTTGGTTTACAACCCAGTGGGCGCATTCTTGCCGCCGTCGCAAAAAGAGCTAGAAGCCGATTACAAGCGTGAACTCAAGGAGCATTTCGGGATTGTCTTTAACAAGCTGTATGCGCTCACGAACCTTCCAATCGGCCGCTTCGCAAGTTATTTGCGGCGCAATAACAAGCTCGACGATTACATGCGACTGCTGATAGGTGCGTTTAATCCAGCAACCATTGGCGGATTGATGTGCCGCAACATGATCAGCGTCGGCTGGCGCGGCGAAGTGTACGATTGCGATTTCAATCAGCAGCTCGGAATGCAGTGGCATGGCAGGATCGGCGCGCTGCGCCAACCGGACGGTCCAAGCCGGACTGGCATTGCGGCGCGGCGTCCCTGCCGGGGCGACGATGGAAGCGAACCCTTATTTCTTTGGGATATCGATCCAGATTCGCTGGAAGGTAGCGAGATCATGACCGGTGATCACTGCTTCGGTTGCACCGCAGGCGCCGGTTCAAGCTGCGGCGGCGCGTTGCTTCAAGAATCGACTCGGGAAAGAACTCAGCCACGGTTAGTGGGGCCAAGCTTTGAACAGCATCCGGATTCTCGCACAAAGCGGCAGCCCAGCACCCCAATACAAGCCCCGGTCACAGGAGCGAAGAGATAAATCCAGAGGTGTTGGAAGTGGCGTGATATCATGGCGGGTCCGAGCGACCGCGCCGGGTTCATCGACGCTCCGGAAATTGGACCTGCGAACATCGCTTCGAGCCCAATTACAGCACCGACAACAATTCCCGCTGTGATGCCTTTCTCAGCTGAGCCGGTTGAGACTCCCAGGATTACAAACATCAAAATCGCAGTCAGAATCAGTTCAAGAACAAATGACTGGGTTGCCGATCCGGCCGGAACTGTCGTGCCCAGATTCTCGTTTTGGGGAAAGAGAAAACGCAACAGCGCGCTGGCTACCAAGGCTCCCCCGCACTGACTGGCGATATATGGGACGGCTTGCCGAAGTGGAAAGCGTCGTGCTGCAAAAAATCCAAGACTTACAGCGGGATTTAGGTGCGCGCCGGAAATGTCGCCGACTGTGTAAACCATTGCGAGCACGATCAGACCAAACGTCAGCGCGACGCCAACGTGCGTAACTGTACCGCCGGTTGTTTCGTCGATCACAATCGCGCCCGTTCCTGCAAAAACGAGAGCGAATGTCCCGATGAATTCCGCCGCCAGCTTTTTCACGCCTTGCTCGCGACGCAATGTTCCTCGCAGAACGAATCGATCTTGGCCCGGATCTGATCGCGAACCTGACGGGTTCTCTCCAACCGTTCCTCATGCGTACCGGTGAATTTCGACGGATCGTCAAATGGCCAGTGTGACCGCGTTGTTACGCCTGCGAAAATGGGACAACCTTCCGCTTCAGCTTCACTGCATACAGTGATGACAAAGTGAAATATCTGTCCGGACTTCCAGATATCGAAAACGCGCTGCGTTGTGTTCCTGGAAATATCGATTCCCAGCTCTTGAAGCGTCTCCACGGCCAATGGATTGATGGTACCGGGTTCCAATCCCGCGCTCTGCGCTTCAAAGAATTCGCCACACTCATTATTCAACAAAGCCGCCGCCATTTGGCTGCGGGCACTGTTATGAACGCAAATGAACAGAACTTTGTTTTTTGGCATTTGTTCTCCTTCCGCTTACGAAGCGCATGAACATGCTGCGGGGTTTACAACAGCTCTTTGCAAGTTTGGAAAGCTTTTCCATATCCCGCTTGAACACCGCCTCGGTTTGAACGCAGTCCTGCAAGCACCTTAGATTTCGCTCCAACTCGTCCGCCGGTCGTTTGGGCAGGGAATAGATGATCCAGTTCTGTTCCCTCCGGGTGGTCACCATGCCCCGGCTCCGCAAGTAGGCGAGGTGTTTTGAAACCTTGACCTGCGGTTCACCCAGGATCTCCTGAAAATGGCAGACACAAAGCGGTGACTTTGTTAGCAGGTGCAAAATGCGAAGCCGCGTCCGGTCGCAGAAGCATTGGTAAATCCGAATTAAGTCCATCGCGACCTAGCAGCAAGCTGCCGCAGCCGTGCAACAGGAATCTTCGAGGTCAGCTTCGCCTCGCTCACGGGCACGACATCGGGTCCGCCCGCGCTGCAGTATCAAGTCCAAATGTTCATCTTGCAGTCTGGCTGCGGCAATCGGGTAGTGCGCTGCAACACAGCAGTCGTATTCGACGTCTACAGGCAGGTCCAAACTTGGAATCACGCGATTTCCAAGCTGTAGAATTTTTGCAAAGCGGTCTGATCGGAGGCGGTGTTCTGTATCGTCACCAACATGCGTTTGCAGAACGATCTTCTCCTCTTTCCCGATCATGCCGCCGCAATCAATGAAGTTCCTGACGACATGACCAACTTCGGTCACATGGGCATGGGCAGGGATGTAATCGTTATCCGGCAGAACAAATCGCGGAAACGCGGCCGGATGTTGTGCCAGCGTTTCCCCTAAATTACGCAGTGTCATGCGCAATCTATATACGTGATCAGGTATGTGGTCAAGGCGTCACTTCATTCGCCCCAGGCACACTGGGTCGCGCAGCGCGGATACGCGCCTAAGGTTCATAACCGATCAAGCGAGCGGTCGGGTGGCAGAAGTAACAGGCAGGAATCGCCCCAGCCCGAACTCGGCGTGGATCAATTGCGCAGCGCGTTCCGCGTCTTTTTCATCGATGATGACTGCAATCTTGATCTCCGAAGTGGAAACCAACTGGATGTTGATCCCGCTTTTCCCCAGGCATTCAAACATTCGGCCCGCTACTCCCGAGTGCGATCGCATCCCGACTCCGACCACGCTGAGTTTGGCCAGTCCCGCAGTGGTATTCAACCGCTTTCCGCCAATCTGCCCGATCACGGGCATCAGGATTGTACGGGCGTTTTCCAGTTCGTCCTCATGAATCGTGAATGAAACGTCCGTCGTTCCGTCGATCGACGCGTTTTGCACAATCATGTCCACGATGATGTGTGCTGCGGCGATATTGGAAAAAATTCGGGCAGCCATTCCTGGTTCGTCACGCACGCCGGCGATACTGAGTTTTGCCTGGTGCCGGTCGAGACTAATCCCACGGACCAACACGTCTTCCATGCTGGGCGTTTCTTCTTTGGCCACGGTCCCGTGCCTTTTCGTAAAGCTCGATCGCACTTCGAATTCGACGCCGAATTTTTTAGCAAACTCGACCGCGCGCGATTGCATCACCTTGGCGCCGCTACCGGCCATCTCAAGCATTTCGTCATAGGCGATCTCGCTAACTTTTTTTGCGTCAAGGACAACGCGCGGGTCACACGTGAACACACCATCGACGTCTGTAAAAATCTGGCAGGCATCTGCGTTCAGCGCGCCCGCCAGTGCAATCGCAGTTAAGTCCGAGCCGCCGCGGCCAAGCGTTGTCGTATCTCCCCCGGGTGTTTGTCCCTGAAAACCGGCCACGATGACGATGTAATCCTCCGCCAGCATCTCGTGAATCTGCTTGGGGCTAATGTTCGCGATCCGTGCCTTGGTATGATGATGATCGGTTAAGATGCCAGCCTGCGCGCCGGTCAGCGAGATGGCCGCCCCGCCGAGAGCGTTCACGGCCATGGCAGTCAAAGCGCTGGCGGCTTGTTCGCCAGTGGCAAGCAGGAGATCGAGCTCGCGCTCTGTTGGGTGTGGGGAGACAGCTTTTGCAAGCTTGATTAATTGATCGGTTACTCCAGCCATCGCCGAGACGACCGCCACAACCCGACAGCCCTTGCGCTGCGTCTCAAGAATTCGGCGGGCGACTTTACAAATTCGCTCCGGCGTTCCGACGGAAGTGCCGCCATATTTTTGAACGATCAGGCGCATGGCGTGAATAGATTACGGAACAGAAACCAGAAGTTCCAAAACAAACTAAGACTTTGGTTGCGTCGCAATGTTTCTGACGCGCGTCACCAACTAGAGCCCGACGGCGCGCCGCACGGCATTTACGGTTGCCGGGACAGATTTTAATTCTTTCATCTGCGCAGTAACCACGTCGGGATCCTTCAAGCCATGTCCGGTGACGGTGCAAACAATTCGGCTCTCTTCGGGAATCTTCTGAACTGAATACGCTGCCTGTTTTGAATCGCAGCATTTGAAAAGCCCGGCAACGGATGCCGCGCTAGCCGGTTCGACAAAAATTCCCTCGTGCCGCGCCAGCCACGTCTGCGCGGCGAGAATCTCCTTGTCGCTGACAATATCAATCGCTCCATGTGACTCGGTAATTGCGGCGCGGGCCTGTTTCCAACTCGCGGGATTGCCGATGCGAATCGCCGAGGCTACCGTTTCCGGTTTTTCGACAATGCGATTGTAAAAAATTGGAGCCGCGCCCTCGGCTTGAAAACCAAGCATCACCGGCAACTTCGTCGACTTTCCACGTGCATGATATTCGCGATAGCCAGCCCAACACGCGGCGATGTTTCCAGCATTGCCTACAGGCAGCAGATGAAAATCGGGCGCATCGCCCAGAGCATCAATGATTTCGAAAGCGGCTGTCTTCTGCCCTGCAATTCGATCCGGGTTAATGGAATTTACGATGGTGAAATCCCCGCCCTGGCCGAGCTCGCGCACGAGCCGCAACGCGTCGTCAAAATTGCCATCGATTGCGACGATTTTCGCTCCGTAAGCAAAAGCTTGCAGCAATTTTCCCATTGCAATTTTTCCAGCAGGCAAAATCACAATGCATGAGATCCCGGCGCGCGCCGCATAGGCCGCCGCCGAAGCCGATGTGTTCCCTGTTGAAGCGCAAATGAGAGCTTTTGCACCGTGCGCAATGGCTTTTGATACGGCCACGGTCATTCCACGGTCCTTAAACGAGCCCGTTGGATTCACGCCTTCGTTTTTGACGAAAACGGCGCGGTTGACGCGTTCGCTCAGTTGCAGGCAAAATACCAGCGGGGTAGTCCCCTCGCCCAGGGAAACAATTGGCGTCGATTCAGTGACGGGAAGATAATCCCGGTAACGCTCGATTACTCCAAATTTTGATGTTGTCCTTTCGGTGTGCATTTTTTATTCGAAACAAATCCGCCTGATTGTCGATCCGTAAGTGCCGTGTAAGATCATGCCGTATGCCCGCCCTCAGCAAGGAAGATAAACTGCGACTCCTGACCACGATCCTGGAGAGCCGCCATGCAGACTTGCGCGAACAAAATCTGAATCGTCAGGGCAAGGGCCATTTTCATGTTTCCGGGATGGGCCACGAGGCGCTCGCGGCAGTCTCGATCCAGATGGAACCGGACGATTACATCGTGTCGTATTATCGGGACCGCGGTCTTGTTCTCGGACGCGGAATGACAACCCGCCAGTTGGGTCTCGAATACTTTGCCAAGCGCAACACGGGGAGCGGCGGCCGGCAAATGCCGTCGCACTACAGCAATGCAGATTTGCATATCTGGAGTGTGCCGACTCCAACCGGTTCGCAGTTGTTGCCTGCGTGCGGCATTGCCTGGGGCATCCAGCTGGACGGCAAAAAAAATCTCGTGGTCACCACGATTGGCGATGCTGCGACGCGTCAGGGAGATTTTTTTGAGGCGCTCTGTTTCGCCAAGGAGAAAAAACTTCCCGTGCTGTTCCTCGTTGAAGACAACGGCTACGGAATCAGCATGCCGACGCGGAAGAACAATCCGCTCGCGCTTAACATTCTCGAGCCTCAGAACTGGCGCCGAATCGAAGGACAGGACGTCCAGCAGATTTACGACGCGACTGCCGAGGCGTTCGAGAAAATTCGAGCGGGAAGCGGGCCGTTCTTTTTCTGGATCAGGATGGAGCGCCTTTCCAGTCACACCAGCTCCGACGATCAGAAACTCTATCGCAGCGCCGAAGAACTGCAGGCGCTGGAAAAATCAGACCCCCTCAAGTGCTGGAAAGATCAACTGATCCAGGAAGGCGTGATCACTGCCGAGGAATTCGCGAAGCTCGATAATGAAGTCAAAGAGCGCATTCGCCGCGAGTACGCGGAGGCGGAAAAAACGGAGAATCCGTCGCCTAACGAGTTACTTGCTAACGTTAGCAAGTCGTCTCCAAAACTTAACGAAGAGATTCTGCCAGCCGGGAAATATCGTATCGGCGACACGGTAAATAAGACGTTGCGCGTTGGTCTGGAGGAAGACCCCCGGCGCATGATCTTTGGTGAAGACGTGGAAGATCCAAAGGGCGGTGTGTTTCGTCTCACACAAAAGCTTTCAACCGCGTTTCCAAAGCAAGTGTTCAATTCGCCTCTTGCTGAATCGACGATCCTCGGCGTCGCATGCGGTCTGGCGGCGTATGGCAAACGTCCGGTCTTCGAGTTGCAATTCATTGATTTCATTTATCCGGGGTTCAACCAGCTCGTCACCAACATCTCGACTTTGCGTTGGCGATCATTCGGCAACTGGAAATGCCCGGCCGTGATTTATGCGCCATATGGCGCTTATCTGCCTGGTGGAAGCTTGTGGCACAGCCAGGCGAACGAATCGGCGCTGGCACATTATCCCGGTCTGAACGTTGTGATCCCAAGCACGCCAGCTGATGCTGCCGGATTGCTTTGGACCGCGATGCATGGTGAAGATCCGGTCATCTTTCTGATACCGAAACATCTTCTTTGGGCTGAGCACGAATACACGCAGCCAATCCGCGCGGTCCCCTTGGGCGAAGCACATAAGTTGCGTAGCGGCTCCGACGTCACGGTGGTTGCATGGGGTAACACGGTCGAGAAATCGCTGGAAGCCTTGGGAAAAATCCGGGACAAAATCAGCGTCGAACTGATTGACCTGCGCTCCGTCGTGCCTTGGGATAAAGCGTCAATCGAGGAATCCGTGCGCAAGACTCGCCGGTTGGTCGTCGTTCAGGAAGATACTGAAAATTGCAGTGTCGGTCAGATGTTGATTTCTCACATCGCGAGCATACCCGACCTGTGGAACGAAATGATTAGCCCGCCGGTTCTGGTCAGCAAAGCGAACGTCATGATCGGTTACAATCCGATTTACGAGTACGCAGCGTTGCCGGATAAGGAGCGAATCGTCTCGGCGATTCAGCGCTCGGTTTCAACAAGACAGGAACGCGCGGTTGTAGCCGCGGGCGCCGACCGCAGCCCCTTCGTTCCAGAACCGGAAATTGTTCCACCGAGGTCGGCGCCCTCGGCTACAGCGGAAGCCGGCCAAAAGCGGATGCAAGGCATCACCGTTCCAGTCATGGGTGAAGGGATTCGTAACGCGAAAGTGGTTTCGCTTTTGAAAAATCCCGGTGACACCATCTCGCATGATGATGAGCTGTGCGAAGTGGAGACCGATAAAGCCGTTTATCCCATTCAGTCATCCTTTGCCGGGGTGATGGGTGAATGGAAAACAAAGGTAGGCGACACGGTCGAGATCGGTCAGGAGCTCGGCACGATCATGACTGCCGAGCCATCGTTTGCCGATCAGTTTCAAGAAGCAGCAAAAGAATCGCCAGGGTTTGTAGAGGCGGGTGTCGCCAACCGCAGACAACCAGAGGCTGCGCCTGAGGACAGGCGCCACTACAGAATTGAACCGGCGCTATCGCCAACGATCACGCGCAAGCTTGTTCACGTGATCCCTGCCAACTTGCAGATCGATGCGCGATGGGACGCAGTTCGTAAGTCGCGTGACGCAGCGAAACGAAAAAATGGCAAAGATGCCCCTTCTCCCTCGGTGATGATCGCATGGGCTGTGGTGCGAGCCATGGAAAAGCATCCTCATTTCCGTCGGCTCATTTTGGAAGACGAGCGCATCGTCGAGAATGAAAACTTCGATCTGGGTATTGCGGTAGCGCTGGAAGAAGATCGTCTGGCAACGGCGGTGATTGTTGATGCAAACAAGAAAACGTGGCCGGAATTTGTGAAGAGTTACAACCAAACAGTCGATGCGACCCGAGCCGGCCGTGTGGATGCGATGAACGCGCCAGTCGTAATTACAAGCCTCGGCGCATTTGGAGTAAAAGCCGGCGCGCCCATTGTGGTGCCGCCCTCGGTCGGAACACTTTTCGTCGGTACCGCTCATCGCGAATTAATTCCAAACGGAAAGAAAAACGAAAGCGCGGAAGTCATTACGCTTTCGCTTACCTTCGATCATCGCGTCGTAAACGGCGCCGGCGCAGCCAGCTTCGCGGGCGAAATCAAAAAAGAAATCGAAGGATTTAAGATCCCTGCAGCAAACGCGGGAGCGATCGCGACCTAACGTTTACGACTCCGTGGCGCTTCCGCTCCGCGAATTTGTTTGATCGCAAGCGAGATGCTTGCGTTACATTTCTCGAATGACTACCGCCAACAAGATCACTGTCGTTCGGATCCTGATGATCCCGGCTTTTGTGACGATGGCGATTTATTATGGCGAAAGTATCAAACGCGGTCAGCCACTCGAATGGATACGTTTTACCGCCATTGCCATTTTCCTGATTGCCGCTGTCAGTGACGGCCTGGATGGCTACGTCGCGCGCCACTACAATCAGCGGAGCTCGCTGGGAGTCATTCTCGATCCGCTAGCCGACAAGGGCTTGCTCTTGAGCGGCATTATCACGCTCAGTATCAGCAATTGGAGTGAAATCGATCCCGACTACGGAAGATTTCCGGCATGGTTTCCCGTGCTCGTCATTTCCCGTGACGCCGTAATTCTAGTGGGTGCAATGATTCTGTATCTGCTAAATGGCAAAGTGCACGTGAAACCGAATTGGACTGGAAAGGTGGCCACTGTTTTGCAAATGGTGGCCATTGGATGGGTGATGCTGCAGTTTCAATTTTTTCCCCTGCTCTACGTCGTTCTCGCGGCAGGGCTCTTCACATTCATTTCAGGGATCGTCTACGTCACAGACGGAGTGCGGCAGTTACAAGTCGAAGGCCACGCGCACGCGACAAAACAGTGAGCCCAGCATTTCCGCACGATGAACAACGCGGCCAACAACCTTCCCGCCGTTGCCATCGTTGGCCGGCCCAATGTCGGCAAATCAGCGGTATTTAATCGCCTGATACGCCGAAAAATTGCCATCGTCCACGACCAGCCCGGAATTACGCGCGACAGGATTTCCGCGATTTGCACACGCGGCACACGGCCGTTCGTGGTGTGGGATACCGGCGGGATTTTCGGCGCCGGTGAAACGGAATTAACTGCCCAGGTGCGCGGCACCGCCGAGGAAGCGTTGCGCGAGAGCGATCTTTTGCTTTTTGTCGTCGACGCAAAGGAAGGTCTATCGCCGATCGACGAAGAGCTCGCGCGCGTCCTGCGAAAACATCAAAAACCCGTGGTCCTGGTCATCAACAAGATCGACGCTGAAAAGCATTTGCCGCTTGCAGCAGAGTTCGATTCGTTAGGTTTCAAATCGAGTGTTGCGATCAGCGCAGAACATGGTCGAGGCCTCTCAGACTTGCTGGACACGATCGATCGATTTCTCCCCTCGTCCGCTGGCCGTTCACCAGCCGCGAGTCAGGATACGCTTGCAGTCGCCATCCTCGGTCGACCGAATGTGGGAAAATCGTCCCTCATTAATTCCATCGTTCGCAGCGAACGCGCCATCGTCAGCGAACTGGCAGGAACCACGCGTGATGCGATCGACATCCTTTATGAACGCAATGGCCGCAGGTTCATTTTCATCGACACAGCGGGCATCCGCCGCCGCGGTAAACAATCAACCTCCGCTGAGATCTTCAGTGTTATGCGTTCGGAACGGAGCATCCGCCGCGCCGATCTTTGCATCCTCATTGTCGATGTCACCGCTGGCGTAACCGCTCAGGACAAACGAATCGCCGGTTTGATTCAAGCAGCGCAGAAACCGGCCATCGTTATTTTGAACAAGTGGGACCTGGTTAAACCAAGGCGCAACCAAAAAGAAGCCATCTCCAAACTGGTGGAGGGCGCGCGCGAGCAAATCTTCTTTCTGGATTATGCGCCGGTGCTAATTACATCATCGTTAACTGGAGAACACGTCAGCAAATTGTTTTCGTTGATTGAAAAAATCCGACGGGCAGCGCGGCAGCATATCGGCACTGGAGTTCTAAACCGGTTGCTGCGACAAGCCTTCGAAGGAAACCCGCCAGCCACCATAAGCGCGCAGCGCCTCAAGCTCTTTTATGCTGCCCAGGCGAAAGGAAAAGAAAATCAACAACTACAGCCTCCGGAGTTCGTCCTTTTCGTGAATGATCCACATCTGTTGAGCCGAACGTACAGGCGCTACCTGGAATCTTACATTCGCCAGACCCAACCTTTTCCAGGGTTGCCGATCCTTCTGACGCTGCGTCCCCGCGCCAAGACTGCGACATTAGCATCACGCCTACGGGTAAAATAACCGGTTACTCCGGCTCTTCGCGATAGGCAAGGTTCAGCCGAAGCGATTCAAGAATGTTTTCGCTCAGCTTCACGGCGTCGTTGTCGCCCAAAGAACGGGCGCGATTGAGCGCTTCTTCGCCCGTGCGAATCGCGCGCGGGAAATCTCCTGCCTCGCCGTAAGCCGCAGCCAGCGTATCAAGAAGGGCGGGAATTTTGCGCCCGGTGAGGTCACAGGCGTGCTCGGCAAGGCGAACGGCCTCGGTTCCATCGCGGGATCCTGAATCGGGGTACGTCGCGAGTAACCACGCGAGTTCGTCCAGCATTCGAGGTGAATCAGGTGCATTTGCAGATATGTCGCGGAATCGTTGCAATCCATCCGGCTCCCTGGCCAATGCCACAAGAATCTGGCGTAGTTGCGCATGCGCTTGTTCAAGTCCTGGGCGCAACATCATTACGTAGCCGAGGTGTTGTGCGGCTGATGCAAGATCGCCTTTGTGTGCCAGAGCTACGACAAGAGCGGAATGAGCCGCTGCATCATAAGGCATTATAGCGAGCCACTCGCGCCCCAGATCGCTCGCTTCGTCGTAACGTCGCAATTCCAAAAGACAATTCATCAGGAATTGGTAGGCCAGAGAATTTTCTGGACCAAGCTCAATGGCGCGACGGGTTTCCGCGGTAGCGCGCTCTGTGTCGGTCGGCTTGACTGAAACAGCCAGATCCAGGTGGGCAGCAGAATCTGCCGAGTCTAATTCAATCGCGCGCTCCGCTTCCCTGATGGCCTCGTTGTCGCGTTCCAGCTGACTCAAGCTCAACGCGTGAAACCCTAGAGCAGCGGAGCTCGAGGGGTCGGCTTCTGCAGCCTTGCCTGCTTCCGTAGAGGCGCGGTCGATGTTTCCCTGCGTGGCGAAAGCTTTTGCAACGTACAGATGCAGCGACGCCGAAGGCACAATCCAGTAAGTGACGAAATTATTGATTGCCCAGACGAGGATGAGTGCATCAACAATGAATCGCAAACGCGCTCGCCCTTGGGTCAGCGTTTCCCAGCCGAGCGCGCCAAAGAAAGAAAGCGGCATGAGAGCCGACAACCCGTAGAACGCTTTCGCTTGCGCGTAAGATGGGACTTTGAGTGTCATGAAGACCAGGCCGAGCGCAATGAGAGCGCAGAATCCGAGCAACAGAAACAATTCAGCGGACGGTTTGCGAATGAAACGAATGACCGCGATGACCGCTCCGATTAAAACCAACACCGCTGGAATGAGGGCCCACAAATAGCCGGCGGCCATCTGCTGCTCGTTCCAGGCAATACTTGAGCTTGACGTGCCGCCGCCCAACCCGTCTCCCCAGAGTGTGGAATAGATTCCGTCGGCAATTCCGGCGAAGCCGCTGAAGAGTGGATGCAACAAAGAGCGGCCGAAACGAAGATAATCCGCCGCAGTGTGGTAACCAGGATCCTGCCACCACGTGAAGCCGCTTATCACGTCCCAGTTGCCAAGCAGCGGGGTGCCGAACTTCAGCCAAATCCGCGCGTAATACCAGCCGCATATTGCGAAACAAACCGCGAGCAGTAATGCGAGATTGCGCAGCGAGATTGCGATCGGCGCTCGCGCGTACATGAGCTTCCCCGCGATAGCCGCAATCACGATTGGCAACAGCAAGATACCGGTCGCTTTTGCCAGCATCGCCGCGCCAAGGGCCACCCCGAGCAAGGCAAATTGCGATGCGCGCGGTGCGTCGCTTATCAGTAAACGCAAACAGAGATAAAGTGTCGCCGTGGCCAAAGCGGCGGCTAGCATTTCGTTCGTCACATAATGCGCGAGATACAGATGCATCGGCAGAAATGCCGCCAGCAAGAGTCCGATGAGTGCTGCTCGAATTGGAAGCAAAAGACGCAGACTGAAAAAAACTAAAACGAACTGCGCGATGCCGAGAAGTGCCCCAAGCCAACGCAACACGGATATCGACATCTGATCGTCAACCGAGAGATGACACAGTGAAAGGCTTGCAGCGGCGATTAAATAGTAGAGCGGTGGCTGATACATTTCCCAGCCTTCGGTTGGCAACGGCAGTGATCGGCGTTGCTGTATGTAGTTGATGTAGTCGAGATGCTCCTTCGAATCGAAGCCCCTGTGAAACGGTAAGAGCCGATTATTGTTCCAGAACAGCAGCAACCACAGAGCGGCAAATATGAGCAGCAGGAAGATTTGCCCTCGCGATGATGCAGATTCCTTGAAGCTCGAGTGCCAGAGAAAGGTCAATCCAAGGGCGATGGCGGCAAAAATAAGGCAGAGTCCCCAAATTTTTTTCACCGCATCGAGTGTGCGTTCGCCGCCGGCAATGGAGTTACCCGGCCCGGGGGTCTTTGCCGTCGCGGCAAATGCAGCATGACGCCAGGAAGATCCGGCAAACGATGCTTCCCAACTCTCATCGCTGTGCACGTTCAGTTGATCGGCAGTCAGGCTAAGCCAGAGAGCCGGTGGGCCGTTCTGATTAAAAACTCGCACCTCGATCGCGTTCGTGCCCGCGCGCAACTGCTCGGTGACGTCCGTGCTCTCGATCTTTTTCCAGTTGCGATTCGACGGAAAGCGAATAGGCGCGCCGTTGATTCTCACTTCGGCGCGGCGCATCGCGCTAATAGTCAAATGCGCTGTCGTTGGCCGGCCCGGCAAAGTAAACTCGCGATGGAATGTAGCGTCGAGGCTGGCAAACCAATGCGCGCGTGCGTCAACCGCTGCAGGAAAAACGATCCACTCTGCCCGTCTGTCCTGCCTCAAAAAATTGATCGCGGGATCGTTCCACGCCAGCCAAATCAGAACCGACATTGCCGTAGCGGCAAACGCGGTGATCAAAATTGCTCGATGCCGCGGCTTGAGAACGAACATTGCGACCTAACGTTTAGCATCATTCTGGCTGTGCGCTCGCGCGCGAAGACCGCGATGAAGCATTGGATTTGCAAGCGAAATGAGCAGAAAGTCAGCGGGTTGCGACACGTTTGATCGAACATTCTCCCCAGCGTGCGTGTCTCACGAGACCGTATGAAATCTACGCAGGAAATCACGCAGGAAGTTCGGGAGCTGGGTCAATGGATTCCTGGGCTCCGCCAACAGGTCGGTCACGTTGTCATAGGCCAGAAATATCTGGTGGATCGTCTCTTACTCGGACTGCTTGCGAATGGTCATCTCCTGCTGGAAGGCGTCCCGGGACTGGCTAAGACGCTCACGGTGAAAACAATGGCTGCCTGTATCCAGACCGGTTTTCAAAGGTTGCAATTTACCCCCGATCTTTTGCCCGCAGATCTAATCGGCACGCTTATTTACAATCCGCGAACAGGCGAATTTACAACCAAACTCGGCCCGATCTTTTCGAATCTAATCCTGGCCGATGAAATCAATCGCGCACCGGCCAAGGTACAGAGCGCGCTGCTTGAGGCGATGCAGGAGAGGCAAGTCACCATCGGCGAGCAAACCTATCCCCTTTCCGATCCCTTCCTTGTTTTAGCGACGCAAAATCCCATTGAACAGGAAGGAACCTATCAACTTCCGGAAGCACAGCTCGACCGTTTTATGCTCAAATTGAACATCGGTTATCCGCAAAAGTCCGAGGAGCGAAACATTCTCGATCTGATGGCCACGTCGGCGCCCGATCTGCGAGTTGATCCGGTGGTTGATCCGAAGCAAATCATCGTTGCACGCGATGTGGTCAATAGCATTTACATCGATGACCGCGTGAAGGACTACATCGTGGACGTCGTCTGGGCGACGCGCGAACCTGCAGCCTATAATCTGCGACTCGAAGGGCTCATTCGTTACGGAGCTTCACCACGCGCGACCATTTATCTGGCGCTCGGCGCCAGGGCCCACGCGTTTCTCAACGGCCGCGGCTACGTCACGCCACAGGACGTCAAAAGCATCGGCCCAGATGTGTTGCGACACCGCATCATTGTCAGTTACGAAGCAGAAGCGGAGGCAGTTACCAGCGAGACGATTATCGAGCGGATCTTCGCGGGGTTGCCGGTGCCGTGACGCCCAGGTGAGAGGTGATTTGTGAGAAGTGAGAGGTCTCCATGGCTATCGCAAGATCGGTTCGTGATCTAAATGTTTATCGGGCAGCCCGAGAAACCGCGCACACGATTCTTGAACCAAGTCGTGAATTTCCAGTAGGGGAACGGTATTCTCTGACCGATCAGATTCGCCGCAGTTCCCGTGCGGTGAAAGCGATGATTGCAGAAACGTGGGGCCAACGCCGTTACAAGGCAGTGTTAATTAACAAACTTGATGACGCCCTTGGTGAAGCAACGGAGACGCAGTCATGGTTGGATGACGCGCGCGATGCTGAGTATCTTTCAACCGAAGAATTCAACTCCCTCGACTCCAAATACATTTCGATCGGTCAAACGCTTTCACGCATGATCGATCGGGCTGACGATTTCTGTAAGCATTCTCCTGCAACCGACTACCGCGCGATTTCACGCGTAGAAGAAAATTATTCGACGAACGAGCAGTTAGCTACAATCGACGAGTTCTTCGCTTAACCACTTCTCACCTCTCACCACTCACTTCTCACACACATGGAAGCATCCGAGATCCTCAAGAAGATAAGGACACTCGAAATCAAAACCCGCGGCCTGGTCGAGACCGCCTTTGCCGGCGATTACCACAGTGTCTTCAAAGGACGAGGAATGAATTTTGAAGACGTGCGGGAGTACCAGCCGGGCGACGAAATTCGCACGATTGACTGGAACGTCACCGCGCGGATGGGCAATGCGTTTGTAAAAAAATTTACGGAAGAACGAGAGCTAACGGTAATGCTGGTCGTGGATGTCAGCGCTTCGGGAAACTTCGGCAGCACGACGCAATCGAAACGGGAATTGGCCGCGGAAGTCGCGTGCTTGCTCGCTTTCAGCGCGATTAGGAATAACGACAAGGTCGGGCTCGTCCTCTTCACTGATCGCGTTGAACTTTTTATCCCTCCAAAGAAAGGCCGTTCCCATACGCTGCGGCTGATCCGGGAAATTTTGTTCTTCGAACCAGAAGGACGCGGCACGGAGCCGGCCCTGGCCCTCGATTATCTGAATAAGATTGTCACACGACGCGCTGTTGTGTTTTTCATTTCGGATTTTCAGACGCCCGATTTTTCGCGAGCGCTGGCGGTAAGTGGACGGCGTCACGATTTCGTGGCCATCCATATTCACGACCAACGTGAAAGGGCCCTGCCAAATATAGGCATCATCACCCTGGAGGATGCGGAGACCGGCGATCAAATTGAGATCAACACGGCCGATCGCGCAACGCGAGTGCGCTTTAACAGGCTGGTGGATGAGCGGGAGCACGAACTCGCGCGGATGCTGCGCCGGAACAATATCGACGCGATCGCTCTGCAAACCGGCAAAGATTATCTGCCGCAGCTGCGCTCCTTTTTCAAACAACGTGAGCGTCGCATTGGTGTTCGATAAAGAGAGCCGGAGTAGTGGAGTGCTGGAGCGCTGGAGTAATGAAATGAAATCGAAAGTCACCGCTCCAATACTCCACTACTCCGTGACTCCATTGCTTCTGGTGCTTGCCGCTGAAGAATTTCACGATATTGCGCCGCCGGTCGATTATTCGTTAATCTCGCCGTGGCTGATTTTTCTCGGAGTGTTCGTTTTGCTCACAGCGATCGGTCTGATCGTGTGGTTTCTCGCGAAATCTTTTCGGCGCCCGACACCGCCGCAGCTGCCACGCGAGCGCGCACTTGCATTACTCGAGCAAATACGGACGCAGATCACGGCGATGAATCCGTATCGCTTCAGCATTCGCGTGTCCGACATTCTCAGGCGCTACGTAACGGAACAGTTCGGGTTGCCGGTCACCCGGCAAACATCTGTCGAGTTTCTGAACGGATTGAGAGGTTCCTCGCCGTTTTCTGAAGACGAAAGGTCGCTGCTCGAAGATTTCTTGAATCGCTGCGACCTGATCAAGTTCGCACGGTACGAGGCAACCACATCGGACAGCGAATTGTTACTTGAGGAAGCGATCCGCTTTGTGAAAGGAGGTCAACCATGTTTGAGTGGTTCAGAGGCAACAGTGCGCTGACCTTCGCGCATCCGTGGCTGCTGCTGTTGCTGCTGGCAGTTCCGTTGCTGGCCTATTTGCGCGGAAAACGAGGACTAGCCGCTGCGCTGACTTTTTCCTCCACGGCGAGCCTTCGCGCTATCGGAAAACAAAGTGCTGCGCGTGCAGGGAAAATTCTGCGGTCACTGTTGCTGGCCGCGATTGCGGTCTTTGTGATTGCGCTGGCGCGTCCACAACTGGGCAAGAGTCTCACCCAGATTGAGGCCAGCGGGATCGACATTATTCTCGCGCTGGACGTTTCCGGATCCATGTTAACCAAGGATTTTACAATCGGCGGACAAGAAGCGACGCGTGTCGACGCGATTCGCGAAGTCACGCGCAAATTCATCGAGGGCCGGCCCAACGATCGAATCGGGATCATCGCATTCGCCGGACGTCCGTATGTGGTCAGCCCGATGACGCTCGATCACGATTGGCTTTTGCAGAACCTGGATCGCGTGCGGATCGGGCTTGTCGAAGACGGCACAGCCATTGGATCGGCCATGGCGGCCGCAGCCAGCCGGTTAAATGACAAACGTTCAAAGAGCCACGTACTCGTCCTCTTAACTGACGGAGAAAATAACGCCGGTAAGATTCCACCAAACACCGCCGCCGAGGCCGTCAAAGCGTTAAAGATTCACCTCTACGCAATCGGCGCAGGGGTCAATGGCGTCGCTCCGGCGCCCATATTCACTCCCAAGGGGCCGTTAACCGATGCACTGGGTAACATTCTTTATGAAAACCAGCGTGTGGAATTTAACGAGGCTGGTCTCAGGGAAGTGGCCAAAATTGCGGACGGCAAATTCTTTCGGGCGACCGATACACAATCGCTGGAGCAAATTTATAACGACATAGACAAACTGGAGAAATCGACGGTTAGCGTGAAGAAATATCAGCAATACCGCGATTTGTTTCCGTTGTGTCTGATGAGCGGCTGCGGACTGTTACTGGCGCAGATTCTATTGTCACAGACTATTTGGAAGAAACTGCCATGAATCCTGCCACCGTCATTCCGAGCGAAGCGAAGCGGAGTCGAGGAACCCCGCGGCGCGATCGAATGGTTGCAACACGGGATCCTTGGACTTCACTCGGGACGACCGAAACGCTATGAGCTTCGGCGCTCCACAATGGCTTTGGGGATTGCTCCTGATCCCCCTTCTGGTTGCGTTGTTTATTCACTCAGAAAGGCGCGGGCTCAAGCGATTACAGGAATTCGTTTCCGCGCGACTGTTGCCGCAGCTCGCCGGAACGGTGAATCGTCCTCGCCGGATTTTTAGATTTGCGCTGCAGCTGCTCGGTCTTGCCCTGGCGATGATCAGTCTGGCGCAGCCACGCTGGGGCTACACCTTTCAAGATGTAAAGCGCAAGGGCATCGATTTGCTGATTGCCGTCGATACATCACGCAGCATGCTTTCCAATGACGTCCAACCGAACCGACTGGATCGCGTCAAGCTGGCGATCCAGGATTTAATCAGTCAGTTGCAGGGGGATCGTGTTGGCCTGATTGCGTTTGCCGGACGCGCATTTCTACAAGCGCCTCTTACGATTGATTACGATGCGGTGGTTGAGGCTCTGAATGATCTGGATACCAAGACGATTCCCGAGGGGGGTACCAATATCTCGAGCGCCATTACTCTTGCCACCCAGAGCTTCGGCAAAAGCGCCATGGGGAATCGCGCGCTGGTTATCTTTACAGATGGCGAGGAATTAAGCGGTGATGCTTTGAAGACGGCAAAAGAGGCGGCTGACGCTGGCGTGCGAATTTTTACAGTGGGCGTTGGAACCCCGCAGGGCTCACTAATTCCGGTGACCGGCGAGGATGGTCAAACCAGCTTCGTCAAAGATCCATCCGGCCAGGTCGTTAAATCGAAGCTGGACGATAAACGGTTGCGCGAAATTGCTCAGGCTACCGGTGGTTTTTATCTTCACCTGGAAAACGGACCCCGCACGATGCAGCAAATTCAAAATGAAGGCCTCGCAAAGATGCAGGCTGCCGAAATGGATGTGCGTTTATCGCGTCGGCCGATTGAACGTTACGAGTGGCCGCTGGGGGCAGCGTTAATCGCTCTCGCCTTATCTATCCTGATTCCCGAACGAAAACGAGCGCGTCAGAAAGCTTACGCCACGGCACCTGCGCGCAAGGCTGCGCCTGACTTAACCGGCGCGCCTGCCCGAACCGCCGCTGTTGTCATACTTCTCGTGATGTTTCTTTCTTCGTCTGTATTTGCTAGCGCGCCCGGCCTCGACGCGTATCGCGGCGGGAAATTCGAGGATGCCTACAGCCAGTTTCAACAGACGTTGAAGACGCATCCACAATCCCGCGCTGAGGATAAGCTCCAGTTCGATTCAGGCGCAGCTGCTTACAAACTGAAGGATTATAGCAAGGCGATGGAATCATTTAGCCAGGCACTGCTGTCACGGGATATCGGTCTGCAAAGCAAGGGGCATTACAACCTCGGCAACACACTTTATCAGCGTGGCGAAGCACAAAAAAGCGACGACAAGAAGCTGAGCGACTGGACCAATGCGCTCGATCATTACGAGCAAACACTCAAGCTCGATCCGCAAAACAAAGAGGCAAAGGACAATTACGAATACGTAAAAAAGAAGATCGAAGAACTTAAGAATAAACAACAACAACAACCCTCCCCTTCCCCTTCGCCGCAGCAAAACAACAAACGAGACAAACAGAACAAACAGGATCAGAAACAGCAACAAGACCAACAGGATCAACAAAAACAGCAACAACAGAACCAGCAGCAGCAACAACAAGGTCAGGGCCAGCAGCAGCAGAAAGATCAAAAGCAATCAAAGGATCAGCAGTCACAGGATCAGTCTGGGGACCAGAAAGATCAGCAACAGAAGAAAAACGACCAAAGCCAGGCGAAGAACGAGGAGCAAAAAAAGCACCAGCAACAGCCTGCCGAGACCCCGTCTCCCTCTCCAGGCACCGACAAGCAACAAGGCCAACAGCCTTCACCATCGCCAGGAAAAGAGCGAAGCGAAGGATCGCCGAGCCCAGGGGAAGGACAAAATGAAACGCCCTCACCATCGCCCGGAGAGGGCGAAGATGAAAACGCAACGCCTTCAGCGACTCCGGCGGCGTCTCCGCAAAAGAAGTTTGCCGGTGAGGTGAAAGGAGCCGGCGGCGAAGACAAATCACAGAAACCGCCCGATAAGAACGCGCAGGTCGCCGAAACTGAACCGGAAAAGGACGGTCAGATGAGCGAACGCCAGGCCGAGGCGCTCTTGGAATCCATGAAAGACGAAGAGGCGCGTGTTCAACTCGATGAACGCAGAGCAACGCGCCGTGTCTATAAGGACTGGTAAAGGTGTGGGGAGTTGATGGTTGGGGGTTGATGGTTGATAGAAATGCGGATGCACTGTCGGAGGTTATTGGCTGTCCTGGGGGTTATCGCAAGCGCGCAGTTTGCGTACGCCGATTCGCCGAGCGTGACAGCGGTTTTGAATAGCTCGGAAGTCGCGCTTGGCGAAACCGTGCAATTGGAAATTCGAGTCGCCGGCGCACGCGGCGCAAACGCGCCGGAGGAGATCTTGGTGGACGGTCTCGAGATTCGGCGAACAGGAACCTCTCAACGCATCGAGATGAATAATCTCAACTTAACCTCCAGTGTAATATATGATTATACGGTGATGCCGCTGAGAGCGGGAAGATTCATCATCCCGCCTCAAACCATTCGTGTCGGCAACAGTTCACTGCGTACACCGGCGCTTACATTAAACGTTGCCGATTCGTCCGGCCGGTCATCTGCCGGTCGGTCTGCTCGCGACACACAGGCGACCAGCGCAAACAACCCGGTTTTTGCCGAGTTGATCGTTCCCAGCAAGATCGCGTACGTGGGCCAGATCGTTCCGGTTCAGATTCGGATGGGATTCGATCCGCGCGTTCGCCCACGACTCGTTGAGCCGCCGGAAATCACGGGGCAGGGATTTACCGCGCAGAAGTTGCAGCAGTCGGGAGAAAACACGGAAACAATCGGTGGCAGAATTTATGACGTCGTAACGTACAAAACTGCAATTGCCGCGGCGCGCGCAGGCAAATTCGAAATCGGGCCGGTAAAAGCAAAGGCGCAAATTGTCGTTCCTCGCAGGCAAAGCATGCCACGCTCGCGCCCGCGTTCGCCTTTCGACCTGTTTGATCAAGATGACCCGTTCTCCGATCCGTTCTTCTCCAATCCCTTTGCTCAACTTGGCGAACGCCGCGAGGTGGAGATCAAGAGCGAACCTGTGGCACTTGAGGTAAAACCATTGCCGCCAAATGCACCGCCCAGTTTTTCGGGCGCAATCGGAAATTTCACAATGACGACTGAGGCAAAACCCAGGACTGTGCAGGTGGGTGATCCGATCACCGTGACGGCCGCAATTTCCGGTCGCGGTAATTTTGACCGCGTCAATGCGCCACTTATCGAAGACGAGCGCGGCTGGCACAAATACCCGCCGTCATCCAAGTTTAAACAGGACGATGAGGTCGGCATCAGTGGCACAAAGACTTTTGAGATGGTGCTTTCGCCCAACGAGAAAAAGCAAGGACTACCGCTGCTCGCCTTCTCTTATTTCGATCCGGTGAAGGAACAATATGTGACCCTTCACAGCGAGCCGATCCCGATCAATGTAGAGGGAAGCGCAACGGTTGCGCAAAACGCGGGTGCGATCCAGTCGACCGCCCCAACTCCGTCCCCAGCAACAACACGATCCGCAGTTCAGCCTTCAGCTAAACCACAGGATATTTTGTATCAACTGACGGAGCGACCGAAGAAAACCGAATCGTTTCTGCCGATCTACACAGGAAGGGTTTTCTGGACTGCGCAGCTGATTCCGTTGCTTGCCTTAATTGGATTTGCAGGTTGGAAAATTCGCCGGGCACGAATTGATAATCGCGAGGGCCAACGTATCGCTGCGCTGCAACATGAAGCGACTGACCTGATGCACAAATTGCACCGCAACGACGTGTCGCCCCGGGAATATTATGCTGAAGCATCCAGGGTTATTCGTGTAAAAGCCGCTCTGGCGTCAGGCAATCGCCGCATCGATCCAAACATGGTGGATGTGGAGACTGCGGTGGAGACTTTCAAACTTAACAGCGATTCGCGCGACCGGCTCCGCAGGTTGTTCGAGCAAAGCGACGAATGGCAATACAGCGGAGCCCATAATGGGCCCGGAAGAATTTCTCCTGAAAGCAGGCGCGAAGTACTCGAGTTGCTTGAAAATTTGCGAGCATGAACCTTTTGCAAGCTTTGGAACATAGGCCTGTGGCGTGTGCGCCCGGCGGAAGTTTTCTCCGCTCCGGAAGATCCAGCAGATCACAAGCCCGCTGGGCACACAGACTAAAAGTCTATGTTCCTGGCTGCGCGCTCGCTTGTATCTTTTGGGTTTCGTCCGCGTTCGCGCAACCGGATGCAGACTTCACAAAGGCAAACCAGGAGTACTCACAGGGCCATTTCAAGGAAGCAATCTCCGGTTACCAGTCACTGGTTCGTGCAGGACAATTGAGCGCAACTCTCTTTTACGATCTCGGCAATGCTTATTTTCGGGTCGGTGATTTTGGCCACGCGATTTTGAATTACGAACGCGCGCTCGCCCTGGAGCGACATCATCCTGAAGCCATGGCCAATTTGCAGATCGTGCGCGATGAGGCGCGCGCTCTCGAGCTGCAGCAAGGCGGGCCAGAGCGCTATTTTCAATTCGCGAGCGTCAACCAGTACAGCGTGGCAGCGGCGATCGCTTTTTGGCTCGCGATCTTTGCGATTGTCATGCTGATATTTGCGCGTCGCAGATCGGCCACACTGATCGCCACGTTGATCTTTTGCCTGCTGATCGGCGCCGTTTCTAGCTACGCTGTGTATACACTCGAACGCGGGACGAATGGAAGTGCTCTGGCCATAGTAACCGGCAAGGATGTCCAGGCGCGTCTTGCGACCGCAGACACTGCAAACAGCGTCCTGGCGTTGCCACCCGGCAGTGAAGTCAAAATCTTGAGCACCCGCGGGGATTGGATCTACGCAGCGTTGCCAAATAACCTGCGCGGTTGGATCCCCGCCAAAGACGCGGAGCAGGTGCGATTGTAATTGTCCTCGATTTGTCTGGCCCACGAAACACGCGAAAACACAGGAAAACACGTCTCATATTTTTGAGATTTCGCGTTCTTTCGTGTGTTTAGTGGGCGGGTTCCTATGAAAGTTGCGGCCGCTCAAATCTCATGTTCGCTCGGTGATCCCAAAGCGAACCTGCTCAAGGTTCGAGATTTTTCCGGCCGTGCCAGGGAGGACGGCGTGGAGTTGGTTGTTTTTCCTGAGATGACCGACACGGGTTACTCGATGTCCGTGATCCAAGCTCACGCCAATTCGTGGACCAGCGGTTTCGTTCCCGGACTTCAGGAAATCGCCGCGAAACTTTCCATTGCCATCGTGTGCGGCGTATCGGAGAAGAATGGCGCGTCTGTTTACAATTCCCTGGTCCTTGTCGATCGGCGGGGAGAAATTGCTGCGAAATATCGAAAAACCCATTTGTATGCAGTCCCGCCCGTTGACGAACAGAGGTGTTTTGTTTCGGGCGATACGTTTGGGAGTTTTGCTTTGGGCGGCCTGCGCTTTGGCTTCAGTATTTGTTACGATCTTCGGTTTCCGGAGATGTACAGAAAACTCGTAGTCGACCAGAACGTCGGCGCTTTTGTCATCTCTTCCGCGTGGCCGTTCCCGCGCATTGAACATTTCCGGACACTTGCCCTTGCGCGAGCGATCGAAAATCAGAGTTACGTGATCGCATCGAATCGTGTCGGCAAAGATGAAGACTTATGGTTTTGTGGCAGCTCAGCAATTATCGACCCTCGCGGAGTCGCGATTGCGTCCGCATCCGCCGATCGTGAAGAACTGATTCAAGCCGATGTGTCCCAGGAACTCGTTCTCTCGGTTCGGAGCCGCGTCGAGTCGCTTGCTCACCGGCGAGAGGATCTGTACGGATAAAGTAGCGCGCTCCTCCGGCTTGCGTCTTCATCATCGCGCAAGCGAGACGCTCGCGCTACCCACCGCGCTAAGCGGCACAAATTCGCTTTCGCGCAATACGACCCGCTTGGTACCACGCAATAATTGCCACCATTGTCTCGCCGAGCCCAGCACGATCAGGAGCACCAGCACGAGGAAGAATACGGCCACAAACGCGTCGAATCGCCAGATAGTAGCCTGGCGCGCCAGATTAGCCGCCTTGACTGGATCAGTAATCGCAGGCGCCTGATTTAAAAGCGACTCCGCACCGCTCAAAAAACCGAGCCTCGGATCGGGTGAGAAAACCTTCAAATAACCCGCGGAAAATGTGACCGCGCACATAAAGCAAAGTGGAACCAAGGTGACGAAGAGATATTTGCTCTTTTGCATTTTGATCAAAAGCGTTGTGCCGAGGCAGAGGGCGACCACCGACAACAATTGATTCGCAAGACCGAACAGCGGCCAGAGTGAGTTGATGCCGCCCAGCGGATCGATCACGCCCTCATATAAAAACCAGCCCCATGCTGCGACCAGTAAAACGCTGGAGAAAAAATTCGCAGTCCACGAACGCGTATTTCCCAACGGGCGCCAGAGATTACCCAGAAAATCCTGGAGTAAAAATCGTCCCACGCGTGTTCCGGCATCGATGGTCGTGAGAATGAACAAAGCTTCGAACATGATCGCGAAGTGATACCACAACGCCAGCGCGGTCGGCTTGGTAGAAACGCGCGCAAACATATTCGCCATGCCGACTGCGAACGTGGGTGCGCCACCCGCGCGATTAAACATCGTGGATTCTCCGAGATTTGTGGCGAGCTTCTGCATTGCCGATTCAGTCACTGGAAAACCAGCGGCAGAAACTTTCGCAACGACTTCAGTCGGCGCTCCCTTCATATTAATGGCGAAATATTCCCCCGGTTGAAGCACACACGCTGCGATCATCGCCATCAGGGCGACCATCATCTCGGTCACCATCGCCCCGTAACCGATGCTGCGTATCCCCGATTCGCGCGTGATCATTTTTGGCGTCGTCCCAGAAGCAATCAGGGAATGAAACCCGGAGACCGCGCCGCAGGCGATGGTGATGCATACAAAGGGAAATACCGGACCCGCAAAGACAAGGCCGCTGCCATCGATGAATTTGGTAATCGCCGGCATTTGCAATGTCGGATTGATCAGCATCACAGCAACCGCAAGCATGGCGACCGTGCCTAATTTCAAGAACGTGCTGAGGTAATCGCGTGGCGTGAGCAGCATCCACACCGGCAGAATTGACGCGGCCAGTCCGTAAATCATGATAGCCCACGCCAGCCATTTCTGGTCGTGACGGAACCAGCTTTCGATCGCAGGAAAATGCGCCAGGAATTGTCCGCCCCACACGCCGAACGCCAGGCCGAGTAAGCCGAAGATCGTGACCGCCGTCACGTTCACTTTGCCCGAGCGCAATCCAATTCCCATGATCAGCGCGATTGGGATCGTCGTGGCGATGGTGAAGACGCCCCAGGGACTCTCCGCGAGAGCCTGCACAACGACCAGCGCCAGGACAGCCAGCAATATAATCATGATCGCCAGGACACTGATCAGCGCGAGCAGACCGACGCCGCGCCCGATTTCTTCTCTCACCATTTGGCCAAGCGTTTTGCCGCCCCGCCGGATCGAGGCAAAAAGAACGATCATATCGTGAACGCCGCCGCCCAGCGTCGCGCCGATCAAGATCCAAAGGGTGCCGGGAAGAAAACCGAACTGCGCCGCCAGTACGGGACCGACCAAGGGTCCCGGACCGGCAATGGCTGCGAAGTGATGCCCAAAGACCATCCAGCGGTTTGTTGGCACATAATCCTTGTTGTCGTTTTGCAGCACGGCCGGTGTGGCACGCTGCTCGTTGAGCACGAGCACTTTTGTGGCCAGCCATTTACTGTAGAAACGATAGCTGATCGACAGGGCGCAAAAGCCGGCCGTAACGATCCATAGGGCGCTGATATTTTCGCCGCGAGATAACGCCAGTATCGCCACCGCCCACGTGCCCAACGCGGCTACGGCGAACCAGACCAGTTTTTTCCAAAGACTCACCAGGTTGCAGTTTAATTGAAATTGTTGCGCTCCGCCACAAGGTGTGATCTATCGTCAGGTGCGATTTCGACATAAAATAAGCAAACTTGTAGATGGCCGCAGCCTGGTCAGTGCGAGGAAACATACGCTCAGACTTCTTCGAACCAGTCGGTTTCCGCTGAGTAAAAAACGGGTCATCGAAACAATCGATCCAGTTGCTTTCGATCAGATTCGCAAGCGCTATGCCGTCGCAAATCCCGGCGCAGACTGGCCTAAGTATCTCGATCTCGACCGTTGGATCGGAATCAACATTCGCCGAATTCGCCAGATCGAACTCGATTTGACGCGTCCCAAGCGCATCCTCGATCTTGGCTGCGGCGCAGGATATTTTCTCTACATAGCCCAGCTGTTAGGCCATTCAGGGGTCGGTCTTGATATGGATCGTTTGTCCATGTTCCGAGAAGTCACGCGCCTGCTGGGGGTGCGCCGTGTAGTCCAGCGAATCGAGGCTCTTCGGCCATTGCCTGATTTTGGGCAAAAATTCGATCTAATCACGGCTTTCATGATTTGCTTTAACAATCACAAAATGCCGGACCTGTGGAAAGTTTCCGAATGGGAATTCTTTCTCGATGACCTGGCAAAACATCTCACGCCGCGGGGTCGTGTCTGGCTTGAACTAAACCAGGAATACGATGGAACTTTCTACACGCCCGAGTTAAAGGAATTCTTCCAACAACGCGGAGCCAGGATCAACGAGCAAAAAGTGATCTTTACTTCAGGCCTTCGCGCGCCTGCTTCAACTTCTCCAGTTGCGCGCTGAAATCTTTCAGTCGCCGGCGATGCTCTTCAACAACGGCCGCCGGGGCGCGGTCGACGAACGATTTGTTTTCCAACTTCTCCTCGACCACGCGTATTTCGGTCCCGATTTTTGCCATCTCCCTGTCGAGACGCTGCTGTTCTCCTGCCCTATCGGCCGCGGCAACGGTCAAGAAAATCTCGCCCAACGGTGTCACGGCAACCGGGTTTCCCGCTTGCGCTTGATGTCCTGGATCCAGCTCTACTTCTTCGGCATTCAATAGCCGTGTCAGCGTCGGAACCTGGCTGGAAATTAACTTATTGTCGGTGCGTAAAATAAAACGGATCTTCCTGTTTGATGGCAACTTGGCCTCCGCGCGAAGATTTCGTCCCGCTTGGATTGTCTGGTAGATAGCCGAAACAAACCGGCGTTTGCCGGCAAGATCCTGGATATCATGCAAGCGGACTTTTTCCGGCGGAAGGGCGAATTGAATCGAGCCTTTGCCGAGGTCCAACAAGAACCAAAGCTCCTCGGTAATGTGCGGCATGAATGGATGCAGCAACCGCAGTATCGGAGAAAGCACAAAGTCCATCACACCCAACGCAGATTTTTTTTTCACCTCGTCGCTACCGAAGATTTCAGTCTTGGCGGCTTCGACGAACCAATCGCAGTAATCGCTCCAGACAAAGTCGTAAAGGCGTTGTGCGACTGTATTGAACTGATATTCACGATATGCGGCCTCAACCGCGTCGATCGTCTCGTTCAAGCGCGCTAAGACCTCAACCGCGTAGATCGACTCTGCAAACCTGGACACCTTTAAGCCGTCAAGTTTCAGCGGGGACCCTGCGTCTGCCGAGAGCACACTCGGGCCATGCATCTGCCGGAAGCGCGCGACATTCCAAAGTTTCGTCGCGAAGTTTCGGCCTTCTTCGATTTGCTTTTCGTCGAAGCGAATGTCCTGGCCTCTGGGAGCAATGCGCAGTAGGCCAAAACGCAAACCGTCAGCGCCATACTTATCGATCAATTCGAGCGGATCGGGCGAATTACCCAGGGACTTCGACATCTTTCGGCCGAGCCTGTCGCGAATGAGTCCCGTAAAATAGACGTCGCGAAACGCAATATTGTCTTCAACACGCTCTGATTTGCCTGGCTTGAACTCCAACCCGGCTATGATCATTCGCGCCACCCAAAAGAAAATAATGTCCGGCGCCGTCACCAGCGCGCTGGTCGGATAGAACTTCTTCCGCGTTTTTTCATCCATCGTTTCATAAGCCCACAGCCACGATGAAAACCATGTATCGAGTGTGTCCTGGTCTTGGATCCAATTTTCTGCATCCGCCGGTGGTTCAATACCGACGTAAATGGTAGCGCGAGCCTCTGGCTTGCGCGCTTCCTCGCCTTGCAACCGAGATGCTTGCGTTACCTCAATCCCGGCTTTCTCGGGATTGCGATTGATATACTCTTCGATTGTGAACAGCGCGCGTTCGTTTCGAACGATGTGGTCGTAGCTCTCACGCTGCCACAGCTGGCCTGTGCTTCCTAGCAACTCATTTATCTTGTGAGCTGTGTATGACTTCCAGGAATGCAGGATTTCGCTCAGCGCATGTTCCTCCAAAGGCGTCACGACCGCATGAACATGATTCGGCATTACTACCCATGCACCAAGCTTGTAACGTTGACCGTTAAAATGATTTAACGCGTCCGCAACAATCTTGGCCGCGCGTTCGTCCTTCAGAACGCACGAGCCGCTACCAGCATCCAGCCATTCGTCCAGCTTGGCCGAGAAACGCTCGTAATACTCCTTGCGTTGCGCGTCATTCCACGGCTCTGGATTATGTTTAAGCCATGATTCTCGTTCCGACTCGAGTGCTGAGAGCTTTGTGGCTGGAATCGAATCAGCGAGGCGAAACGTAACAAAGTATGTTTTCCCGGTCTGCTTCCAGTGCGGCAGATTACGGCGTGTGATATCGATGTCCGCGAATTCGTCGAATCCGCAAAATGTAGCGCGAGCCTCTGGCTTGCGTGGTTCGTCGGTTCGCAAGCGAGACGCATGCGCTACTTCACCCAACCGAGACGGTTGAGCTACCCGGTACCAAGCCGGTATACGGTGTCCCCACCACACTTGTCGGCTGATGCACCAGTCGCGAATGTTCTCCAGCCATTGGGCGTAAACCTTCTCCCAGTGCGGGGGGAAGAATCGGATCAGGTGATCACGCACTACAGCCAGGGCCTCTGTTGTTTTTGGGTAACGCAGGAACCATTGTTCGCTAATCCGCGGCTCGATCGGCACATCGCTGCGATCGCTGAACCCAACATTGTTTTCGTAGGGCTCCGTCTTGGCCAGCGCTCCCCTCGCCTGCAGCAAGTCGGCGGCTCTTTCCCGCGCCTCGAATCGACCCAGCCCATCCAATTCTGGGACCGCTGGACAATTGATGCGTCCGTCGGGATGCAGAACATCAACAACCGGCAGCTGATGTCGCTGGCCAATCTCAAAATCCAGCGCGTCGTGCGCGGGGGTGACTTTCAAAACGCCGGTGCCGAATTCGGGATCGATTGCTTCGTCGGCAATGATTGGAATTTTCTCACGCGCGAGTGGACGCCAGGCGTGCTTGCCCAGCAGATCCGCGTATCGCCTATCGCCCGGGTGAAAAGCCATCGCGGTGTCGGCCATGATTGTTTCCGGCCGGGTAGTTGCGACTTCCAGGAAACGCCCCGGCTCCTCCACAATTTCGTAGCGGACAAAGTAAAGATTTCCCTTCTGTGGCTTGGAAATCACTTCTTCATCCGACACCGCAGTCTGGGCAGCCGGGTCCCAGTTGATCATGCGGCGTCCGCGATAAATCAACCCTTTGCGATAGAGATCGACAAAAACTTCCTGGACAGCCGCGACATAAGCGTCGTCGAGCGTGTAGCGTTGACGTGACCAGTCGCAGGAACAGCCTAACCGTTTCAGCTGCTCAATGATGATGCCGCCGTGCTTATCCTGCCATTCGAGCACGCGCCGCAGGAATTCTCCGCGGCCGAGATCATGCCGCGTTTTGTTTTCCGTTCGCCGCAGATGTTTCTCGACTGCCGTTTGCGTGCCTATTCCCGCATGATCAACTCCCGGCAGCCAGAGTACCTCGAAGCCCTGCATTCGCGCGCGTCGCGCCAGAATGTCCTGAATGGAGTTGTTGAGCACGTGGCCGAGCGTAAGCACGCCGGTGATGTTTGGCGGGGGCATCACAATGGAGAACGGCGGCTTCGACGAATTCGGGTTCGCAACGAAATCCCGATTTTCCGTCCAGCGCTGATACCATTTCGGTTCAACCGACTTTGGGTCGTATCTCTTCGAGAGTTCTGCCATTGCGATCAATCATCCGAAGCCGGAGCGCGTTTGCAAATCGACGGCAGGCCCGGCGTAAGAGGTTCCCCTCTCCCTTGGTGAAGGGGAGGCGAACACAGTTGCAACGCGTCACAACCGCAATGAGTTTCCACGCTGCATGAGTGATTCGCGCCCAATCGGCGTTTTCGATTCTGGTATCGGCGGCCTTACTGTCGTGAAGGCACTGCGCGATTTGCTGCCAAACGAAGACATTTTTTATCTCGGCGACACCGCGCGTGTTCCTTACGGCCCGAAAAGCCCGGAAACCGTGCAGCGTTACGCCGGGGAATTGGCGGAAATTTTGACGCGCAAAAACGCGAAGGCGCTCGTTGTTGCGTGTAATACGGTTTCATCAGTTGCGTTGCCGTTGTTAACAAAAAAATTCACGGTACCGGTGATCGGCGTCATTGAGCCGGGGGCGCGCGCTGCGTTACAGGCGACACGTAATCGGCATATCGGCGTGATCGGAACCCATGCGACGATTCGCAGCGGCGCGTACGAAAAGGCGTTGCGGGCGGCCGACAACAATGTGCGTGTCAGCAGTCGCGCATGTCCGTTGCTGGTCCCGTTGATTGAAGAAGGTCTGCTCAACGACGAAGTAACGGACCGCATGATTGTGCGCTATCTCGAACCGATGCTTACTGATGGGATCGACACGCTGGTGCTTGGGTGTACGCATTATCCCCTGCTAAAAAATGCGATCGCTCGAGCGCTCAAGCGCCAAATCATGCTCGTCGATTCCGCGGAAAATTGTGCACGCGCAGTCGAAGAAATATTGGATCGAGAATCACTTCGGGCGACGCCATCAAGTCGCGGTGAGCTGCGTGTCGCTCTCACCGACGCGGCTGACAATTTCCTCAACGTCGCTCGCGACGCTTTGCAGTTGAGTTTCGGCGGGATCGAGCTGCAACCTTTGCCGTAGACTTCGGCAGATTCCTGGCCACGAGTTCGTAGGAATGGTCAATCATTTTTCGCAGCTCGATATCAGGAATGCCGCCCTCAATCTCGACGGTATTCCAGTGTTTCTTGTTCATGTGATAACCCGGTGTGACTTGCTCGTAACGATCGCGCAACTCGAGCGCCAAATCAGGGTCGCATTTCAGGTTCACGGTCGCTGGTACTTTGTCGAGCGCTGCTAATGCGAACATTTTACCGCCGACTTTAAACACGACGACATCAGGCCCGAATGGCGTGCTCTCTGTTGTACAAGCTTTGGTCAGACAGTATTCGCGGAACTGTTCCAGATTCATTTGATCCGTGGGTAGTTTTCTGAATGTCGTGCGTGAACCGTTGCCGGTCGAGGCTTACGGCGCACGCAGTTTGGGGTAGCGCACGCGTCTCGCGTGCTGGCGAGCGCGTCCTCACGCTCGCGAACTTTCCCGCGGACCTTGTTTAGCGAGGATAGCATGACTAACCAAAGATTGTTTCGGCGCGACGCCGATACCAGTTCGCAAGACGCCTGCGCTACCCCGATCACTGAATTCGCGCGCTAAGAATGCTCGGCAGGTCTTGAATCGCAACGCGCTCCTGCTTCATTGAATCGCGATCGCGCAAAGTGACAGTATCAAAGAGCGCGGCATCCTTTTCGCCGAGCGTTTCGAAATCAACGGTCACTCCGAACGGGGTCCCAATTTCATCCTGGCGCCGATATCGCCGGCCAATGGCGCCACTCTCGTCATAGAAAACAACCATGTGCGGCCGCAAAAGCTCCACAATTTGTTTCGATTTCGCGACCAGCTGCGAATTGTTCTTGAGCAGTGGGAATACACCGCACTTGATCGGAGCAATGCGCGGATGAAAACGCAAAACAATGCGCATCTCCATTTTTCCCTTGTCATCCGGCGCCTGGTCTTCTGAATACGCCTCGCAGATTAACGCCAGCGCTGTGCGATCGACCCCGGCACTCGGCTCGACGACATGCGGGACAAATCGTTGTTTCGTTTCCTCATCAAAATATTCGAGAGATTTGCCGCTGCCTTTCTGGTGTTGTGACAAATCGTAATCGGTCCGATACGCAACACCCTCGAGTTCCTGTCGCCCAAACGGAAAATCGTATTCGATGTCGTATGTCCCCTTTGAATAGAACGCGCGCTCTGCGTCAGGCACTGTCAGTACGTGAAGTTTTCCGCGCGGAATCCCGATGTTTTCATAAAACCGCAGGCGCTCTTCCTTCCAATATTCGAGGAATTCCATTCCCTGCTCTGCGCGGCAAAAATATTCGAGCTCCATTTGTTCGAACTCGCGCGAGCGGAAAGTGAAATTGCGCGGATTAATTTCGTTGCGAAACGCTTTGCCAATCTGGGCAATGCCGAATGGCA
>DASREQ010000016.1:0-104303 GCA_035651975.1 Candidatus Udaeobacter sp.
GTTCAGTGCCCCGAAAAGTTCGTTCGGTAACGGGACCACGACATCTTCTACGGTCGTGGACAATTGGTTAATATTGACGTGCTGCGGAGCCTGCGCACCATGCGCGCACAGGGCAAGGCCAAAGACCGCAGCTACCATTGAGTTCAAACGTTTACTAAACAACACCATTGGGAGCTTTGAATGTTGATTTCGAGTTCGTATTCAGGGACCGAACCTAAGCAGGTCCGCTGCCCTACACAAATCCTTTACCTCTTTCTTGTTTGCGTCGTCGCCGATGCCTCCTCGGTGATTTGTTCAGATGACATATACAAGTACTGATGTTTTGGGACAGAGGAAAAGTTGTTGAGTGCGAGCTGAAGCTGTCTGCGGGGGACTCTCCGAATTCTGCGGGCAAAAGAGATATTGCAAAACGGGACCGGGCTGCTCTTTTCGAGCCTGGCGATGCGCACTGGATTTTTGCCGCTCACAGCCGTGTGGCGTGTGAGAATCGCGACGCAACCTAGCGGTAGGGTGTTCGTGTGCCTTTAGCCAAGGCGCATTGGAAGCTCTGGAGAGTTTGCGGGAGTCTCGGTCTTCTAATGGGGCTGATCGTGAGGGCGATTTAGCAGTCCTCAGCGGCAGTTGTTTCCAGCGGAAGACTCACTCGCGCTTGACTGTTGCCGCGCACACCTAGAGGTCGTGCCCGAGGGAGTGGCTCTCCGTCAGGGGTGCCCGTCCTGCCTGCCCGAGCGGAGCGAGGGTGGTAGAGATGGGCTTCTTGAGTTGAACTATGCCTACGAACATTTCCACTAAATCCTGCGACATCGCAGAATGCGGCGTCTGTGGCCGCTGGTTCGACGGCACGTGGGTCGAGAGTGGGCAACGTAATCCATACACGGGCGAAACGCCGTGCGGAAATTTCATTTGTGCTCGTTGCCAGCGGGAAGCGCGTGTGCTGTGTGAAGTTGGTTGGGCGTCTGCTCGTCAGGCTCGGCGTCGAAAAGCTGCGTGAGTGGAGGCCTATTGCGGACTATCGGTCGATGAACTCATCGGATGAGATGGAATATTCCGACATCAACGCATCGCGCACCGTTTCGACGACGGTGACTACAGTAGATGGG
This sequence comes from Candidatus Udaeobacter sp., assembly GCA_035651975.1. Classification (GTDB taxonomy): domain Bacteria; phylum Verrucomicrobiota; class Verrucomicrobiia; order Chthoniobacterales; family UBA10450; genus Udaeobacter. The sequence continues at coordinate 1,101 of DASREQ010000016.1, forward strand.
GATTCATCCGGCGTGGGCTTGTTGATCCAATTCAGAAATCCGGGCATATCGCCGCCCGTAAGTCGATCGAGACGCGTCATGATTTCGGACTGGATCAGAGGCCGTTGCTGCTCGTTGTCCCAGATGTGGCCCACACACTTGTTGCGAAATTCCGCTGCGCCCTTCCGATTAATCTCGGCCAGAAGAGCTTTGCACGTTTCGCTGTGTTCTTGTGGGATTACTTGATTGAACCGCTGGTAGAACTCCGTGAATTTGAAAAGACCCAACACGAGGTGGGAAACGCAGATCTTTTGGACGTTTACCATCAACGTCTCCGGGACACGCCCCGCCTGGAACTCAGTAATCCAGTAACGGAAGAGCATCGTTCCACCCACGAGATCACCAATTAAGTCATTCAGTATGTCAGCTGCGTGCACAGCCTTTTCTCGGACGTGGTCACTCATTATCAGTCCGCATAACGAGCACAAGATCAGCCGCGGCGGGCGAGAGTGCGAGCGAAAAACCGGGACCCTCGATGACTGGCCGTCAGGAAACGGCCTTCCGGCCTGAGGATTAAGACCGCTTCCCGCGCTCTCGCGCCGGATAGTCCGTTTGGCGTGAATGGAGCGCGCCGGGTGCAATTGCACTCTTCCCATCATGATTATGGACCAGTGATCAAAAGAGTCCCAGGAACCTGCCTGAAGAATCTGCAATCAGATCAGAGCACCGGTGGTCTGCGCTTGCCTGCCTAGCCAGTCATAACCCTAAACACCACTGCGGCTCAACCCAACGAGACGCGCCACCTCCAAACCCCAGCCCGAAAAAATGTCCAGCTGAGGGTCAGGCAGAGCTACACACTTTTTCCTTGATTAAGAACCTCCAGCGATTGGTTAGGCCTGATACGTTCATTCGGAGACACTATTTGGATTCATCTTTAAATGTCTTCGCGATCATCCGGCAAGGCAGCGGCTCGACTTTCGGATCGGGGACGAGATTTGTGCCAAACCATCCGACCACGACGTTCTTTTCGCGATTGATGTAGAGAAGTTGTCCGGCCCAACCGCCCTTCGCGAGTTCGCCTTGATCGCTGATCATGTCCCATTCGTAAATTTGTGGGAGCATTCCGTGTTCATCGGCTTTTTCGCCGCGCCCGCCGAAAATTCGCTTCACCATTGCATCTGAAATAACTTTCAGCTGAGTGCTCGGCGGATTTTTCGTGAACAGCAGACCAAACCGCGCGACATCGCGCAGTGTCGCAGCCATGCCCCCGCTCGAAGCGGGATAACCGCGCTCGTTTTCAGCAAGAGTAGCGTCATGTTCCGCGCCGATTTTGCTCCAGATTAGATCGCTGATGGTATCGGCCAGACTTTTGCCGCTCACCCGTGAAACGATTTCACCGATTACCGCGGTGTTGCTGCTGGTGTAAGCCCATTTTTCTCCGGCGGGACGTTCGCGTTTGATCGTGCGCAGCATTTCAATGAGATCGCCACGGCGCGCCGCCTCGGGAAGTTCTGGAGCGGTTCGCGGCTGGCCGCCGAGGGTCGCTTCTAATTGAAATGCCTTATGCTTCGGATTGCGATAAGCGTCGTTACTGTCCTCTACGCCTTCCATGCCGGAACGCATATCGACGAGGTAGCGCAACTTGGTCTCCGCCCAATCGCTGCCTTTTAATTCCGGCAAATAATTCTCGACCGGTTTTTCGATGTCGATCTTACCCTGATCCTCGAGAATCGCGAGCGCGGTGAGAACGACGGCTTTGCCGACGGACATCACAATATGAAGATCGTTAGGCTGCATCGTCGGATATTTTTCGTAAACGATCTTTCCGTCACGCAGAACAATGCACGCATCAACCGCCCCGTTATTGATAAACTGATCGAGCGTTTGTTGGGGCTCGTCAGGCCCGTTCACTTTCAATGCACCTATCTCTGGCCGAATCTGCACCGGAAGATCGATAATTGCGCCGCCACGGCGAATCACTGCGGACGGGAACACCTCCGACACATGCGTATAAACCCAACGCGAAAGCTGACCACCTTTATCCCAATTCTCAACCGTGACTTGCGCGCGGGGAGAGTTTTGAGGCGTGCCGAACACGGACACCGTCAAAAGGCCAATGACAATTACCAGCCCAACCGTGGTGCGGAGCGTTCTAGGACAGAGTGCCATAGACCTAACGAGAACAAGCTCAGCCGCCGCTGGCGGGAGCGAGCTTTGCCGCGAAGTTGAGGGTTGAAATCATGTGAAAGCTAGACATCGGAACGGCCAGCGGTTGGCTGGAGCGTTTGGTTAGGCCTTTCATTTCGGTGGCAACGGAGATGTGCGAGTGACTGAACCATCTGGCTGCTCAACGCCGCCATAGTTTAGCCGTGGATGTTTTTCGTCGAAGGCTTGGGCGCGAAAGAGCAAGCGGTCGTCTGCCAACTTTCCGGTCTTTTTCCACTCGCGATAATGCTGCTCTGCAAGCAAGCACGGAACGCCGCGATAAGTAAGCAACCGCCACTTGCGATCATAGTACTCGCCAGGGCCGCGAAGCTCCAACGTGTCGCCGCGAATACCGGCGCGTCCAGTCAAAGGATATCGTGGCGGCTTCTCCGTATGAGACGACAAGACACGCCCTTTCTCGTCGGTGATCTCGATGGTAGTTGGGCCAACGTCGCTGGAGAACCAGTACTTGTAATGATCGCCGCGAATTTTGAGCGCTAGCCCCATGTATCCGGTCCACTGCCCGGACAGGACCCACGCGCCATCGAACTCGCTAGCGACGGCTGTGCTCGCGATGAAAAACGCGGCGATTGCGGGCATCGCTCTCATGGGCCTAACGAGACATAAGATCAGCCACGGCGAGGCCTGTGCAACTCTCGACCCGGGCACCGCGTGGATGGCAAACACGCAGAATGTGGAATGCAGCGCGGCTCGCGGTTCGCTGCATCGCCTGGTTAGGCCTCTTTGAGCTGTCCGGCGTCACGGTGTCGGCGACGGTTGAGCCGGCGAGGTTAGTGGGCCTTGAGGAAACGGAATTTCCGGTATCGCATTGGTATTCTGGAAAGCAACGATCAGCCATTTACCCTTCTGTTTCTGCAGTAGCTGGGTCTGAATACCCTGCTGCGGTTTCGGAAGAGCTTCCGGAGTGCGTGCACCGACCATTGTCCAGCGGACATGCGCTATCGCCATCTCTGGAGCGGGAAATTTAATATCTACATCGCTGATGGTGAGAACACTTTCTCGGAAGACGAAGGCGTAAGCTGCCGTCAATTTCTTCTCAATCTCAGCGCGCCCTTTCCACCACCAACCAACCACGTTAACACAATCGCCGTCTTCACTGAACAAGCTCGCGTAGGCCTTGGCATCGTGCCGATTCCAGGCATCCTGCTGCCGCTTCTCTAGCTCGCGGATTGCGGTCGCCTCTGCTTCGGATGAATCGCATCGCACGATGCGAGGCAGGCTAAGTGCGAATGCTGTCAATACGATTACTTTGAGTGCTTGATTCATACTGCTTACTATGTGTTAAGTTTTCGCGTCGCTTGCGCAAGGTCTAACGAGACAGAAGTGAGCTGCCGCCACCGAGAACGCGCGGTGCTCGAAGTGAAAAGGTTCTAGTCATCTGAAAAAATGGTCGTACCCCGGGTGGCGGTCAGCTCGACTGATTGGTTAGGCCTTGCCAGAAAGAAGACGCTCGCGTTGCGCAATGAGGCGCTGGCGGGTCTCCTCGTCGCACACGATCGGATTCTTTTTCAACTCCGCATTCTCTGCCTTGAGCTTGGTGATGTCCTTTTCGTGTTTCGCTTGAAGCGATTCGATCTTCTTTTTCCACTTGGCGTTTACTCCGGCGAGTTCCCGTTCAAGTTTAAAGGCTCGCTTCTCAAGCTTAAGAATTTGGCGCTCCGTGCTCGGAGACAGTTTTGGCTTCATGTCATGGGGTTTCTACGTTTGGTATCGATTTGGATAGGAAACACGAGGCAATCATGGGCCTAACGAGAACAAGCTCAGCCGCGGCTACCCGGGAACGCGGCTGAAAACCTCTGGAACTGTTTTAGTCATAAAAAATGTGGATGCACAGCGGGTAGCCGTCGGCTGCAGCGCCTTGTTAGATGCGAAGCTTTTCATTCTCCAGCACTATCGCTTCTGCTTTCTGTTTGTGCTCAGGGCGAACGTAAATGAAGAGGTAGTGGCGACGCAGAAAGTAAGTTGGACGCGGACGGACCTCGCCTGGAGCGTCGATCTCGAAAGGAATGTGTTCCTGTTCTAGCCGGGCTAAAATGCGCTTTGCGTCTCGCGGCTCGAATCGACCGAGGACTTCATGTCCAGGATGTTCGTTCCCATAGAGCTCTTCTTTACTTGGTTCCGGTAACCAACGAGGTGTCATAGCATCTAACGAGAATTAGGGGAACATTTGTTAACCTAATTCGGGGGCAAAAGACGGCGTGACAAGTATGGGCGGCGTGGTCTCGATCATACATCGTAATACATCGCGAACTCGTACGGGATCCGCCTTCGCCAAGGCTACGGCGTGACAAGTGCGGTTAGCACAGCGGCTATTAAACATCGTAATACAGGGCGAACTCATAGGGATGAGGTCGCAAGCGCAGCGCGTCGTATTCTTTTTGTTTCATGTCGATCCAGTTGGCGATGAACTCTTCGTTGAAGACGTCGCCGCGTAACAGGAAGGAATGATCGGTCTGGAGCGCTTCGATGGCTCCGCGAAGTGAATCGGGCACGCTGGCGACCTGGGCGAGTTCTTCCGGCGGCAGTTCGTAGAGGTTTTTGTCGAGTGGATCGCCGGGGTCCATGCGGTTTTGGATTCCATCGAGTCCTGCGAGAAGCATTGCGGAAAAAGCGAGGTATGGATTTGCAGCGGCATCCGGAGTGCGGAATTCGATCCGCTTGGCTTTCGGACTGGGTGAATAGGTCGGAATTCGAATAGCGGCGGAGCGATTGCGCGCGGAGTAGGCGAGGTTGACCGGCGCTTCGAATCCTGGGACGAGCCGTTTGTAGCTATTGGTAGTCGGATTCGTCAGGCAGGTGAGCGCGGGCGCGTGTTTCAAAACTCCGCCAATGAAAAAGAGCGCAGTCTCACTGAGCCCGGCGTAACCGTTTCCGGCAAAGAGCGGTTTGTCGCCGTTCCAAAGCGACATGTGGGTATGCATGCCAGAGCCGTTATCGGCAAAGATCGGTTTCGGCATGAACGTCACCGTTTTATTGTGACGCCTGGCGACATTACGCAGGATGTATTTGTAATACTGCATGTTGTCGCCCATGCGTTTTAACGGCGCGAACCGGATGTCGATCTCCGCCTGACCTGCCGTGGCGACTTCGTGATGCTGGCGCTCGATCGCAACGCCTGCTTTCTCCAGTTCCAAACACATTTCGTTGCGAATGTCTTGCAGCGAATCCATCGGCGAGACCGGGAAGTAACCTTCTTTGGCGCGAATCTTGTAGCCAAGATTTGGAAATTCCTCGCGTGCGCTGTTCCAATGACCCTCGACGCTATCAACCATGTATGATGAGGCGTTTCCGCTATTTGCAAATCGCACATCATCGAAAATAAAAAATTCCGCTTCCGGTCCGAAGAACGCGGTGTCCGCGATGCCGGTCGATTTGAGGTAAGCCTCCGCTTTTTCGGCGACACCGCGCGGGTCGCGATCGTACGGCTGACGAGTGATCGGGTCGACGATGGTGCAGATCAAACTCAGCGTGGGTTCGGCGTTGAAAACATCGATCCACGCCGTGGTCGCATCCGGAATGACGAGCATGTCAGAGGCGTTGATCACGCGCCACCCGCGAATGCTCGATCCGTCGAACCCGAGGCCGTCGGTGAAAATCTCCTCGTTGTATTCGGTGAGCGTGGTGGTGAAATGCTGCCAGGTGCCGAGCAAATCCGTGAATTTGAAGTCGATCAATTTCACGTTGCCGTCTTTGATCATTTTGCTGACGTCGGATGGAGTTTTGTCTTTGGCCATGTTGAGGAGTTGTTAGTTGATAGTTGATAGTTGAGGGTTGATGAAAAAACCAAATGACGAAATCCGAATGTCGAATGTCGAAGGAATGACTAAATGACGAAAGCTGCGCACAGCTGGATTTCGTCATTGGGTTTTCGTCATTGTTTCGTCATTCGACATTCGGGCTTCGTCATTAAACAGCTTTTTCCCCGATCTCTTCCGTGCGGATGCGCACCGCGTGTTCTACCGGGAGAACAAACACTTTTCCATCCCCGATCTTGCCGGTCTTGGCCGCGGCCACTACCACGCTCACCGCTTTGTCCACCATATCGTCTGCCATCACCACTTCCACTTTCACTTTAGGCAGAAAATCGACCGTATATTCGCTCCCTCGATAGATTTCGGTGTGCCCTTTTTGCCTGCCGAACCCTTTCACTTCCGTGACGGTCATCCCTTCAATCCCGAGCTCGGCCAGAGCTTCTTTGACCTCTTCGAGCTTGAACGGTTTGATGATGGCTTCCAGTTTTTTCATGTCAAAGTAAACTCACCATCGCAGTCTCTTGCAATCGAAAGCTAAACGCAGCACGCGCTCTCTTAGCAATGCCGCGATGCGAATGCAATCACGAATTTTTCCACGATAAATAATCGGTGGTCATCCCGAGCGAAGAGAGGGACCGCTCAACTGCAGCCGACTCGACGCGCCCGGCGGTCGCGCCCTACCAGCCTGATGGAATGCTTGGCAAATTTGCCAAAGATTTTTTTTGACGCTTATACTGAAACTGAAAACTGATGGCTCGCGACTCTTTCGTTCATCTGCACCTGCACACTGAATATTCGCTGCTGGATGGCGCCATCCGGATGAAAGAGCTGATGAAAAAGGCGGCTGAATTCAAAATGCCGGCTGTCGCGATCACGGATCACGGCAACTTGTTCGGGGCGATTGAATTTTACCAGGAAGCGCAGCGCGCGGGAGTGAAACCGATCATCGGTTGCGAAGCCTACATCGCCCCCGGATCGCATAAGGATCGGCCGGGATCGCGGCGCGAGGCGGCTTATCACTTCACTCTGTTGGCGGAAAACGAGACTGGTTACCGTAATCTGGTCAAGTTGGTCACGGCCGCGCACCTGGAGGGTTTCCATTACGCCCCCAGGATGGACAAGGAACTGCTTGCCGCGCACTCGAAAGGATTGATCGGCCTGAGCGGGTGCCTCGCGGGCGAAATCAATAGTGCAATTCAGGCAAACAACGTCGAGAAGGCAAAACAGAGCGCGGCCGAATATCGGGATATTCTCGGCGCGGAAAATTTCTTTATCGAATTGCACGATCACGGGATGGAAGAACAGCGGAAGTGCATGACGACGCTGCCGGAAATTGGTCGAGACATTGGCGTCGGATTGGTCGCGGCAAACGATGTTCATTTTTTGCGCCGGAGCGATCATCAGGCGCACGACGTCATGCTGTGCATCGGCACGGGTAAAATGGTGCAGGACGAGAACCGGATGCGTTACGTGCCGGAGCTGTATTTCAAATCACCGGCCGAAATGCGCGAGCTGTTCCGCGATTTTCCCGAAGCAATTGCGAACACGCTGGGGATTGGCGAACGCTGCCACCTCGATCTCGAATTTGGGCGTTCCAAGTATCCGGAGTATCCGGCGCCGCCCGGCAAATCGCGCGAAGAATATTTGCGCGAACTTTGCTACGAAGGTTTGCGGCAGCGCTACGGCGAACGCGCCGTGAGCGATCCGGAATTAATCAAACGACTCGATTATGAGCTGGGCGTTTTCGAAAAAACAGGGTTCGTCAGTTATTTGCTCATTGTTTGGGATTTCATTCATTTTGCCAAAGAGAAAGACATCCCGGTAGGTCCCGGGCGCGGCTCCGCTGCGGGTTCAATGGTTACGTACGTCCTGGGGATCACCGATATCGATCCGCTCCAGTACGGATTGCTTTTCGAGCGGTTTTTGAATCCGGACCGTGTTTCCCCTCCCGATATCGACGTTGATTTTTGCGAAGCGCGTCGCGGAGAAGTGCTCGAATACGTCCGGCAGAAATATGGTGAACGCCGCGTCGCGCAGATCATCACATTTGGCAAACTCAAGGCGAAAAGTGTGGTGCGCGACGTGGGCCGGGTGATGGGTTGGAGCTATCGCGATGCGGATCGCATTGCAAAGATGATTCCAAATGAGCTGAACATCACGCTCGATTCAGCCGTAGAAAAAAATCAGGAACTAAAACGAGCGGTGGTCACCGAGCCGGCGACCCGACAGCTGTTTGATTATGCAAAAGTCCTCGAAGGCTTGTCGCGCAACGCCGGGGTGCACGCCGCAGGCGTGGTAATCGCGGACCGGGATTTGTCCGATTACATCCCGCTTTGTCGCGACGTGAAAGGCAACGACGTGATCAGCCAGTACGCCATGGGGCCGCTCAATGATCTGGGCCTCCTGAAAATGGATTTCCTCGGTTTAAAAACGCTGACAGTCATCGAGGATACGCTGGCCCTGATTCACCAGCGCGAGCCAGGCTTTTCGCTGAGGGACATTCCACTCGATGACGCCGCTGCGTTTGCGCTCTATAACCGCGGCGAGACGATTGGTCTTTTTCAGATGGAATCTGGCGGGATGACCAGTTTGTCTAAGCAGCTCGACGTAAAGAAGCTCGACGACATCATCGCTTTGATCGCACTTTACCGGCCCGGGCCGATGGAACTCATCCCTGAGTACGTGAAAGCGAAGAAGGGCGTCACGCCGATCAAATATCTGCATCCACTGCTCGAAAGTATCTGCGCCGATACCTACGGCGTCATGATTTACCAGGAACAAGTGATGGCAGCGGCGAGCAAACTTGCCGGTTACTCACTCGCCCAGGCCGATCTTCTCCGGCGCGCCATGGGTAAAAAAGACAAGGAGAAGATGGCGAAAGAGAGAAAGAATTTCATCGAAGGCTGCGCGCGCACGAACAAGATTCCGGAAAAGAAAGCGAATGCTATTTTCGATTTGCTGGAAAAATTCGCCGGTTACGGGTTCAACAAGAGCCACAGCGCAGCGTACGGGGTGATCAGTTATCAAACCGCGTATCTGAAGGCGCATTATTCCGTGGAATTCATGGCGGGGTTGCTGAGCAACGAAATCAACAACACAGACAAAATTTCCGTTTTCGTCGGCGAATGCCGAAGGATGGGCATTTCCATCCTGCCGCCCGATATCAACAAGAGCGGGTTGAAGTTTACTCCGGAAACTGTAGCCGCGGGCGTTGACCGCGGCAGCCCGGCTGTAGCCGGCAACGATGACAGCCGCGCGCGAGAATCACAAACCGGGGTCAGCGCCCCCGGCTACAGCCGCGGCTACAACGCCATTCGTTACGGTCTTGCCGCGATCAAACATGTTGGCGAGGCCGCCATGGAAACGGCCATTCGCGAACGTGAAGAGCGCGGCGATTTCACTTCAGTGGAGGATTTTTGCGCGCGGCTGGACTCGCGCGTTGCCAACCGCAAGATGCTTGAAAGCCTTATCAAGGCCGGCGCATTTGATTACCTCGGCCGAGATCGTTCCGAACTTTTCAGCTGCATTGATGACGCGGTGATGGCATCCGCTGCAGCCCAGCGCGACAGGATAGCCGGCCAGGTTTCACTCTTTGACGAAGCAACCGCTTCCACAACGTCGAGAAAGAGGCAGACCACGCCGTGGAGCGAGCATCAAAAACTTTCCTACGAAAAGGAACTGCTTGGTTTTTACGTCAGCGGCCATCCACTCGACGCGTACGCGGATGTTTTCGCGGCGAAGAAGTATCGATCGATCGCTTCACTGTCCGATCTGGACGATCGCGCGCCGTTCAGGATTGCCGGCGCGATTGTGGATGTTGAAAAAAAGTTTACAAGAAAAGAGGGCAAACCATTCGCGGTCCTTTGGGTCGAAGACCAGGCGGATATGCTCGAAGTAGTGGTGTGGAACGAGGTTTACCTGAAAGTTGCGGGCGTTCTGGAGGCGGGACGTGTTATTGAAATAAAAGGAACGCTGGACAAACGGGATGAGATTCCCCGTGCCGTGGCGCAGGAGATTAAGACGCTTTCGTCTCGAAAGGCCAACGGCGCCACTGAAGGGTCGGCAGAGTCAAATCAGGAACCCGCGGTGTTCTTGCGATTCTCTGCCGCTACAACGGGAGATGAATTGCGCGAAGTGCGCAGGATCCTTGCCAGCTCGCCAGGGCGGCGACCAGTTCGATTGCTGTTCGATCGCGCAAACGGCAACGCGCTGCGCCTGGACGCAGGCGCCGAGTTTAGTGTCAATCTCACGCGCGAGCTGGAGGAAAAACTTTCGCGCTGGCTCGTGACAAAGAAGTCGTAACGGCGCCATCCTTCGACTTCGGTACGAATGAGCGTGAGCTCATTCGCGTTCCGTGGTTCGTTTTTTTGGGCGGGGCGTCGCTGCCGGATGCGTTCCCAGTCGCGGAAGGGCTCCCAGCAATAATGGCGCGCTTTCCAGAGAGCTGCCCGAGAAACAGAGCGGAAATTCCCGGGTGATGCGATCGGGATCCGGAACGACGGAGGAGTCCGCGACCATTCGCTCCTTTAAAGCGATGGTCCAATTGGGTTGAAAGAGCGCTCCGCGGAACTGTAACTCCGCTACAGCGGGCGCGAGAGTGAACGGCGCCGGCGCAAATTCGATTTTGTTCGCGCAATCGATCGGGTGAGAAGTGAGATCAAAGATCGGCATCGCTCCACTTATTCTCAAGGTCACATTATTCGAATCCTCAAAGTCAATCTCTCCGCGAAGTGAGAGATCCGTATCTCTTGTCGCAACATTTAGAAAATCTATCGACGCGCGATCTCCGCCAAAAACAATATGGCCGCTTGCTTCGGTAAGGTTGACAGGACCTTCCTTGTTGCCGGACAGCTTTCCGTTCGTCAGCTGGATGTCGCCATCGAGGTGGGGATGTTGCAACGTTTGGGAAAGCGAAACGTTTCCGCTTAGAATGCCGTCGCTGAAAATCTGTGGATGAAACAGCTGAGGGGCGTTTGCGAGAAAGATGGATGGAAAATTGAGCGTTATACTCAAGGGCGATATCCGAAAAGCGTTCCAATCCATTCCGATTCGCAAAGGGAAATTAGCCGTGAAGCTCATCGGGCTGGAATTGGGCAGATGGATGACACCGCGTACATCCCACTTGCTGGAATCGATGGTTGCCTGAACGTCAGCGGGGACTGGTTTTGATTTTTCACCTGTTCCCCGCGGAACCGACAGATAATCGAGCAGATTATTCAATCTGGCTTCGAGCGTGCCCGAATAATTGTGGTCGTGTGACAGATCGATTTTGCCCTGTCCGCTGAGCGAATCGTTCTTGCGAGTCATCGCCAGTTGTTCGACTTCCAGGTCCGTCGCTTTCAAATTCAGTTTCGCGCTGAGATTGTCGATTGCGGTCTTAAAAAATGTGAGCGATGCCCCCTCGACCATGAGATGTCCACCAAATTTGCGGTCGCGGGTGTCCATCGCTCCATCAATTGTGATTTTGCCCGCAAAGTCACCGGCGTTCGCGCCAAACAGAGCCGCGAACTCACCCAGGTGATCGATCGACGCGGAAATGGTGCCGCGAAAATCCGGACTGAGCCATCCGGACGCGCTTGTGGGAAATGCAGCTTCACCGCTTAAAGTGAACTGGTTTGCCTGTTGTTTTATATAAAGCTGCTGGAGCTGAATCCGCCGGTTGTAGAGGGCAGCGCCGAGCATGATCGCTTCCGCCGTGCGATTGCGCCACGTAAGGCCGGTCAGTTCGCTCCAGAGCGACGCGGTCACCCGGTCCGGCTCGGCGAGGTTTCCGCGAAAAGTGAAGTTACCGGCGTGAAGCAAACCGCTGACCCGATCGGCGAACCCGAATGCCTGCGACGTTTGCTCCAGCGAAATATCTGTGGCACCGCCGGCAATTTTCCAGTTGGACTGCTGGGAGCGCCATTCGTGCGAAATGTTTCCGCGAATTTTTCCGCCGAACGCGTCGGTGTCGAACTGTAATCCCACGCGTTGGTTCCCGAGGCGCGACAAATCCGCCGTAGCGGACTGCAGGTCGAGGCCATGGGTCAGAGTAAGCCCGGCGATTGTCAAGCGGTCAGCTTCCCAATGAGTTGCACCGCGCAATTGTGAAAATGTCTGATGAAACCACGGCGAGGCGATCATGACCTCGGCAGCTGTAAAACGACCCGCTTCGGTCTGATTCGCGGATAGAAATCCGTTTCGCAACAAAACAAGCGTCGGCCCGGTTTCAATCCGCAGTTCTGAGTAGGCGACGGTCAAATTCTCCGGAAGCATTCGGTGCAGAGTTGCCCATCCGGGTCGGGTTATCGCCCGCACAGTTGGAGTGCTTCGACGCAACTCCCCATGCAGTTCCCGAATCGACAGATTGCGGATCGCGCGACCTCGCCTGTGCAGGAGGATATGCTTGAAATCCAGATCGAACGCTGCGTCCGTGATTGTCAGATCGACGCGAAGCGTGTCATCGTGCTGGTTTTTCAGTCGAAGCTGGTGGATCGCAACCGGGCGCAGGAATGGTGCATCAATCCTGTCGATGTTCACCGTGAAGCCCTCCTGTCGCGCTCGCCACCAAATCCACCAACGAACACCGTGCGAAACGGCAAATGGCGTAAGCCAAACCGTCAGCAACGCCGCAAGCAGAAGAAATAAAGCAGCGAGAAGAAGTCGACTCTTGAAGAGCATCGGTTAGATGGAGGCTAATGTTGATAGCCGGTCACGATCCACTTTCCTTTTCGTTTCTAAAGACCAAGTGCAGAGGTTGCGACGCGTGCACGCGCTGCTCGATTTGCTGTTGCAACGCCCGCTCGGCTTCGGCCGGAAGGTCGCTTTCTGTCGCTTTTTCCCGTGCAAGCTGAGGCAGGATCGATAATTCGCTTTGCATGTCCTCTCCTGAAATGCGGTTCCACAATCCATTTTCAAACGCGAGCACGTCCACCTGCTCCTGCTCGATGCCCAGGATCCGGGCGTGCGGCAGCTGAACAATGATTTCGCTGGGGCGAATATCGATCGACAGGTTCTGTTGTAGATCGAAGCCGGCTTTGACGACGAATGTGCCATGCAACTTTACGCGCTTCGAACTGCCCACCCATGTATGGAGCAGCTCGTGTTCAACTTCGACGCGCCGCGACAAGACAACCAGCTCGCTCAGCGGCGTCGTCTGCTCCATGTAAACGCGGTTGTTGATGGTGATGCGCGGCTGCAAGTGTGCGATGTCGATGAACGCGGCGCGCAAATCTTTTCCCAGCTTCTCGAGCTGGGCGGTGCTTTGCTGCGCGGTGCGGGCCGGCCATGTTTCAATACGCCAAAAAATGATTACGACCACTCCGGCGACGGTGAGCGCAATCACAGCGATTGCGACCGGCCAGGAGACGCGCCCTGATCTTGAAACAGAATGACGAAGCACGAATGACGAATGCCGAATTAATGACGAATGACAAATGCCGAATGAATAGACGGCCTTATTCGGCTTAGTCTTCGTCTGTCATCTGTTCGTCGTTCGTCTTTCGAATTCGCCCAAAAAATTACCGCCCCCCACACCCGATAGGTGTGAAGGGCGGCTGTTCCCCCCAGAACAATCGTAAAAAACTTCGTCGCTACTAAACGAGCTTTCGCCAGATCGCAACAAATTTTATATGAAAAATTTTCCTGAATCTATTTGCATCGAAACCGCGAGCAAAAATGGATAACGAAGGAAATCCGAAATGACGAAACTCCCAGAGAAGCCAAGTGTTTGTTTTCGTCATTTGGACCTCGTCATTTTCAAAACGACGCGCCCGGCGTTGCTGCGACGGGACATTATTCCCAGGCCGAGCTTGCGGAGGCGCGCCTCGCAGTCTCTAGTTTTGCATGCGTAATTTTGATGATGAGTCAGGCTCGCGCAGCCTTGCCGGCTCATTGCTGGTCGCTCATCCCAATATGCTCGATCCGAATTTCCGACGTACCGTGCTCTTCATTTCCGAGCATGACCCCGGCGAGGGCGCTCTGGGCGTCATCATCAATCGCCCTCTCGACAGGCAGGTAGCGGATCTGGTGACGGAGACACCACCGGCAGGCCTTGCAGAAGTGCCGGTTTTTCTCGGTGGACCCGTGGGGAAAAATCGACTGATGTTTGCGGCATTTGAATGGCAGCAGAGCGGAGGGCTCAAGCTCAATCACAATGTCGGTCTGGAGGAAACAATCGATGCAGTTAACAAAGAAAAAGTAATTACAGTTTGCGCGTTTGTAGGCTATGCGGGCTGGGGAGCGGGACAGCTTGAAAGCGAGATGAAGCAGAAAGCGTGGCTTCTTCAAAAAGCCAATCCATCGGTACTCGAACTTGAGCGTCTTCCAAACCTGTGGTTCGAAATCATGCGCGGCCTGGGACCATGGTATCGGATGCTGGCTGCCGCGCCAGACGATCCATCGCTAAATTAGTGAAGCGCGAGAGTTGAGCGGTGAGAAGTGATTTGGCTTGATTCCTTCTTCTCACTAATCACTAATCACTTCTCGCTTTCCACATGATCATTGGTGTTCCGAAAGAAATTAAAGAGCAGGAGCAGCGGGTCGCCTTGCTGCCATCGGCTGCGGGTCAACTCACCCGGCGAGGTCACTCCGTGGTGGTGCAAAAGAGCGCCGGGGTTGGTTCGGGTTATCCGGATGAAGAATACCTGAAAGCCGGCGCGGAGATTGTCGATCAGGCGAAAGAAGTTTTCGCGCGCGCTGACATGGTCGTAAAAGTGAAAGAGCCGCTTGAAGCGGAGTTTTCATTGCTGCGCAAGGGTCAAATCCTCTTCACCTACCTGCATCTGGCGGCCAGCAAATCTCTCACCGAAGCGTTGCTGAAATCGGGCGTGACGGCAGTGGCGTATGAGACGATCCAGATCAATCATCGTTTGCCATTGCTCGAGCCGATGAGCGAGATTGCAGGTCGCATGTCAGCGGTGATGGGCGCGAATTTTCTCGCCAAATACAATGGCGGCAGCGGAGTCTTATTGGGCGGTGTGCCCGGTGTTTTGCCTGGGCGGGTTGTTGTTGTAGGCGGCGGAACGTCCGGTGTAAATGCGGCGCGCATGGCAACGGGCCTGGGCGCCGAAGTCACGATACTCGATATTGATCTGGAACGTCTGCGTTATCTCGACCTGGCAATGGAAAACACCAATACGCTCTATTCGAGCGAGGCCAATTTGCATGATTTGATGGCGGATTGCGATCTGCTGATTGGCGCTGTGCTCCTGCCGGGAGCGAAGGCGCCGAAGTTAATCACGCGCCAGATGCTGCGAAAAATGAAACCAGGCAGCGTGCTTGTGGATATTTCCATCGATCAAGGCGGTTGTGCGGAAACGTCGCGACCAACGACGCATCTTGATCCGGTTTACGTCGAGGAAGGTGTTACGCATTATTGCGTGGCGAACATGCCGGCAGCCTATTCGCGCACGGCCACGCAGGCGCTTACAAATGTCACGCTTCGTTATGTGGAATTGCTCGCCGATCTCGGTCTCGAAGGCGCGTGTAAGAAACAGCCGGCGCTCATTGGTGGCATCAATACGCGCGACGGGCGACTGACTTGTAAGGCGGTGGCGGAAGCGCACGGACTTAAGTACGAAGCTCCGCTTTAATCGATCGCCAGCAACCATTTTGCGGTGCCAGAAAGCATTCAGCCGTGGCCGAAAAACTGAGCTTGCTGCGATTAATCTATTAAAGCAATATGCCTCTCAATCATGAAAAAATACATCTGCATTCTGGCCGGTGCCGCGCTCCTTGTGGCGTGCGAGCAAAAGACAGAGACAACCGAACCCGCAGCAACCCCTGCTGCCACGAGTCCTCCCACAACGACAACCACAACAACAACTGAAATAACCAGTCCGGCTTCGACTACGGAATCTCCTTCTACGACGCCAGAGTCTACTGCTGCGACGTCACCTACTCCGTAAATTCGTCGGCTTCCTTCTTTGCGAAGTCTTCTCTCGAATCTTTCGGGAGAAGACTTTTGCTGTACCAATGCCGCATCCGTACTTGGAGGGTCAAGCTCCGCGAGCCCTAGATTGGCGTCGCAGAGCTCCGCCCTCCACAGTTTCAGTCTATGGTAGCGAATGGACAAACGATATGAAGCGGGCGAGTTCGCTTTCTTTTCCAAAAGCTCGCCGCTTAACGCGCGCGTCCGAATACGAGCGTGTAAAACGAGAGGGCCTGGTCCGACCGGGTAAACTGCTAACGCTCAGTGCGGCAGTGGTCGATAATTCCGGGCCCTGTCGCGTCGGTCTAATTACTTCTCGCCGCGTTGGAAGCGCGGTCGCTCGCAATCGCGTCCGGCGCCGTTTGCGGGAGATTGTCCGCCAGCATCAGCATGATCTGCGACAAGACCTTTGGATCGTGCTTGTTGCAAGGCGCGACGCTGCTAGCGCGAGCTATCGCGCCTTGGAAGATGAATGGTTGCTTCTCGCGAGGCGCGCTTCTATTTTGCTGTGATGCTCTGGTTGTTTCGTTCTATCGTTCGCGTGTATCAATGCACGCTTTCGCCGCTCCTGCGTCTGTTATGCGGTCCCGATTCTGGTTGCCGATTTACGCCGACATGCTCGGTCTATTTCCTGGAAGCGGTAGAGACACACGGTATCGGCCGCGGAAGCTGGCTCGGATTAAAACGCCTCGCGCGATGTCATCCCTGGGGCGGAAGCGGATATGATCCGGTCCCGAGCGGCAAAGCTTTGGCGTCGAGCCTACCCAAAGCTCGCTCGCCATGGCGGGCGGCGGGCATTAAGCATATTGAATCCAGTTTGACCGTTGGGCCCGGCTCTGCTGAGTAGCCGCTCAAAGACGACTTACCGTTTATGGATCGAACTGCATGGATTGTCGTTAGCCTTTGCGTAATCGGACTCGTGGTGTGGCAGATTTACGTAGCAAAACAGATGCCGCCGCGACCCGCCCCGGTTCATGTCGCGGCAGGGCAAACCTCGCCTAGCGCAACGCCGAAAGTTCTGGAAGCCTCGCCGCCACCGGCTACCCCGGCGGAAACGCCGAAGGGTGCTGAGCCGAGTCCAAGTTTTGCCGAGAAGATCGAAACACTGAAGAATTCAGATGTCGAGCTTCACCTGACGAATCGGGGAGGCGGCATCAAGGAAGCCGTTCTCCTGAGGCAGATAGCCGAGAAAGGGCAGCGCGTTATGTTGAATTCGGCGCCGAGTGCGCCAATCGGCGCGATCATTGAGCAGCCATCAGCGCCAACGCTTCCTGAGTTTACTGCGTCGACTGAATCAAGTTCGGTTGTGCAATTTGAGCGAACCACGGACGAGCAGGTTGTCATTCGGAAAAAGTTCTCCTTCGAAAAATCTTCGGAGAACAAGGACAACTACGTGGTCGATATGGAAGTCGATCTCGAAAATCGAGGATCCAGGGCGTATCAAAGTAGTGGTTATTTTTTGGCGCTTGGGTCAGCGGCACCTATCCATCCGAGAGATTATCCGTCCTACACGCGGGTGGTCTGGTGCATCGACGGAAGGGCAAAAGGAATCGATGTGAATTGGTTCGGCAGCAGCGGTGGATTTCTGGGGCTTGGCCAGCGCGCTGCGCGACCTTATTACCAGGAGAATGTCGCCGGCGCAGAATGGGTTGCGGTGAGCAATCAGTTTTTCACGACGCTTATGGCGCCGCTCACAGCCAAGGCCACCGGCGTGTGGGGCCGGCGGTTCGATGTCGATTATTCACCTGAGCAAAAACTGCCTGCCATCGAGGGAGCCCTTGGCATGCCGGGATTTCAGTTGCAGCCCGGGCAAACGTACAGCGCGCGTTTCGAAATCTATGCCGGTCCGAAAATTTACCATCGTCTGGCACAGCTTCCGCACAATGAGGCCGAGGTGATGGACTTCGGGATCTTCAAGCTGGTGTGCCAGTTTCTGCTCAACTTCATGAACCTGCTCCACAGCTGGTTGCACGATTACGGTCTGGCCATTCTTGCTCTCACGACGATTATCAAGCTCACGCTCTGGCCGATTCAAAACCGGGCGAATCGTTCCATGCGCCAGATGGGCGCGCTCTCCCCCAAAATGCAGGAATTGAGGGACAAGTACAAAGACGATCCGACGCGCATGAATCAGGAGTTGATGAAGTTGTACAAACAGTACGGCATCAATCCCGTGGGCGGCTGTTTGCCCATGATGATTCAAATCCCGATCTTTTTCGGACTTTTCAAAATGCTGGGGCAGGCGGTGGAATTGCGAAACGCAAAATTTCTTTGGGTAAAGGATCTTTCGCAGCCTGACACGATCGCGCACTTGCCGATCCTCGGGTGGCCGATCAATATCATTCCTCTCTGTATGGCTGCGACGCAGATTTGGCTCATGGCAATGACGCCAAAGACGGGCGATGCGACTCAACGGCGGATCATGATGTTCACGCCGCTGATCTTTTTATTTATCTGCTACAATTTTGCCGCGGCTCTGGCATTGTATTACACCGCACAGAATCTGTTCAGCATCTTGCAATTTTATCAGAACAAACGACAACCCATGCCGACGCTCGAGAAAGTTGCGCCTGCCGCAAAACGCAAACGATGATGACACCAAAGGATCTGCTCGATACCATGCTGGGTTATCTCGGTTTCGTCGTGCAAATCGAGGAGACCAGCAACGAGGGTGGCAACCCGACACTACAAATTTATACCGAGGAAAGTGGCCGTCTGATTGGGCGTAACGGCGAGACGCTCGAAGCCATCCAGTTTTTGCTGAACCGGCTGCTGCAGGCCAGAGACAAGGATGCGGAAAAAGTAATTGTGGATTGCGAGCATTACCGCTCCATGCGTGAAGATCGCATCGTCCAACGGGTTCGGGAATTGGCCGAGCGCGTGCGAATTACCGGGCGTTCGCTGCAGCTGGAGCCGATGAATTCCTACGAACGCCGCCTGGTCCACAATGCTTTCAAAGACGATCCCGACGTCGCGACGTGGAGCCCGTCTGATTCAGCTCGCATCAAGCAAATCACCCTGGTCAAACGCCAGCCAAAAAAAGAAGCAGCGGCAAAAGAGCAGATGTCATCCTGAGCGGGGCGGACGATTTCGCAGCGGCTGCAAAAGGTCGCATTTACGGCGCATAGCGTTTCACCAGTCGCCGCGTTGCCCGCTCAGATCACACCGTCGTAAGTCCGGAAAGCGAAGCAAGAGTAGCGCCGGCAGCTCCGGCGGGAATCCACCATGTTTGATCGCCGACGATTCCATCCACGTCGACAGCACGATCCTGTTGGTAGGCTTTCACAGCGGCTTCGGTTTTGGGACCGAAATCACCGTCCACTGGCCCAGGATCGGTCGCGGGAGTTGAATACTTCTTGAGACCTTTCTGTAAACCAGTCACGGCATCGCCTGAGGCGCCTCGGGACAGTGTCGGCGTATTTGGGTCAGCTGGAAGTGCCTGCCATGTTTGTGGTCCCACAATCCCATCCACCGTTAAACCTGCGCCTTGCTGGAAGTCTTTGACCGCCTGTTCCGTCGTCGCGTCGAAGGTTCCTGTAATACCGCCATTACCGAGCGCTTTGGTCATCACAAAGATGCGTTGAAGCCTTCGCACGTCGTGACCAGAAGAACCGATGTTTAGTGTTGGGCCGCTATTCATGTCAGTGGAAGTTTTGCGACAATAATCCGACATTTCAAGCCAAGCTTGGCGACAAAACGGAAATTTACCCGTATCGAAGGCCAATCGGAGCCTCGGACTCGGAAGAAAATCTCTAAATTATCTGGTAGCGGAATGCCGAAAATCTGAGAAGGGTTAGCCGCTTAAAAAAATTATGAAAAGATCCACGCTTCAGTCATTTGCTATTTGTCTCGTCATCCTCGGACTTTGCGGGACCGTATCGGCGCAGAACGATTTGAACCTGCCTGACGTCAGTCAGGCTGCCGAGGTCAAACAGCGCATCGCACTGACAGATATTACGGTCAAGTACCATCGCCCATTGGTGAAGGGACGAAAGATTTGGGGTGGTCTGGTCCCGTACGGCAAAGTCTGGCGCGCGGGGGCGAACGAGAACACCACGATTGAATTCAGCGATCCGGTTTCGGTTGAAGGGAAGCCTTTACCCAAAGGAGTTTATGGTTTGCACATGATCCCGAACCCAGATTCGTGGACGGTCATCTTTTCAAAAACAAACACGGCGTGGGGAAGCTACAGCTACAAGCAGGACGAAGACGCTTTACGCGTGAATGTGAAACCAAGGCCCCTCGCTGAGTCGAAAGAGGCGCTTGAATTTGAGTTCGAAGATTTGAAACCAGATTCCACAGCGGTGACGTTGAAGTGGGAGAAGCTGGCTGTTCCATTCACTGTTTCGATCAAGGATTCGGAGCAAACGCTGGACAACATCCGGGCACAACTAAAGGGTCGCGGTCAGTTCACCTGGCAGGCTTTGGATGAAGGAGCGCAATTTTGTTTAACCAGAAAAATTAATCTCGATGAAGCGTTGCGCTGGGCCGATGCCTCAATTCAAAATGAGGAGAGGTTCGATAATCTCAGCACCAAAGCGGATATCCTCAAAGCCCTGAACCGCCCGGATGAGGCGAAAGCCACCTGGACCCATGCCGTCGAAGTTGCGACTGCGCCGCAGCTTTATTCCTATGGCCGACGACTGCAGAATCAGAAGCAGAACGCTGAAGCGATGGAGACCTTCAAGGAGGTCGATAAGCGGTTTCCGCAGGGAGTTTACGGAGATCTGGCTCGGGCCCGCATCAAGTCTGCAGCGGGTGATTTCGCCGGCGCGGCCAGCGATGCCAGGAAGGCACAAGCTGCTGCTCCTACGGATGCACAGAAGCAGAGTATCCAGGCATTAATCACGCAACTGGAAGCGAAGCAGGACATCAATAAGTAGCAGGTAGCGCATGCTATCCTCGGAGGAGAGGCGATAGCGCTTAATGGGACGTTCAAAACCGGGGAGTCCGACGTTGCGTTTGACGTACCAAAGCATCTCGCACTGTTGGAGAGTAGCCGTTGGGGTTGCGATGATCGCGATCCGGTGCGCGGCTAATTCAGCCGGCGCGCCGCCGTTGTTATCTCCTGAGCAGATGAACAGCAGCGAGATTCAACTCGCACTGCAGAAGCTCAACGTGCTTGGTCGAGTCCTTTACATTGCGGCCCACCCCGATGACGAGAACACAAACCTCATGGCGTTATGGTCGAACGGTTCTCTCTATGAGACTGCTTATCTTTCGATTACACGCGGGGACGGCGGTCAGAATTTGATCGGACCGGAACTACGCGAACGCCTCGGCGTAATTCGAACCGAAGAATTGCTGGCAGCGCGCCGGATCGACCACGGCAAACAGTTCTTCTCACGAGCGATTGATTTCGGGTTTTCCAAGACAGCCGAAGAGACCATGCGGATCTGGGGTCATGACAAAATTCTCTCGGATGTTGTTTGGGTGATCCGGAAGTTCCGACCGGATGTAATAGTAACGCGCTTCAGCCCAGAGGATCAATTGACGCATGGTCATCACACAGCGTCAGCGATTCTGGCGCGTGAAGCATTCACGGCCTCTGGCGACCCAAACCGTTTCCCAGAGCAGCTGGCTTTCGTAAAGCCCTGGAGCGCGACGCGACTGGTTTGGAACACCTCTCCATTTTTCTTTAGGAACCGAAACCTTCCTTTCGATCCGACAGGTCTGACTGTTTTGGAAGCGGGGGGCTACAATCCGCTGCTTGGGAAAGCGTACACCGAAATCGCGGCCGCCAGTTTAAGCATGCACAAAAGCCAGGGCGTGGGCAGTCCGCCGCGACGCGGAGTGCGAAAAGAATATTTCAAACTGTTGAAAGGTCAGGCCATGACGAGCTCGCTTTTTGAAGGCATCCATACCAACTGGTCGCGAATCCCGCATTCGGAATCGATTGCTTCAGAAATTGGTCATATCATTTCGCAATTCAATTCGTCCGATCCGGCAGCTTCGGTGCCTGCACTGTTGAAGCTGCGGCAGGAAATGAGTGGAATTCAGGACGACTCCTGGATTCCGGAGAAAAAAGCCGAGCTGGACCAAATCATCGCGGCATGTCTCGGCTTGCATGTGGAAGCCTCGACAGCCAATGAGACCGTGACGCCTGGGCAAACGACAACGATAAAGCTGGAGGCAATTAACCGCTGCAATATTCCAGTCACTTTACAGGAGGTACGATTTCCCAACTCCGGCGACTCGATGAAAATCGATGCACCGCTTCCATCGAACGAACTCGTTACCAAGGAACTTTCGTGCAAGATCCCGCAGAACACTTCCTATTCCCAACCCTACTGGCTTCGGAAACCCGGAACGGTGGGCGCCTTCGCGGTTGATGATCAAACATTGATCGGTCTTCCCGAAAATCCGCCGGAGCTTCCTGTGGAAATGGTGCTGCAAGTCAAGGGGCAGGAACTGCGCTACACTCTGGACACGAAGTACCGCACCGTTGACCCCGTGGCGGGAGAACTCCGACGATCGCTGGTCATTGCGCCACCCGTTTTCGTGAAAGCTGACGACAACGTGTTGGTATTCGCGACGAAGCAGCCAAAACCCGTTTCAGTGCATGTCACGGCGACCACCGGTCCTGTGAAAGGAGAACTTAAACTAGCGGTCCCGCAGGGGTGGGAAGTCTCCCCGGCGTCCTTGCCGATAGATTTAAAGGGAACCAATGCCGAAACCGGGGCCACGTTTACTGTCAAACCACCAGACCAGAATAGCGAAGGGACCCTGCGAGCCATCGCTTCAATCAACGGGCGCGATTATTCGTTCGAGCGGGTGCGCATTTCCTATCCGCACATCGGCGTTCAGACACTGATGCCGCCGGCGGACGTAAAACTTGTTCGCGCTGACATCCGCAAAAAAGGCGATCGCATCGGTTACATTCCCGGCGCTGGCGATGATATTCCAGAAAGCCTGGGACAGATCGGTTACTCTGTGAAGATTTTGAGCGAATCCGATATCACGGAGAAGAACCTCGAGCAGTTTTCTGCTGTCGTCCTTGGGATCCGTGCCTATAACACGCAGGACAGAATTTCTAACTGGTTGCCGGAGTTATTTGCTTATGTAAAAACTGGCGGAGTTGTGGTCGCGCAGTACAACACGCTGGCGGATCTTAAAACTGAGCAACTGGCGCCATATCCACTGGAAATCTCACACGACCGCGTGACTGACGAACATGCGGAGGTACGTGTCCTCGCCCCCAATCATCCTCTGATGACCACCCCAAACAAGATCACATCGAAAGATTTCGAGGGATGGGTCCAGGAACGCGGACTTTATTTTCCTAAAACATGGGATCCCGCTTGGACACCAATCCTGTCATCCAACGATCCAAAGGAAAAACCACTCGATGGCGGTCTACTGATTGCGAAGTTCGGTAAAGGTTACTTTGTCTACACGAGTTATTCCTGGTTTCGGCAGTTACCGGCCGGCGTCCCGGGAGCTTATCGGTTATTCGCGAACATGCTGTCATTGGGAAAATGAATAGAGGGGATCATAAGCAAGATGCGGGTTCCTGGCGCAAAGCGTATGGCCTGACGTTTTCCCTTTTTGCAGTGGAGGTGGTGTTGCTCTACCTCTTCACCATCCGGTTTTCGTGAACCGGCTGGATTATCTCGTTCTCATCGCCACAATTCTGGCGATCCCGCTGTATGGCCTCTGGCGAACGCGCGGAAGCGCCTCGTTAGGCCAATATCTCAAGGGCGACTCGAGTATTCAGTGGGCCACGATTGGACTCTCCGTGCTCGCGACGCAGGCAGGGCCAATCACATTTCTCTCCATGCCCGGCCAGGCGTATGAGAGCGGCATCGGTTTTATTCAGAATTATTTTGGGCAGCCGCTTGCGTTGATCGTTGTGTGCGCCGTCTTCGTTCCGATCTATCAGCGGCTGAAAGTTTACACCGCCTATCAGTACCTCGGCCAGCGATTCGACCGGAAAACGCAGCTACTCGGCGCGTTTCTGTTTCTCGTGCAACGAGGCATCGCTGCTGGAATCACGGTCTACGCGCCGGCGATTGTTCTGTCCGCGTTACTGGGGTGGCGCTTGGACCTGACCATCTGGCTCGCGGGCGGACTGGCCGTCGCCTACACGGTCGCGGGCGGGACCAAGATTGTCAGCATCACTCAACGCTACCAGATGATCGTGATTTTGGTCGGCATGGCGATTGCATTTGCCATCGCCGTTTATCGGCTGTCGCCCGATCTATCGTTTGAACGCACGCTGTCGGTCGCGGGCAAAATGGGTAAACTGGAGGCGGTCGATTTCTCGGTAGATCCACACAAGCGCTACACCTTCTGGTCGGGTCTGATTGGTGGCTTTTTTCTCGCGCTTTCCTATTTCGGAGCCGATCAATCGCAGGTACAACGATATCTCGCGGGAAGCTCGCTCAAGGAGAGTCGTCTCGGATTGCTGTTCAACGCTGCAGTGAAAGTGCCCCTGCAATTTTTCATTCTGCTGCTCGGTGCGATCGTTTTCATGTTTTATCAATTCGAAAAACCGCCCGTTTATTTCAATCAGCCGGCGTACCAACGTGCCATGACGAGCGAGTACGCGCCGCAGTTAGACGCCTTGCAAACGCAATTCGAGAACGTCTTCACACAAAAACGCGCTGCCATTTGGGCGCTTTCCAGTGCATCGTCAAACGAGCGCGATCAGGCAACGACCAGGCTTCGCGAACTCGAGGCGCAAGCGCATGAGTTGCGCGATCGAACCAAGGCCGTTCTGGTGCAAGCGGGCGTGGATCCAAAAAGCAAGGAGTCGGATTACGTCTTTATTACTTTTATTCTTCAACAGATGCCGCACGGAATTGTCGGACTACTGATCGCAGTGATCTTGTGCGCGACCATGTCAGCGACGGCAGCAACTCTCAACGCTCTCGGTTCCACCACGGCGATCGATTTTTACCGGCCCTTGATTCGCCCAAAGGCGAGCGACCATCATTATGTGGTTGCGGCGAAAGCGCTGACCGCGGCGTGGGGTTTGATCGCCATCGGTGTCGCATCGTTTGCCAGTTTGGTCGAAAATCTGATCGAAGCGGGCAACATTCTGGGTTCGGTGTTCTATGGCAGCATTCTCGGTCTCTTTCTGGCGGCTTTCTTTATTCGTCGAGTTACCGGATCGGCTGTGTTCTTCGCGGCGCTCCTTGCACAAACGCTGGTGTTCGTCCTGTTCGCGACAACGAACATCGGGTACCTTTGGTACAATTTTATTGGATGCGCGGCCGTGCTGATCCTGGCGCCGATCCTGCAGCAAACGATATTTCGCGGTACGGAAGCTCCGACCGGGGTATGAAACTCATTCTGGGAAATGGATCACCCGATTATTTGTTTCGGCCAGCAACCGTGTGGATTTTTTCCGAAGCGATTTTTGTTCGCTAAGATTACGGCGGCCCGGCGTCTCCAGAAGGAGATTGGCGGAGAAATCGTCTTTTTCTTCCACGACAGCGATCACGACCCGCGCGAGACGAGTACCATTCTGCGAGACCGCAACAGCAGGCAGGAGGTAGTTCTGAACTTTCAATTCAAGAATCGCATTCAAAGGCAGTTTTCGCCGCTATACGCCAAACGCGTGCTTCCGGAATGGCAGAAGAAAACTGCCCGCCAGCTTCCAAATTACGTTGTCCGATCTCTGGTCGAACACTTTAAGCAGACCAAGTGTTCGAATGTCGCAGACTTTTGTCTCGAGATGTACACGCGAATGGGATTGCTCGAAGGTGTGCGGGTGGAGCGATCCAGCGCACCCGAATTCCGGGCGCGTGCTGTCGCGGTCTCGGACTATTTTGTCGATCAGCCTTACGAAGGAGAGATCGTTCGCGCACGTTACCGCGACGGGAAATTGTTGCTGCATAAAGGAGGCGATCAGTTTCTGGAGATCCCAGGGGGAGAATTTGGTCCGGAGCAAATCAGCCCGACCCGCGATACCCGTTTCCGTTGGATGCAATCCGTGATTCGATGCACTCATTACGTTGCCGGTGCGAGTGAGCAGCATTACGTCGACAAGGGGGATGCTCCTAACGTGAAATTCATCAAGCGCGACGAAATTTCTGACTTCGACAGAGCTTATACGGAGCTGTGATGGAAACGAGGCCGCTCAAAATTGGGATTGCATGTTTTCCATTGATTGGCGGGAGTGGGATCTTGGCGACGGCCCTTGGGTCGGAACTGGCTCGTCGCGGTCATGAAGTTTACTTGTTTAGTTATGCTCAACCGGTGCGGCTGGACCTGCCACAGGAGGGCCTTCATTTCCATCGAGTCGACTTTGCGGACAACGCTTTGTTTCCGTGCCCGGACTACACTTTGCCGCTTGCGGTGAAAATGGCGGAAGTAGCGCGTTCCCAGCAGCTCGATCTTTTCCATGTGCATTACGCGGTACCGCACGCACTGGCCGCATGTTTAGCCTCCCAAATGGTAGGACAATCGGCTCCGCGAATCGTCACAACTTTGCACGGGAGCGATACGACTCTGCTGGGGCAGGATCCCGATTATCGCACGGCCATCGAGCATGCCCTTGTGCATTCCGACGCGGTGACGGCGGTCTCGGAAAGCCTTCGGAATCAAACTCAGGAAATTTTTCGCTTGGAACGACAGATTGAAGTGATCCCGAATTTCTTCGCTCCGAATAAACCGAAGAGGAACCGCGAAGAAGTCCGACACGCCCTCGGCGTAAGCGACAAATTTCTTGTGCTTCACATGTCGAATTTGCGACCCGTCAAACGCATCGACCTGCTGTTGCGCACGATTGCGATGTCGAAGAACCGGGCGCGACTTCGATTGTTCATTTTAGCAGGCGACCCTTTCGATCGTTACGAGCCGCTACTGGACGAATTAGAACTTCGCGACAGCGTAATTGTTCGCCACAACACTGCTGCGGTGGAAGAGTATCTGCAGGCTGCGGATGCAGGACTTTACACATCCGAATACGAAAGTTTCGGTCTGAGCATTCTTGAGACAGCATTTTATGGCAAGCCTGTCGTCGCCTTTCGTGTTGGCGGTATTGCCGAAGTCATCGGTGACACTTGTCCTCTCTATCCCTTCGGCGATGTGGCTGCTGCTGCTGCCGCGCTGGACGCGTTGGTCGAATCTCCAAAGTTGGCCCGCGAACTCGGTGAACAGAGTCGCGCCCGCGTGCTGGAAAGGTTCTCAGCCGATCGCGTTGTCCCCCGGTACGAAGCGCTCTATCGCAGCATAGTCGCCGGCCGATAGGCGCGACTTTATTCAGAATCCCTTTTCGATTCATTCTCGCTCCGGAACCTCGCCACGTCTGTGTCGCTTCCCACTGGTACCGCCGGTCGCCAGCGAAATTTAGCCAGGATCGGATTCGATTTGTGCTCGACGGCGTCGGCAATAATTTCGCCCAGCACCGGCGCAAACTTAAACCCATGGCCGCAATCGCCCGCGGCGATGACTAACCCTTCGTGTTCCGGATCGGGCGCGATCCAAAAATGTCCGTCGTGCGTGTCGCAATACATGCAGACGCGCGTGTAAACAATTGGCGCCTCGGCGAGTGCGGGGAAGGCCCAGGACAGAAATTTGCGCAGGTTGCCCTCTTCTTCGGAAGTAACTGCGCGTTCGGGAGAATCAGGGGACATCTCGCGTCCCGGCCCATGGTTTGCGATCTTCACGATACCGTCACGATTGAGAGGAAATCCGTAGTAGCCCGTCGTCGTGATGTCCGCGCCAAAAACAGGAAAACGCTCAGGTGCAAAAAGATCAGGTTGCGAAGGTTTCAAGTGGAATACTGGCTGGCCGGTGGCGCGAAAGAACTTCTTCGTGAAAGGCAGCAGATACGGAGTCCACGCGCCGAGCGCCATTACAACTCGATCGCCTGCGATGCGCTCGCTATTGTCGAGTACGATTCCTTTGGCGCGACCATCGTCTTCATCTAAACGAGAAAACCTCGAGTTTTCGCGAAGCTCAACACCGGCGGATCTGGCGCGTTCAACCAGCGTGGCAACCACGCGGCCGCTTTCGGCATAGCCTGCTTCAACCTCAAGAACGCCATCTCGGAACAGTTCTGGATTCCAGGCTGGAAATCGCTCCCACAATTGCGCTGAATTCATGCGCTCGACGTTGCACCCGCGCCGTTGCAGCATTTTGAAACTCTCGTACTCGAAATCCCCCGGCTTCATCTCCTGACGGCGCACGAACATCACGCCAGTCTCGTGATACAACTCAATTCCGAATCCTTCATTCCATTTGCGCCAGAGTTTGATCGAGCGTTCTGCGAGCCCGGTATAATCTTCATCGGCTCCATAAGCGGCGCGAACCGCTTTGCTGATGTCGGTAGACGCGGCGAGTGGATTTGGCAGCGGCCCCGGATCGACCAAAATCACGCCGTGCCCACGTTTTTTTAATTCGATCGCGGCGGTAACGCCATTAATTCCCGCGCCGACAACGATGACCTTCGACATCCCACAACAGCGCACGTTGTAGAGGCGCTTGTGTCAAGCGCCTATGTTATTACGCACCTTCTTGCAGCGCGCGTTCCCGTTCAAGCAAGGTCGGATGCGAGTAATAAAAACTGCTGTAGAGCGGGTGGGGAGTGAGGTTGCTAAGGTTTTTTTCGCTCAATTTACGCAACGCTTGAATGAGTGACTGCGTCTCTCCCATCGTCGCAGCTGCGAATGCGTCTGCGTCGTATTCAAAATGACGCGACCAGATGTGAATTAATGGCGAAACCCAGAAGGTTATCGTCCCCGCCAGCAGCGCAAACAGCAGCATCGCAGGAACCATCCGGCAGCTGCCGGACGCGGCAAATCCTGGCTGATGTTCGAAACCGAACGCACGATAAAACCATTGCTGACGCGCGAGCCAGGCGATCGCGGCGAACGCCATAACAATGCCAGCGAGGGAAACACCGAGCATTTTAATTACGTGGCGCTTTTTGTAATGGCCAATTTCATGCGCAAGGACGGATTCCAGCTCTGGCGCGGTAAGCTGTGCTACCAGCGTATCGAACAGAACAATTTTCCGAAAACGTCCGAGCCCGGTGAAGAATGCGTTGGAGTGGCGTGAGCGTTTGCTGCCGTCCATCAGTTCGATGCCCCGCGTGGGAAAATCGGTACGCTGCGCCAGTGCGAAGAGCCGTTGGCGCAACTCTCCTTCAGGCAGTGGCGTAAATTTGTTGAAGAGCGGCATGATGATTGCCGGCGCACTTAGCAGCAGAAGCAATTGAAATGCAATAACGACCGCCGCCGCCCAAAGCCACCAGTTTGCCCCGGTCCATTCGATCAGCTTCAACACCAGTATCAGCAACGGACAGCCAAGCAGCAGTGCGAGTAGCAATCCTTTAATGCGATCGGCGATCCATGTCTTAATGCTCGTGGTATTGAAACCGAACCGCTGTTCGATTCTGAATTGCCCGTACCAGGAGAATGGCAATCCGGGGAGGCTCAATCCGATTCCCATGAGGAAGAGAAAGCCAGCCATCGCCAAGACCGAACTGCCAAAGTTCGCGCTGAATTTTTCAAACGCCCATGGCAATACGCCGCTAAAAAGCACCGCTATGAGTATTACGGCATGGAACGCGTTGACGATGTCTCCAAAACGGTTCTTGGCCAGAGTATAATCAACCGAACGACGATAGGTCGGCTGATCCATGATTCCTCGAAGCAAAATCGGGACTTCGTTCGCGTGTACGCAGACATGACTTTGGTTCGCTCGGCTGAGCCACAGTTCCATGACGACGCGCCCAAGAATCAGAAGCAGAGCAATGATGGCGAACGGCTGCATGAACCCATTAATGTAGCGCATGCGTCTCGCTTGCCGCTTCCATAGCTCGCAAGCCAGAGGCTCGCGCTACCTCTTAATCGCTGAATCCGAAAACGATTTTGCCATATTCGCGGGCCCTTCGCAGCTCCGCGCGATAGCACACATGCCTTATGGCAACCATGCAAACCGCGCAGGCCAGTTTCCTACTCGCGAGCGCCGGCAACGTCATTCGTGTCCGCCGCAGCTTTGGCCTGGGCGGCGCGAAATTCCCGAACGTGATTCAATTCATCTCGCGCGCCTGTAGCATTTGCGGTTTGCGCGGCAAGCATGGCGTAATAGCGGCTCGCGTTTTCCTTGTCCCCATTTTTCTCGGCGGCTCGCGCGGCTCCATACAAGCCTCTGAACCGACCCAGGTAGATTTTGAGCGCGGCTTCAAATTCGTGCTGCGCTTCCTTCGATTGGCCTGTTTCGAGCAGCAGGCTACCAAGTTGTTCGCGAATCGGAACAAACGCTCCTGGCGAAACCGGATGTTTGCCCAGGATGTCTTCCGCGTCCGCAGCGCGACGCAGTATCTCGATCGCTTCGCTCTTCTTGCCTTCGCCTGCCGCTACCCAGGCGGAAGCCGCCTGCATCTGCAGATCGAGGTGGTTTTTAAAATAGTCGAACTTGGAATCCTTCGTCGCGTCACGCAATTGCTGCATTCGGACGATTGCTTTCCGCGCCCCATTGAGATCGCCGGTATGCGCTCGTCCCAGCGCGTGACCATATTCGATCAGAGCTTCCATGAATGGGAACGACGACCAGTGCGGAAGATTGGGAATAGTCAGTGTCGCCGCCCCCGCCCAATCATTTCGCTCGAAAGCATAACGGGTCGGAATGGCTGCCAGAGCGTAAGCCGCGCTGAATTCCAGCTCCGGATTTGTCTTCCGCACGTTGGCGGTGAGATCGACAATCTTTTTCGCCTCAATGTCCCGGGCCTCCTGCAAATAAGAATAGACCATGTAATCGAGCGCATGTAACTCTTCCGCTTCCGTGGCATCGCGATGCCGCACGGCTGCGTAGGCGCGCGAAGCCTCCGCCGACGTTTTGTTCGCAGCGATTGATTCATCCCACATTCCCAAGCGCGTAAAGATGTGCGACGGCATATGCAGCGCATGAGGCACCCATGGAGCGATGGAGGCGTAAGCCTGCGCGGCGGCCAGTCCGCGTTGAGCGAGCGCCGGATAATCATAGCAATGGATCAGGTAGTGAACGACACCAGGATGATTGGGGTCGTGTTTCCAAAGTTTTTCGAAGACGGCGGCTGCCTCGAGCTGTTTCGACAAGCTTGTGTCGTTGGGCGTCGCGTAGCCTACCGCCAGAACCGCGAAAGCGTAGAACGCCTGGGTTTCGAAATCGTCCGGATACTTGTCGCGAAGCTGATGCATTGCTTTTTCGTAGGCAACGACACGGTTGCGCGGTCCCACCGGACCATGACACGATTGCCCAACCGCGCCTGCGCTCGAACTATTGTCCGGCGTATTGTAATAAACATTGAGTGCCGTGATGAATCCTCGCTCGCGATCGGTTCCCGCATCCATCGCCATTGCTTTTTCAATGGCCGCCTTGCCGGCGCTCATCTCGACAGGAGTGGGTGGCGTCCAAATCGGATGCCACCAGGTCATGGCGATTCCCCATTGAGCCATGGCGCATTTGGGGTCGCGCTCGGCTACCGAGGTGAAAACGCGTCGCGCTTCTTCGTAGAAAAATGAGTGCAACAAGGCTACACCGCGTGAGAATTCAGATTGGACGGAAGGCGCGCACGATATCGGGAACTCAACTTTTCCAGCAGCGCGCAAATCGCCGGGTTCAGGAGCGGTTGCACACTCGACATGACTTCCGGCGAGACAAGTCGCTAGTCCAAAGAGAAGTACACGTGGGTAGGAGGAACGCACCATTTTCGAGGCTACACCTCCGGGGCTACGCCGCAAACTCGAAAATCACCTTGCCGCTGCGTTGGCCGCGCGCTGCGTGCGCAACGGCTGCCTTCGCCTGGGTTAGTGGATAAGCTTTCTCCACTTTGGTTTGTAGCAGACCGCGTTTCGCCATCTCAAACAAATGTTGAAACGCTTCGATCCGCTGCGCTGGCGTTGCGTTGTCGTACCATTTGTTAATCCAAATGCCGCGGAAACGGAGATCTTTAAAAATGAGAAGGCCATTCGGGATTTTCAGAGGCTGTAAACTCATCGCTCCGTACGTCACCAGCGTTGATCCCGGAGCGAGACAATTTGCCAGACGCAGTGCGCTTTCGCCGCCGACGGCGTTCAATGCCAGACGAATCGGCGGCCCGCCAATCGCGTCTTCGACTTCGTGGCGAAGATTTTCACTATCGACCAGGACCACATCACCGCCCTCCGCGCGCAGTTCGCCGATTAATTCCGAGCGGCGCACCACATTCACGGTCTTGTAACCAAGCTCGTGCGCGATTTGGATGATCGCGCGTCCTGCGGCCGAATTCGCTGCGTTCTGAATCAGCCAATCACCGCGTGCAAGGTCCACATAATCGCGCAGCAAACGCAACGCGGTCATTGGATTGATTTTCAACATCGCTGCATGGACGGGCCTGATCCCGGCGGGCACAACAACCAGGTCACTGGCTTTTACCGCAACAGCCTCACGCCATGTGCCAATGTTGTGCGGCAAAATCACCAGGCTACCACTCGTTAGGCCTTTTACCTCCGCGCCGACATCTACAATGATTCCTGCGCCTTCGAATCCCGGTGTCGCAGGTAGCTCTGCTCGCACCGGATATTTTCCTTCAATCTGATTCAAGTCCGCCGGATTGATCGGCGCTGCGCGCATTTTCACGATCACTTCGTCAGGGGCTGGCGTGGGCCATGGGCGTGATTCGACGCGTAACACGTCCGCCGGATTTCCGTGTGTTTCGTACACGGCTGCGTTTATAGTTTTCATGATGTCCTCGGCGCAGCATCCTCACGCCTCCTCAAACAATCTGCAAATGCGCCGGCCGCCCGGCGGGATGACTTCGTCCGCCTGGCAGACTACTGCCAGGGTCGCCGTTTTCGGTATGATCGTGAATTCGATTCTTGCGGCGGCAAAGATTCTCGGGGGTGTGTTCGGTCATGCTTACGTTCTCATAGCTGATGGCATTGAATCCGGACTCGACATTGCGGGCTCGTTCGTTATCTGGAGCGGGCTGAAAGTTGCGGCGCGTCCACCCGACGCTTCCCATCCCTATGGGCACGGGAAAGCAGAGCCAATTGCGGCGGTGATTGTTGCGGCCGGAGTTTTGGTTGCTGCGGTAGGTCTGGCCGTTCAGAGTGTGCGCGAAATTTTCCTGCCACATCACGCGCCGGCGCCGTACACCCTCGGGATATTGATCGTGGTGATCGTGATAAAGGAAACTTTGTTTCGTTATGCGAACCGGATTGGTCGAGACGTTGAAAGCACCGCGGTGCAAACCGATGCCTGGCATCACCGCAGCGACGCACTCACGTCCGCCGCTGCGTTCATTGGAATTTCAGTAGCCTTGATCGGTGGCAAACGTTGGCAGAGCGCGGACGATTGGGCTGCCATTTTCGCGTGCGTGGTCATCGCAGCGAATGGCGTCAGGCTTATGCGGCCTGCATTTTACGAAATCATGGACACCGCGCCCCGAAAAATCGTCAAGTCTGTTTGCTCAGTTGCCAGCGCAGTCCCCGGTGTTATCGAAGTTGAGAAATGCCGCGCCCGCAAGATGGGTTTGGATTTCTATGTCGATCTTCACGTCGGAGTGGATGGTAAAATCTCCGTGCACGAAGGCCATGAGATTGCGCATCGAGTAAAAAGCGCAATCCAGCGTTGCGACCCACGCGTTGCCGACGTGCTCGTTCATGTCGAACCGGCGCAGGGGTAGCCGTCTCGCTGTGTCGAGGCGCGACACGGCGACGCAGTACCGTGGCTACAAGCTTTTGAGAACAGTTACGAGGGCACCGGCCAAAGTCTGTCGTGCGTGTGCGATTCTTCTCGCGAACTGAACCAGCTGGGGGACACGGCTTGGATGCGCAAGCAGGTGCGTCGCCAACTTCAGCATTCGAGTTTGCTGGCGGTCGATATCGAAAAGGACGTTCGCCGGAGCCGGGAAAAGCTCGCGCGGGGTATCACTGATGACTCGCAGTGAAAGCAGGGGAATACCAAGCTTGGCGCACGCGCGCGCAATGAATTCCGTCTCCATGTCCACCGCGGCCGCTCCCGATTCATGCGCAAGTTTCATTCGTTCTTCACCGGAATCGATCAACGCAGGCGCAGTCAACATATCTGCCAGATGAATCGGCAAATTCGAAAGCGACGACCATCTCTCGCCCAGGTCGACCGTGGAAAAATTCCGCGCCAAAAGAAGATCGCCAACTCTCAAATCGTGCGTAAGCGCTCCAGCGAAGCCGGCGCTGATCAAACAATCGAACTGTTGCTCCCGCAGGAATTTTTCAATGCGCTGACCGCATACTTTTCCTCCGACACCTGTATGAAGCACTTCAATTGCCCGATGATCGATGTCGCCACGAATTATTGGGACGCCGTTGCGATCGGCCCGGGATTTATTGCTTAACGAACGCAGGAACTCACGGCTTTCCGCTGGCAAAGCAAATGTTACCGCAATCATCTCACCGCGAATGTAGCGCGAGCCTCTGGCTTGCGCAGAAAGAGGTCTACCTTACTGCAGCTTGTTCGACAACTTGCACAATGAAACTCTTTTTCTCCCCTGTGGCTGGGACTGTCGCTGCAGCCGGGGGCGTCGACACCGGCTTTTCCCCACCGACCATCGACGAAAGCGCTGCGCGAAATTCCGGATCGCGATTTGATGGGATATCGACAAGGACACTGAGCCGACCCCGGTCTGGGAGTCCTTTCGTAGCAGACCCCCCCAATCTGGTCGCAAGGGTGACGACTTCGTCGGCAACTGCGTCCAGTTTTCCGGTTGCGGCTGGAATTGTAATTTCGCCAACACCCAGCGGCGCGGGCGTGAATGTCTCGGCTGCGTGCTCCAAAGAGTTCGCGATCTGCTTGCGCATTTGGGTTTCCAGCAGCGCCCTGTTCGGATTCTTTGTTTCGTGTCTGGCAATCAACCAGAGACCGATGCCGACGTTGACAGCCATCAAAAGGATGAACGCCGCGCCTACCCGAAGGGCCATTTTACGGCCTTGCTCCGTCACATCGGACTGTGGTGGCAACAGAACTTCGCGAGAATCGCCGGGCATTCCCGCGTGAATCTGTCGCGCCACGGCCAGTTCGCGTCGCAGTTGCTTGTCCGACATTAATTGCTCCTCCAGCGCGGCGCGTTCTGCCGCGGGTAACCTGCCCTCGAGATAATCAAAAAGCTTATCCGGATTCATTTTTCAGGAACTTGGAAAGCGTCACGCCATAGCTCTCTGCACGCAATGATGAAGTCGAGGGCCACCGCGGAATCCGATATTTGCTCTCTCAGAAGGTGGCAATACAATCGATCTGGTGCCTGAAAACGATCACAAAGAGGTGCACCGCCAAGGTCGGATTTGGCATCGTGTAGTGGTCGGCCTCGCTGCGTGCGTGGCGCTCCTGATCATTTTTCATCGTCCTATTTTGCTGGCAATCGGTCGGCAGATCGTGCTGCGGTACGCTGCGCGAGAAAATCTAAAAATCGATTTTCGCGTGGAAGGCAATCCTTTCAGTCATCTGACCGTACGAAACTTTCGCGCGTTGCCGACAGGGGCATCTGCCATCGAATCGATCGATATCGACCAGTTGTATCTTGATTACAGTTTGTTCGGATTGACGCGACATGGGCTCTCTCATTTTTTGGAAGATGTTGAAGTCCGTTCCGCGCAGATTGTGTTGAATCCGGCAAGAGCACCGCCGCCTAAACCGCGTCCCAAACGAAAGCTGACATTACCTTCGGCGTTCCCGGAGCGAATTCGAGTGGCAGACGTTACGCTAGTTGTCAGAAACAAGCCTAACGACTTCGTCGTAGAGCATGTTGATCTCGATTTGAACCCGCGCAGTCCGGGCGAGGTGCGCATCGAAAAGCTGCAGCTTCCATCCGGTGACAGTTGGTCCGGAATTTCCGGGCAAACAACTTATACAAATAAGAACCTGGTTCTGCGCGATCTGATTCTGAGCGACCAGGAACAGATCCGCCTCTTGAATGTTGATGCGTCACGCATCGACACGAAAGTCCTTGGACTCAAACTCGATTGCGCAATTGGCGGCGGCCAACTCTCGGCGTCAGCTGAGATCCTGGAAACAAAGTCTTCGTTGAACGCGACAATAAACGTCGTTGCTCAGAAAATTGCGGCCGAATCGTTGAACAAATTTTTGTTTTTAGCGGAGCGTTCTTTGTCCGGCGAAATCGAGCGGTTAACGGTGAATGGAACGGGGACAATCGATGCGCCCCGGACGTGGAATGGCGCGATGTCGTTGCGGGTCAGCACTGTGGATTTGCCTCCAATCCGTTTTGATACTGGCCTTATCGAATTGTCAGCAGAACAGGGCAGGGCGACTTTGAGGTCAGCGGACGTCATCCAGGACAGGAACGAGCTTCATCTTCGTGGGACAATGGAATTGCCTTCGACAATGGAAGATTTCGGCCGGACTCCAACGACTTTGGAAATTGCGGGGACTGCGCCTGACCTTCAACGATTGATGACAGAAAAACCTGTGCAATTAACTGGCGCGGCTCAGTTCACCGGTAAGATCGACATCGTTAACGCAAAAATAGAGGCAACGCTTGGCGTTACTGCAGAATCAGTCGGTTTCCCGAATGGAACAGTTGAAAAACTGACCTCTACGTTGCGCGCGTCCAAGGTGATTGCGACGCGTAACCTGAAGCCGGGGTCGGCGCCCCCGGCTACAACTAAAAAGCCATGGTTCGCGGACCTTCGCACTGCAATGGAGTTCGATCTGGCCGGCATCCGTTATCGGGATCACATCATTGATTCAGTGGAAGGATCGCTAAACAGTAGCGATGACCTCCTCGGACTCGATCGGTTGGATCTCCGACGAAATCAAAACGAATTAAATATCCGCGGCCGCTACAGGCTGCCGGCCGAAGTCGGAAAGGCTGCATCCCAGCCGGCCCAGCTGGATTTCGCCTTGAATGCTCGCGAAGCGGCGGATTTTTGGACTGCTGATTCCCCTAACAAATTGAGCGGACCATTGGAAATGACGGGACAGATCAAGTGGGAGCACGAGGTGGCCAACGGCCAGATTTCGATCTCCGGGTCAAACCTCAAAGTTCGCGACCTTGTTTTCCGCGAACTGAGCACGCAATGTTCAATCTCAAATAACATCGTCTATCTAAACGATTGCCGTGCGAGTCTGAACGATTCCGATTTCTTTAACGCGACTGGAAGGCTGAACTTGCGGCAGCCTTATCATTACAATGGCAAGATTTCGGCGAGCATAGCGAACTTATCGACGCTTCGACCCCTGCTTCGCACTTTTGGTAATCAGAATGAATTGTCAGGCTCCGTCACCCTCGATTGGGAAGGAAACGGTGACGCGCAAATCTCCAAGAGCTCAGGGAACCTGAAATTCGTGCTCGAGAAGGGACGCTACGGGAATGCGCAATCACTGCGGGCGAATATCGATGCGTCTTATTCCCCTGAAGGTGTTGATGTGCCGATCATCTTTTTTGCCAGCGGCAACACGGATTTTCAGGCAGTCGCGCAGACAAAAGGGGAGACGCTTGAGATAAACAGAATTCAACTCGATCAAGGCCAGGCAAGGTTCGCATCGGGATACATTTCTTTCCCGCTTGTGTGGAGAAATCTTGGAACGAACGCAGCGGCCATTCCGTCGTCCGGCAAAGTGTTTGCCACAATTCAGTCTGAGAACCTGGATCTTAAAAAACTGTTCAGCGATCTCGGGATCAAAGCGGGGACATCTGGTACGCTGAACGCCAGGCTCGACGCGAATGGCACAATTGGAGACTTGAATGCGAGCGTCAAGCTGCAGATGCGGGATTTGCGAAATGATCGCTGGCCGAAAATGGAGCCGGCGACATTTGATCTGAACGCCCAGGCTGTGCATGATCGCCTGACAATTCTGGGGAAGCTGCAACAGGCGCGGATTCAGCCCCTCGAGTTAAACGCGAACCTGCCCTTCGATATTCCGAAGATTGCGCGTGCTGGAAAATTGCCAGACGACACACCGATCACCGCGAAGGCACGTCTCCCTCGCAGCTCCGTGAACTTTGTTCGGCAATTTGTTCCGGCGCTCGAACAACTCGATGGCAACCTTGGATTGGATGTTGATGTCAGCGGAACGATCGGCAAACCGGTCTTTAGCGGAGCAGGGGACGCCACGATTAACGTTGCGCGCTTTACAAATGCGACTCTTCCGGCGCTAACGAATTTTAGCGCGCGTTTAAGCTTCGCGCAGAACGCTGTTAGCCTGGAACGATTCGGCGGCGATCTGGCGGGCGGCCCTTTCAGGATGAGTGGTCGCGTCACTTTTCCAAAGCTGACTGAGCCGACTCTGGATCTACAATTGAGGGCGAATAGTGTGTTGCTTGCGCGAAACGACACACTAACAGTCCGCGCGGACGCCGATGTTAAGGTGAGCGGTCCCTTCGCGGCGGCCACAGTCAGCGGCAACGTCGCAATGACAAACAGTCATATTTTAAAGAACATAGACCTCATTCCTATCAGCCTGCCAGGCAGACCCGCGCCGGAGCCGCCATCGGAGCGGCCGCAATTTGCTTTCCCGGGCCCGCCACTCCGCGATTGGAAATTCGATGTCGCAATTAAAACAAAAGATCCGGTGCTGATTCGCGGGAACCTGGCGACTGGTAGCGCGATTGCTGACATTAAACTCACTGGGACAGGGCTGCGTCCCGCATTGGACGGAACGGTGCGTCTGGAAAATGTGGAGGCGACGTTGCCGTTCAGCCGGCTGGAGGTTTCCCAGGGCTTTCTTTATTTTGACCCCAGTGATTCCATGAACCCCAAGCTGGAGCTGCATGGGACCTCAGTGATCCGCGATTACACGGTGCGCGTTTATGTTTATGGGACCATGCTTGCGCCAGAAGCCATTTTCACAAGCGAGCCGCCACTGCCGCAGGAGGAAATTATTTCTTTGATCGCCACCGGTGCCACCAGAGAAGAGTTGTCGGGCCGCGGCAATGTTCTGGCCGGGCGAGCCGCCATGTTATTGGTGCAACAGCTTTACCGGAAAATTTTCAAAAAGGGCGAGCCGACTGAGAGCAACGAATTCTTTAATCGCCTCGATTTGGACGTGGGGGCTGTCGATCCTCGAACCGGTCGTCAGCAGGTCAGCGCGCGATTCAAAATAAGTGATCAGTTTGTGCTTGTGGGTGATGTCGGCGTCGGCGGCGATTATCGGGGGATACTGAAGTATCTGATTCGTTTTCGGTAAGATGCGTGAAGATCGTCAGCGATATTTCAAGGACTGGCGATTTCCCAATGAGATTGCGGCGGCGGTTAATAAGCGGCATCCAGTTAGTCCCAAAGGCGCTGGGTCCTGTAAGTCCGCCACAGGGCCGATTCGCCGTGACGAATCTGGGGCATGGCCCCAGGGACTCGAATGCCCGTGTGAACGAGCGGTGAAGGCGCGTGGTCAGCGAGCAGCCGAATTAAATCGCGCTTTTAGCGCTCATTCGTTCGTTATTACCAGTCCTGGGGCTGTGCCCCAGGCGGTCGGTGACGATGCGCTTTTGAGCACGTGCAGGAGGGAGCTGCTCCTTGCTCTCTTTAAGTTTGTTCTCGCTAACACGCGCGGGGTTAGGGCCCTTTTCTTTCTCGGAAGTGTGGCCCTTGCAATTGACGTCCCTGCCCAAACCGCGGTCGATGTTATGCGGCCTGAAGAAAGGCAAAAAGAGCGGCAGGCTGTTGTGAAAGAGCAGGAGAAGCGCGCGAAGCAGGCGAGCATCATTGAATTTCGCGGTGAGCAAGCGTTCAAGGAGAACGAATTGCGCACGGCGCTGAAGGAGGAAATCACCACCATCGAAGACTTCGGGCTAAGTCCGGCCCGCGGCGATGATCTCGCGTTCTTTCTCGAAGTCTTCTACCGCAAGCATGGTTATGCAGACGTGGACGTGCATTACACCATCGAACCGCAGAACCGGTTGCGGCTCGATATCACCGAAGGTCCACGCTATACGTTGCGGAAGATCGCCTTTGATGGAAACGTGCGGGAGCCGAGCGACAAGCTCTTTGAGTATGCCGTCGGGCCTACCCGGGAGCGGTATTCAAGGACAGAGAAAAAGCTGCCTTTCGTTGCCGCCGACATGCAGGAAGGAGCGAACCTGGTGCATCGTTTTTATCTCGCCGAGGGATTTTTGGATGCGTTGGTCGACGCGCCGCGTTACGCGTTTCTCCGTGGGAGTGGCGAAGTCGACGTAGTCATCCCGATTCACGAGGGGCGTCAGTATTTCTTCGGCAGCATTTCCTTTCACGGGCGCACAATTTACGACCCCCAAACACTGCGTGGGCAGATGCTTGACCTGCTTCAGCGGCCTTACACAGATGCGCGAGTCGAAGACATTCCACGACGTCTCCAAGCGTATTACAAGACGCGTGGCTATTACGACGTGAAGGTTGTGGCCAGCGGTACGCCGGAAGAAGCGGGCAACGGCCGGGTGCCAGTGGACATCACAATTTCGGCGGGGCCGGTTTACTATTTCGACGGCGTCACCGTCAGCGGGCTCGATCGATTGCGTCCCAGCTATGTCGTCAAACGTTTCACCAAGCTGGAAGGAAAGGCTTATAGCCCGGAAGCGCTCGACGAGAGATTTCGCACGCTCATGCGCACCGGACTTTTCAATGTTCTTCAAATCAAACCGGTCCCTGTAGATGGACATCTTCTGCGATTGGATGTTTCGGCCGAGGAAGCCAAGAGCAAGGAATTTGGTTTCCTGGTTGGCTACGGGACATTCGAGGGCCCGATCGCGGGTGTGCAATGGCGTGATCGCGATCTTTTCGGCTATGGTCGGCCGCTCACCACATCAGTGGAGGTCTCACAACGCAGCTACAAAGGTGAAATTCTCTACGAGGATCCGTTCTTCTTCGATACAGATTTTTTCTTTAGAGCCCGGCTTGCTGCGTTCACTTTCACTTACGACGGCTACACGAAATTCGAATTGGGCGGGCGGTTCGAGCTCACTCGTAAAATTACGAGATACGACGAGGTCGGCCTGACCGTCGCGGTTCGTCATGTGAAAATCACCGACTCTGAGATCAAGCCGACGTTCCTCCTTGGGCCAAAGGATTACCAAGTGAACACGATCGGTCTTACGAACACCTTTGATATGCGGCAAAGCCCCTATGTAAACCCGCGCGGACTGCTGATGAAAAACACGCTGGACCTGGCATCGAACGCTTTCGGGAGCGACATCGAATATATCCGGGGCACGATGAGCGTGGCCTATTACCTGCCATTTTCGCCGAAGGTGACCACGCCCGGCGTGACGGAAGATCAAGGAGGCACGACATTTCAGCGCTGGTTCCAGTCGTCCTCTCTGGCATTCGGCGCACGCGCCGGCATTATTCATTCACTCACCGGGAGTGGCTCGAACGAAGCAACTGCGATTCCGATCGACGAACGTTTCTTCAACGGCGGCGCGGATACGGTGCGCAGCTTCGGCGAACGCGATCTTGGCCCGCACGACAATCACGGGCATCCCGTTGGCGGAGAATTCTTCACTGTGTTCAACGTGGAATATACGTTCCCAATTCTCGGAGAATTGCAGGGCGCCGTTTTCGTTGATGCCGGCAATCTTTTACCGACCTCAGAGGACGTTGGTTTAAACGATATGCGTTATGCGATAGGCGCAGGTTTGCGCTATAAGCTGCCGGTCGGTCCGATTCGTCTCGACTACGGCGTCAACCCGGACCCGCGTCCTGACGAAGACTTCGGGGCGTTCCATCTCAGCTTCGGCTTTGCGTTTTAGCAGCTGCCGTGATGCAGACAATCCTGTCTGCGTCAGATTGCCAAAGCGTTTCTAATCTGAACCGAGTATTCATCCGGTTTGAGGCGCGCCTTGTTGGGATTTGCGCTAATGTAGTTGCGAAAGACTATCAGTTCGTTCGCAATCTCGCACGATGTGATCGTAGGACTCGTCCATCCAGAATCGAGATTTGCGCCCCAGCAATTTATTGCATTCGTTCGCGCTAACGCCCTTTATGCCTTTTAAGATGGTTGAGAGAGCGTAGCCGCGAGTTGGGACGATCACCGCGTGAACGTGGTTGGGCATCAGAACAAATGCATCGAGGTGATAACGTTCTCCGTCGAAATTCAACAGACTGCGCTCGACTTTGGCGCGTACATCTGATCGTCGGAGATGACAGGCACCCATGCCGGCATCCAGCCATTGTTGCAACCGATCGATGAACCGTTTTTTGTATTCGAGTTGTGCGTCTGCGCTCCAAGGCGGAGGATGCCATCGAAGCCAGATTGCCCGCTCATGTCGCCACTGATGCAGCAGCGACTGCGGCACTGAATCGGCTAAGCGGAACGTGATGAAGTACGTCGCGTCCGGCTGACGCCAATGTGGTAGCCGACGACGAGCGATATCCACTTCCCCGTGCGAATCGAACCCCTGGATCGGAACATGCCGGTGGATACTCATCAAACGATCATGTGCGTCTGCGGTGATCTTTTCAATACACACGTAACAATCCATTACGCCTGGATGCGCGCAGACAGGATATGTCGGAGCGCCAATGTTCGTTTGCGCATCGCGAAGTTGCAGGCAGGATTGCCTGCATCACGAATGACAGCGCTTGGTGATACTTCACCGGAGGAATTCCGCAAACAACTGCACGAACTGGCGGATTGGATTGCGGATTTTCGACAAAACCTGGGATCGTTGCCGGTTGCGCCTAACGACAAGTCGGGGGCGGTTCTGGCTGCGCTCTCCGCCGAGCCTCCGGAACACGGCGAGTTGTTCGGGCAAATTCTCCGCGACGTCAATCGGAACATCGTTCCCGGCATGGTGCACTGGAGTCATCCGATGTTTCTAGGGTATTTTGGCTGGACGACCACGGCTCCTGCGATCCTTGGCGAAATCATTACTGCCCCGCTCAACGTGAACGCGATGACGTGGCGCACATGTCCCGCCGCGACGGAACTGGAAACACTGGTGGTTGATTGGATCCGGCAGTGGATGCACTTGCCCGAAGAATTTGGAGGCATTGTATACGACACCGCATCCGTGGGGGTGATGCACGCCCTGGCTGTGGCGCGCGAAGAAGCTGCCCCAACGGCGCGCAAGCGCGGTCTGGTGGGTGCAGGCGCTCCCGTGTTTCGGATTTACGCTTCCGAGCAAGCGCATAGCTCGGCCGAAAAAGCGGCGATTGCGCTCGGACTTGGGGAGGAAAACGTGCAACGGGTTCCGACTGACGCGCACTTTTGTATGGATTCGAACGCGCTGCGTGAAATGATTACGCGCGACGTTCGCGATGACTTCAAACCACTGGCGGTGATCGCGACAGTTGGCACGACATCAACCGGGAGCGTTGATCCTGTTGCTGAGATCGCAAAACTCTGCCGCGAAAATAAAATGTGGCTGCACATTGATGGCGCTTACGGCGCGGGTTTCGCCATTCTGCCAGAGAACAAGTGGCTGACGAACGGCTGGAGCGAGGCGGATTCCATCGTTGTGAACCCGCACAAAAGTCTTTTTGTCCCACTGGATTTTAGCGTGCTTTACGTTCGCGATCTTGAGCGACTCCGACGGGTCTTCACGCTTGTGCCGGAATATTTGCGAGGCGACACGGTCGAAACGCAGAAAAATTACATGGATTACGGCATCCAACTCGGACGCAGGTTTCGCGCGCTAAAGGCGTGGGTGATTTTCCGCAGCTTTGGCCGGGAAGGAATGGCCGCCCGTCTTCGCGAATTTGTTCGGCTCGCGAATGTCTTAGCTGAGTGGATCAGAAGCGACGATCGCTTCGAGCTTACTGCGCCGGTCAGCATGGGTGTGGTTTGTTTTCGTTGGGTACGGTCTGTAGCCGGCGTCGGTGACGCCAGGCCGGGGCCAGCGCCCCCGGCTACAGCGGAAGAGAAACTCGACCAGCTAAACAGCGAAATCGTGGAAAAAATCAATGAAGGCGGTCGCGCTTATCTTACGCAGACGAAACTGCGGGGCCGAACAGTGATGCGAATTGGTTTGGGTAACGTGCTTACGACTGAGGATCACTTGCGCAAGGCGTGGGAATTGATTCAGGAAACAGCGAGCGCCCTGTAACCGCTTCGCTGTGCCAAGCGCGGCGCTGACATTGCATGGATCGCCCGCGCCGCGCCGGTCACAGAGCGGTGGCTACAGATTTGCGGCTGAGGACAGCTACCGCTACAATTTTCGCCGTTATGATGAAGTTACTGCGCAAACACCGGGACTGGCTGATGATCGTGATCGCGATTCTGGCGATCCCCTTCATCTTCTATTTCGTGCAACGGCCGGATTACGGCGCGATGCGCACCGACAAGTTTGCTCGCATCTATGATCGGAATGTTTCGATGTTGGAAGCGCAGCAAACCGTGCGCCTGCTCACCTTGGCGCAGGCGCTCGGCATGTCTGACTTTGTGCAAACCTTGACGGCTGGGGCGGGCATGAACCAGAACCAGGTTGCCGTCCAATTCGTTGTTAATCTGCTTGTCTTGCGACACGAAGCCGCCCGGCTCGGTATTCGTCCAGGTTACTCCGAGATCGCCGATGTTGTGCGCACGTTGCCCGCGTTTCAGGGCGACTCTGGATTCGACATGAAAAAGTTCAATGATTTTGCGCAGAACGCGCTGGCACCAATGGGTCTTTCCGAAGAGCACATCGAGCAACTGGTCCGCGACCAGTTGTCGTTGAACCAAATCAAACAGCTTTTAGCCGCTGGGGTTACAATTCCCAAAGGCGAGCTCGATGAAAATTTTGAGCGCGGTCACGACACGTTGTTTGTGACTCTCATTCGATTCCAGGTCGCTGACTTTGGTAAGGACATCAACGTTAGTGATGAAGATGTGCAAAAGTATTACGACGCCCATAAGGCCGAGCTTAAGACTGATGAAAAACGCAAGGTCGAGTTTGTCAGCCTGGCACTCACCGATGAGGA
The DNA here is from genome assembly GCA_035651975.1 of Candidatus Udaeobacter sp. GTDB lineage: Bacteria > Verrucomicrobiota > Verrucomicrobiia > Chthoniobacterales > UBA10450 > Udaeobacter. The sequence goes on from DASREQ010000016.1 coordinate 45,749, forward strand.
AAAGAAATTATCCGGAAAAGAGCGCATCGAGGCTTTGCAAAAGCTCTCCGATCGCGCCACTGATTTTACGCAGGCACTGCTGGAAAAAGGAGCAGATTTTAAGCAGGCAGCTGCGAAATTTCAGTTACCGGTGCATGAGACCGGCGAATTTACCAAGGCAGAGCCTGATCCGCAGTTGAAAGCGGATCCGCAACTTGGCGCCGCAGCTTTCAAGCTTTCACCACAAGAGCCGAACAGCGACCCAATTCAGGTCGCGGATGGATTTTATATGTTGCACCTCGCCGGGACTAAAGAGGCGCGTCCCCTCACACTCGACGAAGCCAAGCCGAAAATCGTGGACACAATCAAGAAATCGAAAGCAAAGGAGCTGATGTCGACGAAAGGCGCGGAAGTCGTCCAACAATTGCGCGAAGCGAAACAGTCCGGACAACCACTTGAAGCAGCGATTCAAAAGGCTGGCGTGAAACCTGAGAAAATCTCACCGTTTTCAATAATCGAAGATGAGAAACAAAAATCGCAAGACAAGACATCGCAGGACACAGAACCGAAGAAGAACGAACCGGCTGACCTTCCCGCCATTAAGCAAGCCGTGGCATTTCTGAATCCGGGCGAGGTCAGCGATTTTTTTCCGGCGGGTGAAAATGGATTTGTTGCGATTTTGGAAAAACGGGAACCATTAGGTGGCGCAAATGCTTCTGAGAAAAAGGTGGCATACGAGAAAATGCTTCTCGATAACAAACGGCGAATTGTTTTGATGGAATGGCTGCGTGACCGTGGGCAGGCGGCTGGCCTTCAATTTACCAAAGGTTAACCACGAATTGACACGAAGCGGTCAACGCGCGCGCAGCGCCGCCCAGAGATCGGCGGCTACAGACCTCGCGTTTTAAATTAGACCAAGAGAACGGAGATGACGCCCGACGAAATCTTTGACGACGCCAATGGCGATCTGGCGGTCGGCGATCTGGAGAGCGCTGTGGAAAAGTACAGACGCTGTGTGCAAATAGCGCCGGATTTTTTCGATGGCTGGCACGCGCTCGGCATGGCGCTGATGAAGCTCGGACGTTTTACCGAAGCGATCGACGCGGGGACGAAAGCGGTCGAGCTTCGACCCAATGATCAAATCGGCTGGACGAGTCTCTCGCTCTTTTACAATCGCGCCGGCAACATCAAGGAAGCGGAAGCAGCCGGCACGAAAGCGAAGATCCTGAGCTGGGGCGGGAAGATCGCCGGAACATAGGTGTCCACGCCTGTGTGCCCAGCGTGCATTTTGCGCGCTGTCCCGGTTCAGCGGGCTTCAAAAGCGCTGGGTGCACAGCCAGAGGTCTATGTTCCGGTTCTACCAAATATTCACCCTTTTGTCTGCCGGCCTAACCATTGCCGATCCGTCGGGAATATTGAATGCGTGCTGAAATTCCGGCATGTCCGATATCGGGCCGTTGCAACGGTAATGGGTCGGCGAATGCGGATCGGTGACCAGGCGCAGCCGCAAATCGTCGTCGCGCTGATTTGCCCGCCATACCTGGGCCCAGCCGAGAAAGAAGCGCTGTTCCGGCGTGAACCCGTCGATTTTTTGTTCGCGCGCCTGTGGGTTTTTATCGAGTGCTTTTTGCAACGCAGCATAAGCGAGCTTGATGCCGCCGATGTCCGCGATGTTTTCGCCTTGCGTCAGCTCGCCGTTAATGTGTTTGCCTGGCAGTGGCTGATACTCCGAATATTGATCAACCACCGCTTTGCGACGTTTGTTATATTCCTCCGCTGATTGCTTCGACCACCAGTCGCGCAAATTTCCGATTTCATCGAATTGCCGGCCTTGATCATCGAAGCCATGCGTCATTTCGTGTCCGATCACTGCGCCCATGCCGCCGTAATTGACGGCATCGTCGGCTTTCGGATCGAAGAACGGTGGTTGCAAAATTCCCGCCGGGAAAACGATCTCGTTCATCATTGGGTTGTAATAAGCGTTCACGGTTGGCGGCGTCATTCCCCATTCGGTGCGATCGACAGGCTTGCCGATTTTCTTGAGCTCGCGATTCACTTCGAAGTTCGCCGCTCGCATGGCATTCGAGACATATGACTCCCTGTCGATCTTGAGCAGTGAATAATCGCGCCATTTATCCGGATAACCGATCTTGACGTTCATGGCGGCGAGTTTCTTGAGCGCTGCCTGCTTGGTCGGTTCATCCATCCAGTCGAGGGTCTTAATGCGATCAGCCAAAGCAGCCTTCAGATTGTTAATCATTTCCAATGCACGCGTCTTGGCTTCGGGTGGGAAGTACTCGGCCACGTAAAGTTTGCCCAGCGCTTCGCCCAAGGCTCCATTGGTAGAGGCCACGACGCGTTTCCAGCGCGGTTTGATTTCTTTTGTGCCGCGTAGAACGCCCTGATTAAAATTAAAATCTTCGTTCACAAAATCTTTTGATAATTCCGATGCGGCGTCATCGATCAAATGCCAACGGAGATAGGTTTTCCAATCGTCGATGGGCGTCTTGGCGAACAGTGCATTCGCTGCCTTGAAGAACTCCGGCTGGCCCACGTTAATTTCGCCCGGCTCGCTAAGATTGATCGCTTTAAAATAATCGGCCCAATTCCAGTCCGGCGTGAGCTTTTGCAGATCGGCCTGTGACATTTTGTTGTAGTTCTTTTGCGGATCGCGAAGCTCCACACGCGTCCGGGATGCTTTGGCGAGAGATGTTTCCAGAGCCATGATCTTCTTCGCATCATCTACAGCTTTCCCCGGGGCTTCGCCGAGCAGCGTCAGCATTTTTGTGACATGATCGACGTACGCGGCGCGCTTCTTTTTCGAATCCTCGTCAGTTTTTGTATAATAATCGCGGTCCGGAAGACCAAGTCCGCCCTGGTGCGCCTGGGCAATGTCGCGCGTGCTGTCCTTTGCATCCTGTCCAGAGCCAAATTCGAAGAAGGCATCGACACCGATAGTGTGGAGGCGCGCGATAGCGTTCAGCAGAGTGGCGCGGTCCTTGATTGCATCGATGCGCTTGAATTCATCTTCCAATGGCTTGGTTCGTGACGCCTCGATTGCCTTTTCATCCATGCCGCTCGCGTAGTAGTCGCCTACTTTTTGGACTTCGGGCGACGCGTTTGCATCGGCATGAGTATTTGCAGCTTTCTCGGCGATCTTGTGGAGGGCTTCAGTATTTTTATCCTCCAACTCGCTGAAGCTGCCCCAGCGCGCATATTCCGGAGGCACAGGATTGCGTTTTAACCACCCGCCATTGGCGTAAAGATAGAAATCGTCCTGCGGTTTGATGGAAGTATCCATGTTCTTCGGATCCAGCGGAGGAGGATTTTGGCTGGCTGGCGGGACGCTTGCAGCAGGCTGAGCTGGCGATTCTGTTTGACCCTGCAAACTGAACGCGCTCAAGAGCGCGACGATAAGGATGAATGATTTCATGATTTATGAAAGAAGACGAGCAAACCGGTTATTTATGCCAGTTAGACGCTCAAGACGCAGTTCCGTTGAATGGCGCCTGCAGCGAAGGCAAATATAGGTGTTCCTTGGCGTAGTCGCCCAAAGTAAATCGCTCAGTGATCGGCCTGCTTCCTGGAAGTGATTTTTCATCGCTGTGTCACTTCGATTGCGAGGTCCCTCGCTTTCCTCGGGATGACACAGGTTACGGGCAATGGCAACTTGAGTGCGCCATGTTTGTGGATCGAATCAAAGTTTTTGCTCAAGCCGGCAACGGCGGGCGCGGTTGTGTGAGTTTTCGTCGAGAAAAATTTGTACCGAAAGGGGGACCAGACGGTGGCGATGGGGGACGTGGCGGTGATGTGATTCTATGTGCGGATCGACACGTCGATAACCTTTCCAATCTTTTTTATGAGCCGATCATCAAGGCGAAAAACGGCAGCCACGGCAAGGGCAAGAAAATGACCGGACGCGCGGGCGCGAACAAGATCGTAAAGGTCCCTGTGGGAACAATCGTCTGGTCTGCGGAGGAGAGCCAACACTCAACTCCGATAAATCGCGAGCAGGCACCCGACGCCCAACATCCAACGCCCAACGCAGATCAATCCACGATCCGCACTCCGCAATCCGAAACGAATCTGGTTGTCGATCTTACCCGCGATGGGGAGGAATTCATGCTTTGTCGCGGCGGGGAAGGAGGCAAGGGCAATGTGCATTTCAAGAGCTCGCGTAATCGCGCCCCGCGGCAATACACCGACGGCGAAGAGGGCGAGCAAGGGTATTTTCTGCTGGAGCTGCGAACGATCGCGGACGCCGGATTGGTTGGTTATCCGAATGCCGGTAAATCAACGTTATTAAGGAAACTTTCAGCTGCGCGGCCAAAGATCGCGCCGTATCCGTTCACAACTCTGCATCCGGTTGTCGGCGTGATGGACTTGCCGGGTTACCGCCATGCCACCATCGCAGATATTCCCGGTTTGATCGAAGGGGCACATCGTGGGCTTGGCTTGGGTCACGAATTTTTGCGCCATGTCACCCGCTGCCCCATTTTGATATTCGTGATCGATGTCGCCGGGAGCGAAGGACGCAGTCCGGTAGAGGATTTAAAGAATCTTCGGAAGGAAATTGATTTGTACGATCCGACGCTTTCATCGCGACCATGGTTAGCCGTTGCGAACAAAATGGATTTACCGGATGCGACCGAGAATCTCGAGACGCTGCAAAAGGGATTTCCCAAAATTGGCATCATTCCGATCTCAGCCGCGAATGGGGAGGGGATCGCTACATTAAAAGAGGCGTTGGCAGAGAGAATGACGGGCGAGTGTGCTCTCTCTTTTCCAATTAAGGGTGGACAAGCCCCGAATCTCTAGCGAGACTGGCCGCTGTTTATGGGCAGACGGGTTGTGGCTAGCTATTGCTCCAGCTTTCTGAAGTCGGAGATGTTGCATATTTACCGGCAAGTGAAGGCTCTGCACGGCGTCGACACTTTCGTTGTGACCAAAGAGGTCCAGAATGCGGAGCGTTTTCCGTTTGCGAGAGTAGAAGTCATACCGAAGCGGCGCACAAATCTGCTCGTGCACGGTTGGTTGAAATTCGTGGAGCGACGCCCGCCTATTGTCTATCGAGGCGAGTATCAAACGCTTGATTCGTTGTTGGAACGGAATGGCGCCGACCTGATGCATATCTATTTTGGACATACCGGTGTGCATTTGCTCCCTTTCATCGAACAATGGGACAAACCGTGCGTGGTATCTTTTCATGGCGCGGATGTCGCGCACAAAAAAGAGATCAAGGATTATCCCGCAAAACTACGCCGTCTTTTCAATGCGGTTCCGCTGGTGTTTGCCCGTTCCCAGTCACTGGCTGACCGATTGATCCACCTGGGCTGTCCGCCAGAAAAATTGCGAATCAATCGCACTGGTATCCCTCTCAATGAATTTCCTTTCGTAGATAGGCGTCCGCCGCGCGATGGAAAATGGAGAGTCGTGCAAGCGTGCCGGTTGATTCCGAAAAAGGGCATTGCGACGAGCTTGCGGGCTTTTGCAATTTTTAAGAAGGACCATCCCAAAGCGCAATTCTTCATCGCTGGCAAAGGACCTCTCCAGCCAGAACTGGAGATGCTTGCTGACGGATTAGGAATTCTTAGAGACGTACATTTCGTTGGATTTTTATCGCAGCGGAAATTGCTCGAGCTTTATGCGAGTTCGCATCTGTTTCTGCATCCCAGTGAAATATCCGCCAATCAAGACCAGGAAGGCGTGCCGAACTCGGTCTTGGAAGCGATGGCGACCGGATTGCCGGTGGTTGCGACGCGCCACGGTGGGATACCGGAGGCGGTCGAACATGGGCGCACCGGATTTCTCGTGGCCGAGGAAGATCACGTTGGATTGGCGAATGCCATGCAACTGGTTACACGTTCGCCGGATCTGTTAACAAAAATGGGAGCCCGCGCACATGCTACCGTGGTCGAACGATTCGAGCAGGACGCTCAGATCGACCAGTTAGAATCGTTCTACGAAGAAGCGATCAGTCTGAATTGCACTTCTGAACCCATGAAATCGAAGCATGTGGCCCAGCTTGCTCCGCAGTTTGCCCAAGGATTGCCGGCGAAGTAACGCAGGAGTCGAAGAATTTCGTTTGTCATTCGGGCAAAACGCGCTTTGGTATGCGCGTCGAGTTGTAGCCGGGGGGCTTTTTCGCCGTAGTTTGGAAGTGTGGGGCAAGGGCGAACGACCTCGGCAGGCCGGCATCACCGATGCCGGCTACAGCTGTGCTTACAAAAATGCGCAATCGTTGTTTACTGATGTCGATCCTGACGTTGGCTGGCAGCGCAATGCTTGCCACGTCGAGCTTTGCGGCTGAAGCGGGTGCGCCCGACCACATGGGCGTCTCGTTAAAACCGCAGATGTTGGTTCAGTTCGGCGGTTTCGGGATTACAAACTCGATGTTGGTGACGTGGATTGTCGCTGCCAGCATCATCGTTTTTTCCCAGATCGCAACCCGGCAGGTGAAACCCATCCCCAGTGGAATTCAAAATTTTTGGGAGTGGATAGTTGAAGGTTTACACAATTTTTTGGAAAACATCATCGGCCGCGAGCTTGTGCGAAAGGGCTTTTGGTTTTATGCGACAGTTTTCATCTTTATCCTGTTTGTAAATTGGTTTGGGCTGATTCCCGGGATCGGCACAATTGGCTGGGGCCACTACGGTCCCTCAGGAAATTTCCGCGTGGACCGGCCGTTGCTGCGCGGCGGCAACGCGGACTTAAACATGACGACCGCGATGTCCGCAATCTTCTTCGTGATGTGGTTCGTCTGGGCTTTGCAGGCGCAAGGGGTCGGCGGATTCCTGAAACATTTGTTCGGTCCAAAAGGCGAGACGACCGGAATTATTAAGGTTCTCATGATCGTGATTTTCTTTGCTGTCGGCTGGCTGGAGGTGATCTCAATTCTGTTTCGGCCAATCGCACTCAGCTTCCGATTGTTCGGGAATATTTACGCGGGCGAAAGCATTCTCGAGGCGATGTCCACGATGGTTCCGTGGCTATCGCCAGTTCTGCCAATTCCGTTCTATTTTCTGGAGGTGCTCGTTGGATTTGTACAGGCGCTCGTTTTCATGCTGCTGACTGCGGTTTTCACAATGTTGATTGCAGAGCACCAGGAGGGACCGGAGCATGCGCACTGATTTTTCGACGATCTCGTGACGAGATCGCAACACAACTAAGAAAAATATGATACTACCAATACTAGCAGAACTGGGCGGAAGCATCCACGTCGGGCTTGCCGCGATGGGCGTCGGAATCGGAATCGGCTTGACTGGCTTGGGAATGACCACCGCAGTCGGTCGCAATCCCGGCGCGTTCACACAGGTGCTCGTGCACGGAATTCTCGCGATCGCCTTGACCGAGGCGATTGTGTTCTACGCGCTCTATCTGGTTCACTAATTTCACCGGGGGCAATTGAGGGCTGCGCCCGAAATTTAATTTATGAATCTGATAATTGCCGCCAGCAGCGGAGGCGTGACCGATATCTTGCGCGAAACGGCTGACACGTTCGGCTGGAATTGGAAGTTATTTCTGTCACAGGTCATCAGCTTCTGCATTGTTGCGTTTCTTTTGCAGCGGTTTGCTTACAAACCGGTCCTTGCGGTACTGGAGGAGCGCCGGCGCAAGATCGAAGAGGGCCAGATCAACGCGGAAAAAATTAAGAAGGAACTTGCGGAGGCGGAGAAGCGTTATCAGGAAATTGTCGCAAAGGCGGACGCCGATGCGCAAAGAATGATTGACGAAGCGCGTGAAAGCGCTTCGCATCTATCCGAGCGCAAGCAGCAGGAGGCGATTGCAGCTGCTGAGCAAATCATGGCGAAAGCGCGTGAAGCGAGTGCAATTGAGCACGAGCGCACAATGGAATCGTTGAAGCGCGAGCTTGGGCGCCTTGTGGTAGATACTACAGCAAAGGTGGCCGGAAAGGTATTAACGCCGGAAGATCAACGTCGGTTGCAGGAGGAAGCAGCTCGTCAAGTGGCCTGATGAAGATCAACAAGGAAATTCGCCAGCTCTCGCGTAAAATGCTTCGGGCAAGCTTCACTGACGGCCAGCTCGATACTGGAAGGATCAAGTCGCTTGTCGATTCGTTAATCGCGAAAAAACCGCGTCATTACATCGAGGTTCTGAAGAATTACAAGCGTCTACTTCGGCTTGAGCTGGAAAAGCGGGAGGCCAGGGTCGAGACCGCGAACGAAGTGGATTCCGCTACCAGCTCCGAGCTGGTGACCAATTTAAAAAAGAAATACGGTGGCGACCTGACCACGAAGTTTATTGTGAATCCGGAGCTTCTTGGCGGAATGCGGATTCGTGTAGGGAGTGATGTCTGGGACGGAACGGTGCGCAACCGGCTCGAACGTCTTCAACAAGAACTTTAATCAAGACAAATCATGAGCAGCATACTCGAAGAGATCGAAACAAAAATCGAAGGGCTAAAAACATCGACAACCAAAAGCAACGTCGGCATCGTGCGCGAAACAGGCGACGGAGTGGCGCGCATTGAAGGTTTAAGCGACGTCATGCTTAACGAGATGATCGAATTTCCAAACGGTGTATTTGGTCTGGCGTTAAACCTGGAGGAAACTGAGGTCGGCGCGATTCTGCTGGGCGAAACAACGAAGGTTTCCGAAGGCGACGAAGTTAAGACGACCGGCCGACTCCTTTCCGTGCCCGTAGGCAAAGCGCTTCTGGGCCGTGTCGTAAACACACTTGGCCAGCCACTCGATGACAAGGGACCAATCAAAGCTGAAACATTTTACCCGCTGGAAAAAATTGCGCCGGGCGTGATCAGGCGCCGGAGCGTGAATCAACCAGTGCAAACCGGCATCATGGCCATCGATGCCATGATTCCGATCGGTCGCGGTCAGCGCGAACTGATCATTGGCGATCGCGCAACTGGCAAAACCACCATCGCCATCGATAGCATTATCAGTCAGGCGCGCCTGAACAAAGCCGCAGAAGCTGCGAAGGACACTAATTATCGGCCGCTCTACTGCATTTACGTCGCGGTCGGTCAGAAAAATTCCAACGTGGCGCGAGTGCTCGATGTTCTCGAGAGGGAAGGCGCCATGGCTTACACCACAATCATCTCCGCCCCTGCATCCGACACGGCGACTAATCAGTATCTGGCGCCGTTCGCCGGTGCAGCGATGGGTGAATGGTTCATGGATAATGGAATGGATGCGCTCATTATCTTCGACGATTTGTCGAAACACGCGGTGGCGTATCGGCAGGTTTCGCTGGTGCTCAAGCGTCCGTCCGGTCGTGAAGCTTATCCCGGCGATGTATTTTATTTGCACTCGCGATTACTCGAACGCGCCGCGCGGATGAGTGATGAGTTCGGCGGCGGGTCATTGACCGCGTTACCGATTATCGAGACCCAGGCTGGCGACGTCTCCGCCTACATTCCGACGAACGTGATCTCGATTACGGATGGGCAAATCTATCTCGAGACTGATTTGTTTTATCAAGGTGTGCGTCCGGCAATTTCGGTAGGACTCTCTGTCAGTCGTGTTGGATCGGCTGCCCAGATCAAGGCGATCAAGCAGGTCGCTGGCAAGGTAAAGCTCGATCTGGCGCAATTTCGCGAGCTGGCCGCGTTCGCACAGTTTGGTTCCGACCTGGACGCAGCAACGAAAGCGCGACTCGATCGAGGTCAACGCATTGTCGAGCTTTTCAAGCAAAAACAATACAACCCGATTTCGGTGGAAGAACAGGTGGCGGTGATGTGGGCGATGCAAAATGGCTATCTCGATTCAGTGCCCGTCGACCGTGTCAAGGAGTACCAACTGAAGCTTCAGGATTGGCTGCAAACGCGAAAGGGAGGATTACTCGGGGCTATCCGCGAGAAAAAGGAGCTCGATAAAGACCTCGAGTCGCAATTGAAAGCGGCGCTCGATGAATTCAAGACGACTTGGCGATGATTTGTTTGCAGGCATTTGATTCAGCCATGACCTCTGAGCGCAAAGTGGCGAGCATCGAGAACGCGATTTATCTGATCCGGGGCCAACGGGTCATGTTGGATTCTGATCTGGCTGCCGTTTACGGAGTCACTACAAAAAGGCTTAATGAGCAACTGCGCCGGAATCGTTCGCGCTTTCCCAGCGACTTCGCCTTTCAGCTTACAACTGAGGAACTTACAAACTTGAGATCGCAAATTGCGACCTCAAGTTTCCATGGAGGGCGACGATACCGCCCATGGGTTTTTACTGAACACGGGGCGATCATGCTGGCTAGCGTCCTCAACAGCCAAATCGCCGTTCAAGCCAGCGTGCGTGTTGTTAGAGCATTCGTCCGGCTACGGGAAATGGTTGCCGCAAATGTACAGCTCGCCGCAAAATTGGAAGAACTCGAGCGCCGACTCGATTCACACGATGAGGCAATTGTCGATCTTTTCGCAACGTTGAAACGTTTGCTCGAGCCGCCTGAGCCACCGAAAAGACGAGAAATCGGTTTTCATGTGCGGGGAAAGGCTGCGTACTATCGCGTGCAACGCAGGTCGAGAATCAAAGATCGAAATTCGAAAATTTCCTAGATGGCAAACACCCAGGACATACGGCGCCGGATAAAATCTATCCGCAATACCGCGCAGATCACCAAAGCAATGCAAATGGTAGCTGCCTCCAAGATGCGCAAGGCGCAGCAACATGCGCTCGCGGGCCGGCCTTACGCCGCCCTGATGAATAAGGTTCTCGTTTCGTTGCAAAAACGCACAGACCCGAGATTCCATCCGCTTCTCGCGGTCCGCCCACTTAAAAAAGAGTTGATCCTAATTATCAGCACGGACAAGGGACTCTGCGGGGCGTTGAACACGAATCTGCTTCGGGAAGCCGCCAACTTTGATTCGGCTAAAACAGTGTTCGTGGTGACAGGAAAGAGGGCGCGGCAATTCATCGCGCGAACAAAGCGCGAATTATTGGCTGATTTTGAGTTGAAAGACTCACCGACGTTTGTTGAAGCCAAGCCGATGTCGAAGTTTTGCATGGAAAAATTCCTGAGACGCGAAGTCGACAAAGTCTCAGTGCTCTACACGCACTTTATCAGCACGATCAACCAACGCACTGTTGTGCGGACCCTGCTGCCGATCAGTAGTTTCGATTTGCCGAAGAAGGGAGATGCCGAAGCTGAAAGTGAAGGTGTCGATCCAATGATAGGCTACGTATTCGAGCCTGACGCAGAGGTCGTTCTCGATTCGATGCTTCCGTACTATGTCTCCTATCAGGTTTTTCAGATGATTCTCGACGCGCGCGCGTCCGAGCATAGCGCGCGAATGGTAGCGATGAAGAACGCCACCGATAACGCGAATCAATTCATCAAGGACCTTACGTTGGAATACAACAAGATGCGTCAGGCCGGCATCACAACCGAGTTGCTCGAGATCGCCACGGCGCAAATGGCACTGGGTGGTTAGTCAGGATTTATGAATAAAGGAAACATAGTTCAGGTCATCGGTCCCGTAGTGGACGTTGAATTTCCGGACGAAAAGTCGCTGCCGAAAATCTACAACGCCCTCGAAATTGAGTATGAAGTGAATAGTAACCCGACCAAGTTGACACTCGAAGTGCAACAGCATCTTGGCGAAAGCTGGGTTCGCTCCATCGCGATGTCGTCCACGGAAGGGTTGAAGCGCGGAATGAGCGTAACCGATACCGGCGGTCCGATCACCGTACCAGTTGGCGAGGCCGTGCTTGGTCGCCTTTTTAACGTCACCGGCGATGCGATTGATAATCGCGGCACAGTGAACTACGCCAAGCGTTACCCAATCCATCGGCCGGCGCCGACGCTCATGGAGCAAGACACAACGGCAAAGATCCTGGAAACAGGGATCAAGGTCATCGATCTTGTTTGCCCATTTACAAAAGGCGGCAAGGTCGGCGCCTTTGGCGGCGCAGGTGTTGGAAAGACTGTTGTCATCCAGGAGTTGATTAACAACATCGCCATGAAACATGGCGGCGTTTCCATATTTGCCGGAGTAGGCGAGCGAAGCCGGGAAGGCAACGATCTTTACAAGGAAATGAGCGAGGCGGGCGTCATCGATCAGAAAGACTTGTCGAAGTCGAAAGTAGGGATGGTTTTCGGTCAGATGAACGAACCCCCCGGCGCGCGTCTGCGCGTTGCTCTTTCAGCGCTCGCAATGACCGAATATTTTCGAGACGAGCGCAACCAGGACGTTCTTCTTTTTATCGACAACATCTTTCGCTTCTCGCAAGCCGGCTCGGAAGTGTCGGCGTTGCTGGGCCGAACGCCAAGCGCGGTCGGTTATCAGCCGACTCTTGCCGCTGAGATGGGTGATTTACAGGAGCGAATTACATCGACAAACAAAGGATCGATCACCTCATTTCAGGCAGTCTATGTGCCGGCGGACGATCTCACTGATCCCGCGCCGGCAAACACTTTCGCGCACTTGGATTCGACGATCGTGCTCGAGCGTTCCATCGCCGAGCTCGGAATTTATCCAGCGGTCGATCCACTGGCATCCACATCCAAAGCGCTGGCGCCGGAAATTGTCGGCGAGGAGCATTATGACGTTGCCCGCGGCGTGCAGCGTGTTTTGCAGCGCTACAAGGATTTGCAGGACATTATCGCGATTCTCGGAATGGATGAATTAAGCCCGGAGGACAAGGTCACCGTTCATCGCGCACGCAAGATCCAGCGGTTCCTTAGCCAGCCCTTCCACGTGGCAGAAGTTTTCACCGGCTTCAAGGGCCAGTATGTTCCGGTTGCGGAAACAGTCCGCGGTTTCAAGGAAATTCTCGACGGCAAACATGACGATGTGCCCGAGCAAAATTTCTACATGAAAGGCAACATCGACATGATCAAAGAGGTCTAAAACCCTCACGTTAAGCCGTGACTTGTTACATCGTTACAATAGTCATGACGTCTCCGGTTTTGCGGTTTAACGATTCAATGGTTTAACGAATCAACAAATCGCCATGGCCACACTAAAGCTCGAGATCGTAACGCCCGAGGAAAAAATCTACTCCGAAGACGTAGACATGGTCACGTTGCCCGGTTCCGAAGGGGAACTGGGAGTTTATCCCAAACATGTTCCATTACTTACCACCTTGTTACCGGGCGAACTGCGTGTTCTAAAAGACGGGCGCGAAAGATCCATGGCGATCGGAGAAGGGTTTGTCGAAATTAGAGCGGATGCGGTCTCAGTTTTAACCGACATGGCGCTTGAATCGGAGAAGATCGATATCGCTGCTGCGGAAGCAGCGGTCGAGCGCGCCAAGGCCGCGATGAAGGAAGATCACAGTGCCGAAGAAGTGGCAGCTATTCAGGCGTCGTTGCAAAAAGCTCTTGCCCAGTTGCACGTCAAACGCCGCCGACACGGGTAAATTCTCTGAGAAGCGCGCGCGCCGCGCGCGCTGATGATCGCGCTCGCGCTCTCGCGATCGCGAACTTTTTCTGCTACAAAGTGTTCATGTCTGCTCCAGATGTCCTGGGAATTATCGCCGGAAACGGCGTATATCCCAGATTGCTTGCTGATGCGGCGCGAAGGGCTGGCGTAAAAAAACTAATTGCGGCCGCGTTCACTGGTGAGACCGATCCGGTCCTCGCGCAACATGTTGATCTGATCGAATGGATGCGCGTGGGACAACTCAATCGGCTATTGAAATTTTTTAAGGAACACAAAGCTCACCATGCAATCATGGCCGGTCAGATTGCGCCGAAAAATCTTTTCGATCTGCGTCCGGATTTGAAAGCGTTGCTTTTGCTCCGACAACTGAAGGAGCGCAATGCGGAATCCATCTTTGCCGCGATTGCAGATGAACTGGCCAAGGTGGACGTCGATCTCATGCCGGCGACAATGTTTCTCGAAGACTCTCTCGCGGCTCCGGGATTGATCGCAGGAGCAAAGCTCAATCGGCGTGAGAAAGAAGATGTCGATTTGGGCTGGAAGATAGCCAAGGAAATCGCACGGCTCGACATTGGGCAGACTGTCATTGTGAAAAATGGAACTGTCGTCGCCGTGGAAGCATTCGAAGGAACGAACGACGCCATCAAGCGCGGCGGCGCGCTCGCGCGTGAAGGCGCGGTCATGGTTAAAGTAGGCAAGCCGACTCAGGACATGCGGTTCGATGTGCCCGTCATTGGTGTCGAAACTCTCGGTATCGCGGCCGAATCAAAACTGAGTGTAATTGCCGTTGAAGCTGGAAAGACTTTGCTCCTCGAATACGACGCGATCATCCGTCTCGCTGATCGGTCCAAGATATCGATTGTCGGCCGCTAGCTCTGATAACGACCGAGCCGTTCCAGAATCGTCATCGGGGTTGGCCGGTGATTATCGCGGGGAACGCAACGGAAAGACAAGTTTCCGAAAACGCTCCGAGGCAAATTGCCGCTCGATACTTGCTCCATTTCAAGGATGTGATTTTCCTGAAGCCCTCAAGGTCTCCGAATGCAAAATGCCGAGAACGCATTTTGCGTCTTTTTTGCTTTACTCCGTCATCGCTCCGGATGTAAGCACAAGCTTTCGCGCGACGCGCAGGGGCTAAGCGGGCCGCACTAGATGACGCGATGATAAACGCAACAGCTCTCTATCGGCGTCGGATAACGCGCCGTCGATCGATCCGCTGTGTGAAATTTTGTCAGCTAACAAAATGCAAACCCAAAACAACTAATGGAAGCAAAAATAACTAACTCAAGCATCATCCTCATCTTTGCAGCTATCGCCGGGCTTTTTTTAGCCGGCTGCGCCAGCATGGGATCAGCCAACACGACATCCTTACTCACGGCGGCTGGCTTTCGCGCGCGTACGCCGCAAACGCCCAGGCAACAGCAAATCTATGCTGCTCTCCCACCCTACCAAGTCGAGCGGGCGACAGTGCCTGGAAAAGGAGTCTTCTACGTTTATAAAGACGAGAAATCAGGGCTCGCCTACGTCGGTCGCGAGCAAGAATACCAACGCTACCAACAGCTGGCTTTCCAGCAACAGATAGCGCAGGACCAAATCGCGGCGGCGGAAATGGAACGTGCCGCGGCCTGGCAATGGTACGGAGCATGGGGACCGCGGGTGTTCTGGTGGTGAAAAACCAGCTCTGGAGCCCGACGCCGTAAGTGTATTTCTGATAATCCAAACCAAACCAATTAAAATGAAACTAAACATCGCGGCGTTTGTCACCGTCGCACTGGCTGTTTTGACGTCGACCTGCCTCGCGCAGGGTGCGACGAAGCCGAACATCCTCATGCGGGGAGTAGCAGTAACTAACTTGATGAAATAGAACGGGGCGCACTCGCCAAACTGCTTGTGGTCCCGTGGAAGGGCTGAGAACACGCCATGAAAACGGCCATGCTCATCACGCTGAATACACTCGCGGCGCTGGCGCTGACCCTCAACGCACGCGCCGCCGCCCCACTTCCATCGTGGAACGACACGGCCCCCAAGAGAGCCATCATCGCTTTCGTCGAGCAAGTAACAAAGGAAGGTTCCCCTGATTTTGTTAAGCCTGGGGAGCGCATCGCAACCTTTGATAACGACGGTACGCTCTGGGTTGAGCAGCCGATTTACACCCAGGTGACCTTTGCCATCGACGAGGTCATTGCGACAGCACCGCACCATCCGGAGTGGCGTGAGACCGAACCTTTCAAGTCGATTCTGGCGCACGATCGCGAGGCAATGGAAAGGTTCACGATCCAGGATTTCGAAAAAGTCGTCGCCGTCACGCACAGCGGGATGACGGTCCAACAGTTCCAGGAAATCGTTCAGAAATGGCTAGCCGATGCCAGGCACCCGCGATTCAAGCGACCCTACACCGAATGCGTTTACCAGCCCATGATAGAGTTGATGCGGTACTTGCGAACCAATGGATTCAAGACCTACATCGTGACTGGTGGCGGACAGGAGTTTGTGCGCGCCTTTGCCGAGCCGGTTTATGGTGTGCCGCCTGAGGAAGTCGTCGGCAGCATGGGCAAAGTGAAATACGATTACGGCAAAGATGGCAAACCGGAGCTGATCAAACTGCCCGACGTACTGCTGGTGGACGACAAAACCGGCAAACCCGAAGGGATCAACATGGTCATCGGTCGTCGCCCGCAATGTGCCTTCGGCAATTCTACCGGTGACCAGCAGATGCTTGAATACACAGGTGCGGGCGGTGGCGCCAGACTGATGATGCTTGTCCATCACGATGACGCCAGGCGTGAGTACGCCTATGGCGCCGAGTCGAAGATCGGAACGTTCAGCGATGCGCTCATGGCTGAAGCAAAGAAGAAAGGCTGGGTCGTCATCAGCATGAAAGACGATTGGAAAACTATTTTCCCAGCTACCGTCAAGTAGCCAGATTTCTTAGGCCTAACAGCAAATAACAAGGGACAAAACAAACCTATGAAAGTAAAACTAATAAGTTGGCTGGCACACGGAAATTGTTCGAGGTAAAGGCCCGGCTATAAAACGGCCCCAGTCGAATTGCTAACGGGGGAAGAAGTCTCTGATAAAAAGAACTCAATGGCGAAAGCAAACGAAGCATGAAACGCAATCGCATGAGTGGAGATCATAAAGTGATCAATCTCAGGTTGCCTCCTGGCATCGAGTTTCACCGAGACATTCGGCTGCTTATCTATCGCCCGAAGGGCGTGATCGACGAAGCGGAGATTAACAGGATCATCGGTGTTATCGAAGGTATCGAAGCCGCATCACAGGAACCTTTCAATCGATTCTCCGATACGTCGAAAACTCACGAACTTGAGCTCAACTTTCAATACGTTATTAAAGCTTCTCTCCACCGGCGCCTCTCCCATAAGGGTCGTGCGCCCGTGAAGTCAGCAATTCTCGCCACGGATTCTGCGATCGTTCATTATGCCCGCTTACTCGTCTTGTTGACTGAGGGTTCTTCGATCAAAGTTCGGGTGTTCCAGGATCGCAACGAAGCGGCGCAATGGCTTGGCGTCCCCGTCGAATTGCTAGCTCCGAAAGAAGTAGGCGGTGCTAGTCAGACTGACCAGAGAAATTAAAACATGCAGACTGGGTCTGAAGCGCGGTCGCACGAGTAGGTCAGAAAATGATTAACGTGAACCTGCCACCGGATATCGAATTTTATGAAGACCTCCGTCTTTTGTTTGGAAACCGCGCGGTTTACTGAACAGGAAGCCGTTAACAAAGTCATAACCGTCCTTGGAGAACTGGAGGCGACGTTAGAGGAGCCCTTTAATCGATTCGCTAACACGGTGGGAGCTGATGCAGTCGATCTCAACTTCGAATACATCATTCGCGTTTCTCTCTATCGGCGTCTCGTCTACGGCAGTCGCCCGCCGATCAAATCAGCGATCCTCGCCACGGATGCCGCTCTTGTTCAAAGGTTCACGCATTATTACCTCAAGGTTCCGCGATCAAAGCCAGTGTATTCCAGGATCGCAAAGAAGCTGCGGACTGGCTTGCCGTACCAGTTGAATGACTGGCGTAGTCTATGTTCAATGGCACTTTCATCCGCCCCGGGAGGAGCGAGGTTGTTCCACCTGAAGGGGTTGAACAGTGCGGCAGTTTCCATCCTGTCGTTCACGATAGACAAGCGAAAATAAAACTGATAAACCCGATAACATGAACAAATACATTGCAGAATTCATCGGGACCTTTTTTCTTGTTCTCACCGTTGGGTGCACCGGTATTGGCGCCGGCGCGGGCGTGATCGCGCCGCTTGCCATCGGCGCGGCCCTCATGGTGATGGTGTTCGCCGGTGGCCATATTTCAGGCGGCCATTACAACCCTGCCGTTACACTGGGCGTGCTGATTCGTGGCAAAGTAAAACCTGCTGACGTAGTGCCTTATTGGATTGCGCAATTTGTTGCGGCCGCTATTGCCGCGCTGCTCGTGGTCAAGGTTCTTCGTCTGGGCGTACCGGTGACCGCAATCACACCTAAGATGGGTCCAGCCTTGCTTGCCGAGTTTCTGTTTACGTTTGCGCTTGTTTACGTGGTGTTGAACGCGGCGACGGCTGAAGGCACGTCCGGAAATTCATTCTACGGCCTGGCCATCGGCATTACGGTGATGGTCGGCGCATTTGCAGTCGGTGATATTTCAGGTGGCGCATTTAATCCGGCAGTTGCGCTTGGAATAACACTGATGGGTATTTCGAGTTGGAATAATATTTGGATGTACCTGGTCGCGGACTTATTCGGTGGCGCCGTTGCCGCTGGGATTTTTCAGCTGATCAATCCCCCGTTGCAAACCACCCCGATTGCGACAGACGAGCCGCCCTACAAAACCCCCTAATAACATCAGGCTGATAGCGCAATCTTTTCTTCTGAACACAACTGACCGTCAGCTTCTTAAAGCAAATGTGATACAAGGCAAATCTACTACATTTATTTCCGTATGCTGCGCTTGCTTCGTCGCTACATCTTTGAATGCGGCCACGATTCCCGCCGGAACAACGCTGACAGTAAGTACAGTCAGTCTCATCACCTCACAGACTGTCCCGGGAAGAAGCTTCGAAGCAAAGATTGCGCAGAACGTTTCGGTCAAGGGAAACGTTCTGTTGAAAGCTGGAACCAAAGCGTTTGGAAAGGTCACGGCTTCTCGTGCCAATCCTCGCAAATCGGGACCACTCACTGTGGAACTGGACTCGATTAATCTAAGTGGACGCAGGATCCCGGTAAAGACGAACATCATTCAACCGGCAGGTCCTTCCCAGACAGCGCGACAGGCGCAATACGGACATACCGCCGGCACAACAGTGGTTAATCCCGGAACCAGAATTCAGTTTCAGCTCTTGCAAGCCGTCAGCTTTTAGGAGCTGTTGACAAAAATAAGCGCAATCACTGACGACGCGCTTATTTCCTTATTACAACGACCCGTTATTTGAGTTGCATGTCAACGCCGCCGCCAGTCGCATTGACAGCAACGCCGCTTTGTGTGGCCGCGATTCTGACTATCACACCGGCCTGATTTGACATGAGCGTGCCAGCTTTCCCGGCGCCAAGAGTCACGCCGCGCGTGCCCGCGGCACCGACATTATAATGACCGTTGAAATCTTGAAGATGCTTCAGGTTGAAAACCTCGCCATAAGCGGAAGAGCTGGTCATCCCGACTTTGCCTACCGACAGTCCTTTTACCTTGACCGGATAGTCTTTGCCTTTGTAGGCGAGCGTGCCTGACCCCCAGTTGACACCAATTCCAAGAGCGAACGAACCCCCGCTCAGCCGCAACGTTGCGTCTGGCTTGGAGTCATGATGACGAGTCGCCGCCTGTGTAAATCCTGTCATCACGCCCAGGATTGTTAGTAGAACTGCACTCTTCTGATTTTTCATAGTGTTTCTCTTTTGATTTGTTTGGCCGCGCAAAGAAGACTTCTCTTGCGTGCTGCCAGTGAATAATTGGTCATATCCGGAGCCGCCGTGGTTAGTCAAAACATTATTCGTTGAAGCTCTGTTTTCCCGCGGCTTTTACTCATAATCTTGGTCCACGATTTTTCTTGCTCCGGCAAACGAGTTTTTGCCCGATAGCTTGCCCTCAACAATTAAAATTTTACGAAAACCGAAGAGATTATCGAAATCGCATATGACCTCCCCAAGTCATTCTGCCTCAGCAAAGGAAAAAATGTTAGCTTCTTGAGTTCCTGAAGCGACCGGATGTGCGGCTTACAGGCCCCGTGTTTGCGTGGCTTCCCGGATTGTTTGTTGGCGAATTGCCTGCAGCTTTTGGTACTGGGCAGGCGAAAGGATCGTCTTCATTTGCGGATCAGTCTGCTGGTGAATAGCTCTGATCTGTTGGAGTTTCTGAATCTTTGACAGCGAGTTGTCGTTTTTTATTGCCTCTACTTTTGGGACCTCGTAGCGCAGAAGGGGCACGATTTTGACTTTCTGCTGGGGCGTAAGGCTAAGCTGCTGCGCTATCGCCTCAGCCTTTGAAATTGCATCCGCCTTTTGGGCGTTGGACATCGGTACCGGCAATACAAACGCGCCGCAGCAAAGGGCTGCGGCGAAAAGATAAATGCGGCTTTTCATATTTTTACTTCTTGTGATTTCGTGGCGCAATCGTGCTCCCGGCCTAGAATAAGTCAAGCCGAATCAACCATGGCCGAGAGTTTGGGCACCCCGCTTTCATATTTCGCCTCTTCCTAAGTCTCCTTCTGGCGGTGGGCTGTGCGTGGGTGATCGCGTGGCATCCACGGCGCCCGTCTCTCGTCGACCCGCTTGCCGACCTGGAGGGGCGCAAGGCGCTTATACTTCTAGGAGTGGTCGGCGCCGTCATTGCGGAATTGACTGAGACCGGCCAGACACTCGCGTTTGTTATCTTCGGCATTTGGCGCGCTCCTCCGATTTCGCACCGTGCTTGAAAACCCGAAGCTAACGGGGAAAGCCATCACAGTTGTGGTAGTCGGGCTCGCGTGCGGCATGGGCTCATGGGCCATGGCAGTGTTCGTTACCGCCTTCAGTTGGTGTCTTTTGTTCTGGCTTGATTCGCATTCGAGCTGCTGAGTCAGGATCCGACTCGATGACACCGAGGATCCGAAGCCAGTCTTCAGCATGGTGCAATCGTTGCTCGTCTCCCACGAGTGCCAGCTTCAAAGTTCCGCGTTGTACGAGGACAAGGGACAGATGGTGTTTCTGTTGTATATCCCGACAGGACTGGATCCCAGGCAACTGGAGCCAGAAGTCGATGGAAACTGCGGAAGAGCCATGTTTCCAAGATCGCCGTCGACGTGGTGTAACTCGCCGGATCGACCCGACCAACAAAGCCATCAAATTGTATGTGCAGGCGTGTCTTCATCGCAATCCTTCTCGGGTCGGCGCTCATACTTGAAGCGCATGCACAGACGGGGCCGAAAGACGCTGTCGTGTTGATCATTCGCCATGCCGAAGATGGGGCCAGCGGTCGCGATCTTACCCGACGCGGACAGGAGCGGGGCGAAGCGTACCAGAATTACTTCCTAAATTTTACCCTCGATTCCAAGCGACTGGAACCTGTTGTGATTTTTGCCGCTAAAGATTCAAAGCAAAGCCATCAGCCGCGTTTGACGGTCGAGCCGTTCGCGAATGCAGCCAAATTGAAAGTGGATACGCGTTTTGGTAACAAACAATCTGCCGAGCTGGCCGCTGACCGGCGTACAAATCACGAGGGAAAAGTGATTCTCATTTCTTGGCGTCATGGAAGCATCCCGGCTCTGCTTCGGGCGCTTGGAGCAAAGCCAAAAAGCTTTTTGCCGAATGGTAAATGGCCGGATTCTGTTTACGACTGGATCATCCTGCTCAGCTTTGATCAGGACGGCCGCTTGATTCCGCGAGCTCGAGACGGATCAACGAACGCCTGATGCCTGGTGACTCTCAGTAGTTAGGTGTAGCGAATGTCTTTAGCCGAGCTCAGACGGCCGACCAAAGGGCCCGGTCATCATTGGGACCGACGGCAGTAATCTTCTTTTCTCTAAGCCGACATTCGTGCGAATTGGCGGTTTTGGCGGAGGGCGACGATGACAATTAATGTCTTGAATTCAATTTTAAGATTTTCGTAGAATTAAGAACCGACCACAACCCACTCAACCCAAAAAATATGAAACAATTATTGACACTAACAAATATCACCAGTGCCATTGCAGCATTGGCGTTGATAACAGCATGCCAGACTACCGGCACCAGCCAGTCTACCGTGGCCCAACAAGAGGTTTTGCTCGCGCAGTCGGGTTTCAAGGTCATAACGGTCACCACTCTCAAGCAGCAACAGGCAGTGAATGGACTACCCCAAAACAGCGTCTCCGCCGTGAAGTACAAAGGGAAATTGTATTACGTGTATCCCACCGCGACGAAAGACAAGATCTATGTTGGGAAACAAAAGCAAGTGAACGCCTTTAAGAAGGCCCTCGCGGCGCAGCAGGCTCAGTCGGCTCAACAGGGTATGAACCCGCCGCCAACCATAACATTTCAGGGTCATGGTCCTCACGAGGTTGTCGCTGAGGAGTTCGATGGCTTTGGTCCGATGGGCACGGCGTCTTTGGGAGATTGGTAGGAGAATGGTAGTTAAACTCGAAGGCGGTCAGTTTCCAGCTGTTGCCTTTCGTCGATGATTGTCAAATATTCAATCACGCCGGTCTCAATCCGACTCATAGCAGGTGGAATATGCCTGGCGTTTGTCGCCGGCTGCGCGACAGCGCCGCTAGGAGCACCTGGCCTCGTTTATCCGCCTGCCGCGAACAGCCTGCGCGAGGCGCGCTCCTCACAAATTCCACTGGAAAAACGAGCGGCCGATTATCTGCAGGTCGCGGCTATGACCGCCCCATTGCTTGGGAACGGCGTCCACGAGACGCCAGCACGCGAGACTTACAATGCAGCATGTGCGGAACTCACCGTCCTTCTTCGGTCCGCGGACGGTGGTCGCTTGTGGAACCAGCCGTTACTTTTGACTGATCAAAGCGCGGCCTGCCGTTTGAGTTTTCGACCTGCCAGCGCCGAGGTCTGGGGACCCGATTACTTCACTTCATTTGAGCTACCCAGCGCGATAAAAGAGAAACTGGTAAAGGCGAAGAATCTTCGAGAGGGGGTGGGTGGCGAGCTCGTAGGAGTGCGAGCAGTCACTCCGCGCGAAAATTTCGCTCCATTCAAGGGGATCGCCGTGCCAGTGACCTCCACACTCGATTTTAGGGGAAGGGAAGCCATGCTTGCTCTGCGCCGTCCTTCAAAGGAGGCCACCGTGAAGGTGCAAGGCGCCTTTCGGCCACTCGCGGCTGACTATACGGCGGCAATCGCCTACTATCGACCTCCGTCCAACTTTCTTGCGACTAAGCTGATGGCAACATTCCGGCCCGGTCAGCACAGCGAAACGATGGGATTATACTTTCTTCAGCCTTACGATCCTGATCGAATTCCCGTGGTTCTTGTACACGGTCTCGCGTCGAGTCCTTTTATGTGGGCAGAAACGATCAACGCGATCGAAACCGACTCTTTAGTGCGCGAACACTATCAATTTTGGGTGTTCGCTTATCCTACGGGCTATCCGCCGCTCTATTCTGCCATGCGTTTGCGCGAGGAGCTCGCCAAGGTAGACAAGCTTTATCCTAACCATCGTGGTTACGTACTCATAGGTCATAGCTTGGGTGGAATTCTTGTGCACATGCAGGTAGCCACCGTCACACCCGCAATGTGGGAGCAAAACATCGGGGAACCAGCCAAAGAGGTCCTTGATCGTACTGCCCGCGATAGCGTCATCTATCGCTCACTAGTTTTTCATGCTAACCCGCGAATTAAACGCGTCGTGTTTATCTGCACACCGCATCGGGGAAGCGACACAGCGCTAAGCGGGTTAGGAAGATTCGGCAGAAGCCTGATCGCTCTTCCCGTTGCTATCACCGCCCCGCTAAGAGCGTCTCTTACAGACGTTGATCTCACTCAATTTACCGGAAGCGCCAGACGACTTCCTAACAGTATCAGCGGTCTGTCGCCGAAGAATCCCTCATTGAAAATCGTTAATGGTGCGAGGATTACCGCGCCATATCACTCAATTATTGGTGACCGCGGGAAAGGTGATTCACCAAACAGCACTGATGGAGTAGTCCCATATTGGAGTTCTCATCTCGACGGCGCACAATCCGAGCTAATCGTACCAGGTCCACATGGTTCGCAAGACCTTCCCCAAACGATCGCCGAGCTTGACCGGATTTTGCGTTTACATTTGGTATTTCGAGATGCCTCGGAGAACATTTGAGCGTCGGATCTCTGAAGACGGAATGCATCGAACGCGGGTGTCGCAACAGGTTCGCCAAACGTCGATGGATCGCCGAACCCAGCGTCATCAATCAAAACAAGCAGGATGTTCGGCGGATTGGGTGGGCTTTCACCGGCGGGGTAAAGGCCGCGACAGACCCCTCCAGAGTACGTTTAGTGACGCCTTGAAACGTTTGGGCTGGAAGCGGCAGCACGGTTCGATCCCACTCCGCGCCAGCAGCAACCGACCCGGTTGCTTGCAATGCGACCATAAGTGCAATCGCATTGAAGCAGCCAATTGATTTGAACATACTGGTTCCTCCGAGAAACATCTCGAGCGTACACAAAGCGGTCAGTCATCTCACCATAAAAACGAAAGCGATCCAGACTGCGTTGTTGAACAATTTGACGCGTCCTGGAGAATAGAATGGAAATGGCGTTGCAGTTGAAAAGCGAATGTGAAAAATGCGCAGCCGCACTCGCGCCGCGTGGACGCGCCTATATCTGCAGTTACGAGTGCACTTTTTGCGCGAACTGCGCGGGGCAAATGAATTTCGTTTGCCCGAACTGTGAAGGTGAACTTGTACCGCGGCCGCGTCGCAAAGAGACGCCTACTTCCGGCGCTGTCGGCGATGCCTGATTCGGTAAGTAAGAAAACACTCTTCGCCTGTGGTGCGCATGTCGCTCAACGAACAATGCACACTGGCAGGCAGGAATTTCGTGCTCAGACCTGTCAGCGTCGGTGCCTTTACTCCACCGAACATATAAGGCGCAATGGTTAGATTGAGCCGATCGACAAGGCCTTGTTCCAGTAACGACCGAAACAGCGTTGGCCCGCCTTCGCATGCAACTGTGCGAACCCCGTATTGTTTGCGCAATGTTTGCAGCATGCCGGCAAGATTGACGTGCTTTAGATTGCTAAGATACAGGTTCGCCCTTTTCTCCAAAGCCCGTTGATATTTTCGGGGCATCCGTTTCGTCGAAAAAATAACGATCGGCGAAATATCCGACTGAAAAACTTTCAGACGATGGTCGATCTTGCCTTCATTGGAAACAATCACGCGTAAAGGGCAGCGGGTCTGACCGCGCCTCATTCTGGTTTCCTGAATATCGGCTGGCAGGCCGAGCCGGACATTGTCGCGTTTTAAACTGGTGTGTCCGATCAATACCGCATCCGCCCCAGCGCGCTGCCGAAACAAATGCAACTTGTCCTCCCGGGAAGTGAAATCGACCGGGGACAAATTCTTGGTGGTAACCTTACCGTCGACGGTTATGGCGAAGGTGGCGATGACGAGTGGACGCGAATGCTTTTGTTTCATCCGAATGGCGCAACGCAATGGCGAAAACTGGTCGTTAAACCCGTTCGAGGCTTAAACAAAGCACGGTTCACGGATCACGAGCTTTGCTCTGTTTCGCCCATCTCGTGTTCCAACGCGATGACCTCGTGTTCCATCTCACGCATTTTCACGCGTGCGACTGCACCGCTCGGTTTGTAAAACAGATAAACGATCGCGCCAGGCAGGCAGCATATCAGGATGATGAGGAAACTGAGGGAGCCGATGAGAATCGCCTTGGCTTCCGGCACCCCGCAAAGACGGCTGAGCATGATCTGCAAAACTTTTTCGCGGAGACCGATTCCGGCGAAACTGATCGGTAATGCAGAGATGGTGCGCTCCACTGGCATCACGGCGAAGAAGTTAACTACTGGTACCGGTGCTCCCAGCGCGTAAGCGGCACAAAGAAAAGTGGCGAATGTGGCCAGGTGCGCTACGAGAGATGTAGCGAACGCAACGAGCGTTGCGCGCCAGTGATGCGCGTAAAGATGGTACGCTGCAGAAATTTCGATCAATTTGTCGCGACCAGGGAACTTCTCCGGCAACGAATGGAACAAGTTAAATCCACTGATTACAAAAGTGGATATCAACGTCAGGACCGATACGCCGAGCAGAAAGAGCAGGAGCCAAAGCAAATTTCGCGTCTCGGTGGTTTGCGCGAGAAAATCATAGCGCAAGCCAATGAGGGTGGCGGTAATGGCCACCAAGGCAACAAGACCAATGAAACGATCAAACACAACGGCAAGCAGTGCCCCTGCTTTTTTGTCAGGGGTTTCCTTAAGCAGGTAATAACTCTTCATGATATCGCCGCCTGTGCCTCCCGGGAGAAACTGATTGTAAAACATCCCGATAAAGAACAAACCAGAGAGGCGAGGAAGACTCAGATGGATCTTTTGGACCTTCAGTAAAACGTGCCAGCGAAAAGCGGCCGCAACTTCCACGACTGCATATGCCACGAGGCCCATCGCAACCCAGCGATACTGAGCGTTCCGGATCGCCTCAACCATTTGCGAGCGCCTGTGGGGATCGTGATAGACCCAGTAAAGCACCGCGATGGTGACGGTAAGTTGGAAAAGCGTGACCAGAATTTTTTTCATTCGCCGAAGCGTTCCTTCCACATTTGGACCGATTGGCGAATTGAATCGGCTGTCTTATTCGGGTTCATCTCCCAGACAAATAAGCAGTTTGTGGGGAGTAGCGGAACAAGTTTCTCAAAGGCGACGCTTCCGGTAAAAGGCGGTTGATGGTCTCGCGCCGGCCAGATGCAGTCTTGTACGTGACAACCAAACGCGCGAGGGCCGACCGTGCGCAGCCACTCGGCGTGATCAATAAACCCCAGGTTCTCTTTGATTTGAGAATGACCGAAATCATGCCAGTAACCCAGATGCGAGGAGTTCATCTCTTCAAGTAGCTCGGATAATTCACGCTCGGTTGGGATTTGTTCATAATCGCGCCGGGCTTCCAAACCAATTCTGACGTTCTTCGGAGCGGCATAATCGATGACGCGAAGGAGACAGTTCTTCACGCGCTCCAGATATTCAGGCGCGTTTTTTTCCCGCTCCTGCACCGCGCTGATTTTCATCCTCACGTATTCGCGCGATAGATATCTCCCGGCTTTCGCCATTGCAATTAATCGATCGGTAATTGGTGGCATGGTTGTTTGTCCCAAATGTAATACAACGAATGGCGCGTTTAATTTCCCAGCGAGATCGATCGCCTGAAACGCTCGGCTGATTGCCCGCTCACGTTCTTCGGTTGACGCGGCGGAAAATTTGTAACCGTCGGGCAAGGCCACCAGACTACCGAAGCGGACTTCTCCGGCATCGAATATTTTTTGGATTCCTGGCATCAGCGATCCACGGACACGATGGTCCAATTCGATCAGGTCGAATCCAAGTTTGATTTTGATTTCGCGCAACATCGCGTCGCCGGCAGTATGGCGTGCAGAATTCCAACAACTGGAGAACGAAATCATCGGCTAACGAGTGAAGATCGTTCCGAGCGGCTCCGCTGCGCTCCGCCCCGGATGACAGCGCTCAAATATTGACATCATTAGCAGACCGGCTCGATCTCGGGCTGCGTCTCCGGCGTAGGTGAAATGGAGCGATCGCATACGTGACGCCCTGCGACGCTCAAAATTGCGATGGCCGCGATTCCGTAGACTATGGACGCAATAGTAAGCGTCGTTCGCATTCCGATGAGATCAGAGAAACCAGGCATGAAGAGACCGGCAATTGGCATCAGACCGAAAAAGCTCATCCCGAAGACTGCCGAGACCCGGCCGCGTAAATGCGCCGGTGCGTGTTCCTGCACGATGGTGTTAGAGAGGCCGAAGTTCATTGATAGCGCGATGGCGATGGTCCCCATGGCGCAGGCGGTCAACAAAAAACCGTGGGAGCGTGACATGAAAAAGACTCCCAACGCGATGGCCACGACATTTCCACTCATGAATTTCAAGCGGTTTTCGCGAGCAACGCCGAGCAAACCAATTGATCCCAAGAACGCGCCAGTGCCCGACACGGCCATCAGCGTTCCCATGGTCGTTGCCCCGAGATGGAGAACGTTGCGCACGTAAAGCGGTAACATGACCGAAATGGCCGGGAAAACAAAAACCGTGTTGCAGGCGATCAGCGCGATCAACGCCAGAATAATGCGATTCGAGAGCACGTAGCGAAAGCCTTCCTTGATTCCGCTGCGGCGTTGCTCTTCTTCCTCGACTGTTCCAAGCGGCCGTTTGGGCAGGGAGATGAGCGCAACGATCAGGGCCACAAAGGAAAGCGCGTTTGTGAAGAAGGCAGACGCCGCGCCCCACCAAGCCACGAAAAAGCCCGCCAACGACGGTCCAATCAGACGCGAGCCGTGAAATACCGATCGATCAAGAGCAATGGCGGGGGCGATCTCGTCGCGTTTTACCAACTCCGGCACAAGCGCGGAGATCGCAGGCATTTCGAAGGAAAACGCAATGCCGAGCAGAAGCGCAAAAAAGATGATGTGCCAGATCTGAACGCGCCCCATGAAAATTAGCAATCCCAGTGAGACCGCGAAAATAATCTGCACGATTTGGGTTGCGACCAGGATCTTGCGTTTGTCGAAGCGGTCCGCGAGGGACCCGGCCATCGGCGCCAGCACCAGCGCGGGCAGGCCTGCAGCGAAATTCACCAGGCCAAGCAGAATCGCCTTATTTGTCAGCGCGCTCATCACCCAGCTCTGCGCCATCATCTGCATCCAGGTGCCGCTGTCCGAGATGAGCGAGCCGATGATATATCGGCGGAACGGCCCTTGCCGCAAAAGGGCGAGCGATTTGTATCCAATCCATTTTTCTCTGTCCATCGCAAACACTCATCGTTGTAGAGGCGTTTGTGTCAAACGCCGTGGGTAACGGTGGTTCTTCCTCCTGCTCGTGCTCTTGCTTAACGCATGAGCCAATGACGAAGAACCTACCTTCGCCGGGCTACCGCGTGGAAAGCGAATGACGAATAACGAAGGAATGACGGAAGTCGAATCCCGGCTGCCAATAAACGGCGGATTGGAAACCGCCGCTCCTTGGTTATTCTTCAAGCATGCGCATCGATAAATACACGCAAAAGATGCAGGAGGCGCTGCAAGCGGCGCAGGATCTCGCTTCTCAAGGTAATCATCCGGAAGTTACGAACGAACATTTTCTTTCCGCTCTTCTCGACCAAAGCGAGGGGATCACGCGGCCGCTCCTGGAAAAGATTGGGGCGAATGTAGATCAGTTGCGCGACCGGCTGCGTTCTGAATTGGAACGTCGCCCTAAGATTCACGGCGCCGCCACAGATCTGCGTCTCTCAAACGAACTCCGAGGCGTCTTGGATAGCGCGGAGAAGGAAATGTCGAAGCTGAAAGACGAGTTCACCAGCGCCGAGCATTACCTGCTGGCGTTGGCCGGCTCGAATGTTCCGGCCGCAAAATTACTTAAGGAAGGGGGCGTCACGCGCGACAAAATCATGCAGGGCCTTCAGCAGGTGCGCGGCTCCCAGCGGGTGACCGATCAAAATCCCGAAGGCAAATATCAAACGCTCGAAAAATATGGACGCGACCTGACCGAGCTGGCCCGACGCGGAAAGATCGATCCGGTGATTGGGCGCGATAACGAGATCCGGCGAATCATGCAGGTGTTGTCGCGTCGGACGAAAAATAATCCGGTGCTCATCGGCGATCCAGGCGTGGGAAAGACGGCGATCGTAGAAGGGCTGGCGCGCCGAATAATCAGCGGCGACGTGCCGGATTCGTTAAAGAACAAACGAGTTATCGCGATGGACATCGGCGCGATGGTCGCAGGCGCAAAGTTTCGCGGCGAATTTGAAGACCGCCTCAAAGCATTCTTGAAAGAGGTAACCGATTCACAAGGTCAGATTATTTTGTTTATTGACGAACTGCACACCATTGTCGGCGCAGGCGCAGCGGAAGGTTCGGTCGATGCGTCAAACATGCTCAAGCCGATGCTGGCGCGTGGCGAGTTGCGCACGATCGGTGCGACCACGATCGATGAATACCGCAAATACATCGAGAAAGACGCAGCGCTGGAGCGACGTTTCCAGCCAGTCCTGGTGAATGAACCGACGGTGGAGGATACAATCGCCATTCTCCGCGGGCTGAAGGAACGCTACGAAGTGCACCATGGCGTCCGCATTACCGACAGCGCCCTCGTTGCAGCAGCGACGCTGTCGCAGCGTTATATCACCGATCGATTTTTGCCGGATAAGGCGATCGATCTGGTCGATGAAGCGGCATCGCGTCTGAAGATCGAACTCGATTCGATGCCGACTGAGATCGACGTGATCGAGCGCGAGATCATGCAGCATGAAATGGAACGCCAGGCCCTGAAGAAAGAAAAAGATCCCGCGAGCAAGGAGCGCTTGAAAAAGCTCGAAAAAGAACTGGCGGGATTAAAAGAGAACTCGTCTGCCCTTAAGGCCGAATGGCAGAAAGAAAAAGCAGTTCTGGAGGAGCAGCGGAAGTGGAAGGAAGAACTTGATCAGCTTCGCACCGAGCTCGAGCGATCGCAGCGTCGGGGTGAGCTGGCCAAGGCGAGTGAAATTCAATACGGCCGTATCCCAGAGCTGGAAAAGAAATTGGCCGATGCCACAGCAAAAGCCGCGAAATCTAAGAAGCCTACCTTGCTTCGTGAAGAAGTAACCGAAGAAGATATCGCAGAAGTTGTTTCGAGTTGGACGCACATTCCTGTCTCGCGATTACAGGAAGGCGAACGCGAGAAACTGGTGAAACTGGAAGAGCATCTGCATCTGCGCGTTGTCGGTCAGGACGAAGCAATCAAAGCTGTTTCGAACGCGGTACGACGCGCGCGTGCCGGACTGCAGGATCCAAATCGCCCCCTCGGTTCATTCATCTTTCTCGGCCCGACCGGCGTCGGCAAAACTGAATTGTCTCGCGCGCTGGCAGAATTTTTGTTCGACGACGAGAACGCCATGGTCCGCATCGACATGAGTGAATACATGGAGAAACACACGGTCGCGCGATTGATCGGCGCGCCGCCGGGATACGTAGGTTACGAGGAAGGCGGTCAACTTTCCGAAGCCGTTCGGCGCAGGCCATACTCGGTGGTGCTCTTCGACGAAATCGAAAAAGCTCATCCCGACGTGTTCAATGTTTTGCTGCAAGTGCTTGATGACGGCCGGATCACGGACGGGCAGGGGAGAACGGTCGATTTCAAAAATACGGTCATCATCATGACCTCCAACATCGGCTCGCAGTACATCACTGAAGAAGAATCGAAGGAAAACCGATCACGTCTTGTGACAGATGCGTTGCGCGCGCATTTCCGTCCAGAGTTCCTCAATCGTGTGGATGAGATCATCATTTTCGACAGGCTTAGCGAGGACGATTTGAAAGAGATTGTTGAGATCCAACTCGGCCGTTTGTCGAAACGCCTGGAGGAACAAAAGATCACGCTGAAATTGTCCGATTCAGCCAAGGAACTCCTGGCGCGCGAAGGATACGACCCAGTCTACGGTGCGCGTCCGCTCAGGCGCACGATTCAAAAAGAAATTCTCGATCCTCTCAGCATCGACATCCTCGAAGGCAAAGTCCGCGAAGGCCAAACCGTGCAAGTCGATGCGAAAAACGGCGCGCTAGAGTTTCGCGAGAAATAGATCTGCTTTTCTTCGCGCCTTGCCGGGCAAACGGCAGATGTTGGCATGACGGTTGATGAAAACAGCGCGGTTGTCGATCAACATTGACTCGGGAGAAATCGCACAGTTTTACCAAGAGCGTGGTATCCGCAGGCTGCGACGGATATCAATGGCCAAACAACAAATCGCGAAATCCTTTGGAAGGATCGCGTTCGAAATCTATTCCTGGGGCGGATGATGGATTAGGCCATCACCTGTTTGAATGCTGCCAGGAAAGTTTCCATCTCCGACTTCTTTCCAATCGTCAGGCGCATGTGATTGGGTAGCGCCGGGAATAAACGGCCGACGTGCACGTTGTGCTGTTTTAAGGCTTGAATCAGTGGAACGACCGGACGTTTGCAATCGAACATGATAAAATTCGCTTGTGAGGGAATTGATTTGTAGCTCATCTTGTCGAGCTCGGATGTGGTGAATTGTTTCGCTTCTTTGTTTAAACGCTGACCGTTTGTAACTTGATCGGGATCATCCAAGCTCGCCGTCGCTGCGGCCAGCGCCATGCAGTTGACGCTATCCCACATCTGATGAGGACGCATTTGCTTGATTGTTTCTGCCCGCGCAACGCAGTAGCCACAACGCAATCCCGCCATGCCGTAAACTTTTGAAAACGTGCGGGCCACTATCAGGTTCGGATGATCTTTTACCAGGGGAATCACGCTCTCGTAGTCGGGACTGTCCACGTAGTGGAAATACGCTTCGTCTACAAGAATCATTGTGTCGGGCGGAGTCTTTTCGATGAAATCGCGCAGTTGATCCTTGGGCGTTATGCTCGCAGTGGGATTATTTGGGTTACAAACGTAAATCAAACCTCCTTTTGCAGAGGAGACCATTTTTGAGAGATCGTGAGCAAAGGTCGCGGTTAGCGGAACCTTCATAACCTCAGCGCCGTTTATCCTGGCCTGTTCGAGAATGGCTTCAAAAGTTGGATCAGCTCCCACGAGTGCCCCGCGTTCCTTCCCGGTGAAGGTTTCAGCGCAGAGTTTGAGAATCTCGCTGGAACCGTCGCCGAGCAGAATCTGATCGTGATAAACGCCATTCAGCTTCGCCAGCTTGTCGATTAGCAAATTGTTGTGTTCGTCCGGATAGCGACATGCGATGCCGAACGAATCCGTTATGGCCTGCAAAGCTTTCGGTGAAGGTCCATATGGATTTTCATTCGCACTCAAGCGCACGATGCCGCGTTCGGTTAAAGGCGTGGTAACAGCCTGCGTCGGCTTTCCGAAAGAGAGTGACGGCCTAACGACTACTGCGGTCGCGCCTGCGCCCAGCAACTGGGCGAACCGGCGACGAGAAACAGACATTGTATTCATTTTTGAATCCTCCCTGGTCGATTGTTAGGCTGATTCGAACCAAATGCCAGATCGAATTGCGCCAATCGTATTTCTGCTAGCTGCCTGGGCCGCTTTTGCAACGCACGGATGCGCCAAGTCACGTCAGGACGAACATGCACGGCAGCTGGCCGAGCGTGTGCGAATCGAA
Source organism: Candidatus Udaeobacter sp. (assembly GCA_035651975.1). Lineage (GTDB taxonomy): Bacteria > Verrucomicrobiota > Verrucomicrobiia > Chthoniobacterales > UBA10450 > Udaeobacter. The sequence goes on from DASREQ010000016.1 coordinate 78,330, forward strand.
TTTCTCCATGCCTGGAATAATTACGAGCGTTACGCGTGGGCCCACGACGCGTTGCGGCCTCTCAGCAGGACTGCGCGCGATTGGTATGGGCAATCGCTTTTAATGACTCCAGTCGATGCGCTCGACACACTCATTTTGATGCATCTTGACGCCGAGGCCGAAAGATCCAGGGCCCTTATCGTTAGTGATCTCTCGTTCGATCGCGATATCTATGTCAAAAACTTTGAAGTCACAATCCGCCTGCTTGGCGGGCTTCTCTCCAGCTATCAGTTAACGGGCGACAAACGCCTTTTGAGTTTGGCAGAAGATTTGGGCAACCGATTGCTTCCCGTTTTCAACTCACCCACCGGGCTTCCTTATGTTTACGTCAATCTGCGAACCGGCAAAACGCGCGATCCGGTGACGAACCCGGCAGAAACTGGCACGCTGCTGTTGGAGTTCGGCACTTTGAGCAAACTCACTGGCAATCCAGTTTTCTACGAGAAAGCCAAACGGGCATTGGTCGAGACGTTCAAGCGACGTTCTCCACTCGGCCTCGTCGGAGAAAGCATCAACGTCGAGACAGGGGCGTGGACGAGCGCCGACAGTCACATCAGCGGTGGCATTGACTCTTACTACGAATACCTCTGGAAGTGCTGGCGACTGTTCGGCGACAAAGATTGTCGCGAAATGTGGGAAGCGAGCATTCCCGCTTTGAACAAATATCTCGCCGACGAAATCCGCGGCGAATTGTGGTACGGCCACGCCGATATGCAGACAGGTATGCGGACCGAGACAGAGTACGGGGCCCTCGATGCATTCTTCCCAGCCTTACTGGCTTGCTCCGGCGATCTGGACCGGGCGCGTCGCCTGCAAGTTTCATCCTTCAGGATGTGGAATCTTCACGGCATCGAGCCGGAAACTCTTGATTACGAAACGATGCACGTGGTCGCCGGGAGTTATCATCTGCGCCCCGAAATCGTTGAGTCCACTTATTACCTTTACCATTACACAGGCGACTCGGAATATCGGCGCATGGGCGAGAAAATGTTTGATGATTTTGTTAAGTACTGCCGGGTCGACGCTGGTTACGCCGCGCTCGCCGACGTCACTACCAAACGACAGCTCGATGAAATGGAGAGCTTCGTTCTGGCCGAGACTTTCAAATATTTCTACTTGCTTTTCGCGCCGCCTGAAACCTTGCAATTCGATCGAGTTATCTTTAATACCGAAGCGCATCCACTGGTGCGAACGCGGTAAAACGTCCCATTTTCATATGATCCTTGAGTACCTAAAGCAGGGGAGACGGCGTCGCCTGCGGGCGCGCCCGTTTCCGAAAGAATGGCTGGCGTTGATTCAACGTCATGTTGTCTTTTTTCATAAACTGTCCGGCAGCGATCGCTTCGAACTGCTGGGTCACATTCAAGTATTCCTTGCCGAGAAACGTTTTGAAGGATGTGGCGGCTTCGAGATCACGGATGAGGTCCGCGTGACTATCGCGGCGCAAGCGTGTCTTCTGTTACTACACCGCGAGACAGACTATTTCCCCGATTTGGTCACGATTCTTGTTTATCCATTGACATACATGGTGCAGGAAGACCACCAGGTGGGTGAGCATGTCTGGCAAGAAGGAACTGTGGGTCGTCTTGGCGAGACTGGTCGAAGAATGGGGTCCCTGGTTCTCTCCTGGGGCGCCGTTAAACATGGCGCGGCTGATCCGTCCGACGGTAAGAACGTCGTGCTACATGAATTTGCTCATCAGCTCGATTACGAAAATGGTGCAGCCGACGGGGTACCGGAATTGGCAACGGTCGAACAGCAATTGGCCTGGAGCGAAGTCATGAAATCCGAGTTTGCGTCGCTGCGCGCTGCTGATGAAAGCGGGATACCAACCTTGCTCGATACCTACGGAGCCACTGATCCCGTTGAGTTTTTCGCCGTCTCCGTAGAGGCGTTCTTTGAGCAGCCGCGTGCCTTGCGCGCACGTCATCCGCGGCTATACGCAGAATTGCAGAATTATTTTCAGCAGGACCCTGCGGAATATTCGGCCGAGCAAACGGATGGGAACATAGGCTTATAGCCTGTGCGCCCAGCGGGTTTGAAACCCGCTGTTCGCTTGGGGAGTACAACTCCGCCGGGCACACGGACCCCGGGGTCTATGCTGCTGCGTCTCAGAGCGGCTGCGGCACAATCCGGAGATATGGCTTCGGCGCTTTCCAACCCTGCGGATAACGCTTCTTCGCCTCCTCGTCCGAAACCGAACCCGCAATGATCACATCGTCACCTGGCTTCCAATTAACTGGCGTGGCGACCTGATGCTTCGCGGTCAATTGCAGCGAGTCGATCACTCGCAGAACTTCGTCAAAGTTACGGCCCGTTGTCATCGGATAAACGAGGATCAGTTTTATTTTCTTGTCCGGGCCCACAACGTAAACATTGCGCACGGTCGCGTTGTCCGCTGACGTACGCTTTTTCGAGTCGCCTTCGACGTCGGCGGGAAGCATCCCGTACAATTTCGAAATCTTGAAGTCGGCATCACCAACGATCGGATAGTTCGGCGCCTGTCCTTGTGTTTCTTCAATGTCCTTCGCCCAGCCTTTATGATCTCCAGTCGAATCGACTGACAATCCCATAATTTTCACATTTCTGCGGTCGAACTCGGGTTTAATTTTCGCCATGTAACCGAGCTCGGTCGTGCAGACCGGGGTGAAGTCCTTCGGATGTGAGAACAGAATGGCCCAGGAGTCGCCGATCCAATCGTGGAATCGGATCCGACCTTCGGTGGTTTCCGCCTCAAAGTCCGGTGCTGTATCGCCAATTTTCATATTTTTTTCCTCCGCTGTGGTACTACGGCTAAGGCTGTCTTAAGTTCCGAAACAAAAGTCAATCCTTACATAGGGCTGCCGACATTCTTACTACGAAACTAGTTCGCAGAATTTATGAAGATCAATATTCCCGCCTGAGACGATGGCGACGATCGGACCCTTGCCGCCTTTTCCACTCAAAACGGCCGCCAGTGGCAACGCGCCTGCGCCCTCGGAGATTACCCGCGTCTTTTCCGCCATGAGCCGCATCGCCCCCTTGGTTTGCTCCAGGCTGACGACGAAGTAATCATCAACAATCGGTTTCATTCTTTCCCACATACGAGGGAACATGCTTTGGCCGCCAGCGCCATCGACAAAGGAGGCTTTCCATTCTTTGAATACTTGCGGCGAACCCATTTTGAATGAGAGCGCTGCGGGGGCAGCGGTTTCCGGTTCGACTCCGAAAACCATTGTGTCCGGCTTGAGCGCCTTGATTGCGCTGCCAACTCCAGTGATGAGTCCGCCGCCACCGATGCTTGCGATGACAGCCGTGGTATCTGGAGCGTCCTCCAGAATTTCCAGTCCCATTGTTCCGTGGCCTCCGATGAAATTATCGTCGTCAAAGGGGTGAATGAATGTGCCATCGGCTCCAGGAAATGAGCGCTCGTCCAGTGCTTTCCATGCGAGATCGTACGATACCGGAATGAGTTTTGCGCCAAGTGCGCGCATCCGATCCAGCTTTGACTTCGGCGCAGTCTCAATGACTACAACCGCGCACGGCACACCTGCTTGCCGCGCGGCATACGCAACCCCCTGGCCGGCGTTTCCGGCACTGATCGTCCACACTCCGCGCTTGCGCTCCGCATCGGGGAGCAGCGCCACGGCATTCGCCGCGCCGCGTAATTTGTAGGCATTAATTGGCTGCAGGTTCTCTAGTTTGAGTCGAATGTCTGGAAAATCCGGTCCGAGATCCAGGCGGATAAGGGGTGTGCGAACGATCGTCTGTGCAATTCGTTTTCGTGCTTCCCGAATCTCAGCCAAATCTATTGGCCTGACGGGTTCAAGCGTGGTGGACATTATCGATTTGTTCTAACGCGTGAATCAACTTGCGCCACTTCTATTTCGTGAAATCAACATTGAACGCTTTAATGTCGATACCTGTCTGAGCATTCACCATGATCAAAATTACCACTACAGCTCTAGTTGCGGTTGCAATGCTGATGGCAACCAGCGCGTTTGCAGGAGACAAGGCATGTTGTGTCAAAGGCGCCTCGAATTCGAAGTCGATGGCGTGCGTTAATTTGGCAACACTCAATCTTACGCCAGATCAAAAGACAAAGATCGAAGCGTGGCAGGCCGATTGCATGAAAGCGGGCTGCACAAAGGAAAGCAGGAAAACGTTCCTGAAGCAGGCCAAGGGAATTCTTTCTGCACAGCAGTTCGTGCAGTTGAAAGCGCAATGTCAGAAGTCCGCCAAAGAGACAAAGAAAACCGAAGCCTGATTTTAGTTTGATTGTCATCCCGAGCGAAAGCGAGGGATCTCACGAAGTAGCGAGCGTTTGATCAACACAGAGATTGTTCGCTTCGCTCGGAATGACATTTGAAATCGCGTCGTGGAAAGATCCCGGCGCGATTTCTTTTGCGGTTCTTCAAACTAGAACGTCTTGTCGGAATCGAGGAGGATTGTGACAGGACCTTCATTGACCAATTCTACTGACATCAAAGCCTGGAAAACTCCTGTCGCCACGGTGACTTCCAACTGCCGCAGCGCTTCACAGAAATCGTCGTAGAGCGTCTTTGCCTGTTCCGGCGGCGCTGCGGCAATAAAGCTGGGCCTGCGTTGACCGCGGGCGTCGCCATAAAGCGTAAACTGCGAGACAACCAGCGCGCTGCCGGCTACGTCCAGAAGAGAGCGATTCATTTTTCCCTGATCGTCCTCAAAAATCCTCAGATTTGCGATCTTTTCAGCCATGCTGACCGCGACTGCGGATGTATCGTTGCGGCCGACGCCAAGCAAAATTACAAGACCCGCTGCGATTTCTCCCACCACGCTGCTCTCCACGGTTACGCGGGCGCGGCTTACACACTGGACAACGGCTCGCATGTTTGAGTTATAAAATTTTCTCCAGCAAATCGGCGAGACGCCAACCGGCTTTATGCAGCTCGTCGCGCACTACGTTAGTTGCCCAAACGCGATAAAGGCCCCGATCGGCTGCGGGTTTTTCGACCGCTTCACCGGCCGCAACAGTGCGGTCTTCGTCTTGCTGCGGATGTATGTTTGTGAATTCCAACCGGGCATACGCTTCGCGCGCAATTGGCAGGATTTCATCAGCCCAGATCTGGGCATAACTGGCGACGGGTATGTTTTGCGACATTCGCCAATTGTCGGGTTCACGTGTCGCCATTTCGTGGACCAGTTCCCTCATATGCGGTTCGATGAGCCTCTGCAATTCACCTTTTCGTAACGTAACGGGCGCCCGGAGAAACAGCGCGTGCACTGCATCATTGTCCCAAAATCCGTGGAATTTCTTCCTGTGAATTCCGCGCCTGCGCGGCGGTTCATCGCTCAGTTCAAGTGTAAACGTGTTTCCGCCCTCATCTCCAAGCGCCGACTTATCTTTGTCAGGATCAGCGACCCGGCCCTGTTGGTCGAAATACTCTGCACCCACATGCAATGGCTGATGAATATCAGCGATATAATGGGTAAGCAAAATAAGTGCCACCGGCTTGGTAATTTTCCGCTCATTTTGTTCAGGCACTCGTCCCTGTAGGACATCAATGCAAAATGGAATCATGTGGACTATGTCCCATTTGCTGCGACCCGCGTGCCCGTCCCGATATCTTTGCGCCGGCACGACGGGAACGTCGGTGTAGTGGAACCAATGATGCGAAGGAGCGCCCGGATTCGCGCCTGGTGTCGGCGGATTTGCTCGCCAGAAATCGCGCAACTGCCTGTCGATGTTCCGGTGCGCTGAATAATGAAACGATCTCGGATCTTCAACACCGTTCTTGTCCCAGCCTCTGATCTCGTCGGCAATGAGGCCGGCTTTTTCCAAAGTAATTCCGCCCAGCAGCGCGTTGATCTTCGCAGCGGTCGGCGTGTTCGCCAGTCGCTCGTCTGCGATCGCGCCCACAATTTCGTGTCCAAGCGGGCCGTACGCTTGCGCTGCAGGAAATCGAACGGCGGTAAAAATCGCAAGCAAGAGCAGATATCGCCTGAACGATTTCATTCTAAGGTGCGCGACAATACAGGTAAATTTTTAGCTGCCCAGGAAAATCAAGAAACGGGTAGGGACGGTGTGGTGCGGTCGCCGCGGCGACACATCGCAGCGCGATGTCCCTGCCATTTATTTATCAGAGTATGCAGTGGTACAACGTGCGCGGATTTGCTCTAGGCGTTTCTGGAGTTTCGAGAAGTGCGACCCGGCCCAATAGATCTGGCCGCAGCCAGTGCAACGCCGGAATTCTTCGTAGTAAATTTTCGTAAGCGGTTCGAGCTTCTCAATTACTTCGGCCTTGGAAACCTTTCGCAGCGGCGCGTTGCACCGAAGGCATCGGGTAAATGGGCTGATGGAAGCGGCAAGATCAAAGCGGCAGATTACTTCGATCGTTTGTTCGACGGCATTTTGTGAACGTGGGCAGTAACCGGTTCTTACTACAGCATGCATGAGCAAACGCCGGTCGCGCGTCAGGAGCGCCCGGTTTTCGCGTTCCATAACATGCAGCAGTTGCCGATCTGCCGCCTGGGGATCGTAGGCAACATCGAAGCCGAGCAGACGCAAGTCGCGCGCCAGTCGTCCAAGATGTCCATCTGCAACAAAACGATTGACTGTAGCGATTTGCAAAGATTTATACTTATACTCCGGAGGTAGCGCGCCTACCGGATAAAGCTCGATATCTGCATCGCTGGCAATCGCGTGGTTGAAATCCACCGGCTGTTCGTTGACCACGATCAAATCGATTTCCGGGTGCGGGATCCCGCACGCTTCGATCACATCTTTGACCGATGTCTTTTCGCTCAGGCTACGTTCAACGCTCCGGCCACGCGCTCCTGATCGGAGAAAAAAATCAAGATCGCCGTGCAAATTGAGCCGAACAGTAAACGAGGCCACATCAATTCGTAATTCGTGCGTTGGCGTAGGCATACTCGAAGGTAGTTGCACGCGGTCGGCCGATAAATTTGCCGGGTCCGAGAGGCTCATCTTCGCCGTAATAGCAGTCGATCTGCCACCGGCGCAAACCGCCGCCGGTATCCATAATCTTCCATCGATTGCTCCGAAACACCTTCTGCACATCCGCAGACTCGGTCTCGATAATCGTGCCGCGCCGCAAACTGCCTTGAGCCGACTTTATCGCAGCAGAAAAGCGCGGAACCAAAACCCCGCCGCCACCGGTAGCGTGCGAAGCAAAGGCATACGAACCTCCGCCGTTGTAACGAATGTAATTGCGTCCATTCACCGGTGTTACGATTCGGCCGAAGCCTTCCTTTTTCACCGAACGTAAAAAGTCACGTGGATATTTTCGCCCATGCAAACCGGGCTTTGTAACAGCCGTTGCATCAAAGCCGCGTTCGAAAGTGAAGCCGGATTCCTTCGGCGTGTAATAAAGAGTGCAGACTATGAAGTATTCGCCGTTGTGCCCCTGAGGGCGTCGGGCCAATTTTTCGTTCTCGTACGCGAGCCGCTGGACAACTTCAGGCCATGGGATATCTGCGCGAGCGATTGTGCTCAACGCAATCACTATGCCACTTACGGTTGACGAGTGTAGCCACGCGCCTGTGGCACGTCTGGGTTTCACCGGCCGCAGGGCGGTGGCTACAACGTTGATCGCCGAAGTGACTAATCGCCGAAAAGCGATTCGATTGGCCCACCGATTAAAACTTCGATGGGAAGTCGTTTCCATTCGTACTCGTAAGGTGGTTGCTTCCACGCGAATTCCCTTAATTTTCGAAGCATGCGAATGATTTCAACGCCTGTTTGAAATGGTTGAAACTCGTTCCGATCGGTCACGTGCAGCTGTGCACCGCTACAAAGTTTACCGGCAAACTTCTGAAAGGTGGGTTGGAAATAATTTTCGCGGAAGAAAACGCCCGGTAACCTTAGTGAGTTGAGCTCGCGGCAGAATGCTTCGGCTTGAATAAACGGCGCACCGAAAATCTCGAACGGGCGCGTTGTTCCGCGGCCCTCTGAAATATTTGTGCCTTCCAGGAGACACATGCCAGGGTAAACAGTTGCCGTATCCAGCGTTGGCATATTGGGTGAGGGCATCACCCAGGGCAGACCGGTTTGATCGAACCACATCTGCCGCTCCCAGTTTTTCATCGGAAGGATCGACAATCTACAGCCTGGGAAAGCCTCGTCTCGAAATAGCTGAGCAAGTTCGCCGATTGTTTTTCCATGGCGCACTGGAATCGGATGGAGACCTACGAATGATTTGTACCTGGGATCAAGCACCGGCCCTTCAGTCGCCACGGCATTAATCGGATTTGGCCGATCAAGGACTATGATTTGTATGCCTGCCTTTTCGCAAGCGCGCATGCAGAGATACATCGTCCAAATAAAAGTATAATAGCGTGCCCCGACATCCTGAAGATCGATAAGCAGGACATCGAGACCTTTGAACATTTCCGCGGTCGGCTCGCGATGTTCGCCGTAAAGACTGTGGACGGGGATGCGGAGACGCGGGTGCTCGTAACTTTTCCATTCAATCATGTTGTCCTGCGTCTGGCCGAGGAAACCGTGTTGCGGGCCAAAAAACGCCGAGAGTCGACAAAGATCGCCGTTATGTCGTTCCAAAACTCGCGACGCGTGCTCGAGCGTCGCTGAGACCGATGCGGGGTGAAGCAGTGCTCCGATACGTGCGCCGCGCAGTTTCTCTGGCCAGAGTTCAGCTAAGTTATCGAGTGGCAGCTCGACAGACATAGCGTTGTTTCTAGCACAACGCGGAAACTCTCGCGAGACACTGAAGCGGCGCCGTCCCAAGCACCGTGGCACAGGCGTTTGCCACAAACGCCTCTACAACCATTTGCGCCGCGCAAGTCCAACCACGGTTGCTATTGCAGTCACAGCTGCGCAAACTTTCGCGAACAATTCACCATGACGCGTGTAAAACGTTAGCTCATGCTCGGTCGGGACCTTGACGTCGCCAGTGAGTACGCCTTCGGTGAATGTGCTGCCTGTATCGTCCTGCAATTTCTGCGTGACGCGTCCGAATTCGTTCACAAAACATGTGACCCCGGTGTTTGCGGCGCGAACCATTGGACGGCGTGTTTCCACACAGCGAAAAATGGCGTTAGCCAGGTGCTGATGCGAACCGGCGGAATGCAAAAACCACCCGTCATTTGTTATGTCTACGAGTAAATTCGCGCCAGGATTCGTCTCGCCTGGAAGCACAAATCGTCTGGTCAGCTCGCCGATTGTATCTTCGAAACAGATCAGCGGGGCCACCTTCACGTCGGTGTTTGTGAGCTCGAATACTGTGTAGTCCTTGCCCGCTTTGAAATCGCCGGGGACCTGGTCGCCGACAATTCGCGCCAGCAGTGGCACCCGGTGTCGCCCGGGAACGTATTCGCCAAAAGGGACGAGATGCAGTTTTCGATAAACCTGAACCTGCTCGCCGCCATCAGACACAAGCAACGCGGCGTTGTAAACATCGCCGTTTTCTTCGTCGATTGTCCCTAAAAGAATATCGCTCTCGCCAGACGCGGCCAGGTCCATCACGAATTGGTAGCTCTCCCGATCTGCAAGGACCGGCCCGGGCATGGAGCTTTCCGGCCAGATCAACAGATCGGGTGGAGGATTAGAGCGCAGCGCAATTTCGCTTAAGCGCCGGAATTGATCGAAAATCTTGCGCGTGAACTGCGGATCGAATTTTTGATTCTGCGGAACATTTGACTGCACGGCAGCAACTCGGAGCGGCTTTGTGGGCGGTGAAACCTGGGTGGCACGAATTCCGAAAGTGAGGACGCCCACGATCGCCGCTAATGTCAGCGTCAGGTCAAAATGCGGGCGAACCGTGCGTGTGTTCGCCTCGAGGATCAAGCGGCGCACGGTTGTCACTGCAATGACGCTCGCGAACGCGACCATGAATGATAAGCCAGCAACGCCGGTAAACTCTGCGATTTGAATCAGCGGCCAGGTGTCATGCAACGCCACACCGAGGCCGTTCCACCCGAAACCGGAGAAGACCCATCCGCGAAGCCATTCCTGTGTGACCCACGCGGCGGCGAGAAGGAATGCGAGCAGCAGATTATTGGTCGAGTTTATCCACGGCGATCGGGGCGAGGGTGCGGTGCTGCGGGCTTGAGCCAGCATTTGATCCCATTTCGTCGAACCTGGTTCTCGCTTTTTTTCTCGGGGCCGGACCAAGCCGCAAAACCATGCCCACAGCGCAAAATAAATCGCCATGTAGAATTGAAGAACAAACCAGCCCAGAATAGTGACGGTCGTGAGCCAGGAGAAGGCCGTCCAAAAAAATGTCAGGCCGGTAACGTAACCGAGAAGAAGATTACGAAGCCATCGATGGCGCACCTTTTCGCTTGAAAACCAAATTGCGGCGATAAGCGGTGTGAGAGCAATCCAGCATAGCCAAGTGCAATTAAACGGCGCAAAACAACCCGTGTAGAGGAGCCCACTGGAAATCGCAGCAAGCCACGGCCAAAACCGCAGCACTCTGGGTGGGGGTTTCAGCTCCATTATTTGGTTAGGCGAGACTGCGCATCCTTTTGCAGCCAATCCCAGAGACGATCGAGTTTCTCTTTCACTTCCGTCTTGATTTGATTGAGTTCCAAGAACTTTCCATTCTTTGGCCGGCGATGCGCGAAAAGGTAATACTTAATCTTCGGCTCGGTTCCCGATGGACGCACCGTGATGCGGGTTCCGTCCTGCAACTCAAAGGTCAACATTTTCTCCTTGGGAATTTGTTCGCCCTCTGCATCTTCGATTTTGTCGGTCTCGAAGTTTCGAATACTTGTTACCTTTGAGCCGAGCACTTCCGGGAACGGAGCGGTGGCGTAAGACTTAATCAGGCGCGCGATTTTGGTTGCGCCTTCCGCGCCCTCGAAGACCAATGAACCGTTTTTCTCGGCGAAATAACCGAACTCACAATAAATATCATCGAGCAATTGATCGACCGTTTTGGCATGCGCCTTTGCGTAAGCAGCGACTTCACAAAACATGATTACCGCCCCGTTGCCGTCTTTGTCGCGTACAAAATCTGCTCCGCTGTAGCCATAGCTTTCTTCGCCTCCGAAAACGTAAAATGACGAATGTTCCAAGCGAAGTTTTCGCGTTTCATCCTCGGAAAGCTGGACATAGTTCCGTCGCAGCTGTTCCGGGATTGCATGCTCATATTTGCCAAGCTTCGCGCCGATGTATTTGAAGCCAGTCAACGTTTCGACGCAGCGCAGACCGTAATGCTCGGCAATCGCTTTTTGCAGATCGGTCGTGACAAAGGTTTTGATAATGACTGCGCGGGAGGCGTTTAGTTTATTCAGTACGCCTTTCTCAAAAAGCGTCCTGGTCCGATACCAGGCAAGGAGCGAGCCGATGTGATTCCCGGTGAGCAATTTCATTTTCCCATCGCTTGCACGAACTGCCGCCCCCATTCGGTCGCAATCCGGATCAGTCGCGACTACCACGTCGGCATCTTCCTTTTCCGCCAGTGCAATCGCCATTGTCAGCGCCTCGGCGTTTTCCGGATTGGGCGATTTCACCGTTGGAAATCGGCCATCGAAATGATCTTGTTCCGGTACCACTGTGAAATTGAAACCGAGCCGCCGCAGCATCGGTTTGATGATCACGCTTCCGGTTCCGTGCAAAGGTGTATAGATAATCTTCAGCAATTTCGCCTTGTGAATGACAGCTGGATCCAGAACGAGCGTTTCGAGGCGTTGCATGTACGCCTCGTCGATCTCTGCGCCAATAATCGTTATCTTGCCTTGTCGATCTTGCGTTAATGGCTCATACGCTTCGGAAGCGATCGCGTTTACTTTCGCAATGATCCCGCTGGCGTGAGGCTCAATGACCTGTGCTCCGTCGCAAAAGTAAACTTTGTAGCCGTTGTCGTATGGCGGATTGTGACTCGCCGTGATCATCCCACCCGCGCTCGCCTTGAGATAACGAACGGCAAATGAAAGTTCAGGGACGGAACGCGGACCATCGAATACAAATGCGTCGCAACCGTTCTCGGATGCGACTTTTGCAGTGAGCTGAGCGAACTCTCCGGAGAAAAATCGCGGATCATGCGCGGTCACAATCCCTGGCTTCGATGAGATGTTTTTTCCTCGATTCCAATCGTGCAGATAAACGACAAGTCCCCGGGCAGCGCGACTGATATTGAAGAAATTCATCGCGTTTGTCCCCACGCACGGAAATTCAGGTCGTTTGTCAGGCGATGCTTTCCCACGCTCAGCCAGGGTCACAATCTTCCCAATGGTGCGCCCGCGCAGCCCACCTGTTCCGAACGCAAGCGTCCGATAGAAGCGATCGTTTAGTTCCGACCATTCAACGGCGTCAACAAGTTCGCTGACAGATCGCAAATAAAGATCAGACGGCGCGCCGGCCAGCAGCGCATGAATGTTCTTCGCCGCCGACTCCATTAATTGTCGATCAGCAACTGCGCGCGAAATTTTCGAATCAAGTTGTCCAAGACGGGCAGGCATCGCAGCGAACTGTTCCCCTATCTGCGGTTGTAGGGCAAGCGCTTCCGGTGACGCGCGGCAGCCTTCGCGAAGGCCGTCGCTGGCCGGAGCGGGCAACCGAAGCGGTCGCTCTACAATCTACCGGACCGAGGAGCGCGACTCCTCCGTAACCGAACGATAAGCCAACGTCGCCGCAGCAATATCCTCCACTGCCATACCAAGCGACTTGAAGATCGTCGTTTCGTCTGCCCGCGTCGGAACCTTGCCGGCAAACGCTTCGCCGAGCTCAGCGTAAATTTTCGCGCGCGAAAGAATCACGTCGCCGGACTCTTTCGATGCGCCTTCACGGGAATCGACAAACACGACGTTCGACATCGCTTTATCATCCATCTCGCGCCAATCGGGGCGGCATGCGCCAACCGCGTTTACGTGGCAACCGGGTTTTAGCCACGATCCTTTTAAGACCGGCTCTTTCGAGCTCGTCACTGTCACCACGACATCCGCGCCGCGGACCGCTTGTCCGGCTGAGACCGCTGTTCCACCAATTTCGTCGGCGAATTGCTTCGCGTGTTCTTTTGTTGGACTCCACACACGAATGTCTTCAAATTGCCTAACGAGTCGTAATGCTTCCACGTGACTGCGCGCTTGCACGCCGCTTCCGAGAATCGCGAGGATTTTTGCGTCGGGGGATGCGAGAAGTCTCGTCGCAGCCGCAGAGACTGCTGCGGTCCTCATTTCCGTGATCAGGCGGCCGTCCATGATTGCAAGTGGCGTGCCGGTCTGTGGATCGACAAGGAAAATCGTCGCCATATGCGTTGGGATTCCACGATCCGCATTGGATGGATAGAACGTCACCGCCTTCAGCCCGAGTCCATCCGGCGTTAGCGCCGGCATCAGACCGAAGAATCCTCCAGGAGGATCAATTCTGATGACCGAACGCACCGGCTGAGTCACTTTGCCCGAAGAGAACTCGATTAACGCTTTCTCCATCGCAGGAATCAAGTCGGCCATCCGCAGGTGGCGTTGCACCTGTTCTTCGTTGAGAAAAAGCGGCTGCTTAACCACGAACGAACACTAATACAGACTAATGAGGGGAACCAAATGCGTCTGTTCGGGTGCGTTAGTGGTTACAAATCCGTATCCGTGCTATCGGTGTAATCCGTGGTTGAGATACTGCAAACACGCTGCGTGATTGCGGGTGGCGGGCCGGCAGGCATGATGGCTGGTTATTTACTTGCGCGTGCAGGTGTGCAGGTGGCCGTTCTCGAAAAGCATTCCGATTTCAACCGGGATTTCCGAGGCGACACAATTCATCCTTCAACATTGGAACTGATGTACGAGCTCGGGTTACTGGATGAATTCCTGAAACAGCCGCATCAGGAGTTGCGAGAGCTGCGTGGCGTCGTCAATGGCCAGGCTGTGCCGGTAGCCGATTTCACGAAGCTTCCCACGCGCTGCAAGTTTATCGCGTTCATGCCGCAATGGGATTTCCTGAATTTCCTTTCAAGTCACGCAAAACGGTTTCCGAAATTCGAATTGCATATGGAAACGGAAGTCGTGGATTTGTTGATGGACGGTTCGCGTGTGACCGGCGTGCGCGCCAAGACGCCACGAGGCGAACTGGAGGTGCATGCGGACCTTGTCATCGGCGCGGACGGGCGCCATTCGACCACTCAAACCCGCGCAGGTCTCGAACAATTACAGTTTGGCGTGCCGATTGATGTGCTCTGGATGCGAATCTCCAAAAAACAGGGGGACCCGCAACAGACGTTTGGTTTTTTCCAACATGGCAAGCTGCTCGTACTACTCGACCGCGCTGCCTACTGGCAGGCCGGCTTTGTCATTGCCAAGGGTCAGTTTGACGAGATCAAAGCGCGTGGACTGGAGCAATTTCAAAACGAGATTGTCGCTTTCGCCAGTTTTCTGCGCGATCGCGTTTCGGAACTCGATGATTGGTCGAAGATCAAATTGCTAACAGTGCAAGTGAATCGCCTGCGCGATTGGTGCTGCGAAGGTTTGCTTTGTATCGGCGATTCTGCGCACGCCATGTCACCCGCGGGTGGCGTGGGAATCAACCTCGCTATCCAGGACGCGGTGGCGACAGCAAACTTGCTCGCCGAAAAGCTTCAGAGCGGTCCCGTTCACATTGACGATTTGCGAACAGTCCAGGCGCGGCGCGAATGGCCAACCCGTCTGATTCAGGGGATGCAGATATTCATTCATCGTCGGGTCGTCACTGGTCGGACCTCTGATGAAAAAGAGACTTCACTTCCATTCGTGCTTCGTTTGCTAAAATGGTTTCCAATTCTGCGTCAACTCCCGGCCCGCTTTATCGGCATGGGCCCGCGCCCTGAGCATTTCCACAGCCCAACAGCGGCCTGAAAAGCCGGCAAGTTTTTCTCGAATCCATTTCGGAGGCACTGCAAATGTATGTGAAGGAATCCGCAATCTGCCCAATGTCGCTCGAAACAGAAACTCCACATCCTTCTCGCAATATCACAAAGGCCCATCGGGGATAATTGATTCCGGGGATCGCCGCCTTAATTTTAGGAACGGCCTGCATGGTGGCGGGTCGAAATCTTTGGCCTGCATTTTGACTCACGGATTTATTGACACATTCGGGGTCATCGACGCTTTTTTCGGATGGTCAAAGTAGATATCGATCTCCCGGCTATCCTTTCAGCCCACCAGCGGATCCGGGCGTATATTCATCGCACGCCCGTGCTGACGAACTCGCGACTGGATGAGGCGAGTGGCGCCTCGCTTTTCTTTAAGTGCGAAAATTTCCAGAAGATTGGCGCGTTCAAAGCGCGTGGCGCGACAAACGCCGTTTTTTCCCTGGACGATGCTACAGCGCAGCGTGGTGTTGCGACGCATTCGTCGGGAAACCATGGGGCCGCAGTGGCACGCGCGGGAAAACTGCGTGGCATTCCCGCGCATATCGTGATGCCATCGAACTCGGCGAAAGTGAAGATTCGTGCCGTGGAAAGCTACGGAGCCCGCGTTGTATTTTGCGAGCCTACCGAAGAGGCGCGCGACTCCACGTGCGCCGATGTGATTTCAAAGACGGGCGCCACGCTGATTCACTCTTTCGAGAATCCAGACGTGATAGCAGGGCAGGGGACGGCGGCGGTGGAATTGCTCGAAGACGTTCCCGATCTCGCCCTTGTGATGTGTCCCATTGGCGGCGGTGGATTACTCGCCGGCACAGCCGTCGCTGCAAAATCGATACGACCAAATATCAACGTGATTGCAGCCGAGCCCGCAAATGCAGACGACGCAGCGCAATCATTTCGAGCGGGACGAGTGATTCACACCGAAAAGAAATTCACTATCGCCGATGGACTGCGAACAAATGTCGGCGAACCAAACTTTGCAATCATCAAGCGTTACGTTGACGACGTTGTAACGGTAAGTGAGGAAGCGATTATCTCCGCGATGCGCACGATTTGGGAAACAATGAAGATCATCATCGAGGCGTCAGCGGCTGTTCCCTACGCCGCGATTCAGCAACGGAAGATCGACCTCGCCGGCAAGCGTGTCGGAATCATCCTCTCCGGAGGCAATGTCGATCTTGATGCGCTGCCGTGGAATCTGTAGTGGCCGCCATGTCGGCTGCAGAATACAGATGATGTTGCAGGCCACACGCCTGCCTCTACGGCGATAACGAGCAAGAGCATGAGTATGAGTATGAGCAAGAGCAAGAGAGTGGACGCGTGAACTGTGGAAACTTACCTTTTGTTCTTCATCGCCAGCATCGTAGCGGGAGTAATTGACGCGTTAGCTGGTGGTGGCGGGCTGACAACGTTCCCTTTGCTAATGCTGGTCACGTCGCCGTCGCACGGGCAATCGCAACTTCGTCGAGTTCGTGCCGTTGCTGGTGTTAGGGGCCACCATCATTGTTGTGTTGCGGCCTATCCTGGTGAGGAGACGAGAAAACGGAAGCGTGCGACCGGACCTCGGGCCGATCTTATGGCCGGTGGCAATGGTGGGCATTTTCCTGGTGGCACTTTATGGCGGATATTTCGGAGCAGGCATTGGAATCCTGATGATCGGCGCTTTGACCCTCATTTCGCCGGGCGAGATTCGGACATGTCGTTGCACTGAAGAATTTTTTGAATGGCTGGATGCGAGGGGTCGAGTGCTTGTGCTCGTGCTTGAGGGCAATGTGGATTGGAAGTACGGCGCGCCAATGGCCATCGGCGGTTTAGTTGGCGGCTACATCGGGGGAGCATTGTCGCATCGCGCAAACCGGACCTTTGTTCGCTGGATTGTCATCGGGATTGGTCTTGCCGTGTCAGCTTATTACTTCTGGAAGTTGTACGGCCACGCTGTGATGCGAGTGGGCAGGAATTCAGGAATCAAGGAAGAAATTTGTAACCAGTCCCACCTCGGTTCGAAATTTTTACCAAACGTGGGAACCAGTAGCGCTGGCAAAATCGAAACGTGTATTCGTAAGGAGGATAAGCACCATGAAAAGGCTAAGTGTAACTACAGCGGCATTCATTCTATTGTTTGGCGTTGTTGCTTCTCGGGGAGCCAACCTGGACAGAATCTCGGCAGCAACCGGAGTTCCCGTCGAAACGTTGCAGGCCGAGAGAGCTTCGACCGGACTTGGCTGGGGTGGTATAGAAAAGGCGCACTTGTTGGCTAACGCTACTGGCCAGAGCTTCGACAGCGTCGTCGCACTGCACCAGTCAGGGCAAGGCTGGGGAAAAATTGCGCACGATAACGGCTTGAATCTCGGCAGGCTTGTGAGTAATGGGAACCGCTCGAGCCAGGCAGCGTCGCATGCGCAGAACACGCAGACCGTCCACGGTAAGAGCAGCAGTGTTCATGGGAGAAGTGCTAGTAATATCAGCCGTGGACACAGTAGTAGAATGGCTGCAACACGACGTGTCAGTCACGGCTCGAGCTTCAGATCTGCCCATACAGGGTTCCACAGCATGCGTGGTATGGGAGGTATGGGACATGGCAGGGGCGGCATGGGTCACGGTGGTCATGGCCGGTGAGGTTTAAACAGTTTCGCAAATTTAGCCACCGGCCTGTCGCCGATCTGCGTTGGATCCATTTGTCAGATCGAGCTAGACGGGCCCAGAGGAGCAGTGCTCTGCAGAGACTGCATTCGCAAGAACACGCTAGATATCAGTCGCGGCCCAAAATTTGCGGAACGCGTTTGGCCAGCTGCGATCGACGACGCTTTTTCTGGCTGCAGCGCCCATGCGTTCTCGCAACACCGTATCTGTAACCAGCGAACGGATGGCTCGAGTGAAATCCTCCACGTCGTGTGATCGAGTAATTAAACCGTTGGTTCTGTCTTCGACCAATTCCTTGGGCCCGCCGGAATCGGAGACAATGACCGGCACGCCGCAAGCCTGCGCTTCCAGAATGACATTGCCGAATGTGTCGGTGGTGCTGGGGAACACGAAAATATCAGCTGAGGCGTACGCGGTCGCCAATTCCTTCCCCGTGAGATAGCCTGTAAAAACTGCCTCCGGGAGGGACTGCGCAAGCTTCTCAGAGTACGGGCCGTGCCCGACAACAAAAAGCTGCACCGGAAGGCCGTCATTGCGTAATCGGCGATAGGCGTCTGCCAAAACGTCGAGATCTTTCTCCCGGGAAATCCGGCCGACATAGAGCAGGCGAACCTGGCCGTTGGCAGCGGTAAATTTTTCCCAGAACGCCGGCTCGCGTCGTCCTGGCGTGAAGAGCTCAATATCGAGGCCGCGCGGAAGGATTTTTAGTTTCGCCGGATCGAAGCCACGCTTGATCCAGCTTTGCCGATATTCTTCGGAGTTAACGAAAACAGTGTCGAGCTGACCATAAAACCAATGCATGTAACGCCACGCGACGCTTTCCAGGAAGCTGTCCTCGGTGAGAATCCGGACGTACTGAGGAAAATCTGTATGATAAATGCCGCTTGTTTGCAGATTGAGCATTTTGGCTGCAAGCAGGGCAGTGAGTCCGACTGGCCCCGGCGTGCTGATAATAATCTCAGTAAATTTTTCCCGCTGAATGTAGTCGAGCATCTGGAGAATCGGCGGGAAACTTAACTTTTGAAGCTCATACTCAGGCAATTCAAATTCGCCGATTGGCGGGAAATTTTTGATCGGAATATCATCGACGTGCAATTCGCTGCTGGAGACCACCACTACCAGTTCCTTTCGGGCTTCAGCGCCAGCTGCCGTCATTTTACGGATGGTCGTAGCCACTCCGTTGACGTCTTCCAGGGTATCGGTGAACCAGGCGCGTTTGCTGTTTTTCAGCGCAGTCGGAACTTCGCCGGTCAACTCCAGAAAGATAGACCGCAGCCATTTTCGGGAAGGCGCCTGACTGTGAAATCCGTAGATGTACGGTGTAAGAATGACCAGGATCGGCGCAATCGCGCTGAGAGCTTGCATACTCTCTACCATGTTGCCGCTACGAATTTCCTGAACGAATTTTTGGAAAAACCGAAATGTGAGCTGCTCAGCCACCATGTTCGCCATGAGAAATGTGCGGCGCTCCGGTTCGCTGACTCCGTTTAATTGCGCGGCCAGTTTCGCTTTCACCTCCGGTTGCGCGAAATACCCTGAGAGTTCTTTCCACAGCGACACGTTTGCAGGTTTGACGAAGTCGAAAATTTTTCCCGACAAAACGCCCTGCACGATAAATTCCATTTTCTCCTTGAGAGTGAATTCAGTGGGAGCGCGGCCCTCCATGAACCGCGAAAACATTTTCTCCAGCAGGGCTGCGCCGGGTCCGAGCCTTTCATTAAAGCGATCCTGAATGAAACAGGCGACCGTATTATAAAAACCGTGGGAAAGAACCAGCGGGGTGCCGCCGTGGCCGTGGGCGCGGCAATCGCCGTTGCGAACGTGTTCGAGAAATTTTTGCGCGGATTCAGCCCGAGGCGTTTCGGTAAAGGCCGAAGCAGCAAATTGCCCGCCATGATCATCCGAGCCGCCAACAAGAATCTTTTTCCATGCCTCCGCGTGTGCAGGCGCCAGGTTGTGGCGGTTTGCAAGCATCTCGATTTTTTCCGGCGTCAATTGTTGGAACAGGGTCTGGGCCAGATCGCTGAGAAGCGCATCGCGCAAACCGTTGATGCCCTCGAAATGCTTAAAAAGAAGAATGAGCAATTCAAGATGACGCGAATCGAGTTTGCCGTTGATGCTATAAAGGGGATGCGCAACGGCATGCGCAATCTGCTCCACCTGCAAGTAACGCTGCAAGTCAAAAATATTTTCGCGCACCGCATCGATCTGGTGGTGCTGACTTTCCGAAATTCCCCATACAAGAATGTGCAGCTTGCACGGATCGTTGGGGAAATAGGTGGTGATTTGTTCGCTGATAAAGGTGCGAGGCCGATCACTGATTTGCAGGCAACCTTCGATGGTATCGTGATCGGTGATGGTAACGTAGTCCATCCCCCGCTCGAGCAATTTGTCATACAATTGTTTCGGGTTGGAATAGCTGTCGGGAAAATCGAAACGGCGGAAGAGCCATTCCTCCGAGCGCGCACTGTAGCGCGAATGAATATGAAGATCGCACCTGCTCACATCTACATTCCCCGTCTCAATCTTTGTTGCGCGATCCAGTCCTGGTAGGTCGTGGCTGTCCGCGACCCAATCGCCCTCTCAATCATGTCCGTGACTTGTTGCCAAATCGTCGGATGCGAATAATCGGGTGGATGAATGCTAATGCGCAAAAGTGGCTTTCCCTCTAGATATCGAAAGAGCGTGGCGTTGCAGATTCGGCTAATTCCACGTCGCCAACTCCTTCGAACGCTGTAAACAATCGATCGCGCGGCGAACTCATCGCCCACCCGGAGATCGCACACCTTGTGTAACCGCGTGGTGTATTCCATCCCCGCATCGCGCGCGGCGCGCTCAGCTTCCTTGCTGAGCAGCCATGCCGGAGCCACAAAACCTCGCGGCTTGAGACCGTTCGCGCGAAATTCGTCTCGGGCGGCTGCAATCCGCTGCAAGGCTTCATCGTAGTTCAGGTCGTAAAATTCGCCTTCTTCTTGAGTGTAAAATCTCGTGACCAACTTGTCGCGGAAACTCTCCTGGGCACGGCAGGGGCGCTCATGAAAATATCCGTGAATGACGATTTCATGACCGTCCGCCTCCAAGCCTCGCAGCCAGGACACAAATTGTTGGTTTCTGGTGAATAGCCCTTCATGGTGATAATCGGGGACGACGAGAAGCGAACAAACGCTCACACCGCGCCGAGCGAGTTCTGAAATAATTGCGTTTGCGATCGGTTGACTGGAGGGAGCGACGTCGTGGAGAGAGACCACTATGAAATTTCTTGCGGCCGCGCCAGTTGCGACGAGGGGAAGAAACTCCGTAGCCGCAATGGTACTCATTCGGGAATTTTCGGCCTCGACACAGCTTTGAACAAGGCAAAAGGTGGAACGCGTTGTCCTCAGACGCGGTGCCAACCAATTCGCGGCTTTGCCGTCTAAAATCTTGCGCCTCCGGCGACGGTTTGCCATCGGCTTCGGAGAAGCCGATCCACCTACGTGCCCATCTTCACAATTTCGCGAAACTCCGCTTCGGCCAATGGCATAACGGACAGACGCGATTGCCGAACTAATGCTATTCCTTTTAGCGGTGGACGGCCTTTGATTTCGCGAAGCGTAACCGGACGGCGCAGCGGCTTGACGGGGGCGAGATCAACAGTGGACCAATCGCCTTCCTTCGCAGTCGAATCTCGATAGGCGGTCCGAATTACTTTTGCGATCCCCATTACGGCTTTGTCCTCGCCGCTGTGATAAAAAAGGACTTCATCGCCCTTGTGCATTTTACGAAGATTGTTTCGGGCAGAGTAATTGCGCACGCCAGTCCAACTGGTTTGGCCCTCCGCGATAAAGTCCGACCACGAATACGAGGATGGTTCCTGTTTCACGAGCCAGAAACTTTTCATCGTTGAACATAATCCGGCGATATAGTGAGCGGCAAATTCGCTTCGCCTCGTTTGGGCGAGCATTCGACAATTGCGCTCCTTTATTTCACACTCGGCATCATGCCTCGGCTGCCATTCATTACGTTTGAAGGATCGGAAGGTAGCGGTAAATCGACGCAGGTGCAGAGATTGGCCGCGCGACTGGAGCGTTCCGGAGTGCCATATCTGGTTACCCGCGAGCCTGGCGGCACGCCGGTCGGCGAAACCATTCGCGAACTCCTCCAATTTGCTTCGCACAATTCCGATATGACCCGTGAAACCGAGCTGCTTCTCTTTGAGGCAAGTCGCAGTCAGCTCGTGGGCCAGGTCATCAGGCCCGCCCTTGAACGCGGCCTGTGTGTGATTGCCGATCGTTTCTTTGATTCCACCACTGCTTATCAAGGCGCGGCGCGAAAATTAGATCGTGAGATGGTTGAGCGTTTGAATTCGTTTGTGGTGGGCGATTGCCTTCCAGAGGTCACGTTTATTCTCGATGTCGATGCGGCCACCGCGAAGTCGCGAATGCAGAAGCCGCGTCGACCGGATCGGATGGAACAGGAGCCGGAGGAGTTCTACGAGCGCGTTCGCCAGGCCTATCGCGATCTTGCTGCGCGCGAGCCGAAGCGAGTTGTGTTACTCGACGGCGGGCGTAACGCCGACGAGATCGAGAATGAGATCTGGAAGACGCTCTGCTCTCGCTTTCCCTCTCTTGCCGAAAATCAGCAATCGGCAATTGGCAATCCGCAATCCTAAGATGCCTTTCTCTCGCACAACCGCACTCGACTATCTGCGTCGCGCCCATGAACAGAACCGACTGGCACACGCCTATTTAATTTCAGGGCCGCCAGGGAGCGGGAAACAACTCCTTGCTGCTGACCTGGCCAGTCTTGTGAATGGCACCCCCGCCGGTGACGTTTTCTCAGCCAGGGCCCGCGAAATCTTCGTTGCCCGGCCGGAATCGAAATCGCGGCGCATCGTTATTGAGCAAATTCGTGATCTTGAGCACAGGCTGCAAATGCGAGCAGCTAATGGGCGACGCAAAGTGGCGATCATTTCCGATGCCGACCGGCTGCAACCGCAGGCTGCAAACGCGTTTCTCAAAACATTGGAGGAACCGCCCAAGGATTCTTTGCTGCTCTTGTTGAGTGCTCTGCCGGAAGCGCTTTCGGAGACAATTCTTTCCCGGTGCATTGCGATCCCTCTTGCACGAGAAGGCCAGCCAGAGGCCAGCGAGGAAGAAAAGAAGCTCGTGAAATTGCTGCAACAGGTGTCCCAGGAGCAAAGCTGGACTATTCAATTTGCCTATCGACTGGCTCAGGAATTTCAGCGTTTGCTCCGCGCCGTTCGTGAAGAAGTTAAGCGTGAAACAGACGAGGCGCTAAAGCAGGAACAAATACGTTACAAGGACGCAACCGATGGCGCGTGGTTGGAAGAACGCGAACAATACTACAAAGCCCGTGCCGAAAGCCTTTACCTGCAACGGCGCGCGGGATTGATCGAGACATTATTCGCCTGGTGGTCTGACGTTTTGCGCTCCAGTAATGGTGTGGCCCGACGTAGCCTGCCTCGAGCAGAAAAAGAAACCACTGCGCTGGCAAGCCGATTCAGCACGGCGGAAATCTTGAAACGCATCCGGTGTCTCGAAGAATTGCGCGATTATCTGAATCGCAATATTCACGAAGCGCTCGCGGTCGAAGTTGCCTTCCTCACAGTCTTCACTGGGTGAACGCTCGACGACGAATTCACGGGCGCGGTTGACAAAAAGCCGCCCAATCTTATCCAGTATGCTCGTATGCGATATATCTTCCGATTGCTCTTGCTATGTGCCGGCGGTTCGCTCCTGCTGCTGACTGGTTGTCAAACTGGGCAGGTGGCCCGTGGCGGGCCTTATCATGTGACGGCGTACAAGCCGAATGACCCATCCAAGGTGCGCGTGTTGGTTTCGCTCTCGAAGGAAAACGTCTATGTAATGGAAGGTGACCGTTGTCTCATGGCAGTCGCGTGCTCGATCGGGATCCCGGCGAAACCGACGCCAAAAGGCAATTTCAAGATCTACTCCAAACAGGAGCACAAGCGTTCGGGGTCGTATGGGTTTAGCGTACAAGGCAATCGCGTGGTTCCCTCTACGGGAGGCGGGCCTGGGCGTTACGTAGGTTACCCGATGGGTTACTGGTGCGAGTTCGCGCCCGCATACGGTTTCCACCAGGGTTTTGTCCATCCCTATCCGCGCACGCACGGCTGTATCCGATTGCACGGGGAAGCTGCGCCGAAGTTTTTCGCGCTGGTGCGAATTGGCACTCCGGTGAACATTGCTAATTCGCAGCCTGAGGATGCAACGCTCGGACCGAAAGTGCAGCGCGTCGATGATTCCAAAACACCGGATCCCGACCCGCGATTAATGATCACGGACGCTGGGTTTGAAAAACCGAGCGGACCACTGCTTCAATAATGGGCTGCGGCTCGTTGCCGCTGCCGCTAGTTCGTGTCATGTTGTGCGAACGCGAAACATCCAGGTCCCCCAATTCTGGAATGGCAAGGCCCTCCCAAATAAGATCTTGCACAGAACTGGAGGCAGGTCTTTCGCTGCGCTCAGAATGAGACCATGATATGAGCACGAACCTCATTTCCAGCGGCACAACCGCGCGGGAGAAAGTGAACCTGCGTACACCCGACGTGATGGCTGCAGTGCAGCAGCAGGTCGAGTCACACTATCGTAGCGACATCGTCGAAAAGGTACGCCGCGCGGGTGGAATTATCTCAGTGGGTCATACCACTGTGCGCCTGGCGAAACAATTTGGTTTTTGCTACGGCGTGGAGCGCGCGATCGATCTCGCGTATGCAGCACGCAAGGTTTTCAAGGACAGAAGTCTTTTCATTGTCGGCGAAATCATTCACAACCCGGAGGTCAATCATCAAATCGCCTCGTTAGGCATTAAGAACCTGACCGGCAAAAACAAAGAGGCCGACATTTCCGATCTCGGTCCTGACGATGTGGTGATCGTACCGGCGTTTGGAACGGAGTTATCCATCCAGCAACAAATCAAAGACCGCGGCTGTCAGATTGTCGATACAACGTGCGGAGACGTGATGAGTGTCTGGAAACGAGTGCGCAAGTACGCGAGCGAGTCGGCTACTTCCATCATTCATGGAAAAGCTGAACACGAAGAAACCAAGGCGACCAGCTCGCGCGCGCTTGGCGATGGAAGCGGACATTACGTCGTGGTTCTAACGCTCGAAGATACCGATTATGTCTGCGACTATATCAGGTACGGCGGCGACAAACACGCGTTCCTCGCCAAGTTCAAGGGCGCGCATTCGCCCGGGTTCGATCCCGACGTGCATCTGCAAACCGTCGGTGTGGCAAATCAAACCACGATGCTGCGCGGAGAAACCGAAGAGGTGCAGCGCCGTGTGCGACGGGCCATCGTCGATCGAGACGGACCCGAGCTTGCGGAAAAGAATTTCAGATTTTTCGACACCATCTGCGGCGCCACGCAGGAGCGACAAGATGCGTTGCGCGAACTGCTCAACGTGCCAATGGATTTGCTGCTGGTCGTGGGCGGTTATAACAGTTCGAACACATCCCATCTCGCTGAGATGGGCGAGGAGAAATTGCCCACCTATTTCGTACTCAACGCTTCACGGCTCGTTTCCGCGACGGAGATCAAGCACTACAACTTGCACGAGAAACGTGAAGTGGTCTCGCATTTCTGGTTGCCGAACGGACCGGCCGTCATTGGGATCACTGCCGGCGCGTCGTGCCCCAACAATTTGATTGAGGAGACGTTGATTCGCCTTTTCGAGCTGCGCGGCATTTCTCGCCAGGAGCTCGAACTTGCCGCGTAGGCTTGGATCGTTGCACGAATTTTCGTTTGTCATTTCCAGCGGAGTGCAACGAAGTCGGGGAATCTCTGGGTATGTTTTCGTTGTCACCCCCTTTGATTCGCTGCCAGAGATCTCTCGACTTCGCTCGACATGACAGTTGGTTGAGCACGCGTTTCGGGGTCGCCATGCGAAATAGTTGTATATGGCGCGCGCAATTTGGAAGGGCAGCATCAGCTTCGGCCTGGTTAGCATTCCGATCGCTCTCTACCCCGCCACGCGACGGGAAGAGCTCAAGTTTCGTCTACTGCGCAAAAGCGATTTGAGTCCGGTAAATTACAGGCGTGTTGCCGAAAAGGATGGCAAAGAGGTAACCTGGGACCAGATCGTCAAAGGCTACGAGTACGAGAAGGGGAAATACGTCGTGCTCAAGGATGAGGACTTTCAGCGCGTCGATCTGGAAGCAACGCAGACGGTCGATATTCAGGACTTCGTTGATCAGGAAGAGATCGATCCAATGTATTTTTATAAGCCTTATTATTTGGAACCTCAAAAAGGAGGAGACAAAGCTTATGCGCTCCTGCGGGATGCGTTAAAGGACAGCGGCAAGGTTGGAATTGCCAAAGTAGTCATTAAAACGCGCCAATACCTCGCCGGAGTAAAACCCGAAGATGGCGCGCTCGTTCTGGAGTTGATGCATTTTGCCGATGAGCTTGCAGACCCCGAGAAATTGCATGTGCCTAAGAAAACTGAAGTAGGCAAACGCGAAATGAACATGGCTAAATCACTCATCGACAG
>DASREQ010000017.1:0-44950 GCA_035651975.1 Candidatus Udaeobacter sp.
CAACTTTTCGGCGCGCTTTCGCTGGGAGTTCGCGATTATTTTCGCAAATGCAATTTCCATTCCGCCGTAATTGGCCTCAGCGGTGGAGTCGATTCCGCGGTGACCGCAGTCATCGCGGTCGATGCGCTGGGAGTTGAGAATGTGACAGGCGTTTCCATGCCCAGCCCGTACTCATCTCGCGGAAGCATCGATGACGCTCGCACACTGGCGCGCACTCTCGGAATTAAATCCCTCGAGATTCCGATTACAGACGCGTTTAGAGATTTCAAATCACAGTTCAAAGAAATCTTCAAAGGCCTGGCGGAAAACGAGACAGAAGAAAACATGCAGCCGCGCCTGCGCGCGATGACCTTGATGGCGCTCTCGAACAAGTTCGGCCACCTCGTGCTTACCACTGGCAACAAGAGCGAACTGGCTGTTGGCTATTGCACTCTTTACGGCGATATGGCGGGCGGACTGGCTGTGATCAGCGATGTGCCGAAAACGATGGTCTATGAATTAGCGCGCTGGATCAACTCCCACTACGCGCCGCGAGCGGGCCGCGGGCGTGAAATCATTCCAAGGTCCACAATTGAAAAACCGCCCAGCGCGGAGTTGAAACTAAATCAGAAAGATCAGGATACATTGCCACCATATGAGATTCTCGATCAGATCCTGCAGCTTTATGTCGAGGAAAACCTGAGCGCACGCGACATCATCGCGCGCGGATTCGATGAGAAAACAGTCCGTTGGGTGCAGCGCCGGGTTGATCTTAACGAATACAAACGCGAGCAAGCCGCCCCCGGATTGAAAGTAACCAGCCGCGCCTTCGGAATGGGTCGCAAGATGCCGATTGCACAAAGATATGTCGATTAGGCAAATAATTGTGCACCGTGCAGGAATCGAACCTGCAACCCAGTGATTAAGAGTCACTTGCTCTGCCAATTGAGCTAACGGTGCGAAAAATTTGCGATTTCCAGTTCCTGATTTTAGCAGACTTTCGATCAGCAGAAAAATCCTTCAAGCGTGACGCACATAATTTGTAAGGAAAAGCAATCCGCTTCGACGAATCGGGCAGGAGACCCTTATGAAAACGAAAAGCTCACGGTTTGATCGTCTAGTGGCTCAATATTATCCGGCGGTTTACAGTTTCGCCGCGCGATTCACCGATGATCCTCGGGAAGCAGTCGCGCTCACGCGGGATGCGTTCAGCAGCGCGCGCAAACAGGCGCGAAATTTACGTAATCCGACCCGAGATTGCGACCGTCCTGATCTCGGCAGTCATCCGTGCGGAACTTGCATCAGCCTGATCGCGCCTTTCAAAGGCTTGCCTGGCAGATGCGAGCTGCGAGCGTGCTGCTTGGCATGGCATCAGGCCATTCTCAAAAGCATCCCAATTTGCGCACCATGAAGCTCTTCTCTGTCAACGTAGGACTCCCGCGCGAAATCGAATGGAAAGGAAAGACGGTCCGCACTTCGATATTCAAATCGCCGGTTCCCGGGCGCGTTCGAGTCGCCCAACTCAACTTAGATGGGGATCAGCAGTCCGACCTGTCTGTGCATGGAGGAATCGATAAGGCTGTTTATGCTTACCCATCGGAACACTATCCGTTCTGGCGTCAGGAACTGCCTGGAATCGACCTTCCGTCGGGAGCTTTCGGCGAAAACTTCACAACGACGGGCTTGCTTGAAGAAACAGTCCGCATTGGCGACCGCTTTCGGATCGGTTCTGCAGAATTTGTCGTCACTCAACCTCGAATGCCCTGTTTTAAACTCGGCATTCGCTTCAACCGCCCGGATATCGTAAAGCGTTTTCTGCAAAGCGGCCGGTCAGGCTTCTACTTTGCGGTGCTGAAAGAAGGAGAAGTTACTGCTGGCGACTCGATAGAGTTACTCGAACAAGATGGGCACGGCATTACGGTTACTGATGTTGTGAATTTGTACGGGCGAGATGCAACAGACCAGGACCTCATGCATCGCGTCAGTGAACTACCCTCGCTTCCGAAAAGCTGGCGAGACTACTTTCGTACGCGCCTTTGGAATCCGGACGATTGAGACTGGCAAGAGTCCGATCCGGTTCGCGAAATTGATTCTTATGCGAAGGCCGGCAGTTTCCCGAACAGGAATTGAAACGGTATCGCGCTGCGTGCGGCCCACGCATTCTCGTTATGTTTCGCCTCGGGAAACGCCAGATGGAAAAGCTCGGAACCCCGGTCTATATCCCTTCCAGATCAGACGATCTCGCATGCTGCGAGTAGCTTGATTTTCGTTAAGGAAAATTTTCTGGTCGCAGCGTAGCCAAGCCGGCCTGGCGTGACCAAACGACAAAAGAGTTGCTCAATCTCAGTCAGACAAACAGGACGGCTGGCAGGAACAAGATAGGTTATGCCTGCGTATGGCGCGCGTAATGCGTTTCGACGCCCTTTGGGAGCAGGCGTTTGCGGCCGCGTTGGCGGCGGCGGGCCAGGGTCGCGCGGCCCCCTTTTGTTTTCATGCGGGCACGAAAACCATGTTGATGTTTGCGTGTTCGCTTGGATGGCTGGTAAGTGCGTTTCATAAAACCGAAAACAGACTCGGTGCGATTTAAGAGCGGCTACAGTAAGGTCGAGCTCAACATTGTCAACGCCGCCAGATGCATCAATAGTTAGCGGCGCCACGGCGTGTCAGGCTAATTTGATTGCCAGGAAGGCGGATTTTTGGAATAAGCAGTGCAACCAATGGGCGAAAAAGAAATTGTGGTGATCGAGCCGGCGACCGAAGCCGACCTGGACGAATTGTCGGGAATGCTCGGGGGTTTGTTTGCTCAGGAAGGGGATTTCCGCCCGGACAAGGAAAAACAGCTTCGTGGTTTGCGTCTGATTTTCGAACAGCCCAGCAGGGGCCGCGTCTTTGTATTGCGGCGAAACGGGGCGATCGTGGGGATGATCAATTTGCTGTTTACCATCAGCACGGCTGAGGGGGGCTTCGTTATCCTCCTGGAAGATCTGGTGATTCATAAGGAATATCAGGGGAAGGGATACGGTACCAGGCTTCTCCAGCATGCGATCGATTTTGCTAAACAGAAAAATTTCCTTCGCATTACTCTGCTGACCGACCGGCCGGAAAATGCGGCACAGGAATTTTTCCGCCACCACGGGTTTGTCGAGTCTTCGATGATTCCGATGCGTCTGTGGGTCACGCCGCAGCAGAATAGTGATCAGTGATCAGTGATCTGCGGAGCTCGGCGTGTTTCGGTGTCGACCCATGCACCGAGTTGGGGTGCGAGGCGTTTTTTGAACTCGGCTCGGAACTGAATTTCATCCACGGCTTTTGCTACTTCCGGAGCGCTCGCAGCTGGCATGCTGTTTTTCGCGTATGTCCGTAACTCCTCGGCTCGCGACTCGTCGCTGAAAAAGGTGAACAGGCTGGGCGCATACCTGTTAGCGCCAAGCGCATCGGTCTTTGCGAGGAGTGCTTTCATGTTCGCTCTGGCAAAATCCCACGCGATATCCGGATGACCACTTTCGCGAGCGACTCTCAAGACCAGAAAGACCGCGCGGCTTGTCGGCAATTCGTCCGTAAGGCCGATCGGAAGGGTCTTCGTCACCAATTTGGGGTCGATCGCGGCGGCCAGCGCGTCGTAATAATGCTGTTTTTCTTCAATGCTCGTTGTCTTCAGGCCGAGTTGATGAAGTTCATTCCATGTCGATTCGTCAGCGTATCGTCCAACGACTGAAAAGACGGCCGGCCGAAGATCAGGAGCCAGCGTTTCTGGATTCGTGAGATAGGCTTTAAAACGTTGGCGACAATCCTGAACGATTTCCGAATCATTCAGATTCCCGAGCGCCGTAATCAGGCTCGCCCGGAGGTTTGTTGTGGCCGGTTGCTCGTCCGGTTTAGTTTCCCAGCCAACCGCATCAAAAGCAGGACGCAAGAGCGATCGCGCATATCGCTGAAATTTTTCGTGTTCAGGACTACCGCTCAAAAGCGTGTTAATAAAATCAAGCACGTGAATGATCTGTTCACGCTCGGCAAGTTCGGTCGAAGCGGGCAGTTTTTCCACCAATTCGAAATAAAGAGCGATCGGTGCGCGGTCTGCTTGGACCAGCGCCCAGGCGTCGCTCAGCAGGTTCACGCGATCCGCGACGCCCAGATTCTTTAAAGCTCCGAGCAATAATTTCCACGATGGTTGATCGTATTCGACGCGATAATTGCCGGCGCCGTTTACGTTCAGCTTAAGCGCTCGATCCGGAGGAATGTCATGAATGTTGCCGGACTTCCCGGTCAGCAGTAATGCCGCCGGAGCTTGACCGACAACCGCATACGTCAAGGGAATTTTCCATTCGAGCGGCGGAGCGTTTGTGAAATTAACAGTAAAACGTTCCTGCGAGAGCGAGACGTTGCCGCCTTGTTCTCGTTTCACTTTTACGACTGGAAATCCCGGTTGCTCCGTCCAGCCGGCCGCGATCTCCCCAACTGGTTTACCGGAAGCCTCCGAGAGCGCTTTCCACAAGTCCGCTGTTGTGGTGTTTGAATATCTATGCGCCGCCATGTAACGGCGAATTCCTTTCCGAAACACATCTTCACCGAGAAAACTCTCCAACATCCGCAAAAATGATTGCCCTTTCTTGTATGTGATATCGTCGAAGGCGCTGTTGGCTTCAGCCTCGGTCGCGACTGGCTGTTGGATCGGATGAGTGGTTGATCGCGCATCGCCTTCCATTGCCGCTTCCCTGGCAATCCCGACACGGCGGCTGGGGTCCCGCGGAAATTCCCGGCGCAGCCAGACTTCCCATTGCGGATTAAAGTGCGCTGTGCATTTGGAGCCCATCCATGACGCAAAACCTTCGTTGAGCCACAAGTTGTCCCACCACGCCATGGTTACCAGGTCGCCAAACCATTGGTGCGCCATTTCGTGCGCGAGAACCTCGTAGATATCTTGCTTCGTTTCCGCAGAAGAACTTTTCGGATCAAACAAGAGCTTCGATTCGTAGTAAGTAATGCCGCCCCAGTTTTCCATCGCGCCACCAAAGCCGCCGGGTATCGCGATCTGATCCAGTTTCGGCAACGGATAGGCCACGCCGAAATAATCGTTGTAATATTGTAAAATTTGCGCGGTGGCTTCCAGCGCGTAACGCCCCATTTCAGCCTTGCCTTTCGTCGCGATCACTCGGAGCTGGGTGGGGCCGCTTCGCGATTCAATGAAATCGAGTTCGCCCGCGACGAAAACATTCAGATAACTGGACATTGGCGGTGTTGCAGCGAAGCGGACTTCTTTACCACCGGCGATTTTCTTCTCGCTCTCGATCGGCATGTTCGAGACAGCAAGCCAGTTCTCCGGCACGACCACAGTCAATTGGAAGCGCGCGCGAAAAACTGGCTCGTCCCAGCAAGGAAAAAAACGGCGGGCATCGGTCGCTTCAAATTGGGTTCCGAGCATGATCTTCCGAGCGCCACTGCCTTGCTCCTGATAACGCATGTAGAAAAGGCCCTGCCCTTGCTCATTTATTTTGCCCGCAAAACGAAGCGTAAGCGTGTGCTCGCCGCTGGCGAGTTCGGACGGTAACGCGAGCGTAAGCAGTTCATTTCTGGTGTCGGTCTTAATCGCGGAGGCTGGCAAGTCTTTGCCATCGACAGACGCCGTTTCGATTTTGAGTTCGAGTGCATTGAGCACTAATTGGCGGACGCGGCTAGCAACGTCGAGCTTCACCGTCTCGGTCCCGGCAAATGTCAACTTGTCGATATCCGGGATGATCCGAATGAAGTAGTCCGTCGGGACCACTTCTTTCGGCAGCTTCCCCGGCGTGTCTTTGAAAGCGAATGGTTTTTCTGAAGTAAGTGCGGAGGACACAATTGAAAATTCAGCCATTAGAAAAAGAAGCAGGATGCGCATCTCTAATCTGCAAAAACGCGCGACGCTTATTGTACTACCAACACCAGCAACAATTGCCCACTGCCCACTTGGGGACCTTTGATAACCAGCGGGCTGCGTTTGCTCAGCTTGGTATCCGTTTCAAGCAAGAGTTCCTTCTCCTTGTAAAGCTTCAAATTCAAAACATAGCCGGCCTTGGTCTCACCCTGTGCGTCAACATGCAGTCCAAAAAATTTACTGGTTGCCAGCCAGTCTTCTTGTCCGGTCTTAAGAATCTTTTGTGACTGGCCGATCACCTGAAATTGGTTGTAGCCAAAAAACTTTTTCAGAGACCCTTCGATCCGCGTGAGTTCCGGAGGAATCGGCTGCGGCTGGGCCACGTTTTCCGCAATAACAAGTCCGCTCCACACGGTTTCAGAACCCTGCAGCCCTGACGCCGCAACAGCGATCAGTGAGACAAAAGGAAATAAGAACGCCAGCGAGCGACCCATGAGCAATTACTTGGCGGCGTAGTCGGCAGGCAAACTTTGCAAACCTTCCGTCCACAACACCGTTACCCGGTCTTGCTTCACCTCGAACATTGAGACGCTCGCGTTTGGGCTAACGACCGGATCAACGCGCGCATTTAGAATCTGGGTGAGATATTGCGATTCTTCCGCCGGATTCTTGTCGCGCATGACGAAAATCGTAAAAACCAAAAAGACGGCCAGCGACGCTGTTCCCGTCCATAACAGGCGAGGAATTGTCCACCACGTAGAGCCTCTGGCTTCGCGCTCCGCGGAAGGCGCGCTACTATCACCGATTTTTTTCCGGAGCTGATGGCTAAAAAACTCTTCGTTCGTCAGCGCAGAGACACCTAGCTCGCGCTTCAAAAAAGCGCCAAGCTTTCTTGCGTCGGCTTTCTCGGCTTCAGCGCCAGCTTTATCTGGCAATGACGCCTCGAATTCCGACAGTTCTCGCCCGCTGAGCTGTCCGTCCAGCCATGCTGTCCACTTTTCTTCAAATGTTTTCATAAACGTCTCTCAGCAAATTTTGCAATTTCTTGCGCGCATAAAACAGGCGCGACATCACCGTGCCTATCGAACAACCGAGTGCTTCCGCGATTTCATGATATTGCATCTCTTCGATCTCCTTCATCAAAATGACAGCTCGTTGCTCGGGCGAGAGTTGAGCAATCGCTTCGTCGATTCGGGCGCGGATTTCGCTCCGTTCCATCATCTCGTGAGGCAAAGCTCCTGACTTCGGCACAGTTTTGGATGCCGGCTCAACTTCCCTTAGCTGAATCGAATCGTTGAATTCGCTCCCTCCGCCCTTAATTTGTTTTTTCCGTAGCCAATCGATCGTCACGTTCATGACGATTCGGTAAATCCAGGTATAAAACGAGGAGCGCCCCCGAAAGCGGTTAATCGATTTCCATGCTTTAAGAAAGCTATCCTGAGCCAAATCCCAGGCGTCTTGCTCGCTATGAACCATGTTGTAAATCATGCCAAATACTCGTGTTCGGTAGCGAGTTACCAGTTCGTCGAATGCCTCGGTGTCACCGGTCTGGCATCGGGCCACCAAATCCAGTTCCGACACATCGGCTTGAGCCAGAGTCGCTTCCGTTTGCATGATTGGACGGGAGCTGGCCCTATTTCATTCAACGCCGAAAACCTTCGGGGCCGAACCGGCGACGCCACTCGCCGCGATATTCTCCCATCAGAGTAACAATGCCGTCTCGCACTTGAAAAAGCCGCTGGCGAAGGACTGCGTATTGTGAGCGAGTAACCAATCCCGCGATCTTCCGGAGTTGAGCTGCCGCATCCATTGAAATGGTGATCGCTTTTAAGGCCCGCTTCAAATACGCGATTGTCATCCCGATTTCACTCAGGCTATCGCTGCTCAAGGCAGCGGCCAGCTTGGCGTTCGCCAGCGCGGCTTGAGTGGCCAATTTTACAGCTGCCGGCTCGCTCGGAAGCGAGGCGTTTCGATCGAAAAGGTGATCAATCCAGATCGTCAAAGCGAAGGCAGCACGATAAAGATCATGTTCTTCGAAGGTCTCCGCTGATCCGAAAGTCTCGTCGATTACACGGTCCTCCTGGTCGTCCATCTCTTCATCCGGGAGCGCGTCGAGATCCGCGCTCCAATCTCTGGTATCCAATAATTGGGTCCAACCCATTTCGCGCGCGATAATCGCGTCACGCTGCGGATCATCAAGGTATTCTTCCAGCAATCGCATGTACTTTTCCGCTTTGCCCTCCTGTTGCTGTAGAAAACGCTCCCACTGGTACTCGTCCCAGACGCGTTCGGGCTCACCCTGATGGCCGGCCATGATAAAGCACTAAACGCGAGCTTTTCTCTGCGCGCAAAAAGTTTTGATCTGTGGCCACCGCCCTGTGGGCGGCCTCCGACACACTACCTTCCGAGGGTCCATATGGTCGTGGCTACAGTGTACGAAGTGCTTGGCGCTGCGTTTGCAATCGCAACTGTCCGCATGCGGCATCGATGTCATGCCCTTTCTCGCGACGCAGCGTCGCCGGAATTCCTTCAGTTCGTAAGATCGACAGAAAGTTTTCCTGACGCTTCTCCGAAGGTCGTGCCCAAGGAAGACCGGATACGCTGTTGTACGGAATCAAATTCACTTTCGCCGAGAGCCGGTGCGCGTGGCCAGAAAGGAGACGCGCCTGCTCATCAGAATCGTTCACGCCTGCAATCAGGATGTATTCGAAGGTAAGGCGCTGCGTCTTGTGAGCTTTGTAGTAATCGCAGGCCGCAAGCAGTGTCTCAATGTTGTAACGGCGGTTGATCGGCATGATCCGATTGCGAACTTGGTCGGTGGCACCGTGCAGAGAAATGGCCAGCCGAATTTGCAAAGGCTCTTCAGCCAGTTTGCGAATTTGCGGCGCCAAACCGCTGGTTGAAATCGTGATGTGTCGAGCGCCTATGCCGAGGCCCCACTCCGCGTTAATTATCCGAATCGCTCGCAGCACGTTCTCGAGGTTGGCAAGCGGCTCGCCCATTCCCATGAACACAACGTTGTCGATCTTTTCACCCGTCGCGCGCTCAACTGCGAGGAGCTGGTCGACAATCTCGCTTGCACTCAGGTTGCGTGAGAAACCTTCCAAACCGCTCGCGCAAAATTTGCAGCCGTACGCGCAACCCACCTGGGTCGAGACACAGATCGTCCGACGGTCCGATCTTGTTCCGTAAAGGGCCGGTGACGCGGGAATCAGAACCGATTCGATCAAATTACCGTCGGCTAAACGAAGAAGAAATTTCCGCGTTGTATCTCGCGCGCCCAGTTGGCGCACGAGGTCAATCCTGCCAAGCGAAAATGTCTCGGAGAACCGTTCGCGAAAGGGTCTCGGTAAATTGGTCATTTTGTCGATCGTGTCGACGCGCTTTTTGTAAAGCCAGTCCATGATCTGACCAGCGCGATATGAGGGCTCTCCCAGTTCGCGAACCTGGTCTTGAAGTTCGCTAAAAACGAGAGATTTAAGATCGCCGAAGTCGCCGCGGCG
The DNA here is from genome assembly GCA_035651975.1 of Candidatus Udaeobacter sp. GTDB lineage: Bacteria > Verrucomicrobiota > Verrucomicrobiia > Chthoniobacterales > UBA10450 > Udaeobacter. The sequence continues at coordinate 9,331 of DASREQ010000017.1, forward strand.
ATCAGCTTTGGCTGCTCTCCGGGCGCTATCGGGATCGGCTTTGCCGGCGCTCTTCACCACAAAATCTATCGGACACCGCGGCTTGCATCAAACACCTGCACAGGTACGTTCGCCGAGTGAAGAAACGCTTTGCCCTGCGCGCGGTTCTTTTACTGATGGTCGTATCGCTGCTCCCTGCCTGTGCAACATCGCAGGATTCGACAAGCAGCGACTCGGTCTCCGAATCTGCTGCATCTGGTACACCTGTTCCTGGCGAGAAACTGAACGATGAGGGAAAGTTCACTCCAGGTGGGCCTGGAGCCAGCGGAACCGTTCATTGGTAATTCGGCTGCAGCCGCCGACTTCCGGGCGACGCAGCCAACGATTCCTGGTCAAGTTAGCGGCGCTCTTCGCAGAGCGAAGCGTCTACAGTGCCGCGGAGATTTGTACTTGATCGCACGGGCGCCCGGAGAACACTCAGCGACGATGACGCATAGAACGCGCTCGCCGCTCGCTCTTGGTTGGGAAGCGGCGCGAGCCAACGCAATGCCAGCGTTAATCATTCAGGCGCTCATGCTGATATTGCTCTTCAGTTTTTACACAAGTCACACTGCATTCGCGGTCCTTTCGCGACTGGCAGAGCTAAAGCGAACATACGGCCCGCTGTTTATCATCGTCGCATCCGTGGCAGCAGGGGCTCTTATTCCGGAGTTGTTCTTGATTCTTTTCTTCCAGCGAGGACGCCCGAGTCACCGGAATCTTCGTAATTTGCTGTTTACCGTACCTGTGTGGGGACTCGACGGAACGCTTGTCGATTTTTTGTATCGAAGTGAAGCAGCCTGGTTTGGAGACGTCGCAACGCTTCCAGTAGTCGCGGCGAAAATCTGCGTCGATCAATTTGGTTACAATCCCCTTTTTGCGGCGCCGTTTGGAGTGCTGACTTACGAATGGAAGAACAACGGTATTTCGCTGCAGCCCGTTCGCGATCTTTTCACATGGGAACATTACCGCGACAAAATCATTCCGACATTGCTCGCCACCTGGGCAGTCTGGATTCCGCTGATGGCCATTATCTACTCGCTGCCGCTCGCGCTTCAATTTCCACTATTCGGATTGGCGCTTACTTTTTGGGTATTACTCCTCACCTACATGACGAATCGGTTTGCCGGGAAAATTGAAGCCGATGCGCCGCTGGCGCTGGCGACGGCGAAACCAACCAGGCTGGTGTAGCCGCCTCGCTGTGTCGAGGCGCCCCGCTCGCGATTTGCTGGCACGGCGACGCAGCGCCGTGGCTACAACTTAGCGCTCCAAGGTCCTCAACGATTTTCCATCTGCAAAGTGCAACAGTGCTTCGTAGACGCCGGCGCCGTGTTCTTGCTGCGCAACGTAACCCCCTGCGTTGCGCACCGCGCTTTGGACCTCGGGAATTGCGTTGGCTGGGCAGGAGGGCATCGCTGCAAATTTCCCATCCAACATCGAGATATCGTTATGATGATCGCCGGCTGCAAAGATGTTGTCGCGCGAGACTTCGATTAGACGCGCCAACTCCGCAAGCGCTGCGCCTTTGTGATAATCGGCATGGCAAAAACGCAGGTAAATGCCGTTCCGTTGATAATCAAATTTTGGATGCCCGGCGCGTGTCTCCTCAATAAATCTGGCAATCCGCTCCATTTCTTCCTCGTCTTCCGCTGCGAGGCCTTCCAGGCGATCGGAATCGTAAATAAGGCGGGCCTTTGTTTCTTGAGTCACAAAATCGACTACCTCAGCGAGGACCGGCTGCGCTGAAGTGAACAACTCAGCGTGATCGCGCGCGCAGCGGTCGTTCCAATCGCCGAATGGCTCCCATTTGTCGCCGTTTCCGCCGGCACGAAAGACATCTCGCTCGGTTGTCAGAATGAAATCCGGGCGGATTGGGATTTCGAAACTGGCGAGCCCGGATTCGAGCAGATCCACCGAGCGCCCGGTGTTGATCGCCCAGGTCGCACCTGCGTTCTGAAGCTCACGGATCAATTCCATGCATTGCCGATCCAATGCAGGTTCGCCAGCGTGCGAGACGAGCGTTCCGTCGAAATCGATACTGAGCAATTGGATTCGCAAAGACATTAAAACAATTTAAGAATTGATTCTTTAGACGCAATTCAGCACGTTTTTAGGCTGGGCGGGACTGCCAGGCGCGCCGTCTGGATTAAAAAGGAGCATGAGCAAGAATAGGATACCCAAATGAAATCGGCTTACGAACTGGCAATGGAGCGGCTTGAGAAAGCGTCGCCTTCCATCTCGCTCACCGAAGATCAGAAAAAAGAAATCGCAGAAGTCGATTCTGTTTATCAGGCGAAAATCGCTGAAAGAGAACTCTTCTTGAAAGATCAAATTCGCAAGGCGCAAATCGCCGGGACTCTCGAAGAAGCGCAATCACTCGAGAAACAGCTTGCCTCAGAAGTGCGCCGGTTGCAGGAAGATTGCGAAGCGAAGAAAGAAAAGCTTCGAGCAAGTTTCGCAAAGCTGTAGCCGCGTCTCTGTGAGACGCGCGGCGCGCATGCAAAAACAGGTACGCCGCGCGCAGCGAGGCGGCTACAACAACTATCGCGCCGATGAAGCGGCCTGCTCTTGCACAGAGGTGGTTGCTCGCTCTCCGCGCTTCGGCAGATCGGGATCCAGAAAGCCGAGCACATGCGCGCGCTTGATTGTGCGAACACCTTCCTGTTTTTGGAGCCCTTCGATGCTTTGGTGAAATTTTTCCATCTTCGTCCAATGCACTTTGGGCCGGAAATGGTGCTCGGCATGGTAACCGTTGTAGAAGAACAGCCAGTTATAGATTTTTCCGTAGCTGCTTACACCCCAGGCGATCGGTTTGTCGGGATTCGCTCCATAATGGCGATAGTAACCGTTGAGGTAACTAAAACAGTGACCGAGGTACCAGAACGGCAGAAAATAAAAAATTACAAAGCGCCAGTGGAGCAGGAACATTACAAAGAGCGTGGCCGCGAAGGCAGCCAGCTCGAGGTTCCCCCAGAATACGTCGCCATTGTTGCGTTTGCGCAGTTCTCTCCGAATTGCCCCGACATCGTCGCGAAAGAAACCCAGGAACACATAGCTCCATGGATTTTCCGCCTCGCCGTCGTGGCCGTGACGATAAATCGAGAGCCAATCAATAGTATTACCGTTTTCGTCCTGGCGGTCGGAATTCCCCTTATGATGCTGCATGTGCACGGCGTCGTACATCGTCTGGGAGAAGCAGCAGGCGATGGATTGGGTGACTCCAAAAATGCGATTCAGCGTCTTGGAGCGAAAGAACGGATTGTGAATGAAGTTGTGCCCTACCCCGTTGATGTTCGCATTGACCATTAGCGAATAAATGAAGCCCAGGATCAGCACGACCCACAGCGGCGCATGCGGGTAGAGGAAAAATAGTCCAACGAAATAAGCCAGATGAAACAGGCCGGCCAACGCGGGGATAGCATCCCAGCGACTATGCGCGAACAACCTGGAGCTTGTCGTCGGTCGCTCTATTCGAATGACCTCGGTATTCATTTGAGAGAATCGGGGGTGCTGAAACTTCGCTACAGAAGAGTTGATTGGCAAGTTTTCAAGTTTGCCAAGGGCATTGCTACACGCCTAAGTTAGCCGCTCCATGTTCGCCCTCCAACCGGAATTAAAAATTTTCAGCGGCTCCGCCAACCGCGATCTGGCCGAACGCATTTGCAAGTACGTGGGTGTGCCGCTGGGTCAGGCCACAGTAAAATCGTTTCCCGATGGCGAAACCTATGTACGCATTGAAGAGAATATCCGGGGCCACGACGTTTTTATCATTCAACCGACCTGTCCACCCACAAACCAGCACCTGATGGAGTTGCTGATCATGGTGGACGCGGCCCGACGCGCCAGCGCAGATCGGATCACTGCCGTGATCCCGTTTTTCGGGTATGCACGGCAAGACCGAAAAGATCAGCCACGTGTACCGATCACTGCGAAGCTGGTCGCAAATCTTCTCTACGCGGCGGGAGTGCACCGGGTGTTGACGATGGATTTACACGCCCAACAAGTGCAGGGCTTTTTTGATATCCCAGTCGACCATCTTTATTCACTGCCGGTTCTCATCAAGTATTTGCGCAAACGGCTTAAAGGCAAAACGACTGTGGTCTCTCCCGACCTGGGCGGGCTGAAGATGGCATCGGCTTATGCCCAAATCCTGGGCGCGAACCTTGCGATAGTGGCGAAGGAGCGCAAGAGCGCCACTGAGACCGAAGCGTCATATGTTATCGGTGATGTCAAAGATACCGATGTGCTGCTCGTGGACGATCTCACGGAGACGGCCGGCACACTCACGTCGGCGGCGGCGATGTTGAAAAAGCAGGGCGCACGCGACGTTTATGCAGGCGTCGCGCACGCGGTGCTTGTCGATGTCGCAATTCCACGGTTGCAAAAGTCGGAAATTGCGGAATTAATAACCACAAACAGCACGCCTGTGCGCACCGTGAAAGGGTTTAAAACCACGGTGCTATGCGTTTCCGAGCTTCTTGGGGAAGGCATCAAGCGGATTCACAATGACGAGTCGGTCTCGTCGCTGTTTAACATAGAGAACGAAACAAATGGCAAAACAGGTTAAATTAAAAGCAGAGCCGCGGACGAACGTGGGCCGCTCGGGTGTACGCAAGCTACGAGCCCGCGGACTTATTCCAGCGGTCATTTACGGCGGAAAAGTTGAAGCGCAATCCTTACAAGTCGCCGCCCGGGAAATCAATGCAATGATGAGCCACGCCTCAGGCGAAAACGTCTTGGTTGACCTTGAAATCGCGGGCGAAAAATCGAATCGCGCGGCGCTGGTGCAGGAAGTGCAGCACTCGCCAGTTGGTGGTGAGATCGTCCACATCGATTTTCATGCCATTTCCATGGATGAAGCGATCCAGGCTGAGGTTCCTCTCGAGCCAACTGGCACGCCGATCGGCGTGAAGACCTTCGGCGGATTGCTTGAGCAAAGCCTGCGCGCTCTTGCCATCGAATGTTTGCCTCGTGATTTGCCAGATCGAATTAGTGTCGATGTCTCGCAATTAAATATCGGTGATTCCATCCACGTACGCGATATTCAACTTCCTTCCGGCGTTACTGCCGAGGTCCCAGCGGATCTGACGGCCTTTTCGGTTCTGGCTCCTGCTGTCGAAGAAGAACCGGTTGCCGTTGAGGCCGAAGCTGCTGCTGCAGGACCAGAAGTTATCACCGAGAAGAAGGAAGAGGGCGAAGCTGCTGGCGCCGCGCCGGCTGCAAAGGAAAAAGAGCAGAAGAAGTAGCCTTCTTGATTGCGGATTACGCAAAATGCCAGTCCGGCCCGGACCGGATCGAGGATTGAGCGGACGTGCAAGCATCGTCGATTCACCTGGTTGCCGGGCTGGGAAACCCTGGACCAGAATATGCCGGTACACGGCACAATGTTGGTTTCATGGTAGTCGATCAGCTTGCCGCCAGGTTTGGATCGACTTGGGAAAAATCGAATAAGTGGGACGCCCTGTTGGCCAAATGCGGAGATGTGTTCCTGGCAAAACCGATGAGTTATATGAATCGGAGTGGCTATCCGCTCCTGGCAGTAGCGCAGTTTTACAAGATCGAGCCCCCCGAGCTTCTCGTGGTGCTTGATGATATGGCATTGCCACTCGGCCGCCTGAGATTGCGGGCCGGCGGTGGAACGGGCGGACACAACGGTCTCGAATCCGTTATCGTCCAATTTGGTACCGAAGAGATCCCCCGCCTCCGCGTCGGAATCGGAGCGGCTCCGCGAGCAGGATCGATCGATCATGTTTTGAGCCGTTTCTCTGAAGAAGAAAAACCAATGGTTAGATCCACCATCGACCGCGCCGTAGAAGCGGTGAAATGCGCGATTGACAACGATCTCAATTCCGCGATGAACATTTTCAACAAAACCGAAGAATCATGAAACACCGTTACGAAGCTCTGCTTGTGCTAAACACGCACGGCAAAGAAGATACAATCAAGGAAGTCATCGATCGCTTGGAATCCGAGTTCCAACACGAGGGCGCCCAGATCGAACAAGTGCAGAAAATGGACAAGCGCCCGTTTTCCTACGCGGCCGGCCCGCTCAACGCGGGCTATTACGTTAATTTTGTCTTCAACGCCGAGCCGCAATCAATTGCGAAACTCCGCTCGAAGTTTAAACTCGATCCCGAAATTTATCGCCAAAATTACCAGCGCCTTGAGGAAAAGAAGGAAAAGGCTGCGAAAAAGGTGGCAAAAGCAAAATGAGTTAGGTATAACCCGGGAATGGCTAGTTTTAATAAAGTCATTCTCCTCGGCAATCTCACACGCGACCCGGAAGTCCGTTATACCCCCAAAGGCAGTGCGGTGTGCGATCTCGGTATCGCTGTCAACCGCGTATACACAACTGAGGGCGGGGAAAGACGCGAAGAAGTTACTTTTGTTGATGTTGTGCTATGGGCGCGCCTTGCCGAAATCGCCGGGGAGTATCTAAGGAAAGGCCGGCCCGTTTTCATCGAAGGCCGTCTGCAAATGGATAGCTGGGATGACAAGCAGACTGGGCAAAAGCGGACCAAACTTCGCGTCGTAGGCGAGAGCATGCAGTTACTAGGGGGTCGTCCGGGGAGCGCCGCAGGTGAGGCTGCCGAAGAAGATCGAACCGCTGGCAGCAAAACGACCGCGCCGCCGAAGTCCTCGACGTCGGCCGCGCCAGACAACGACGAAATTCCCTTCTAATCGGTTCCTTGACGGTAACACGTGTGCCAAGTATCCTGCACGTGTAATGAAGGACAAGCTAACTCTGACGATCGATGGCAAGGCAATCGCGCGGGCAAAAGTGTTTGCGAAGCGAGAACACACATCTCTTTCTCAAATCGTCGAGCAACAGTTTAATCGACTGGGCACGCACTCATTCGTCGAGAAGTGGCGGGGTCAGTTTAAAGAACCGCGGCCCGACCCATCCGATCCTCGCTTAACGTATTTGTTACGCAAATACGTTCATAGCCGTTGAAGGTTCTCCTCGATACCGATGTCCTTTTGGATGTCGCGCTCGATCGCGAAGCTTTTGTTGATGAGAGCAGCGCGGTAGTCCAATGGTGCCAGCAAACACCCGGTGGCGCGCTCGTCGCCTGGCATACGATCTCGAATGTTTATTACATCCTTCGCGTTGCCAGAAATGATGCAAAGGCGCGAGAGTTTGTTGCCGACTTGCTTGCTTTCGCCGGCGTCGCCAGCGGCACCACCGAAAACGTGCGGCAGGCGCTGACAATGCGCATGAGTGAGTTTGAAGATGCCATGCAAGTCGCAGCCGCAATGTCCGGCCACGCGGACCTAATCGTTACGAGAAACGTCCCGGATTATCGCCATTCTGTCATTCCAGCGATTACTCCGCGGCAATTTCGCACGCGGGTTGCCCGCATTTCATGAACGCGACGGAAGCATGTATCGCGCTCAATATGCTGCCGACGGTCGGGCCGGTGCGGCTGCGAAAATTACTCGAGGTATTCAAGCGGCCCCAAGAAATTCTCGCGGCGAAACGCGGCGAGCTTCGAAAAATCGAAGGAATCGGCAACGAAGTAGCCGATCAAATTAGCAACTGGGAATCGATTATCGATCTTGGCACGGAGCTTGACCGGATTCACGAATTCGGAGCCATGGTCATCACCCAGGAATCTTCATCGTATCCCAGGGCGCTGCGGGAAATTCATGCGCCGCCAATCGTGCTTTACGTTTGGGGCGAACTGAAAGAGCGCGATCATCATGCAATCGGCGTCATCGGTGCACGGCGCACTACACATTACGGAGTTGAATCCGCGAAAAAGCTGGCATACCAGCTCGCCTATGCGGGATTGACCGTGGTCAGTGGGCTCGCGCGGGGGATCGACACCGCCGCCCATCAAGGCGCGCTCGCCGCAAAAGGCCGAACGATCGCGGTGATCGGCTCCGGATTAGCGAAGCTTTATCCGCCGGAGAACGCTGCGCTTGCTGAAAAAATTCGAGCAGGAAATGGGGCGATCGTGTCCGAATTTTCCATGGAAATAGAACCAGACCGCCAAACCTTCCCCATGCGCAACCGGATCATTTCGGGTTGGAGTCACGGGATTCTCGTCGTAGAGGCAGGTTTGAATAGCGGGGCGCTCATCACGGCGTCGCAGGCGCTCGAACAGGGCAGATCCGTTTATGCCGTGCCCGGTCATATCAACGCGCCGAGCGCGATGGGGTCCAATCGTCTCATCCAGCAAGGTGCCAGGCTGGTCATGGATGCCAGCGATATTTTGGATGACCTGCAGATTCTTCTGCCTGAGGCAAAACCGTCCGCCGAAGCAGCGGCACGCCCGTTGCCACCACTTTCCGAAGAAGAGCGCCGTATCTACGACGCGATCGAAGCGACCGAGACATCGATTGATGACATTACGGAGCAAACACGCCTGCCAAGCGCGACGGTTTCATCGACTTTGCTGCAGCTGGAATTGAAGCGCTTGGTCAAACAATTGCCGGGGAAATATTTTATAAAGCTGGGATAGATATGCTGTTATGCTGGCTTCCCCAGGCATGCGTGCCTAAAGAAGGTCTCCCACTTGCAAAAGTCCCGTAACTGGGTTCGATTGCCAGCCCCCATGTCCAAATCTCTCATAATTACAGAGAAGCCATCGGTTGCCGGCGACATCGCCAAGGCCCTGGGTGGCTTCAAAAAGGGTAAGGATTACTACGAGAACGAGAAATATCTCATCTCGTGGGCGGTCGGCCACCTGTTTGAGCTCGCGGTGCCTGCGTCAATGAAGGAACAGGACAAGTGGGACATGAAGAAACTGCCCATCATGCCTGCTGAATTCGAGCTTGCGCCTGCGGAGAAAATGGGCGCCCGGGTCAATGTCCTTCGTAAGCTCATCAAAGACAAAAATGTGTCGGACATCATCAACGCGTGCGACGCGGGGCGCGAAGGTGAATTGATCTTTCGCTATATCGTTCAATACGCCGACACAAACAAGCCAATCAAGCGCCTCTGGCTGCAATCGATGACATCGGAGGCCATTCGCGAAGGGTTCGCTCGATTGCGCAGCGATATTGAAATGCAACCGCTGGCGAGCGCCGCGCGGAGCCGTAACGAAGCGGACTGGCTGGTCGGCATCAATGCAACGCGCGCGTTCACGTTGCGACTTAGCGGCGGTCGTGGAAGCACGGTCACTTCTCTTGGACGCGTGCAGACTCCGACGCTGACAATCATCGTGGACCGCGAGAGAAAGATTCAAGAGTTCAAACCGCGCCAGCTACAGGAGGTCATCGGTAAATTTCGTGGAGCGGCAGGTGAATATGCGGGGCGATGGTTCGATGAAGCGTTCAAGAAAGACGAGACTGAAATTGAACGAACACACAGACTGCTCGACCGGTTTCAGTTGAACTTACCAGCCGCGGAGCAGCAGCTTGATTCTGCAAGCGGCTCGCTTTGGGACGAGCACCGCGCTGCGCCGCGTTTGTGGCATCGCGAAATCGCAGACACCATTCAGCGCAAATACAGCGGCAGGGATGGAATCGTCGAACTGGAAGAGAAGAAGCCCACCACGCAGGTCGCACCGCAACTGTATGACCTCACGACCTTGCAGCGCGAAGCGAACAATCGCTTCGGTTTCTCGGCGAAACGCACATTGCAAATCGCGCAGGCCCTTTACGAGAAGCACAAAGCCATCACCTATCCGCGCACAGACTCTCGCGCCCTGCCCGAGGATTACCTTCCTACGGTAAAAGCGACGCTGGGCAAGATCGACGATCTATTCGCGCGCAAAGTGCTCGATAACAATTGGGTCAAGCCCAACAAACGCATCTTCAACAACGCAAAGGTTGGCGATCATTTTGCGATTATTCCAACCGGCGCCGGCTCGGGGTCGCTCGACGATTACGAACGCAAGGTTTTCGATCTCGTGGCGAAACGCTTCGTCGCTGTATTCTTTCCGCCTGCTAAATACGAAAACACGACTCGGATAACGCGTGTGGAAGGTGAGCCGTTCAAGACGGAAGGAAAAATCCTGATCGCTCCTGGATGGCTGGAAGTTTATGGCCGCGAAGCCGCCGGTGAGAAACCGGAAGAAAACCTTCCGCCAGTGAGCCAAGGCGAACGCGTGGCAACAATCAGCATCGACATCAAAACGGATCAAACAAAGCCGCCAACTCGCTACAGCGAAGGGACCATCCTTAGCGCCATGGAAGGTGCTGGAAAGCTCGTCGACGACGAAGAACTGCGCGACGCGATGAAAGAGAAAGGGCTCGGCACACCGGCCACTCGCGCGTCGATCATCGAAACGTTGATTTCGGCGCATTACCTAACCCGACAAGGAAAGGAACTGCAGCCAACGGCGAAGGCGATTCAGACCATCACTCTCTTAAAAAGTGCGGTACCCGAGCTGACCAGCCCGGAGCTCACCGGCGAATGGGAATTTCGTTTGCGTGAAATCGAGCATCGCAAGCTTACGCGAGACGCGTTCATGCGCGACATTCGCCATCTTACAGAAGAAATCGTCGGTAAAGCGAAACATTTTCATCCCGACGAACACATGCCCGACAGCGAGCCGTTCGGCACGTGTCCAAAGTGTGGTTCGCCCATCATCGAGCGATTCAAGAGTTTCACCTGCACAAACGAGGAGTGCGATTTCACGATGTGGAAGACTATCGCGGGCAGATTGCTCAGCCGCGAAGAATTTGAAACTCTCGTTCGCGACAAACACGTTGGGCCTTTGAGCGGCTTTCGGAGCAGGAAAGGCAAGCGTTTTCCAGCGGTGCTCAAGCTAAGCGACGACTTCAAGGCTGAATTCGATTTCGGACCCAATGGCCAGGAGAACGGCGCCGCGCAATCAGTAGATTTCTCAGAAAAGGAGCCATTGGGCAACTGTCCAAAGTGTGGCGGGCGCGTCTTCGAGGCAGGAATGAGCTACGTTTGCGAAAATTCAGTAGGCCCGAATAAGAGCTGCGACTTTCGAGCAGGCAAAGTCATCCTGCAGCAGCCAGTGGATCCTGAGCAGATAAAAAAAATGCTGAGTGGCGGCAAGACCGATCTGCTCCCCCGCTTCATTTCTCGCAAGGGCAGACCGTTCAAAGCATTCCTGGTGGTCACCGACAAGAAAGACGTCGGTTTCGAATTCGAAAAGCGTGAGCCAAAGGCGAAAAAAGAACGGAAGCCCAAGGAACCGGCCGCCAAAATCGATTTCTCGGGACAAGAGTCGATTGGAAAATGTCCGACCTGCGGAGGAAAGATTTTCGAAACTGAGAATAATTACATCTGTGAGCGTTCGCAGGCTGACCGAAAGCCATGCAAGTTCAAGCTAAGCAAAACAATTCTGGGTAAGGACATTCCAAGGGAGCAAGCCGTGAAGCTACTAACGACGGGCAAAACCGATCTCCTCGACGGTTTCATCTCGAAGCGAGGGCGGCCGTTCTCGGCCTATTTGAAATTGGAGGACGGAAAAGTTGGTTTCGAATTCCCGGAGAAAACCGCTCCCGCGAACGTTTCAGGCGGCTCTTAAAAAAGAGGCTGCTCTCAGGCCCCGGCTATTTTCAGTTAGCGACGCCGCGCTAATCAGCCTGCTCATCTGCGGGTTCAACCTGTTGTTGCACATGATGCACCATTGCCACAGCAGCGATCAGCACCAAGCCCGCGATCACCTGGTGCGCGTGAAGCGTCGCGTGGAAGATTCCCCATGTGATGCACACCGCCGCGAGCGTTTGCATCATTTCGAAATAGCCGGCCGTTGATGCACGCGTAAGGTGCAACCCTTGAAAATAAACCAAGAGTGGAATTCCGCCTGAGATTGACGCCAAAAAGAACAGCAGGAAGATTGCCTTAACGGCGTGCGTTTGCGCCGCTACGGGCCAAAGTGCTGCGCCGTTAAGTTTGCCGTAGCCAAGAAGAATCAGCGTCATGCACGCGAGGCCGATGACGATGCGCATGCTTGAGGCAAGCCGAAGCGACATGCCGATCATCACGCCGCGACCTGCCACAGTAGAGAGTCCCCAGAAAAGCGCACAGATCAGAGCATATCCCGATCCAATATTCAGACCGGCGCGTTCAAAGGAGACGCCGATCATCGTTGGGTGCGCGATAGAGACGAGGATACCGGCAACGATTGCAATGGCGGCGTAAAAAAAGAATCGATGGCCAAGCAGGTCGCCAAAAAGCAGGAACGCACCAATAGTTGATATGACCGGCTGGATATTCAGAACGACATTTACCACCGTCGGGTTGCCGTACTTCAGTGCTAGTGTGAAGAAGATCGTGCCAACTGCCGAGCCGGCAAAGCCTGAAAAAAGAAGATAACCCCAGGTGCGTGGGTGAATCTTTGAAATCTCGGATAAGCGCGGGATTAAAATCGGCAGGAACATGATGAGAATGAATACGTGCTCCCAGAAAACGATCACCTTGGCGTCGAACAGCTCGTTCAATGGAATGCGCCAGGCGCTCTCCGTTCCCCAGAGCGCGGCGCCAAGGCCCACCAGCCACGGACCGTAATAAGGGCTACGTGTTGCGCGTTCTTGCATTTCGAATGCGTTATCGCCGGCGGTCTATCGCGTCAATGCGGGATGATCGACTATTCTCTAAAAGCGATGCGAAGTTGTTTTCCTGCCGCGTCCGAACGGCGCAGCGCGCCGTCCCTACCCCTGAAATCTGCTAAAGACTTATGGCGTCTGTTGAAATAGCACGCAAGAGCACGAGAAAGAGTAAGCATACGAGTCAAAGAAGCGTTGACACCACAAGGAATAGTGTGGTAATTGCGATTCTCATACTATGCGTTGCCCCAAGTGCGGGTCTCGTGATGACAAGGTCATCGATTCCCGTCAGTCGCGGGATAGCTCCAGTATCCGGCGCCGTCGTGAATGTCTGAAATGCAAGTACCGCTTTACGACGTACGAAGAAATCGAACGCTCTGATCTGCGCGTGGTGAAACGTGACAGAACCCATGAACCGTTTGATCGGCGCAAACTGGCCGCCAGCATTGCAAAAGCTTTCGAAAAACGTTCCACCAGTCTTCTTACTCTGGAAGACACAGTGGATGAGATTGTCCACGAACTTGAAACCAGCGGACGCGAAGTCCCTTCATCCGCAATAGGCGCCAAAGTGCTGGAAAAACTGCGCGGGATCGATGAAGTGGCCTATCTGCGTTATGCCTCGGTGTACCAGCGATTCCAGGATGTAGATCAATTTGTGGATGCCATTCACACTCTTGGGCGTCGCGTAAAAACGAATGCGCTCCAACGAGAATTATTTCCTCCTGAGTCCGGGCAAAACCCTCCGCCTGGATCGCGCAAAATTCCAATCAACAAGAATCATGGTCGCGTTTAAAGAAGAATTTCCATATCTCCGCACAGATTCGGGACAATTGTTCGAATTCAATCGTGACTGGCTGCATGCGGCGATTACGCGCGCGGCCGATGAGGCTGGCTACCCCAGTTGGTGGTTGACCGATCACGTGACAGAAAGCATTGCCTTCTACCTGCACCTGCGAAACGACGAAAACGTGGTCGCGTTTAGTCAGTTATCGCAGACGGTGCGATATGTTTTGAAGGCGATCGGTTACAAAGAAATTGTTCCCTTTTTCGCGCCAGCGCCGCCACCCATTTCCATTTCACTACTCGATATTGCGTACCATGCGGGTGCGGGCTACGAACTGGCATTTTTCGATCTTTTGGAAAAGCGAATCAATAGTCTCATCGAAATCGGCGCCGATAATCTCCAGCTCTGCTCGCTGCAGCCTTGCGTGAAGCATCTTCGCGGCGTGAAAACATGGACGCGCGCCTGCGACCGCTTGCGCGAGGAAATTGTCTGCTTCGTGCGCGAAAGGCTAACCCTGGATCCCACCGTTGCGAGGCTGGATTGTTCGTTGCGCTAAAGAAAAGTTTATCCCGGCTCTCCGAAAGCTTCTGACCCATGCGGTTTCACATTTGAATTACTGCCAGAATGCGCAGATTTACCCGAACTCTCTACGTGACTAATCATTTCGCGCCATGACCATTTTTGAAAAAATCATCACACGCCAAATTCCAGCGAAAATTATCTGGGAAGATGACGACGCTGTCGCTTTTCACGATGTTAATCCGCAAGCGCCCGTGCACGTACTTATTGTGCCCAGGAAAGTGGTTCCCCGCCTGGCAGATGCCAGGGACGACGATCGTGCGCTGCTCGGCAAATTGCTTCTGGTCGCGCGCGATCTTGCGAAGAAGCTGGAGCTATCGAACGGTTACCGCGTCGTTATCAATTGCGGGCCGGATGCGGGTGAAAGCGTTCCGCATTTGCATGTGCATCTTCTTGGCAAACGCGCCTTCGCCTGGCCGCCGGGTTAAGACTACTCGCGAACAACCGTCCAGTCGATCCCAATGACCCGCTTGTCCGCAAACTGTTTCAACGACCTGGCAAAAACGAGATACCTCGCCCCTTTCCTCTCCTTGAAGCCGACGATTCCAAAATCTGTCCCGCTCTCGCTTTTCTGAACCGTCATTACTTGATTCTTCTTTAGCTGCGTTTGAAAATGCCGGTCTGCAGCGGGTTTTTGCCAAAGAATGTAAACATTCGGCTTGCCGCATTTCTCAACTATCTGCGAAAAGCGTATCGTTTTTGTTTTTAGAAGTTTCATAATGCGTCGGGAGCCGGCACGCCCTCGCCACGGCGAGCAGGGAATGGTCGCGCCCCACCAAAGCAAAAAGTCCGCCAGAGAACTACGGCAAGGAGGATCAGACTACCGTTGCTGCATTCCTGCCCTGGCGGGATTCGTAAGTCCTCAATCCATAGCCCCTGACGGAACGCGAATCTCTCCGCAAGATAGGCATCGCGCAACCCCGCGGTCTTCGCGGAGAAGGCGCAGACATTGACAAGTTGTGACGCTTCTGTTTGCATCGACGCCGTGAAATGGTGCGCGTGGCTTCTGCTGGTTTTTCTGTTGGCTACTGTGACGTCCTGTACAACACTGGTTAACCGGCGCGATCTTTACAGCCCCGAACCGGGCCCAGATTCCCTGGAAGCGGCGCGCCAATGGTACGGCGTCACGACGACGCGCACCACGGCAACGACTCGGAGTGAAGAAATCGTTTCCCCAGCAGGCGTGCCCCAATATTAATTGGTCGACGCGTCAAAACGGGTCGGCCGAGTCTTAACCGAACGGGAGGTTTGCCTTGATGCGGGCCACATCCGTGCCGTCCACGCGCGCTGCTTTGGCCAGATGGCGCTTCCGCTTTGCACTTTTTACTGACATCAAGTGGCGTCGCGAGGAGTGCGCTCGCAACACTTTGCCACGCGCCGTGATCTTGAAGCGTTTTGCCACGGATTTACGGGTTTTACTGCGAGCGATTGGCTTTGGCATAAGGCGCGAAAGATAATTCGCGGGTGCACAATGACAAATTGTTTGTTGTCGGGCGTGGTGTCAGTTCCGAAAGCTTTCGGAGCTCGCAGAACGAAGCCGATGGGAGTCGAGCGACATAGACGGTAAGCTCGAAGGGGTGAGCTCGCTGGCGCGAGCGAATCAAACGCCCTACAATTCTCGACGTGAATAATCATTCGCCGAAAAAATCGCACGTCATCATAATCGGCGCGGGATTTGGAGGCCTTCAGGCGGCGAAGAAACTGGCTCGCAAAAATGTGCGGGTTACATTGATCGACCGCACAAATTATCATCTTTTTCAGCCTTTGCTTTATCAGGTCGCGACCGCCGCGCTCTCTCCCGCAGATATCGCGGCTCCGGTCCGCGCGGTATTGAGCAAATTCAACAACATCGAGGTCATCCTCGCCGAAGTGCGGTCCGTAGATGTAGACGCGAAAAAAGTGAAGACGGTCGATCGGGAATTCGACTACGACTATCTGATTCTGGCGACGGGCGCCCGGCATTCCTACTTCGGACACAATGACTGGGAGAAACTGGCTCCAGGGTTGAAGAGTCTGGAAGACGCGATCGAGCTGCGGCGCCGGATTCTCATGGCATTCGAATACGCGGAGCAAATCACCGATGAACCCGCGCGCCAGGCGGCGATGACGTTTGTCATCATCGGTGGCGGACCGACCGGTGTTGAAATGGCTGGAGCGATCGCAGAAATCTCTCGTTACACGTTAACGAGAGATTTTCGCCATATTGATCCATCGCGGGCACGCGTCATTCTCATTGAAGGCGAGCCCCGCTTGCTGGCAGGCTATCCAGAGGACTTATCGCAAAGCGCAAAAAAACAGCTCACAGATCTCGGCGTAGATGTACGCACAGGGGTGCGGGCGACGAACATCGATGAGGCTGGAGTGCAGCTCGGCGACGAATTCATACCCTGCCGGGTCAAAATCTGGGCAGCCGGCAACAATGCGTCGTTCGTTGGCAAAACACTCAGTGCGCCAATTGACAAAGTTGGCCGCGTCATTGTGAACGATGACCTTACGATTTCTGGTCATCCTGAAGTTCAGGTCATCGGTGACCTGGCAAACTTTTCACATCAAACCGGAGAGCCTCTACCGGGCGTATCTCCGGTGGCAATTCAACAAGGACGTCACGCCGCGCGTAACGTTCTTGCGATGATTAAAGGCCGCAAACCTCAGCGCTTCCATTATTGGGACAAGGGAAGCATTGCGACCATAGGGCGGAACAAAGCAGTCGCCGATCTAAAATTCATGCACTTGAGCGGTCTGCCGGCCTGGTTGGCATGGTTGTTCGTGCATATCATTTGGCTGGTCGGTTTTCGAAACCGCTTGCTCGTCCTGTTTCAATGGGCGTGGGCGTATTTTACCTTCGATAAAGGCGCACGATTGATCACACGCAACTTCCAATCCGAGCAAAGACCGCCGACATAGGGAATGGCATGTTGAGCAAAGGGAAACAGCTCTGGTTATTGTTTTCGATCGCCCAGCAGGAACAATCCAGAGATTCTTCGCTTCGCTCAGAATGACAGCCCCCGACGTCCGCGTTCGCAATCTTCAGCGAAAAATCCCCGTTAATAGTATCGAACTTGAGAGTTTCGCTGCAAAGGCAATGTGCCACTGCCTGCAATTGCACAAGCGAAGACCGACGGACTTGACTGGATTGCGTGAGGTTTTCGTGTGGCTCATCTCAGATCGCCGGATGGCCTCGCTACACCGTAAATTCACGCATCAAACGGGACCGACGGACGTAATCACGTTTCAACACGGTGAAATCTTTATCAGCGTCGAGACAGCAAAACGGCATGCTCGCACGTTTGGCAGCTCGCTGGCGCATGAGCTTCGCCTTTATGTCGTCCATGGGCTTTTACATTTGCACGGCTTCGACGATCAAACGCAAACCGGCGCGGGAAGGATGGAGAAGACGCAGGAAAAGATTCTGCGTCACTGTAGACGGGACCAATGATCGCGGCCGAACCAGTGATCCCAGAACCGGAATCGCCGATGTCAGCTACAGCACATTACAGCTTGTTTGAACTGAGAGCGTCGTATGTTAGCGTTTCAACCATGAGTCGCGAGCGACGGCGGGGCGTCGGATGCCGGGCGCAGAGCAAGGATACAGGCGCAACGACTCATGTTTTGGATGAAACTGGCTCCGTAACAACGACGGAGCCCACCAAGGAAACGCGTTCGGAAGAAGACCTCGATCTTCCCTGGCAAGTAGTGGTCCACAACGATCCTGTGAATTTGATGAGCTACGTGACCATGGTTTTTCAACGGGTGTTCGGCTATCCGCGCGAGAAAGCGGAAAGACATATGTTGGAAGTGCATCAGAAGGGACGTTCGATCTTGTGGGCCGGCATGCGAGAGCCAGCCGAGCTTTATGTGCAACAGTTGCACGGCTATCTCCTGCTCGCCACACTGGAGAAAATCAGGTGATGGAAATTTGCCGGCACAGCGACCATATCGAGATTTCCGAGCTGGACCCCTTTCTTGCCGAGCTCCTTCGGCAGATTCCTGCAAGCACCAGCCCGGACGGAGTAAGAGCTGCCGAGCAGCGTCTCTTCAGTTCCCCGACGAACGGAAAAGAACCGGAGCTTTGCGCAGAGTGGAAGCAATACGTCGAACCGGAGCTGCGGCGTCTTTTTCAGAGTGCCACTGAAACCGTGGTTGCCGACTTGGCGCAACTAAATGGCAACGAAAAAAGTCTGGCGAACCGCACACTGCGCATCCCCGCCAAACATGCCGATGCCTGGTTAAGCGCCCTCAATCAGGCGCGGCTGGTCATCGCCGCAAAAAATAATTTCACTGAAAACGAATTGAGCGACCACTTTCGCTCACCCATCGGATCGCGACGGGACCTGAGCCTGTTCCAGATAAACTTTTACGGTTTCCTCCAGGAATTTATCCTGAGCGACCTAAGTCGTTGAGGAAGAAACCAGCCGTAGGCCCGCGTGAAGGCGGGTTGCTGCTGTAAGCCGGGGTCGACTTGTCGCGCCGTAGCCCCTAAAGGCGCAGGCGGATGACCCCGGCCACACGCAGGTTATGACACACTGAAATTGTTAGCGATTGTTGAGCACCACTTGCGGCACGGGCTTACTTATCTCGAGCTGTGCGCTCACCTTCTGAAGGCCTGATCTGAGAGCTTCGATTTGCGCTTCCTGTTGTGTGAAACGCTTCTCTTGGTTGGCGACAGTTGATTTTAAGTCACCAATCATCGCCTGCTGATCTTCGACTTTCTTGTGCTCTTTTAGGAACTCGTTGAGCAGCATCGCGTTTACCATTTCATAGTGCACGCTTTCGGGCTGGCCTTTGGCATTCCGCGCCACGAGAGCGGGATTTACCTCAGCGACTTCCTCGGCGATCAGGCCAAAGGCGGGCGACTGTGCCCGAACAAATTCTTTCTTATAACGGTAGGTGACCGGTTTGAGCCGGTAAATAGTCTCACTGGCGCTATCCATCGGCCTAATATCCTCTTTATAGCGGCGCGAAGAACTCAAGTGACCAAGCAAGCCGGTTACTGTGTCGACGTAAACGGGATCATCAACTTCTGTGGTCGTGTTAATATTCGCGATATAGGTTTTACTGGTTTCAGCAGCTTGGCCTGGCATCCCGATATAGACGTTGCCATCGCCGATGGTGTGACCAGATCCCGCCTGGGTTCCGAGGGCTATATTGTGGCTGCCGCTGGTCATGTTCCCGAGCGCGGCACCGCCCACGGCTGTGTTAGCAACGCCGGTAGTGTTCGGAAATAATGCGTTAACCCCTACGGCCGTGTTCCCGTCGCCGGTGTCGTTATGAAGCGCAGAAGAGCCGACCGCCACGTTGCCGCCCCCGGTTTGGTTGCTGAAGAGGGCGCTATCGCCAACGGCAGTGTTGTTGCCGCCGTCGGTATTCGAAAAGAGCGCATCAGCTCCGAAGGCTGAGTTGGAATTTCCAAATCCATTTCCGGTTGAGTCATTGTTTAAAAGGCCTCTCAAACCCACCGCCGTGTTGCGGCTGCCAGCAGTATTGAGTATAAGAGCTGCCACTCCGACAGCGGTGTTGTACAGCCCTGTCTGCGTGGTCTGGTCTCCCACGTTTAAGAGGAGCGCTGCCGTGCCGACGGCGGTGTTGTAGCTGCCGTCTGTGTCCCGCCAGAGCGCGTAGGCCCCAAGGCCGGTGTTCCAGATGCCAGTGGTGAGACCGTTGAGCGCGTTCTGTCCCTCAGCGGTATTGAAGCCCGGGTAACCTCCGTCCGGCGCCGGACTGACCGCTTGCGCCAAGGGCAAAGGCCCAAAGCAGGCAAGCCCGATGATGATTAAAACAGTTACCGTCATTCTTTCCCGCATAACATTTGATTTTTTCATAGGTGCTATTCCTCTCACCAAGGTTCTAACGAAATGGAGGAGAGAAGTTCCTGATATTTTGAAAAAGGCGGGCGTTTGCCCTGCAAACATTCGCGCGATTCGCCCGCTTAGAGCTCCGTTGTTTGAGCTTGTAAAAAATAGGAAAAAGCGTCAGCCTCGTCTTTTGTGAAATCGGGAACCGGGGAGCGCCCTGTAGCGGAACCGCGCTCGTTCGCTACGACGCGGTGGAGTCTCATTCTTTCCGCCACAGGCTCTAATACGGATGAACAAAAGGCGCGCGAAGCGCTGGCCGAGTTATCCCGAAGCTACTGGCGGCCCGTGTTCCTGTTCGTTAGCCGCCAAGGCTACTCCATGCACGAAGCGCAGGATATCACCCAGGATTTTTTCGTCATGATTCTGGAAAGCGATTGGTTCCGGCATGCGGATCAACATCGCGGCCGGTTCCGGTCCTTCCTGCTTAGATCCGTCCAGAATTTTCTCAGCCACGCTCAAGAACGAAGCCGGGCGGCCAAACGTGGTGGCTCACTGGAGTTCGTTTCCTGGGACGAATGGATGGCCGAAGCGCCCTCGGAATTAACACTGCCCACACAAGGCATCGAATCGCTCTCTCCAGAAAATCTTTTTGATATTCGTTGGGCAGCAACTGTAGCTGAACATGCTTTGCAACGCCTCCGCGAGGAATGCGAGTGCCACGGGCGGCTGCGGTTATTTGAAACTTTAAGTCGGTATCTGGCGTCGGAACGTGGCGACGTCTCTTACGCCGGCGTGTCTGCAGCTCTGGGAATCGCCGAGACAGCCGTAAAGAAGCAACTGCATAATTTGCGTCAACGTTTCCGCTGGTTTTTGCGCGATGAAGTCGCGCACACGGTGGAGAATCCGGCAGATATTGACGCCGAGATCCGCTATCTCTGTAGCGTACTCGCTGGCGTCAATGGTTAAATGAAGGCTGCGATAAATCTGTCCGACTCGGTGGCAGGTGTAGCGGCAGGCGCAAACAGATGTGAACGGTGCGGCGCGACCATACGCCTTAGCGAGGGGATCTGCTTGAGTTGTCTCCTCAAAGAAGGATTGGACACGGAGGGTGAAGCTTCCGCGCAAGCGTTCAAAAACGTACTCGATCAGGCGAACATCCCCGACACGCAATGGCGACTTGGCAATTACGAAATCCTCGAAGAGATCGGCCGTGGCGGGATGGGTGTAATTTACCGCGCAAGGCAACGTTACTCGCGGCGAATCGTGGCATTGAAACGTGTGATCGCTTATCACGCGGACTCACACGAGGCGCTGGCAAGATTTGGCCGTGAGGCGGAAGCAGCTGCAAGTCTCGATCACCCAAACATTCTTCCCATTTACGAGGTCGGCGAAGCCGATAATGGCGTTCCGTTTTTCAGCATGAAACTGGCGACAGGCGGAAGCTTGCGCACCGCCCCTGCAGCTCTTCGTAAAGAATCGCGCATCTGTGTACGGTTAATGGCAAAGGTCGCGCGCGCCGTGGCATACGCACATGGGCACAGGATACTGCACCGCGACCTTCAACCCGGAAATATTTTGCTGGATGCGCGCGGCGAACCGCTGGTCAGCGATTTTGGCCTTGCCAAATGGCTCGATGAAAAGAGCGATCTCACCCAGACCCTCACAACATTTGGAACACCGGGTTACATCGCGCCAGAACAAGCAGAAGGCTCCCAATTTAGTCCGGCTGCGGACATCTACAGTCTGGGTGCGATTTTGTTCAGTCTCATTGCTGGTCGGCCGCCTTTCGTCGGAGCTAATGGGCTCGCCGTTGTTCGAAAAGCGGCCGACACGCCGGCCCCGAAGTTACGCTTGTTCGCGCCTTCGGTTGGCCGGGACCTTGAAACAATTGTGGCGCGATGTCTCGAGCGCGATCCAAATGCACGCTACCAGTCTGCTGCCGCGCTTGCAGAAGATTTGGAGCGGTGGCTGGAAGGACGACCGATTACCGCGCGGCCGGTATCGGCCCCCGCGCGACTCTGGCGCTGGTCGCGTCGCAATCCAGCCTTGGCAGGCGCTATTATTGCGTGTCTGCTGCTTGCGATTGGAGTTAGCTGGTCGCTTCGCGAGCGATTCTTAGTTTTGCCATCTCTATGGCCGCCCGAAAAGAGTGTCGCCGTGCTGCCGTTTGAGAATCTCAGTGACGACAAGCAAGACTCGTATTTTGCCGATGGCGTGCAGGACGAGATCTTGAGTGATCTTGCAAAGGTTGCCGATCTGAAAGTGATCAGCCGCGCCTCGGTGATGCAATATAAAGCCGACGTCGCACGCAATCTGCGTCAGACTGGCCGAGAACTTGGGGTGGCGCACGTGGTGGAAGGAAGCGTCAGACGTTCCGGCAATCGCGTCCGCATCAACGCGCAGTTGATCGACGCGCGCACTGGCAGGCAGCTTTGGGGGCAAACTTACGAGCGCGACCTCTCCTACGTATTTGCCATTCAAAATGAGATCGCGCAGACGATCGCCGAGCAATTACAGGCAAAACTTTCGCCGGGGGAGAAAAACGCGATCGCGCGCTCTCCAACAACCGACATTCCCTCGTTCGATCTTTACGTGCGAGCGAAAAATCTTCTTCTTGGCTCAGGCATCACTAGCAACGAGAAAACGAATTTGTTGCAGGCGGCCGATCTGCTGAACCAGGCGATCGCCCGTGATCCATCTTTCCTCGATGCGTATTGCCTGCTCGCCCGGGCTAATGACGTCCTTTACTTTTTGGGGCACGACCATACCTCGGCGCGGCTGGCATCAGCAGAAGCAGCTATTCAGGCAGCAGCCCGCCTGAGTCCCGATGCTGGTGAAACGCATTTGGCGCGGGCGTTCAATCTTTACTCGGGTTATCTTGAGTATGACGGCGCTTTGGCCGAGCTGGACCTTGCCCGTCAGACCTTGCCCAATAATCCTTGGGTATTCCAACTCGAGGGACTCATCAGACGCCGGCTCGGCCGCTGGGAGGCCGCCATGAAAAGCTTCGAGCGCGCCGTGGCGATCGACCCTCGCAATACTTTTACCCTTCAGCAGATTGCCCATAGCTACGAGTTTCTCAGGCGCTATCCTGAAGAAAAATCGGCGTACGATCGCATACTGGCCATCGAGCCCAACGATGCTTTTACCAGGGCAGAGCGCGCGGCTGCGGACTTCAATTGTTGTGCCGATATCCGGCCATACCGTCAAATCCTCGATTCAATTCGGGCCACAAATCCTCCCGCGATGTCGAAGCTCGCCAATGACTGGCTCCTGTGTGCACTGGGCGAACGCGACGCCGTTGCGGCAGAAAATGCCCTGGTCGCATTAGGTGAAAACAGGCCCAACCTGGGTAGCGACAGCGCTTCTTTCACTCGCCTGTTCGTGGAGGGCGTTATTGCTCGCATGGCGAAGGACAATGCCAAAGCGCGTTCGGCGTTCACTGCTGCGCGCGCGGAGCAGGAGAAAATCGTCCAAGCCCAACCAGATTATGGTCCTGCGCTGTGCATGCTCGGTTTGATCGACGCGGGGCTTGGCCGAAAAGAGGACGCATTGCGCGAAGGTCGACGATCGCTTGAACTTTTACCTGTGGAAAAAGATTCAATCAATGGCGCGGCCATGATCGAGTATCTGGCGATGATCGCCGCCTGGGTTGGCGAGAAGGATCTCGCCTGCGAACAGCTTGTCGCGGCAATCCACTACCCAAGCTCTCTCAGCTATGGCCAATTGAAACTGCTCCCCTTCTGGGATCCGTTGCGCAGCGATGCGCGATTTGAGAAAATCGTCGCCTCTCTTGCGCCGAAGACAGACTAACGAAGAACGAATGTTACGCCTCTTTCCGCGTACGAACCATCGCCATCAGCCGGTCTTTGATTGCTGCCGACGCCTTCGCTGGACGCAGACTTAGCGCAAAGGCTTCGTGTAACCCGTAACATTCGCCGATGTAGTCTTCGGCTTTTTTCCCAAATTTTTTTCGCGCTTTTTCGAATTCCTCCAACTCTTCCGACTCCAAGGCCCCAATGACGTAGAGCCGGGATTGGTTCTGGAATTCCTTAAAGTTCACCTCTCAACTCCTTGAGGCCGTCATAGATTTTTTTAAGCCCGAGTTCAAGCCTGGTCTTCACGGTGCCCAAGGGTGTATTCGTTTTCGCGGCGATTTCGCGCTGGCTCATCCCTCGAAAAAATGCCAGATCGATCGCCTGTTGCTGGGCTGGAGGAAGTCCACTAATCACCTTGCGTATGAGAGAGCGTGTGTCACTCAGCACGATCTCCTCTTCGGTAACATTATGTCCCCATGCGTCAGGCTGTTGTTCGGTTTCACTTTGTAAACGTTCTTCTGCGCGCGCATAAGCCTGCTTTTTCCGCAAGCCATCGATGGCCCGCCGCCGGGCCAGCGTCACCATCCAGCCGAGCGGCTTGCCCTTTTGGGAAGAGAAGTTTTTCGCCTGGTTCCAAATCTCCATGAATATCTCCTGCAACAGATCGTCAGCCTCGGCTTCATTGTGAATCACTCGCAAAATGAGCGCCTTCAAAATGCCGTTGTACCGATCGTAAAGCTGAGATAGCGCATCGGCGTCCTCCGCCTGGATCGCCGTCATTAATTCTACGTCGCTCGGGGCTCCAGGTTCAATTTGCGGGGCAACAGAGACCGGTTGCAGTCGCGATTTTGTGAGGCGCGCACGTTTCCTTTGTTTGCGGGGGGTGGAAGAAGTTAGTTTGGACCGTCCCATGAGAGGTCAAAAAGTTGCAATAGCTCTATCAGCGCAGCCCGCACGCGGACTCGCCATTCCGTCTCTTAAGCTGTACGGACAACTTCGTCCACCGGTTTCGAACCGCGAGTTATAAAAAGCATGGTTCGCTGAAAGCAACTGTTCAACCGATGATTGCGTACCGGCTTTTGTGCGGGAAAGATTAAACGCATGGCGCAAGGAGAGACTCAAAGGAGCGTGGATCCGTTGTGGTACAAAGATGCAGTGATCTACGAGATGCACGTCAAAACGTTTTGCGATAGCGACGGCGACGGGATGGGCGACTTCCGCGGACTGATCGAGAAACTGGATTATCTTCAGGAACTCGGCATCACTGCAATCTGGCTTCTGCCGTTTTATCCTTCGCCGCTGCGAGACGACGGATACGACATCGCCGATTACTTCGACGTCAATCCAAATTTCGGCACGCTCGATGACTTCCGCGCGTTTCTTGACGCGGCGCACGCGCGAAATCTGCGGGTCATCACAGAGCTGGTGATCAATCACACTTCCGATCAAAATCCGTGGTTTCAAAAGTCGCGCCGGGCTGTGGCGGTAGCCGGGGTCGGCGACCGCGGAAAGGCCGACTCGGTATCACGAGGTGCCGGGTTTATTGGCCCCGGCCACGGCAGCGACGATCTCGCCTACAAAGATTTCTATGTCTGGAGTGACACCCCGGAGAAATACAAGGATTCGCGAATCATTTTTAAAGACTTCGAAACATCAAACTGGGCATGGGACCCCGTCGCCAAAGCTTATTATTGGCACCGTTTTTATTCGCATCAGCCAGACCTGAATTTTGACAACCCGGCGGTACACGATGCTGTGGAGAAAGTGTGCGATTTCTGGCTCGGTCTGGGCGTAGACGGACTTCGTCTTGACGCGATTCCATACCTTTACGAACGAGAAAACACGAGCTGCGAGAATCTGCCGGAGACACACCAATATCTCCGCAACCTGCGTGCCCACATCGACGCGAAATTTCCAAATCGCATGCTGCTCTCGGAAGCGAACCAATGGCCGGAAGATGCCGCCGCTTACTTTGGCAACGGCGACGAATCGCACATGAATTTTCATTTCCCACTCATGCCGCGCATGTTCATGGCGCTGCAGATGGAGGACCGCTTTCCGATCATCGATATCCTGGAACAGACTCCGCCGATTCCCGAGCAGTGCCAGTGGGCGATGTTTCTGCGCAACCATGACGAGCTGACCCTGGAAATGGTCACGGATGAGGAGCGCGACTACATGTATCGTGTTTACGCTACCGACCCGCACGCCCGCATTAATCTTGGGATTCGCCGGCGCCTTGCGCCCTTGCTCGTGAACAGCCGCCGCAAAATCGAGCTGCTCAATATACTGCTTTTCTCAATGCCTGGTACTCCGATCATTTATTACGGAGATGAGATCGGCATGGGCGATAATTTTTATCTCGGCGATCGCAACGGTTGCCGCACCCCGATGCAGTGGAGCCCAGACCGCAACGCCGGATTTTCCAGGGCAAACCCGCAGCAGCTTTATCTGCCCATTACGATCGATCCGGAATATCATTACGAAGCCGTCAACGTGGAAAACCAACAGAAAAATCTTTCCTCGTTGCTCTGGTGGACACGCCGAGTCATCGCAATGCGAAAAAACTTCAAGGCGTTCTCACGCGGCTCGCTTGAATTTCTCTATCCGGACAATCCCAAGGTTCTCACCTTCCTTCGCCGACACGGCGACGAAATCATTTTAGTAGTCGTGAATCTCTCGCGCTTTGCGCAATCGGTGGAACTGGATCTTTCACGCTTTACCGGTTACGTGCCGATGGAAGTTTTTAGCCGCAATCTCTTTCGGCCAATTAGAAAATCACGCTATGTAATCACGTTGGGCCCACACGCGCACTACTGGTTCGCCCTGCACGCGCCAACCGACGGACGCCGGGCGCCAAGAAAGAAGGCAGTGCCGGTAATCAGCGCGCCGATGGCGCTGGAGGCGCTCCTGGCCAATGGTCAACGCGCTGCCGTCGAAGGGGAAATTCTACCGCGGTACCTCCAGAGCTGTCGGTGGTTCGGGTCGAAAGCGCGGACTTTTCGTAATTTGAAGGTCATTGAGCATCCTGCGATGTCAGAAGAGGCCGGGGCTGCTCAACTTTGGTTTGTCGAGGTCAACTATCTGGATGCGCCTACCGAGACATATGTTCTCCCAGTCAAGATTGCGTCCGGCGACGCTGCTCGCGCCATTTCTCAGGCCGCACCGCATGCCATCATCGGGCGTTTCGAAGGTAGCGGCGAAAACATCCTGTTTGACGCCATCTGGGATGTGGAATGCCGCTCTCGGTTGTTTGACACAATCCTGAAACGCGAGACCACTGGGGGACGCGCTGGCGATCTCGTTGGCGTCGCCGCCAAGGGTCTCGATACCGATCAATCCATTGCGCCGGGAAATTCCCGTGTACTA
Organism: Candidatus Udaeobacter sp.; assembly: GCA_035651975.1. Lineage (GTDB taxonomy): Bacteria > Verrucomicrobiota > Verrucomicrobiia > Chthoniobacterales > UBA10450 > Udaeobacter. The sequence continues at coordinate 36,168 of DASREQ010000017.1, forward strand.
GGAACGGAGCAGAGCAATTCCTCAATGCTCTTTGACAACAAATTCTTCCTAAAACTCTATCGCAAGATCGAGGATGGCGTGAATCCTGATGTTGAGATAACCCGGTTTCTTACAGAGCACACCCAGTTTCCAAATGTTCCGGAGTTTGTCGGCGCAATCGAATATCGCCGCCCAAAAGTGGAACCAACTGTGGTCTGTTTGCTACAGCGCGCGGTTACTAACGAAGGTGATGTCTGGTTGCTCACCCTGGATGCAGTCGGCCGTTATTACGAGCGGGTCCTCGCCCGCAAAGCCGACCTCCAGAACGAAATCGCGCCTCCGGGAGCCCTGCTCGATGAACTATTCGGTGGCATTTATCCTGAGAAAATGAAGTTGCTCGGACAACGCACCGGCGAACTCCATCTTGCGCTCGCCTGTTGTCCCGATGATCCGGCGTTTCGGCCCGAGCCATTCAACGCGATGGCGCAACGCTCTGTTTATCAAAACATGCGGGCGTCACTGCGACGCGCGTTTACTCTTTTGGAAAAGAAGGTATGCGATCTTCCTACAGACTTCCGCGATGAGGCAAAGGAAGTGCTCGGTGCGGAACAAGAAATACTCACGCGCGAAAAACGGCTGCTCGATCGGTGGACAAATGCCGCGAAAATTCGGATTCATGGCGACTATCATCTTGGTCAGTTGCTTTACACCGGAAAAGACTTTGTCATCCTTGATTTTGAAGGTGAACCGGCGCGCCCGCTTAGCGAACGCAAGCTGAAACGCTCGGTGCTACGAGATGTAGCAGGCATGATGCGCTCCTTTCAATACGCCGCCTACAGCGCCCTCTGGCAACCAGCCATGCGTAAAGAAGATGTGCCATTTTTGGAACGCTGGGCCGATCTCTGGTATCGTCACATGGGCAGCGTTTTTTTACAGAGCTATTTGAAGACGACAGGCAGCTCCGTCTTCATCCCGCAAAACAGCGAAGACCTTCAAATCATGCTTGAAGCCTATCTGCTTGATAAAGCAGTTTACGAAATCGGTTACGAGCTGAACAATCGTCCTGGCTGGGTCCTGATTCCTGTGCGTGGAATTAAACACATTTTAAAGTCGGTGTGATGCAATCAACCGCTCAGAGGTGACGGCAGAAAATAGCCCGGCGTTGAAATGCTGGGCCATTACCCAAAAAAACCACTAAATACTTGCGGCGATCCAGCCTGCGCTTATAAGCAAATTCAATCACTTTATGAACCAATATCTCGATTACATCGACAATGACATCGCGAAGAAACATCTCTTAAAACATCCATTTTATCTTGCCTGGGCGCGCGGAGAATTAAGCAAAGAGGCGCTGACCGATTATGCGCGGCAGTACTATCACCATGTTGCGGCGTTTCCCACGTATCTCTCAGCGGTGCATGCAAACTGCGAGGATCAAGCCACGCGAAAACAACTACTCAACAATTTGATCGATGAGGAAGCTGGCTCGCCAAATCATCCGGATCTTTGGAAGAAATTTGCAGATGCCCTCGGTGTCGAAGAGGCCGCGCTCGCGCGGACCCAGAAACAACCCGAGACCAAAAAATTGATCGACACATTCCGGTCCGTTTGTGGCCAGGGATCAACGGTGGAAGGCATGGGCGCGCTCTACGCGTATGAAAGTCAGATTCCAGCGATCTGTGAATCGAAAATCGATGGACTCAAAAAACACTACGGATTCAGCAAACCCGAGCATTACGAATACTTCACTGTTCACATCCAGGCAGACCGCGAGCATGCCGCCGCTGAACGCGAAATGCTGGGCCGTTACATTGGCGATCGAAATTTCGAATCAGTCAGAGCGTCGGTGAACCGTGTTCTGGACGCGCTCTGGGAAATGCTCACCGGCGTTTGCCGCCGTCACACGATCGCGTACTGACGGTAGACGCGGCAGGGACGGCGCGCTGCGATTTTTGGACGGCCTGCCAACTACCGCGGATGTAAAACGAGAAACGAGCGCATCCGGCCGCGACATACTGACAATACCTGCGGCTGGCTTGGATCAAGCGAGGCAGCGATCTTGTTGTAATCCGCAAGCGATGTGACGGGCTGTTGATTGATTTCCTCGATCACATCGCCTTTTCGCAATTCCGCCACGCCACTGTCAGGATCAACGCCGGTAACCAAAACACCTTGGACATTGGCAGGCAGATTAAGTTGGGCGGCCGTTTCAGGAGTCAGCTCTTGCACATGAATTGAAGCGAGAGGTCCGGCGCCCGTTTCTTGATCGCTTGGCTGCGGCGGGCGTTGTGGTTGGGGCTGGTTTCGTCGGGGGATAACACGCGAAGTTTGATAATCAACCGGTTGCTCTTTGATTTGCGTCGTCACCTTGAGTGGCTTTCCATCGCGCACAATTTCCAGCTCCACATTTCTGTTCAATTCGGTTTGTCCCACCATGTTCTTGAGTGCGACCATGTTCTTGACCTCGCGTCCATTAAACTTGCGAATGATGTCGCCCGGCTGCAGTTGCGCCTGTGCGGCAGGCGATCCTGGCATTACTTCCTCTACAACTACTCCTTCGTTGTCGGTTGCACTCTGTTGCCCCGCTTGGAGCGCGCGACTAACAATTCCAAGATAACCGCGAATGATACGACCGTGTTTTAAGACGCTTTCCAGCGCCGTGCGGACAGTATTGGACGGAATCGCAAAGCCTATTCCCTGCGAACCGCCACTGCTGGACACGATTTGTTCGTTAATACCGACAACTTCACCTCGCACATTGATTAGCGGCCCGCCGCTGTTCCCTGGGTTGATTGCCGCGTTCGTTTGCAGCAAATCACCGCGAAAGTCCGTGCTGTTGGGTTGTCCCTTCCAGCTGATGATTCCGTCTGTCACCGTCTCCTGCAGGCCAAACGGATTGCCGATGGCGAGCACAGAATCTCCTGGTTGCACCGTGTCGGAGTCGGCCAGCTTCAGCGGCTTGAGGCCCGGGACGTCGATCTTCAGCACTGCCAGATCGAGTTGTTCATCGGCGCCAACCAGCCGCGCTTTGGTGGTACGCCCATCGCTCAATTGCACCTCAATTTCGTCCACTTGATCGACCACATGATTGTTGGTGATAATGTGGCCTTCGTTCGTCACGATCACCCCCGAGCCAAGCGAATTCTGCACCAGTGCCTCGTCGCGCGGATTGCGGAATCGCCGCGGGCCACCAAAAAAGAAATCGAACGGATCGAGCCCGTATTCGCGACGAATACCGATCTTCTTCGACGTCTTTACGGCGACAACTGACGGAATCACGCTTTTGACGAGCGCGCGCCGTTCCCGGTTCAAGGCCTCCAGTGAGGGAACCTGCTTTGAATCCACGCTCGAATTCGATGCCAGCGTGTATTTTTCCGGCTTCCTGGCGGAAGGCAGATTCAGGCCGCCATGCTTCAGGCGATAGTCGTACAGCAGAGAAATTCCCGCGCTGACCAGCAGGACAAATAGCAAAAATTTCGCAAAGTTTTTCATTAACTGACGTTAGAAAAGGTTCGTCCTTGTTGTTCGACAATTAAGTGTCGGAAACGTTGATTCTCAGGCAATTCCAAACGCGGGTCCCTCTCCAAAATTGATAGCGCGGCTGCGCGCGCCCGTCGCATCAAATGGGCGTCTGTCTTCAAGTTACCAATCTTAAGGGCAGGCAGCCCGCTCTGAGCGGTGCCAAGCAGGTCGCCTGGGCCGCGTAATTCCCAGTCTGCTTCCGCCACTTCAAAGCCGTCACTTGTTCTCTCCAAGACGGCCAGTTTTGTCGAAGCCTCCTTCGCCTGGGCCGAGGTGAGCAAAATGCAATACGACTTGTGCTCTCCACGACCGATTCGCCCGCGAAGCTGATGCAGTTGCGCAAGCCCAAAACGCTCTGCGTTTTCAATGAGCATTACGGTCGCGTTAGGCACATCCACACCAACCTCGAGCACGGTCGTGCTGATCAACCCGTTTGTCTCGCCGCAACGAAAGCGTTCCATGATCTCCTGCTTCTCCGAGGGAGGGATTCGTCCGTGGAGCAGCTCGCAGCGAAACGGACGCAAGCGTTCTCGCCACAATTCGTACTCTGCCGCGGCGGCTTTCGCATCGAGTTTTTCGCTTTCATCGATTAATGGATAAATCACATAAAGCTGGCGGCCTGTCTCCAACTGTGTTCGCAAAAACGCAAGCACATCGCCGATCTTCGACTCATCGCGCACAGCGGTAATGACTTTGCCGCGATTCCGCGGCATCTCATCGATGGTCGATACATCGAGGTCGCCGTAAATGGTCATCGTTAGCGTCCGCGGAATCGGTGTAGCAGTCATCACCAGCATGTCGGGCGCGGGTTCGCGGGCGCTCAATTGAGCACGCTGCGCAACACCGAACTTATGCTGCTCATCAATGACGACGAGGCCGAGGTTTGAAAACGAAACCTTGTCGTATAGCAATGCGTGAGTTCCCACGATGATCTGCGGTTCATCGGCCGACAAAGGGGTCTGGGGAACGCACGCATCTCGCGTGCTGGTCTTGGCGTCGCGCCGAAACAGTCTTTCCTTGCGAGCCTCATCGTCCTGCGTCCAGATCCACGGATAATCCTCGCCTTGTTGGGCCACGCCTGCCGCCCAGGGATTCCGCGTGATGTAGTGAAATTTCTCTTCCAAATCGGGACCCGATCGAACGTATCGGTCAAATCTTTCCTTTTCCCATACTGATCCGCTCTTGTCTTCAACCTCATTAATCTTGTGCGCCGAAAAGGATTTGATTGAATGCAGCAATTCCTTGAGCGGCCAGAAGACTGTATTTCCCTTTTCATTTTCCTTTGGCCACGGTTGAATCAAGAGATGTACGTGATCAGGCATCACACATATCGCGAACAGTTCGTAGCGTTTGTTATGAAAATGCCGAAAAGCATCCAGCACAATTGTGCGAGCTTTTGGTGAAAAGCAACGCCGCGATTTTGTGCCGATGGACACGGCGTAAATCGCCCATGGTTTTTCGAAATGTGGCAATCGGCGGCGAGAATAGAGAGCGCCATTCTCCGGCTTGGCTTCGAGAGAAGTCCGCGACGGCGCGACGCCGTCGCCAACACGCGAGACGCGTGCGCTACCCGATCCCTGCGTGCGCTCAAACAGGGGTAGTAGCCCGCTCTCCTCCTGCCGGGTGGCGGTTCGCAGCGCCAGACGTATCCCTAGCGGTTCGAGCCAGCGTCGCAGGACATTGTAGTGTTGCTCCGCCAGAATTTGTGTCGGACCCATAAACGCAGCCTGATAGCCGCCCTCCACAGCGAGCAGCATCGCCGCGATGGCCACAACGGTTTTTCCCGAACCGACGTCGCCCTGTAACAAACGATTCATCGGATGACTCGCAGCCAGGTCGCGCCGGATTTCACCGATCACTTTGGATTGCGCGGCAGTTAATTCGAATGGCAACGACTTTAGAAACCTGTCGAGCAGCGCCCCTGTCCCACAGTGCTTCTCGCCCTGTCGAATCGAAGCACCGGCATGTCGCGACGCGATCAGCATTTGCATGGTGAAGAATTCAGTCAGCACAAGGTGTTCGTGCGCAGCGTCACGTACTTCCCAGCTATCCGGGAAATGGATTGCGCGAATCGCGTCGCGTCTTTCGCCCTTAACAAGATTGCGTGGCGCCAGTCTTTCCAATTCGGCGTCGCTGGAAGGAAGCTCGTTCAGCAGCCTGTAAACCATGCTGCGCAAGACGCGCTGCGAAACACCTTCCGTGGCAGGATAGATTGGCGTGATTCTGCGAAAATGGATCGATATCTCCTCATCATTCTCGATGACTTCAAACTCCGGATGGTCCATGCAAATTCGCTTTCCGCGTAGCCGCGGCTTGCCGAAAACCACCATGCGTTGACCGGTGGCGATCATTTTCTGCACGTAATGCAGATTGAACCACCGGCACACCAGTGGCTCGCTCAGTGCGTTTGGGTTCGATTCCTGCAATGTGGCCTCAAAAATTTTCTTCCATCCCCCGAAACGCCGCAGAGACGTCTTGACCACTTCCCCGCAAACACAGATCGGAACATCACTCTCTTCACGGGGAAACTTCGGGAATTCTGTCCGGTCTTCGTGGCGCCGCGGAAAATGCGTAAGCAAATCTTCCACTGTCTCGATCCCCAGCCGCCGAAGCGCCAGAATTTTCGGGCGCGGGATCCAGTTTAATTCTTCGAGTGGCTGCGAAATTGCAGACCTGCCGGGCAACGGCTCCGGAAACGCCGGTGATCCTTGATCAGTGGCCTGTGAACGGTTTGATAATTTCGCGCTGTTCACTGTTCACACGCGCGGCGCTCAGCTTGCCGCACCGCCTCGATCTGCATGGCAACCAGAGTCTCGCCGTCATACTCATCGGCTCGAATCCGAAATGCGATGTCCCACGGCGTTGGTGGCAGTGGATTCGCCACGCCATCAAAAAAAACTGCACGGCGATGACGATCGCCCTGACGCAGACGAAAGATGAGATGTTTTTCGTTGACGACCTTGGGAAGCGCGACCGGCTGGACTTCCCGCGCCAGGAAAAGTGGCTGGGGATTTCCATTTCCAAACGGCTGCAACATTTCGTGCCAGCGCAGGAAATCTATATTGATCTCCTTGAACGCCAGCTCATGGTCCAGTCGTACGCAAGGTTGAAGAGCTTCTTCGGAAAGAACTTCACGTGCAGCTTTGCGAAATGCTTCTGCAAATAGGTCGAAATTTTCCTGGTGCAGCGCAAGACCCGCCGCCATTTCATGTCCGCCGAATTTGTCGAGTCTATCCGCGCAGCAGCTCAACGCTTCAACCAGATTCAACCCCTCGATACTTCGTCCGCTTCCTCTGCCGATCCCATTCTCGTCAAAGCCAATGACGATTGTGGGTCGATGATATCTTCGAGCAACCCGCGACGCTACAATGCCCAGTACTCCCTGATGCCAGCCACGCGCGCCAACCACAATTGCTGCATCGCCCAGCGTATCGAACCGTTCCTCTATCATCTCTATCGCCAGGTCGAAAATTTGTTTTTCCACTTCCTGGCGCTCACGATTTTGGTGGTCGAGCTCCTCCGCGAGCGTCGTTGCCTCGGCGTCATCGCCAGTGAGCAACAGGCGTAACGATTTCTCGGCGGTGCTTAAACGCCCTGCGGCGTTTAATCGCGGGCCAAGCCGATAACCAATATCCTCGGGGAGGATTGGCGGCCGGACGCCGGCAATCTGCATGAGTTTCCTCAGCCCGATACGTGACGTCTGCGCGATCTCAATCGCGCCGCGCTGCACCAGAACACGGTTTTCCCCGCAAAGCGGCACGATATCCGCTACCGTGCCGAGCGCCACAAGGTCGAGCTTCGATTTCAAGTCGAACTCAGGCAGTGGCCGCGTTTTCAGCAAGGCATGGCAAAGCTTGAAGACAACGCCGACGCTGCAGAGGTACTCGAAACCGGAATTCGTTGTTTTTGGATTTACGATCGCGACGCAGTCGGGTAAAGCCGACTTCGGCTCATGGTGATCGAGCACGATCACGTCCACGCCGCGTTTCCGAAGATCGGCAATCTCCTTTACCGAGGAAGTCCCGCAGTCGATGGCGATGAGCAGTTGAGGTCGATATTGCCCCAGACAACGCTCGATACTTTCGGGGCTCAAGCCATATCCCTCCTCCATGCGCAACGGCAAAAACAATTCCGGAGCCCCGCCGTATGCGCGCAACATTTCCGCAAGCAATGTAAGCGAGGTCACGCCATCCACATCGTAATCACCGAAGAGCACGATGCGTTCCCGTCGATGGACAGCCTCGAGAATGCGCGAAACGGCCGCGCGCATTTGCGGCAGTAAAAATGGATCGCTCAATGAGCTTAGGCGCGGCCGCAAAAATGCGTTAACGTCTTCCACGCAGCCAAATCCTTTTCGCAAAAGCAACCGCGCGATGCACTCCGCCCCACAAATCTGGCTCCATGAAATAGCGCTGCCGTTCAGTTCCTCAGGTGGCGCTAAAATCCATCGCTGTTGCACTGATCAGTTTATTCGCGGAACAATTTCTGACAAGATGCAGCGCCTCGCCTCAACTTAACGATACATCAGGAGTCGATATTCGAGGTCGCTGCAAGTAATCACAAATTAAATGAGATTCCGCTGGCTAGTGCTCATCTGCGTTTTTCTTCTGCTCGTGTACGGAGCGTCGCCGTACTTTTCATTCTGGAGATTTACGGCAGCGCTTCGGTCTGGCGACAGTGCGGCGCTTAGTTCGCGTATGGATTTTCCCGCTATTCGAGCGTCCCTAAAGAAACAGCTTGTCGCACGGTTCGCTCGGGGAACGGCGACCCACAAGTGGTGGAGTAATCTTGGCCCCAGCCTGATTGACACGATCGTCGATGCTTACGTCACTCCAGAAGGCATCGCGGCGCTGATATCGAATCCGGAAGTCCTGAAGAATCTTCGACATCCGCAACAGTTCCGGTTCCCGACCGGCAAAGCTGAAGACTGGCCCAAAGTAAAACATGCGTTCTTTACAGGTCCGCGCACTTTTGTGGTCGACCGAAAGGAAATCAAACTTCGGTTCCGCTTCACAGGTTGGGGCTGGAAACTCGACGACGTTGACCTTGGTCTGACTGGGGCAGCGGATAATTCTTCGACAGACCAGGTCACTCGTTAGACACCACGAAGCCCAAGATCGCGCTCCGGAATCAGGCCATGCACTGAGCATAGCTTGGCAAAAGTTCGGAACCCTTCCTTTTCCCTTTCGCCAAGACCGAATCGAAGATGTTCACGGTAGTACCGCGAGAGGAATTCACGATTGAGTGCCTTCAACTGTCCTGGGTCATCCGCCTTCGCTCCG
>DASREQ010000018.1:0-186406 GCA_035651975.1 Candidatus Udaeobacter sp.
AACAAAATTGGCGTTGCGGGAAATGTCGCGGTCACGGCTGAACAAACCACCGGTGCGCTGATAAAAGTCGGCGATCACCACGATGTCGGTCTTGTCATCGCCCGTGCCGGCTTTCAACCACGCTTCCCATTCACCCATATCGTTGGACGCTCCCAGGTTCGTGTTCCCGTACGTGCCGCCGATTTCCAAACCACGGAATTTATGGATCAGGAAGAAGTTGACCACACCGGCCACCGCATCGGCTCCGTACACAGCCGAGGCACCGTCCTTCAAGATATCCACGTGATCGACCATGGAGAACGGAATCAACTGGATGTCATAGCCGCCGAATAATGAGGCCGACGCGATACGCTTGCCATCCACCAGGATCAGCGTCTCCTTTGGCAGAATGCCGCGCAGGTTCAGTTGGACAGTACCATCACCGCCGTTGGCAATATTCTGGTTAACTGTGCCGCCTGCTTCCTGCGGTATGAAGGTCGTCAGGTCGGTTGCGTTGCGGATACCCAGTTTCTCGATGTCCTGCGGACGATACGTGTCCACCGGGTTCGGGCCGGTCTCTTCCGCTGTGGGAATATTGGAACCGGTCACGATCACGCGCTCGACCTCCGCCGTGGGCGCCGGCGCGCCCGGCTCAGCTGGAACGGCAGGAGCCGGTAACTGAGCTGATGCGCTTGATGCAAAAATTAGAGGAAATCCTACTGCCGCTACAAAGACGGCGCCAAGGAATCCGAGTTTATTTAGCACGTTTTTAGTCATTAGTTTCTCCATTGGTTTGGTTAGGTTTTGGGACGCTTATTAAATTTTCAGAACGCTGACAAGCTTTTTTTTCACTTTTTTCAAAGTTTTTTTGAACGGCCTTTACGGCCTATTTGTCGCGTCAAATCACCGTCTAATGGAATGCGTCCGGGGCTGGCAAGCTTTTTTTTTCGTTTTTGAAACTTTTTTTGAGCAGCCTAAAGCTGCTGATTACGCAGATTTCACGAAGTGTATCAACCACCAATTCACGCGAACGAACATGAATTTCTGTCGTGGATTACAACGCTGTGATTCCGACCGAAGTGCAGGAATCTCTAATTATGTCCGTTTCTGGTTTCGGCTCGGCTTTCGGTTCAAGCAAGTAATCAGGGACGACCCACGTCGCGGATTGCGCGCAGCGTGATTCTCCGTTGATGCTAACCGATGTTCATTCGTGTTCTGCAACTACGGTCAGTTTCCCGTATTCGCGCACCGAGGGTGTTCTGCCGAAAGCCTGTGCGCAACGCGCCTCCAGAAGAGAACGAAACGGGGAATCAGTTTCGATGACAAATGCGGCGTCCGGATCCAGGCTGGGCTCGCGCCAGGGGACCGCCTGCGGGTAAACGCGATGGGGATAGTCAAAAATCGCATTCGAGACGGCCAGGGTCTCACCGCTCTCGAACAGCAAGGGATAAACAAAAGAGATCGTCGTCCAGACGGACGTCACGTTTCGCTGGCGCAAATGGCGTTCAACGCCTTCCATGTCCGACCCAGGAATGCGCGTCATGCAGTAATTCTTGCCGTCATCACACAACGAGAGTGTTTCGATCTGATTTTCCTGTCCAACTCTGATCATCACCATAAACCCCGTTATTAAAATCGCGGTGAGCACACCGACGCCACCGCTACGCGGCAACGCCGTCGATGAAGAAAACAACCGTTCCAACATTCGACCTGTCAGGATTGATAAAAAGAAACACCCTCCGAAAAAATAGCTCGGCACGCCAGGGGACATCGTCAGATACGGGGCAAAAGAGGCCGCGGTCAGCAGGAGCATATCGAAATCGTTTTTTTGCCGGGAATCCGGTAAATCACCCCGCAGCGCTCGTACAATTTTTGAGGGAGATTTTGCGAAAGGCCTGATCGCGACCATCGCGGCGAGAAAGGCGATAGCATAAAATACATAGCCGGATGCCGGCGTTTCCGGATAGTACCAGAGAACTGTGTCCGGTCCGAAGAACTTCGGCATTTCATTCCAGAAAATTCGCCCGAACGCTGAAAGATGAAAGAGGGACGAGAATCCGCCCCCTGGCCTTTCAATGAGCAGATACCGCCAGTTGATGAAACGATGCGTGCAGTTAAATGCAATGGCTGGCGCGTATCCCATCACGAGGCCGAGCAAGCCTGCCACGGCGTTATGGAGCACGAGTTTGTGGCGCAAAATCAGCAGCAGCCAAAATGCGCCAATTAGCGGAACCACGAGCTCCAAGCACCAGATACTTGCACCCGACGCTAGCCCAAAGAAAAATAGCATCCTTTGTTTCGGAGTCCGATCCGGTTCAATCGACGCAAAAAGCATCGTCAGTATTGGGATCGACAAGAAATACCAGGAATAACCTCGGACCTGAAAATGCCACTTGAGAAGTGATGGAGCGAGTGCAAACGCGACCGTGGCCAGCACCGCTGTGCGCACATCGTACAGAGCGCAACCCATCCGATAAAACAGAAAAAGGCACAGTAACGACAACGCGACGATGCAGCCCTTCAAGGAAACAACGCCGACGCCGAAGAATGCGAACGCAATCGCGGCCATATACGCTTCCCAGGCCGCGCCTGCATTGTAGGGCTGACCATACATGTAGAAAGGAAAGTAGCGTCCTTCCAGAATGTGTTTGCCCATCAGGCCGATGATTGCCTCATCGCTATGGACATGAGTTTGCGACCTCAGCAGAATCACGAAGCGCGCTGCTGCAATAAGAACCAGTACTGTGATAAACAGGCCGTGGCGGCGCATTTTACGCTAATTCTCAGTTCGCCAGCGCGATTGTGGTCAGATCTTGAATGATCGACAAGCGTTACTGCTTCTCCCTGCTCAGGTTTCGACACCCCTGTTGCCGACAACCATATTTGATTATGGCGCGCAACGCGCCAAAGCCATCGCGCCAGCCAATTTTCTTGCCTTCCTCATACGTACGGCCGTAGTAGGAAATTCCAACCTCGAAAATCCTGCATCCTAACTTGGCGACTTTCGCCACAATTTCAGGCTCGACGCCAAAACGATCTTCTTCTATCTGAATCGCTTTAATAACGGGCGCTTTGAAGACTTTATAACCGGTCTGCATGTCCGTTAGATTAAGATTTGTGAACATGTTTGAAAGTAGGGTCAGAAACTTGTTTCCGACCATGTGCCAGAAAAAGAGAACGCGATGCGGTCGGCCGCCCATGAATCGAGATCCGAAGACCGTGTCCGCTTTCTCTGAAATGATAGGCTCCAGGAGCGCCGGGTAATCTTCGGGGCTGTACTCAAGATCTGCATCCTGCACGAGGATGATCTCCCCGGTGGCAGCCGCAAAGCCGCTGCGCAAAGCTGCTCCTTTGCCCCGATTGACCTGATGATAAATGATGCGGTCGACATCCTGGGCAACCTTTTCTTCCAGCACTGCCCGCGTCCCATCAGAGGAGCAATCGTCAACCACGATGATCTCCCTGCCTCCGATTGGTGCCGCGCGAACTGCCGCGACAATCTTTTCAATCGTAGCTTTCTCGTTATAGCAGGGAATGACGATTGAGACTTTCATCTCTTTTAGGGTTGAGTTCAGTCTCGGTCAGAAGGATCGTGGTGAGTTGTAATTTCCGCGCAGGATAAAGAGCGTGATTAACCTCAATCAGAAGGCGGATGAAATCCGAACTCATTCTGCAATTTTTCCCACAGCCAATCGACGAACCTATCCTTCTTGATCGCAGCGGAATTATTGGCGGCCAGCGCGTCTGCTTTGTCCACCTCGCCGTTCAAACAGTAAAGATAGGTAAGCAGAAGCGTGTCGCTGACGCTAAACGGGGCGCGATCTTTCTTGTTCTCCAGCAGGCGAACTGCTCCCTCGATGTCTCGTTGCGCAAGCGCTCCGGCAACCAGGTCTGACATGGTTTCCAGGGGAGGCGGCTGCGATTTTTTCGCCACACGCTCCGCAATGGACAGGCGGAATCCGTCACTGCCCAGCACTTCCAGAACCGGTATTCGCAGGTGGGAGTGGCGCAGATAAAGATCCAGCTCGGCCAAATCGTTGCTTCCAATCAGCGCGGAGAGATATCGCATCTGACGTACATTAAAAAATGACTCCAGGCCTGCGGTTGCCGGGTCGAGCGCCTCGGGCCAGATCCTGTGAATCAGTAAAGAGTGAGTAAAGCGTTGAAACGCCGAAGGCGCTTCCAGATACATCGAAGCGAAGCGGCGATTGGCTTCTTCATCCCAGAGTTCATCGGTTAGGCGCTTCGGGTAAATATCAGTCAGAGGCGCGACGCCGCGCGTGATGCGATCGATCTCCTCGGCATCCATCAAAAACAAGGCGCCTAGTTGTTGCGGAACCTCGATGCCGACACGGCGCAAATCTGCGCCGCTACCTGGGTCACTCCACAACTGACGAAGTTCTGATGCCTCTATTTTACGCCCTGGTCCATTGATTCCCATCATGATCCAGTCCCGATCAGCGCTGGACCAAACCGAAGCATTGGGAAATGCATTGTGAAATGCCCGCAGAATCGCCTTCGATTCCTCGACCTTCAGCTGATAGATCGGAAGCCAGAAAGTAGCGATTCCGCCTTCTTTTAAGCGGCTCTTCATCAACGAAAAAAACTCTTCGGTATAAAGATTGACAGAACCAGCCATTTTCGGCGGAGGCGGTTCGCCGGAAATGATGTCGTATTGCTGTGGGCTGGCCTGAAGGAAGAAGCGCCCGTCCTGGACTACGGTATGGACACGGGAGTCGCGCAACGGATTCGAGTAATTGATGCCGGTATAGAAATCGGCGAGACGAAAGACTTCTTTTGAAATGTCCACCACGTCCATGCGCTTAACGTTCGGCCCGTGAAGCAGCGCATCTGCGGTGACACCGCACCCGTAGCAGATGAGCAAGACATCTTTCGCTTCGGGACGAAGAGCGAGTGGAAGATATGCGAACAATCTCATGTAACGCTGGTTGCTCGGATTTGTGGCCGACATCGAAAAGGCGTCGGTCAGCAGTCGGTAGTAATACGGTTGGCCAAACAGATCGCGCCGCAGCAACTGGTAGGTATCCGAGGAGCCCTCAATCCGTATCACTGTGTGTGCCAGCTCATTTCCCTGCTCATCCATGCGATAAGGACGGCTAGCATGGTCGAAATGCGTCTGCGCTCGCCCGTAAGGAAAAATTGCCAGAACGACAATCAGAGCCAGCCACAAACCAATTAGGACCAAGCCGGAAAACTTCAGTTGCTCCGAAAGCTTTCGCGACGGCTCCGGCCAGGGCATTGTCGCAACGCCGCTGAGCAGAGCATAGCCCGCGGCACAGGAAATGAGGCTCCATTGATATCCGACGCCAGGCAACAAGACAAAACTGGCAACAAGCGGGCCGAGTGCCGCCCCGGTCGTGTTAGCTAACGTGGTAATTCCGGTACTGTTCATTCGGTCACCCACGATTGTTTGGACACTCGCCGCTATGGACGGGAAAAGAACTCCTGAGATGAGCGCTACGGGAAACATCAAAGAGATGGAAAGCAGCGCGATCTGCCACCATCTAAGGTCAAACACACCTGTGCGGGACTGAATTAATTCGCCCGGGAAAAATACGTATGAGAGGAGCGTTGCAATCGCAGCCAGCAGCAGAAGAACAGGCAGCAAGTGATTCAGTCGCCTTGAACGGCAATGAATCGCACCGGCTGCGACGCCGCCGAAGCCAATTCCTGCCAGCACAACCGCGAGCATGATAGCAAAAGCAGTCGGCGACGATGCGACATACAGCCGCAAAAACCGGAACCAAATTACTTCCAGCGCAAGAAGAATGCAGCCCGTCCCAAAGCTGACAAAAAGCAAACGCGACGGCGTCCGATACCTCACATCCAACCGGAGCGGAAATTTATAGGGCGTGGACACGTCGGCGCTCTCGAAAGTGGCCACGTGGCGCCGCACTCCAGATCTTGCCACGAACAAAGCGATTGCCGCGGCGAAACAACTCGCGAAACCCGCAACCAAACTTGTGCCGTAAAGCCCAAATGCGCGAATCAGAAAAGCTTCGCCAAGCGAAGCGCCAGCCACCGCGCCTAACGTGTTCGAGCCATAAAGAAAACCAATCGCGCGCCCAAAATTCGTTTGTCGCAGCATTGGATCTTCGATCAACACCGGGAGCGTCAGGCCCATCGCCGTTGTCGGCAGAAGTAGAATCAGGAAAGAAACAATGAACCGCAGCCCGAGAAGCATGGGCTGATAATTCCAGAGCAACTGCCACGCCGGTCGCAACAGGTCGCCTAGCGCCGGAAGACCAAAAACGATTGTGCAACCAAGCAGTGCGACCAGCACCTCGAGTAAGGCATAAAGGCGAAGCGGTCGCCATCGCCGAATTCTCGATGATGCGGCCATCGCGTTCCCCAGTGCCAGACCTGCCATGAAACTGGAAAGGATCAGCGCCGCCGCCCACACCGAGTTGCCGAACGCGAGCCCGCTTAGACGCAGCCAAAGCGTTTCGAAGATGAGTGCACCGATCCCGGACAAAAAAAGAATGGCAGAGAAAATAGTAACCGGCCCGCTCCCAGTAGGGCTTTCCGTCTGCGCCTCATACGACACATGCACCTCAGGGGCCAGATGGGATCTATTCATGATTACGAAAACCGGAGGCAATTCTCAGAACAATCGCGCCAGCGATCCCAGCCAGAAGCGAGCCGGCGAGGACACCCAGCTTCGCGGCATCGACCGGCATAGCCTCATCGAACGCAAGCATCCCAATAAACAGCGACATGGTGAAACCGATTCCCGCGAGCCACGCATACCCGAGCAAAGATGTCCAGCCTACAGCGTCAGGAAGTTTAGTAACACCTGACTTCACCGCGAGCAGAGCCGCGGCCATGATTCCGAGGGGCTTGCCGAAAACCAGTCCGACCAGCGCTCCGATGGCAATTTCTGCGTGCTGGACCGGTAAAGCTAACTTGACTCCCGCATTCGCCGCGGCGAACAGCGGGATTACCACGAATGCTGAGAACTTATGCAGACCGTGCTCAAGCCTCAAAATCGGCGCCTTTACGCCTTCCGCTGCATACTTGAGGGCGAAGAGCGCCTCCTGTTGTCCCTTGCTGGTCAAAACGACGAAATCGCCGGTCTCGGTCTGGTCAAATCGATCCAAAAGTGAGCGTGCTTCACGAGAGAATTGCGCGGTATTGGTCCGTGTTCGCGTGGGAATAGCGAAAGCAAGGGCAACTCCGGCGACCGTCGAATGCACCCCGGACTGATGCACAAAATACCAGAGCGCAACTCCCGCTAATAAGTATGGCCACAGGCGGCGTACTCCAACTGCGTTGAATCCAAACAATAACAAAACCAGGAGGCCTGCAATGCCGAGCGCTCCCCAAACAATGGTTTGGGAATAGAAAATAGCGATGATCAAGACCGCCCCCATATCATCAACGATCGCGAGCGCGGCCAGAAATACCCTGGCGCCCGTCGGGGCGTCGGGAGCGATTAATGCCAATGTCCCCAGGGCAAAAGCAATGTCTGTCGCCATCGGAATGCCCCAGCCACGCGAGCCAAACCCGCTCATATTGCACATCCAATAGATCGCAGCGGGCGCAATCATGCCTCCAAGGGCGCACGCGATGGGAAACGCTGCTTTGCGGACCGAGGCAAGCTCACCGACGACCAGCTCCCGTTTGATCTCCAAGCCAACCAACAGGAAAAAGACCGCCATCAGTCCATCGTTGATCCATTGATACAGCGTTAGTGAAAGCGGATGATCAATGGTCCCCACGGTTAATGGCATTTGCCAGATACCCGCGTACTGCGCCGCCAGCGGTGAATTCGCCAGAACCAGCGCAGCAATTCCGAATAGCAGCAAGATTGACCCGCCAGCTGTCTCGGTGCGGAAGAAGCGCTGAAAGATCGTGGGCGGGAGTTTTGCTAAACGAACAGCCATGGGCAAGACACGCTCATTTTCTAACCACCAATAGCGAAGCCACGTTAAATCGTTGAATGCATTAAATCGTAAATCCGATGCAACAGTGTAACTATTTAACGAATCACGCTGTACACCTTATCATGTTCACCGGTTTGATTGAAGAAGTCGGTAGTGTAACGAAAGTCGGTCCGACCAAAAATGGCACGCGATTAAAAATTGCTGCTCCGCGCATCGCGAAAAAGATACGGCGCGGCGATAGTTTGGCCGTCAATGGCTGTTGCCTCACCCTGAACTCGCGCCGCGGCGACGAGTTGATCTTCGATCTTTTGAAAGAGACGCTCGCTCGCACAAATCTAAAAAACTTGCAACGGAAGCAGCTGGTAAATCTTGAACGTGCCGTTCTTGCAAGCGGGCGCTTTGGCGGACATTTCGTTCAGGGGCACATCGACTGTGTGGCGCCCGTCATCGCCTACCAGAAGAGCGGCGCAGATTTTCGGTTGGAAATCAAGTTACCGCAGGCATTTGCTCACTACGTCGCAAGGAAGGGTTCGATCACGGTTAATGGAATCAGTCTTACCGTCGCCGAAGTTCTCCCGAAAAGTTTCGTCACGTGGATCATTCCCTACACGAAAACGCACACCAACCTGGACCGACTTCAGGCCGGCGATCTAATGAATCTCGAGTTCGACATCCTCGCGAAGTACGTGGAAAGAATGCTCGCTTCGCGGCGTTAAACAGGTAAAACGTTGAACCGTTGAATCGTGAACCCGATGTAACGATGTAATCCATTTAACGAATCACGATCTCAGTTCGTGTCGATTCGTGCTTGAACCTTCTCTAACCGCTCCCAGTTTCGCGAAGCATCGCCGCCGGCAACCACAGGTCGTGGGCGTCATCACGTCGACGGCGGAGCTCACTTTCGCTATTCGAATGGGCGAACCACCGGATCTTTTTGAACTCCGACTGGATCGCCTTGTGCCACCGTCTTCGCGCAGCTACGGCGTAGCAGGCGTGGTTGACCGACTGGATGACAAAATGTCGAAGTTACGCGCGCCGCTCATTATCACCGCTCGACATCCGATGGAAGGCGGCGCAAATGGATTATCCCAGCTGCAACGACACGATCTGCTCGCTCGATTCCTGCCTCATGCCCGTTATATCGACATTGAATTACGTTCCGCGCCTTTTTTCCGTTCGCTGCTTCGGCTGGCCCGAAAGCAGAACGCAGGGCGCATCATTTCAGTTCATCACCTGAAGAGCACTCCGTCTCCCGGTCGGTTGCGAACTCAAGCGCGCGCAGCAAAGGGGTATGGTGCTGACATTTTCAAGGTCGCGACACGCACCGACACTCCGGCGCAACTGGCGCGATTGATCGATTTCGTCGTTACCAAGGACGTTGACCTCGCAGTGAGCGCGATGGGAATCGGTAAATTGGGCGCAGTTTCGCGTGTGCTCCTCGCCTGTCGCGGATCGGCTCTGGTATATGTTTCGCTCGGTGGAAGCGACATCGAAGGACAAATATCGCTCGAACAGTTTCGCGCATTGGCTGGCGCCGTGTTGAAGCGTTAAACTGTTGAAGCGTTAAATCGGCACTTTTAACTTGTAACGAATCACGTTGCGCCGCTTGCTCTTTCTCCAATGCACATATCGTACAAAAAAAGAGAACGGGCCATGTCCTCGTCTGTAACTCTCCCGAAACAAGTGCCAGTTATGCCGTTAGCTGGCGCACTCCTTTTTCCGCATGCGCTGCTCCCGCTTCAAATCTTTGAGCCGCGCTATCGCGAGATGTTGAAGCACGCGCTCGCTCATCACCGGATGTTTTGCGTGGCGCTGCTCAAACCCCATTGCGTCGAATGGAATTCGACCGCCGACTTTTTTCACATCGCCAGCGTCGGCCTCATTCGCGCATGCGTTGAACGAAACGATGGCACATCGAACCTGATTCTGCAGGGACTGGGGCGTGTCAGATTCAGCGATTTCCGGCAGGAAGTGCCGTTTCCGATTGCAATGATTGAGTCGCTCGAATCCGATTCCGTCACGACCGTGGAAACCGAAGCGCTGGCGGCGAAAGTGTTGGAACTTTATTCAAACCTCAAAGGAGATGGACTGCGGCAGCTTCCCCCTAAAGTAGACCGGTATCTTTCCGATTTGAGCGATCCGGAATTGCTTGCTGACCTCGTGGCCTCGACATTTGTCAGCGACCCGCTTCGGCGTCAACGCGTCCTGGAAGAACTCTCTGTCAACAAACGGCTGCGACTGGTGATTCAGTACCTCCGGGAAGAAAACGGTAGCGCAGCCGCGTAACTGTAGCTGCGTCTCTGTGAGACGGGTTGTGTGCGCGTTGCAAACACATCAGCGCTGCGCCTCGCACAGCGAGGCGGCTACAGGATTGCAAGCCGCGAATGTTCTTCCATCAAATACCGGTCCGTCATTCCCGCGATGTAGTCGCACACCGTCCGGTGCAATCCCTCGGTCTCAATTCGTTTCAACGCTGTCTCGCCCAGCTTGTCAGGGTCCGCCAGGTACGCCTGGAAAACCTGCCGCAGCATTTCACAGGCGCGCCGATTCACTTCCGAAACACGCGGATCGTAATAAACGTTCTGATACAGGAATTTTCGCAAATCGCGATTCGCTTCGAAAAAATCATCGCTATAACGAATCAGGGGTGCCTGCTGCTGGCGCACCTCATCTGCGCTTTTCACACCAACATGGGTAATGGATCTTGCACTGGTCGACACCAGATCGTGCACTTCCGTGTCGATAATATCTCGAACAATTAGCTTGTGCAGTTCCGGCTCCCGGGCTCCGGGATAGCGCGCCAGCACAGCCCGCAGGCTTCGCCGCCAAACCTCGTTTTTTTCCAGTTGCGCCGCATTCAGGATTTCAAAATCAACGGCGTCATCCAAATCATGACTGTAATAAGTGATCTCGTCTGCCAGGTCCGCGACCTGAGCCTCCAGTGACGGGCACCGATAGCCTTGTAAAATAGCACGTGCCTGCGAGCGCGCCGCTTTTTCCATCTGATGAAAAGCTCCGTGTTTCCTCAGACCCTCGCGCACCTCGAATGTCAGGTTCAGACCCGGAAAATTTGGGTACGGATCTTCAAGGAGTTCGACTACTCGCACACTCTGGCGGTTGTGATCGAAGCCGCCATGATCGCGCATGCATTCGGCCAGCATCTCTTCGCCAGAATGCCCAAAAGGCGAATGCCCCAGATCGTGCGCGAGAGCGATTGCTTCCGCGAGATCTTCATTCAGGCGCAACGCACGAGCAATCGTGCGACTGATAGAGGCGACCTCAATGGAGTGCGTCAGACGGGTGCGCAAGTGATCGCCGGTTCCGTTCAAAAAGACCTGTGTCTTATATTCCATTCGCCGAAACGCGCGGGAGTGAATGATGCGCGCGCGGTCACGTTGGAATTCAGTGCGATACGCATGGCTGGGCTCTGAATATTGCCGCCCCCGCGAGTCGCCGGACTTTTCTGCGAACGGCGCGAGGACAATGCGTTCACCAGCTTCCATTTCATCGCGTGTTTTCCAGAAGGACGCGTGACGCGGCGTTTGAGGTTCAGGAGAATGCTTGGTCACAATTGATTCCCAACCTTATTTGTCGATCTTAGATGTCGAAACCTCAAATCTGATATGACCACCAAAACTCGTCGTAAAAAATCTGCTCGCCGTACAGCGGGACGGCTTCGTCGCGGCAAACGAGTCACGCCCGAACGTTTGATGGAGCTGAGCTTCGCTTACGCGCCGCCGTTGATCATCAGCGCGGCTGTGAGTAACAAGGTTTTCGATTCGTTGGAGAACGGCGCGAAAACTTCAGAGCAGGTTGCAGAAGAAACCGGGGCGTCGGCGCGGGCCCTGCGGATTCTAATGAATGCGCTCGTTGGTCTGAATCTTCTGAAGAAAGATAGGCAAGGGAATTACTCGCTTACGCGGGAGAGCGCCGCCTTTCTTCTAAGCAGCAAGCTGGGCACCCATGCGGGGTTTTTTGGAACCATTGCGCCGCAGATCATCTCACGCTGGCTACGATTGTCCGATATCGTTCGCGAAGGTCGTCCAGCAGTCACCGTGAATCAGGAGACCGAAGGCACGGAATTTTTCAGTCAACTGGTGGAACGCATCATCCCGATGAGCTATCCGCCTGCGCAAAAGCTCGGCGATCATTTGAAATTGGCGAGAACAAAGAACGAAGTTCGCGTCCTGGATCTTGCTGCGGGCTCGGGCATTTGGGGAATTGCTCTCGCCCAAAAATCGCCGCGGGTACGCGTGACCGCAGTCGATTGGGCAGGAATGATCCCGACAACAAAACGAATCACACAAAAGTTCGGCGTCGGCGATCGCTTGAGCTACGTCGAGGGCGATCTACAGGAGGTGGATTTCGGCAGCGGCTACGACATCGCGACTCTCGGCCACATCTTGCACAGCGAAGGCGAAGACCGCAGTCGCCAGTTACTTGCGAAGACTTTCCGCGCGTTAAAATCCGGCGGCACGATCGCCATTGCAGAATGGCTGGTGAACGACGATCGCACCAAGCCGCTACCCTCACTGCTGTTTGCTGTGCAAATGCTGGTCAACACCGAAAAAGGTGACACTTTCAGCTTCAATGAAATCAAAACCTGGCTCGAAGAAGCCGGTTTCAAAAAAGTTCGAAAACTGGAAGCGCCCGGGCCTTCCCCGCTGATTCTGGCGACAAAGCCGTAATGATGCAGACAATCCAGTCTGCACGTTGCACGCGCAGGCACGATTGTCTGCGTCACGAATGGGCTTCTCATCCGCGCACCGACCTGCTCTCATATTGTCCAATGAAAGAGGCAAGAACGAAATCGCGTACCAAAACCAAGGGACCGACCAGAAAAAAAATTGAGGGAGTCAGCCCTTACAGCAAACCTGCCCTTCGCAGCGAGGCGTTTGCCAGAGCGCTCACTGATGCAAAATCGTCCATCGACGATCGTGACCGTCTACAAACGCTTTTCGACGAAGCAGCGAAAAAGGCAGCCGACGTGCCAAGAGATTCCTTTAAAGAGTATTGGCCATACCTTCAGACAATGCTGCGTTTGGTTCGTGCGCATCACCGCGGAGAATACGACCGGGTTGGCCATGATTCGTTGTTATGGATCGTTGCGGCGCTCAACTACCTGGTCGATCCATTCGATTTGATTCCCGACAGGACACCGTTCCTCGGCTTCATCGACGATGCCGCCGTCGTTGAATTCGTAGTCGACAGAACCCGCCAAACGCTTGATGATTTTATGACCTGGGAAACGGGACCACGATAGCCACCAGAATTTCTGGTCAGCGCGTTCTGCTTGTTTAGTGCCCGGACCGCTCCCGCAAGAAATTCAAACAAGTAGCAGCGCAGGATTTTCCAGCAGGTGACGCACCTCTTTGAGATATTCAGCGCCTAAGGCGCCGTCGATGACGCGGTGATCGCAACTCATCGTAAGAAACATGCGATGGCCTACGATGATCTGGTCGCAATCGTCCACTACTGGCACTTTTGTAATTTTGCCAACGGCCAGAATGAAACCCTGAGGCGGATTAATGACGGCTGAGAAGCTGTCGATTCCCATGCCGCCGAGATTTGAAACGGTAAAGGTGCCACCTTGAAATTCTTCTGGCTTCATCCGTTTGTTGCGCGCACGATGCGCCAAATCTTTTGCCAGGTCGCTGATCTCACGCAGCGATTTGTTTTGCGCAGCGCGAATAACCGGCGTGAGAAGCCCTTCTTCAATCGCGACGGCAATTCCAAGATCGATGTCGGCGTACTGTACTATTGCATCACCATCGAACGAAGCGTTCACTCGCGGTACTTTCACCGCCGCTTGTACGGCCGCCTTCAAAACAAAATCGTTTACTGTAATTTTCGCAGCGTCTGCGCCTTCGCCCGCCGACTTCAATTCCTCACGCGCTTCCATGAGCGGGCCGGCGTTGACATTGATGTCGAGGTAAAAATGTGGAACTGGGCCGAGGCTCTCCACCAGTCGCTGGGCAATGATTTTGCGCATCCCGGAGAGTTGAATACGCGCGCTTTCGCCAGCTTTTACCGCCGCTGGTATTTTGGTCGCTGGAGTAGCAGGTTTTGATTTAGCTGCAGCGCGCACATCGGTTTCCGTCACACGGCCTTCCGGTCCAGTGCCTTTTACGCTGGAAAGATCGACGCCGAGCTCGGCGGCAATTCGCCGCGCGACCGGCGACGCTTTCACCCGCGCTTCCTCGCCCTTCTCGATTTCGGGCGCCGGTTTTTGAGGTTCAGCCTTCTTTTCCGCCTTTGGTGGCGCTGCCTTTTTTTCCTCTATCTCCTCTGGTTTCGGTTTTTCTTCTTTTGGCCGCTCCGCCTTCTTCGGCTCCTCTTCCTTCTTTTCTTCTTCTTTGGCTTTGGGTTTTTCCTCTTTTTCTTCTTTCTCTTTTTCTTTCTCCTCGTCTTTCGGCGCTTCCTCGCCTTCGCCGCCGATGAACGCAATCTTGTCGCCAACGTTTACCTTGCCGCCTTCTTCAACATAAATTTCAGTGAGGGTCCCATCTTCAGGCGATTCCCATTCCATCGTCGCCTTGTCGGTCTCAATCTCGGCGAGCACTTCGCCAGCCGACACCTGGTCGCCCTTCTTCTTTTTCCACGAGACGAGAGTACCCTCCGTCATCGTGTCGCTCAGTTTTGGCATTTGAATTTCAGGCATTGGACAATAGTTAAAAAGTTAACGCAGTTAAAAGGTTACAACGGCAGTCCCCTTTTTAACCTGCTAAAGTTTGTAACTCTTTTAAGTTGGTTCACGCGTAGCAAACCTGCTTAATGGCCTTAATAAGTTTGTCCGCGTTTGGAAGCACCGCTTTCTCGAGACGTTCGTTGTAGGGCATCGGGACGTCTTCTTGTGATACGCGAATAACGGGGGCGTCCAGCGCATCAAAAACATTTTTCTGAATCCTGTAGCACACTTCTGCGCCCACGCCGCAGAAGGGATGATCTTGTTCCACGATCACCACGCGATGCGTTTTCGTGACCGAATCGAAAATTGCCTGCTCATCGAGCGGCTTGATCGAACGCAGATCGAGAATCTCCGCAGAGATATCTTCTTCCTCCAGTTGCGCGGCAACTTGCAGCGCCAGGGGAACAGTTTGGGCATAACAAATAATCGACACATCGCTGCCTTCCCGTTTCACCTCCGCTTTCCCAAGTGGGATAAGCAGCTCTTCATCTGGCGGCTCAACCATTCCTTTGGAACTGTAGAGTAATTCGGCCTCCAGAACCAGGACCGGATTGTCGTCGCGCACGGCCGTTTTGAGCAAACCTTTCGCGTCGCGCGGCGTGGCCGGGGTGCAAACTTTCAGGCCCGGCACACTGGCGTAAAAATTCTCGGTTGCATGCGAATGCGTAGCGCCGAGCTGATGCGCCGGTCCATTTGGTCCACGAAAGGTGATGGGGATATTAAATTGTCCGCCGGACATTGTGTACATATTCGGGGCGTTGTTCACCACCTGATCGAATGCCACCAGCGAAAAGCTGAATGTCATAAATTCAATGATCGGCCGCAGACCGACCATTGCTGCGCCCACTCCCAGGCCGGCAAATCCGTTTTCGCTGATTGGAGTGTCGATGATCCGCCGCGGGCCAAAGCGCTGAAGCAAACCGTGGCTGACCTTGTAGGCGCCCTGGTATTCCGCTACTTCCTCGCCCATCAGAAAAACATTAGGATCGCGTTCCAGTTCTTCTGAGAGAGCTTCGTTCAGCGCCTGACGATAGGTGATTTCTCTCATCGCGAATTCGTGTTTGGAGACGGCGCGGCCTCGCGCCGCTGCTGCGCTGCTTCCTCGGACGGAGGGCGGCCCGGCTCCATCGCTCCATTGGCATATGTATAATCGTAAAGTGTATCGAGCGGCGGCTGGGGACTCTTCTCGGCGAACTTTACGGCGGCCAGCACCGTTTCTTTCGCCCGCTTGTCTAGCATATCGAATTGCTCGTTCGTCAATTTCCCTTCGCGCGTGAGCTGCGCGCGCAAACGAGTGATCGGATCGTCGAGTCGATATTTCTCCAGTTCTTGTTTCGTTCGGTAACTCGCCGGATCCGACATCGAGTGTCCGCGATAGCGATAAGTTCGCATTTCCAGAAACGCTGGATGCGGTTCCTTCCGGATTGAATCTGCGATCTCAGCAATCTTATCGCGCACCTCGCGAAAATTCATTCCGTCGACGATCTCTCCGGGAATATCGTAACCCTCCGCGCGATCGACGATTTGCCTCAGCGAGGTCGATCGCTTCACGGAAGTGCCCATCGCGAAGAGGTTGTTTTCACAAATAAAAACGATCGGCAAGTTATAAAGAGCGGCGAGATTCAATGCTTCATGGAAAGCACCCTGATTGATTGCTCCATCGCCGAAGAAACAGAGCGTCACGCGATCTTCGCCCCGGTATTTGATGGCGAAAGCCATCCCAACCGCCAGCGGGACATGAGCGGCGACAATGGCGTGACCGCCGTACATGTGGTTCTTGCGGTCGAAGAAATGCATCGAGCCACCCAGCCCGCGTGAGCAGCCCGTTTCCTTTCCGAAAAGCTCCGCCATGCATGCATCCGCGCTCGTGCCACGGGCAAGCGCGTGAGCATGATCCCGGTAAGCGGTAATGATGTAGTCATCGTCACGAACAGCAGCGACGGCGCCGGTGACGACTGCTTCCTGCCCAATGTAAAGGTGACAAAAACCACCGATCTTTTGCGCTTGATACTGCTGACTGGCGCGTTCTTCGAAACGCCGAATCAACAGCATCAGCGAGAGCATCTCGACTTCGTCGCGCTGCTCCACCGGCTGCATGACGGCTTAAGCCGCGCGCGGAACCGCGGCTCGGGCGCGCGAGCCCTCCGCGCTTCGGCCAAGGTTGATGGACAGAACGAAGAGCAGGGTAAACACGAGATCGCTGATGAGCGAATTGCGGAAGAACATCCAACTGGGAGTGGCGCTGTAACTTGGTAATCCGGTCGTCAGCGATTGGATGAGACCAGCCAAATTCTTTGTGTAGCCCGGATCGCTTAACCACGAAGACGCGTTTGTGATCGCATAAAAAAACGTCGATCCAACGATAGAAGCCGGCAGAAGCGTTTTCAGCGACGCTCGCTTCTGCAGGAGGAGCCCGGCGCACCCAACAACAGCCAGCACCACGTAACGCAGGACGATTTGTGAATCGAGCAGCGGCGCGCCGTAACGGAAGTTAATCACCGCGTCGGAAATAAAAAGCGTAACGAGCGGCACCGAGAATTTATATTTGTTTGGAAAGTACACCGCGCTGCAAAGAGCAATTGCCGCGAGCGGCGTGATATTAGAAAGCCAGGTCGCGCCGGAATGAATTAAAAGCCCAGTCGTAATGCGATAGGCCGCGGCAGAAAATACGAGCAGAAAAGCGGGAATCATTAGCAAGAATCTATCCGTCCGACAGGATATGCAATGGGCATTTACTGTAGCCGCGTCTCTGTGAGACGTGTAGGCAGTGCACGCTACAAACACATCAGCTCAGCACCTCGCAACAGCGAGGCGGCTGCAAATTATTTGGCGGCGGCGAGCGCCTTATTGAGCCGGCCCTTGCGGCGATTCGCAGCATTTTCGTGGATGATTCCGCGCTTGGCAGCTTTATCGATTGCTGAGATTATTGCGCGGATTTGGTCCGGGCTCGATGTCTGTGCGGAGCGCACCGTCTTTTGCATCGTTCGCAGACGCGTCACCACGCTGCGATTGCGGAGCGACCGTTTCATTGTTTGCCGGGCGCGTTTGGCGGCAGATCTCGTGTTGGCCATTGTGCTTAAAAACTGTGGACGTGCACGCTCGCGAGCGCGTCGCCATTGTCAACCCTCAAGATTTGCCGAAACCCGGGCCCACCCGCCAACTCATAATCGGCGCATGCCGTCCAAGGGCCGGAGCGCTACAAACGTTTGTTTGATTCGAGCTTCGCCTTTTGTCGCTGGGCAGCAAGTGCCCCACCCAATCGCATTTGGTCGACCGAGAGCGTGGTTTCGGAAGCTCCCGTCTGCTCCTGGTTCTGAGATTTCGCGCTCGCACTGACAAAAGTGTTAATTGGTTGCGATCGCGGCGCCTTTGGCGTTTTCGGCAAGTGCTCGGCGGTAATCTGGACAAGCGCACCAAGCGGAACGCGATCATAAAGCTCCGCAACGTCGCTCGACTTCATCCGAATGCACCCGTAACTAGCTGGCCGACCGATGTTCTTCTCCTGCGGCGTTCCATGAATGTAAATACACCGTTTAAAGGCATGCGCGTTTTGCGGTTCCAGTCCGCGCAACCAAATGATGCGCGTGGTAATCGGGTCACGGCCGGGCGTATTGGGCTGAAGAATTTCGCCGGTCAATCGCCGATTGTGAAAGACGGCGCCTGTTGGCGCATTATCACCAATTTTTTTCTCGACGGCGAGGTAACCCAGGGGAGTTGTCATTCGTCCCCAGGCATCGCCAAGGCCGAACATGGAGGTCGAGACCGGGTACGTCGCCACTTTCCCGCCATTCTGCACAAGCATCAGCTTCTGATCGCGAACGCTAACGATAATCTGGCTCGATGTGTCGACCGGGGTGGCAGCGAACGCAGATGTAATTGAAATGAAACTAAAAATTACTGCCAGGGGCCGAGGCATGCGCAACTTCTTACTCGACAAATTTGAATTTGTCACGCGGGAATTGCATCGCCTGCTCCTGACCTGCCAAAATTAATTTTCGACCAGCGGCTCCCCAACGAAGAGACGCAGACGTAAAGGAAACCGCCCTGGAACATCAGCAGGAACGGAACCGAGAAAAACTGGCCATGCACGATCGCGAATATTACGAAGTACGTGAAATAAATTGCGAAAGCCAGCTCCGCCAGCGGAAGGGTTGATCGGAGCGGCCGGTATTTGCAGGAACGCCACGGCTGTGACCTGCGTTCAATGCCATACTTGGGTGTGCGTGTGAAGTCGGATTTGTGGTTGATCAGCGCTTCCAGGACTGCCCGGGCATTGTTGAGTGAAAGACCAATTCCCAGTGCAAGCAGACATGGCAGAAAAAGAATCTCTTTCATCCATGTCCGTGGGTGCAGCTCGCGTTGGGCACAGATATAAAAAATCGCCACCGATGCCGATGCTGCGAGAAAGATCGGAATATCGATGAGCAATGTACGTAGCCATCCACCCTGAGGTCCTCCAGCCGAGGGATGCAGAAGCACACACAGAAAAGCAAGCAGCAAGTAGGCGAAGTTCGACATCAAATGTCCGGTGGCTTCGAGCTTGATCGGGAACGGAAGGCGGCTGCGCCAAATCGTGGGCAATAATTTTTTACAAGTCTGAACGGAACCTTTCGTCCAGCGATGCTGCTGCGACTTGAAGCCGTTCATATCCACAGGTAGCTCTGCCGGAGTCACAACGTCTGAAAGGTAAATAAATTTCCAGCCCGCGAGCTGAGCGCGATAGCTGAGATCGAGGTCTTCGCACAGTGTGTCGTATTGCCAACCCCCGCTTTGCTCAATGCAGGAACGCCGCCAAAGGCCAGCCGTTCCGTTGAAATTGAAAAACCTGCCGCTGCGGCTCCGCGCGGTTTGTTCAAGCAAAAGGTGTCCATCCAAAAAAATCGCCTGCATGCGCGTGAGCAACGAATAACCGCGATTCAAATGTCCCCAGCGGGTTTGGATCATTCCCACCTGGGGGTCGGTGAAGTAATGGATGGTTCGCTTCAGTAAATCCTTTTGCGGAACAAAATCGGCATCGAGAATGCAAACAAATTCGCCTTCCGCAGCCTCCAGTCCGATTGCCAGAGCGCCGGCTTTGAAACCCGTGCGATCGACCCGATGAATACGCTGAACATTAAAGCCGCGCTGTTGCAGTTCCTCCGCGCACGAGGCAGTGATTTCACGGGTTTCATCAGTTGAGTCGTCCAAGACCTGGATTTGCAGAAGCTCCCACGGATAATCCAATTCACTCACAGAGCGAATCAAACGCTCGGCAACGTATACTTCGTTAAAGATTGGAAGCTGCACCGTCACCTTTGGCAGTTTTTCAAAATGACGAGTCGGGACCGGCGCCCGCTTCCGGTTTTTCA
Organism: Candidatus Udaeobacter sp.; assembly: GCA_035651975.1. GTDB lineage: Bacteria > Verrucomicrobiota > Verrucomicrobiia > Chthoniobacterales > UBA10450 > Udaeobacter. Next base: position 19,923 of record DASREQ010000018.1, read on the forward strand.
AATACAGATAGATGATGAAATAGCGATGGACGCCGTAAGCGGACAATCCGATGAGCACACCCAGATAACAAATCGACCAGATAATGTGTCCGAGGCTTCCTTGCATGCGAGTTCTACAGACCCGAAAGTTTTTCGGGGTAAGGCCGACATGATGCCGCTTTCACCATGTGCGTCAATTCAAAAATCGTATTTTTGCCTCTGGAAATCGTCGCTGCATTGTGTTGGACGCAACACCTCCCCTCGATTTTCGTAATTGAGAGGGCGAACGGTCTGGGAAAGTCTTTAATTGGTCAAAAACGGTGCGATTTTTGTGCGGATTCGGCTGCCCCGATCACTCCGTCCCAACTTTGCTCGAGACATTCACCCTTGCCTGAAGTGGGGAGCAGAGTAACCATGATAGGCCAATTTTCGCAATCCGCAGGCATCAGTGGGGAGACACAATGACGAAACGAAGGCGCGACCGTTTCGAACGTTTCAAGATCATCTTTCCTATTCTTCTGGCGGGATGGATTCCGTCGATCCTGACGCTGATCGTTTCCTACACGATCCTGCGCGACACGCTGGAATCGAGAATCCTGCGCGACCGGCAAACGTTGATTCAACTGGTGGCACACCTCGTTGCTCATGACCTGAGCCGCAGCAGCGCCGTCATTGAATATTATCAAACGCTGCCCGAGCTGGTGACAAGCTTAAGCGCACCGAATCCACAGCTTACTCAACAATGGCTCAACTCGGCGTTTTATTCCCATCCGCAGATCGATGGAATGTTCGTCACCTCGGCCACCGGCGAGCTTATCGCATCGATTCCCACCGCGCCGGAGATGATCGGAAAGGATTTCGGCTCCGAGTACTGGCGCGAGCAAACGGCGGCGGCGGAGGCAACCTTTGTCTCCGCAATTCATCCCAGGCTGTCGGACAACCGGCCTGTCACTGATATCGTCGGCGCGGTACGCGGGCCGGACCGGACCATTCTTGGTTATGTCGGAGTTTCCGTGCTGGTAGAAAGAATTGGCCGGCGCTTGTCCACGATCGAGTTTTCAGACCGGCTTCTTTTCGAGGTACTCGACCAAAACGGCGTGGCGCTTTTTGCCAGCGATTTCAAACCAAATCCCGTGACCCCTACGCCGAAGGCAAACGAAGCGTTGATCAACGAGATCAGCCAGAGCAAGACCGGGCATTTCGACCGGCACGGTAATCTTTATTCTTTCAGCCCGATCGAATCCACTGGTTGGGTGGCCGTAGTGGTGCAGCCGAGGACCCTGGCTTACAAACCGGTTCATGATCTTTTGGGACGAATGACCGTATTGACGGCCTGGTTGATCGTTCTCACTGCGGTCTTTGCATGGCTGGGCAGCGCCTATTACCAGCGGCAACTGGAATCCAAGCAGCAGCTGGAGCGCGAAGTGATTTTCAACGAGAAAATGCTGGCGAACATGCCCAGCGGTATCGCTTTCATTGATCCCACCTCTCGCCGTTTCCTCCACGCCAACTACGCCTTTGCCCAGATGGCCGAACGTTTTGGCGACGTGCCAGCCGGTCGCGACATTACGGAAACTACTTACGACGAGGTGAAGATCGCCCCATCTGGGGCAGTCGAAAGAGTGCTTACTTTTGGAACGCCATTTCAACTGATTGAACACCCGTTAAAAGATAAGACGGGTATGACGCATTTTTTGAATATCAATTTGCTTCGACTTCAAGGCTCACAAGAAACCGTTCAAGGTGTGCTCTATTTGGTCGAAGATAAGACACGGGATGTTACGCTGCGGCAGGAATTGATTGGTGCGAATGCTGCAAAGGACCAATTCCTGGCATTGCTGTCCCATGAGCTGCGAAGTCCACTCTCGCCGGTAATTGCAATGGTAGGCGAACTGGAAGCCGAGCTTCCGGATTCCAAGCCCGTGAAGGAAGCGCTCGAGGTTGTCCGGCGCAACGTCGAACTGGAAGCACGGTTGATTGACGATCTGCTGGATGTGACCCGAATCGCGAAGGGGAAGTTGCAACTAAGCTTTGAAACGATTTGCGTCCATCAACTCCTGCAACGCGCTTATGAAATATGCCGCGAGGAAATCGCTGCCAAGAATCTCGAAGCGGACTTTCATCTTCGCGCCACTCAAACCTACGTGGAAGGCGATCCCGCACGATTGCAACAAGTCTTTTGGAATTTGATCAAAAACAGCGTGAAATTCACGCCGGAAAAAGGGCGAATCACTATCGAAACGTTCAACCCCGCGCCGGACAAAATTGAGGTCCGGGTCATCGACACGGGCATCGGCATCGAGCCCGAAAAGATCGATAAAATCTTTAATGCATTCGAACAGGGACAGACCGAGATCACGCGACGTTTTGGAGGGCTCGGCCTCGGACTCGCGATCTCGAAAGCGCTGATCGACGCGCATGGCGGAAAAATTCGCGTCGAAAGCCCCGGCAAGGATCAGGGCGCCATCTTTTCGCTGGAACTGAACACCGTAGTCACGCCGGCCGGCACCGACGGCGAGAGAAAAGATCAACCGGTGGGACCGGAACGAGAATTGGCAATCGCAAAGCATCGACGCGTCCTGCTGGTGGATGATCATCACGACACGTGCATCGGGATGAAAAGAATGCTGGAGCGCCGTGGTTACGAAATTACCATAGCGCATTCCGCCGACCAGGCCGTGGAGAAAGTGCGTACTCAGGATTTCGACCTGCTGATCAGCGATATAGGATTGCCGGATCGCAGCGGTTACGACTTAATGCGTGAAGTGCGTCTCAACAAAAACTTGCCTGGAATTGCGCTTAGTGGTTTCGGAACAGAACAAGACGTCAACCAGGCAAGATCGGCAGGTTTTTCCGAGCATCTAACCAAGCCGATCAACTTTGAGCGCCTGGAAAGGACAATTCAGAATCTGCTCTCGTAGAGCTTCCCCGGATCTTCGTTATCCCTATCCGCCGTTCGGTGTGCCGGTTTCCGTCTTGGTCCTGTGCTCTGCCGCTTCTTTTAACTCCCGCGACAGCTTCTCAACGCGCTGACGCATAATCTTGCCGGCTTTGAACTTCACTGTCGCGCGCGGTGGAATGACAAAACTGCTGCCAGGCTGGTTTGGATTTCGCCCCACGCGCGGCTTTGTCAGGCGCGGCTGAAAGACGCCAAAATTGCGTAGTTCAACCGGGACATTGCTAGCGAGACTGTCGGTAATCTTATCAAGTGTTCGTTGGACCACATCGAAAACCTGATGCTGGACCATACCGGTTTGGTTACTGATGGCGACGACGATGTCGCGCTTGGTTAACTTGGCCATATCTATTGTAGTATTCGTTCCGTATTGCTCGTGTGGTGGCTCAATGAAGCATAAAAACACGATTTTTTAAACTAGGTAAGGTCTTCCACCAGAAGGCCAAATGGTCTTGGGCCAGCGCCCCAGCCACTTCATCACGACGCCTCGGTTGGTGTCGTAAAGTTTAACACTTGACCCATTCATCCGCTTTCGCCAGGGCCACGCCGAGCCAGACGTGGGTCTGTCCAATTCTCCCGTGGCGGCGGGGCGGGATAGTAATCCGGCGCGGTTTCGTGCGCAGTGCGGAAGTGGACCTTCGCGACAGTGCGCAACGCCTCAGGCCCATTCGTTTCGACCAGTTTTTTCGCGGTTTCTTTCACGCTCGCGGACACGCCGCGCTCCAACCGCAAACCGATCTCCTTTCCTTTACGCTCGAGCCAATTGATGAATGCCTCGCGCGCCAAAATCGATGCCGCCGCCACTGCTATGTCCGATTCAGCCCTCGGTCGCTGCTCGATGTCGATTTTTCTCCCGTGTCGCAATAACGCCTGCTCCACCACGCGGGCATCCGCAAATTGGTCGGACAACGCTCTTGGGCAATCCGGTTTTTTTGCCAATAAATTCTCGATCACGCGCGCGTGTCCCCACCCAAGCAGTTTGTTTAGATTGCCAAATTTTTCGTAGAGTTCGTTATACTTCGACGGCCCAACCAAAACCGTTTCCACGAGCTCCAGGGAACTCTTCCGAACCGTGTCCGCTAGTGCGCGAATCCGGGTGTCCGAACCGATCCGTTTGCTGTCCACCACGCCCGCGTCCAAAAGTTTGCGCGCAATTCCACGATCGATGTACACGCCCGCAATCACCAGCGGGCCGAAGAAATCTCCCTTCCCGCTTTCATCCACGCCGAAGTGCGGCTGGAACATTTCCGGTGAATGCACTTCTTCGTAACCCAGCTTCGCTTCGCCGAGAATCTTCGGCTCCAGCTCAAACTGCACGAATTCCTTCACTCCCTTTCCCTGCACAAGCACCTTCGGCCCTTTCTCGTACACCGCCACGCTCAACTTGTTCTTCTGCGCGAAGAAAATCGTCCATTCCTTCGGCGCGAACTCGAAGCCGAGTTCTTCGAGCAAAGCCCGCAGCTTTGCGACCTGTTCTTGCGTGAGCGCGTGGGTGTAAGAATTCAACGCTCAACGCTCAACGCTCAACCTCCAATATTCAATTATCTTCTCTATTGAGAGTTGGACGTTAAGCGTTGGACGTTAGACGTTCCTTTAAATCATGAGGTCGCCAGAAAGAATTCACGCGTTTCGACGTTCTCTTTTTCAGTGGTTTCGCCGCGGCGGCCGTCATCTCCCATGGCGGAAGACCCATGATCCCTACGCCATTCTCGTCTCCGAGTTCATGCTCCAGCAAACGCAGGTGGCGACTGTCATTCCTTATTATAATAAATGGTTTCGCCGATTTCCTGATTTCGCGTCAGTTGCGCTCGCTTCGCAAAACGATGTCCTCCACGCCTGGCAGGGACTCGGCTATTACAGTCGCGCCCGAAATCTCCACGCCGCTGCGAAAATCGTGGAAGCTCGATATGGAGGCGTTCTTCCCAACGACATCGCGGCGATTCGCAAGCTACCAGGCGTTGGCCGCTACACGGCGAATGCAATCGCAACTTTTGCCTTCAATCAACCGGTCCCAATTGTGGAAGCGAACAGCTCGCGCGTGCTCGCACGGTTGTTCGACATGCGCGCCCCGATCGATTCCGCCATCGGCCGCGAAAAACTGTGGGGAAATGCCGCGCAACTTGTCCCGAAACGCAATGCAGCGCGTTTCAACTCCGCGGTTATCGATCTGGGTGCACTCGTTTGCCTGTCGAATAAACCGAAATGCGGGATTTGCCCGGTGAAGAAATTTTGCCGCACAAAGAATCCGGAAGAGCTTCCGATCAGGAAATCCAAACCGCGCACAAAGCGACTTATCGAAAGACATGCATTTGCCCTTAGTAAGGGCAGAGTTCTGCTCGAACAATCCTCCGCACGCTGGCGGGGCATGTGGATGTTGCCGCCGCTTAAGCGTGACGGCTCTAAGCCGTTAAGTTTTCGGCGTGCGTTACACGTTTCTACCTTTCCGTTCACACACCACCAGATCACGCTCGCTGTATATCATCGCGCAACGCCAAACAGAATCGCCCGGACGCAGCAGTGGTTTGAATCTATTGACCACATCGCGATGCCCTCACCTCATCGCCGTGCAGCGAAAGCGCTCCTTACCGCAAACAAGTAGCGCGATCACGCCGGCAGCAGTCGTTAGAATCGTAACGGGAACCCCAAACCGCGCGTAATCCCGAAAAACGACCTGGATATGATCGCGCGCTGATTCCACAACGATCATGTTGGCCGCGGAACCGACGATCGTGAGATTGCCGGCAAACGTCGTCGCGAACGCAAGCACCTTCCACATCAAAGCCGGTTCTGCGAATCGCGGGATCCAGTGTCCCGCCACTAAAACGAACGGCACGTTTGGGAAAACCCCCGCAACGAGCTCCCGCTGCCAGTGATTCACACGCGTGCATAAGGGATGCCTGACTGCTTTTCAACGCCGTCGCCGTTCCTTCGCTTTTGTTGCTTTGCATTGAACGTTGAACGTTTCTCTGCGATAACCTTTTGCACCAGCTATGAGAAGCATGACTGGATATGGCAGGGCTGAGGTGGTCCATGCCGGGAGAAAATTCAGCGTTGAGCTCAATTCGGTGAACCGAAAACAGAGCGACATCGTGATAAATCTGCCCCGGGACCTGGCCGAACTGGAACCGCGCATTCGCCAGACGATCAATGAACAGATCTCACGCGGCCGGACCAATGCCACGGTCGCTCTTCACAGCGGCCCCAATGGCAGCCGCAACCTGGCGCTCGATACGGAGTTGGCCCGCTCTTATCACGAAGCGATGCGCGCTTTGCAAAAGGAGTTGAACGCCCCAGGGGAAATCACGATTAGCACGATTTTGCAGGCCCCGGGCGTGATGCGCTTCCCTGAACAGACGCTCGACGCGGAAGAAGCATGGCCGGCCATCGATCGCGCCCTGCGCGGCGCCCTTGCCGATTTAATCAAAATGCGAGAACGCGAGGGAAAACACCTGGCCAAGGATTTGATTCACCGGCTCAAGGCGATTCGTAAAAAACTCAAAGAAATCCGCACATTTCATCCCGATGTGGTCAAGAGATATCGCACCGTCCTTCTCGATCGCATCCAGAAAGCTGGCCTGCCGATTGCAAGTGACGATGAGCGTTTGTTGAAAGAGATCTCGTTCTTTGCCGACCGCGCAGACGTGTCGGAGGAACTCGTCCGTCTGGAAAGTCATCTCACCCAATTTGCGCACCACCTGCGCAGTAAAGAACCGGTGGGGCGCACACTGGAATTCATCACCCAGGAAATGTTTCGTGAACTCAACACGCTCGGCGCGAAAGCAAATGATTCGGAAATCTCCCAGCGTGTTATCGCCTGTAAGGCGGAACTGGAGAAGATTCGCGAGCAATCCCAAAATCTTGAGTAAAAAATTCAGGCGTCCGAAACACAGGTCTGTGGCCTGTGCGCCCAGCGAAGTTGCACTCCGCTGTCTAGACTTTAGTCCTTTGCGCTACTCCCCTTTCAGTGGGTTGCAAACCCGCTGGGCGGACAGACTGGAAGCCTACGTTCCGCGGTATCGCCCGCCGGCCAGCTCGATCCGCAAATGAAGTTCAGCCGACGCGGAATTCTCTTTCTGGTTTCTGCTCCATCGGGCGCGGGCAAGACCACGCTCGTCGAGAGGATCCGTCAAACGCCCAATCTTTTTTATTCGGTTTCCTGCACGACGCGACCGCCGCGCGCCGGTGAAATCGACGGCCAGGATTATCAATTTCTTTCGGATACAGATTTTCGCGAGCGAGCTGATAAGGGAGATTTCTTGGAGCGCGCCGAGGTCCACGGAGACCGTTACGGGACATTACGCGAACCGGTCGTGACAAGTTTGAAAAGCGGAAAGGATGTTTTGATTGACATCGATACGCAAGGCGCTGCTGTGATTCGCGACTGCAGCGATCTGCTTATCCGGGGTGCGTTGGCCGACGTGTTCATCATGCCTCCCGATCTCGAGGAATTGCGAAAACGCCTGCTAAAGCGCGGCACGGAAACTGTCGAGCAAATCGAGTCGCGCCTGGCAACCGCCGCACGGGAAATGGAACATTGGCGCGACTATCGCTATACTATAATTAGCGGATCAGTGGAGGAAGATTTGCGGAGGTTCCGGCAAATCATGGACGCGGAAAGTTATTTGAGCCGACGTTTGATCGAGAAATGATTGCAGAAGGCAGAGACCCCAAAAGGAGACGCGACAAAGCGAGCGCGCGAAAAGTTGTGCGCATCCGACCGGGCGCGAAGTCGGTCGTGCTCGGCGTAACGGGATCGATTGCTGCGTACAAGTCCGCTGAGCTGGCGAGTTTGCTGATCAAACAAGGCCACGAAGTTTTTGTCGTCATGACACAGGACGCGACTGAGTTTATTTCTCCGCTCACCTTGCAAACACTTTCAAAAAATCCTGTGACGACCAGTTTCTTTGACGAAAAGGAAAGTTGGCGGCCGGGGCACATCGAACTCGCAGACCGCGCGAACTTGTTGCTAATCGCGCCGGCGACAGCGCACATCATCGCCGAACTCGCGCATGGATTGGCTCATCATCCGCTTGCGGCCATCGCGCTCGCAACGCGCGCTCCGATTCTGCTCGCGCCAGCCATGAATGGAAAAATGTGGGAGCATCCTGCCACGGTCGAGAACGTCGAAAAATTGAAAGCGCGCGGCGTTGAATTTATCGGACCCGAAGAAGGCATGCTTGCCTGCGGCTACGAAGGCGTCGGCAGACTTTGGAAAGTGAACGACATCGCGTTTCGCGCGGAGTTCCTGCTCGCGCGCCAGGATAATTTGATTGCGTGAGATTCCTCATCACGGCCGGGCCCACCCGCGAGCCGATTGATCCGGTTCGTTACATTTCGAATCGCTCATCCGGAAAAATGGGCTACGCCATCGCCGAAGCGGCGCTCGCTGAAGGGCACGATGTCACGTTGATTTCCGGCCCGGTGACCCTCGAAGCGCCGCAGAAGGCACAGTTGATTTCTGTTTCGACCAGCGACGAAATGTTCGAAGCGGTCTGTCAGCATGCGCACCACTGCGACATATGCGTCTTGTGCGCCGCCGTGGCGGATTACAAGCCGGGGGCGATTTCGCCGACCAAAATCAAAAAGTGCGGCGAGAAATTTTCACTCGAACTAGTTCCCACGCGCGACATTCTGGACTCGTTAGGCCATAAACAGAACCGGCAATTCATCCTTGCGGGTTTCGCTGCCGAAACAGATCACGTGGAAGAAAACGCCGGGAAAAAGCTGCGTGCAAAAAATTGCGACATCATCGTCGCAAACGACGTAAGCAGCGCAAATTCAGGAATGGAAAGCGACCTGAATGAAGTCACCATTTTATTTCGAAACGGCGAGAAAAAGAAAATTTATCGGGCGCAAAAAAAAATTATCGGGCGCGAGCTGGTAAAAATATTTTCACATTTCGCAACAAAAACGTTTGACAAAAAAAATGGGGCGATTAACTGAACTCGTTAAGTGAAGTCATTCCCAACTCTTCACAGAGTTCCGCGCGTGTTGCGGATGAAAGGGGGGAATTAGTCGATGGCGAAGAAGAAAAAAGCAGCAAAGAAAAAATCAGCGAAGAAAAAGAGGCACTAACGCCCCACGCTTGATTAAACGATTCCGGAATGCTTTCGGAGTCACAACCCTAACTTCAACCCGGGAGGAGAATTTATTTTTCCTCCCGGTTTTTTTGCTCTGTCATGTTGAGCGCAGCGAAACATCCAGCTTCTTCAATTGATTACGGATGCTGGTATGTCTGCAAAGACAACGAAGATTTGTCACGCTAACTTGACTGCCGAATTGGTCGAAGTAGCTGGATTCTTCGCTTCTCAGAATCACAATATATGAAGCATTATCTCGATGCGGCTGTAAAGGCCGCGCGCGCTGCTGGAAAGTTGCTTCGGAAAAACTTTCGGCGACCGCAACGGGTCAATGCGGTTGCAGCACACGACATCAAACTGGAGATCGATGTTCAGGCACAGGAGTTGATTACCAGGCTGCTTCTCAAAGAGTTTCCAAAACACGCGCTTTACGGCGAAGAAGGAGTCGTTGGTGATCAATCCAGCGAGCACCAATGGGTCGTCGATCCGCTTGATGGCACCGTGAATTATTTCTATGGCATTCCGCATTTTTGCGTCTCGATTGCGCTTCGCCTCCGAAATGAGGTCATGGTTGGCGTTATCTATGACCCCATTCGCCGGGAGATGTGGAAAGGACAAAAAGGTGAGACCCCAAAATTGAATGGGGTTCCCTTTCACGTGAGCGATCGCGCGGACCTCGCTGAAGCCGTTGTCTCCGTCGGGCTCGCGAAAACCGCCGAGACCATCAACACAAATTTCCCGTTGCTGCAGCAAATGGTCCACCGCGTGCGTAAATGCCGGGTACTTGGCAGCGCTGCGCTCGACCTGGCTTACGTCGGGTGCGGACGACTCGACGCTTACATCGAACAGGGAATCAGCCTGTGGGACATCGCAGCCGGCTGGCTCCTGGTTGAAAACGCGGGTGGAACTGTCGATCTTCGACCGCGCGAGGACATGAAAGACAAATACAGCATCATTGCGTCGAACGGAGTTATCGACCTGAAACTTTGACGGCCATGAGTATTCGATGCGGAATTGGCTACGATGTGCATCGCCTTGCTGAAGGCCGGAAACTGATCCTTGGCGGCGTCGAGATCGCGCACTCGCGGGGATTGGAAGGACATTCGGACGCAGATGTTTTGTCTCACGCGATCGCCGACGCATTGCTGGGCGCGATTGGTGCCGGCGATATTGGGCAACATTTCCCAAACACAGACGAATCAATTCGCGGGATCAACAGCATCGAAATTTTGAAAAACGTGAGCAGGTTGCTTGCGGAGAACAACGCGCGCGCGCTTAACGTCGATGCAACAGTCATCGCCGAAGAACCGAAACTCGTGCCGCACATTGGAGCGATGCGAAAAATAATCGCGGACGCTATCGGAGTTTCCGACTCAAACATCAGCGTTAAAGCGACCACGAATGAAAAACTCGGCGCACTCGGACGTGGCCAGGGTATTGCCGCGATGGCGGTAGCAACCGTTGAAGTGGAATGATGTATTAGCGTACGATCGCGCCACAAAAACGGTCATGGTGAGCAAAGCGAACCATCCCTCGATCGAAGCGATGACTTTCTGGAACAAAAAACCGTGCCAAGCTTTTGTTGAGGCCCCTCGCTCTGCTCGGAGTGACATAATAGCTGAAAATGCCCGTTCGCTTCTTTAACACTTACTCGCGCAAGATTGAAGAGTTCGAACCACGCGACCCCACCGCGCGGCCGATCAGTATCTACACTTGCGGACCAACTGTTTACAGCCGCGCACACGTCGGAAATTTTCGCGCCTACCTCTTCGAAGATCTGCTTCAGCGCCATCTGGAACTGCGCGGTTACAAGGTGCATCGGGTGATGAACATCACCGACGTCGATGACAAGACGATTCGCGGCGCGCGCGAAGCCAAAGTGGCGCTGGCGAAGTTCACCGAGCAATTTAAGAAGGCGTTCTTTGAAGATGCCGAAACGTTGCGCATTAAACGCGCTGATGAATTCCCCGCTGCCACCGACCAGCGTTACGTCGACAGGATGATCGCCATGATCAAAGAGCTCATTGCGCGCGGTCTGGCTTATCAGGCGGACGACAAATCAGTTTACTTTCGCATCAACAAATTTCCGAATTACGGCAAGCTCGCGCACTTCGACCTCACGCAACTGCAATCAACCGGACGCGTGAAGCACGACGAATACGACAAGGAACACATCGGCGATTTTGCGCTCTGGAAAGCGTGGGACGAAGAAGACGGCGACGTAAAGTGGGATTCACCATGGGGACCAGGCCGGCCTGGCTGGCACATCGAATGCAGCGCGATGTCAACCGCGCTGTTGGGGGATCAGATCGATATCCATTGCGGCGGCGTCGATAATATTTTTCCGCATCACGAAGCAGAGATCGCGCAGAGCGAAGGTGTGACGGGAAAGAAATTCGTCCGTTACTGGCTGCATTGCGCGCATCTGCTGGTGGATGGCCAGAAAATGGCGAAATCGTTAGGCAACTTTTATACCGTCCCCGATGTTCTCGCGAAAGGTTACACCGGGCGCGAGCTTCGCTACGCGCTGTTGCGCGTGCATTTTCGGGTGCCGCTCAATTTTACCTGGGAGGGAATGAAAGAAGCGAGGGAGTCGCTGGGTCGAATTGATGAATGGCTGGCGCGACTGCGCGAAATCGCAAAAAAGGGAAACGTCCAACATCCAACGTCCAACGCCCAACGCCTGATTGAACCCGACTTCGAGAATGCCCTGGATGACGACCTGAACATTTCTGCAGCACTGGGATTCCTGTTTGAATCGATTCGCGAAAGTAATCGCGCGATGGACGAAAACAAACTCCATGCCGCCTCTGCCGCCGCGTGGCTCAGTTGGTGGAAACGGATCAACACGGTCCTCGATCTCGAACCCGAGAGCGAAATCGCGGTTCCAGCGGAAGTGGCGGAGCTTGCGCGGGAGCGCGAGAACGCAAGACGCGAAAAAAATTGGAACCAAAGCGATGAACTGCGCAATCGGATTTCCGCGCTGGGTTGGGAAGTGCGCGACACAAAAAACGGCCAAAAACTCGCGCCTCGCGGTGCAGGATAATTGGGGGAACGCACACGCGATGGCACGTGGAATTTGCGCTCGCGCCGTGCGAATGATTTGCTCATCTTGAGCGTTTTCACTCATGTTTGCGCCCGCCGATTTTCTTAACCTCGAACACACGGCTCACCCCAAACTGTTCGAAAAGCAGAATTATGTCTGGGACGCGCTCAAACAAATCGCCAGTTACCTGCAATTTCGTCTCAAGCCTGCAATCCTGGGCGAGCTCATGGGCAAACCGTTTATCAGCAACCATGTTTTTATTGGCAGAGGTACCGTCGTCGAACAAGGCGCGGTGTTGAAAGGCCCGGCGTGGATCGGCGAGAACTGCCACATTCGCAGCGGAGTTTACGTCCGGGAGAATGTCATCGTTGGCAACGGCGTGGTCATGGGAAACTCCTGCGAATTCAAAAATTCGATCCTATTCGACGAAGTGCAGGTGCCGCACTTCAATTACGTGGGTGATTCCATTATTGGTCATCACGCGCATCTGGGCGCGGGCGTAATTCTCTCAAACGTAAAACTCGACCACGGCGAAATCGCGGTTGTAACACCCGATGGTCACATTCCCACAGGCCTCAGAAAATTCGGCGCGATCGTTGGCGATAGAACAGAGATCGGTTGCAACGCAGTGATCAACCCCGGCTCCGTCATCGGCCGCGATTGCATGATTTATCCCAGCGTAAATTTTCGTGGTGTTCTTCCCCACGGCAGCGTTGTCAAACTGCGACAGGAACTGCAGGTTGTCGAACAACGCGACGGTTGAGCGGAGACCAGCGAGAGTAGAAGACCTGGACCGGCAGTTCGTCCCGCGCGGCCGCTATTAGGATCTAAATCTGTGCCGCAAGGCAGCAAACCATAAAGCTCTCGTGGTCGCGGAGTTCCCCGCAAGCCCTTGATGTTTCTGGGCACAAGTCGAACGGATCAATCATATACGCCTCTGAGGCGAAGGTCCGTCAGCCGATGAGAAATTTTTGGGCCAATGCTCGACTCGTTGAATCCAAAGGCAATGCGGGCTGCATCTCAGTGGAAACAAACGAAAGGTTCCATGATCCAGGATTTCAGGTTTGCTTTGCGGCAGCTTCTCAAGGCGCCGGGATTCACGGCGGTGGCGGTTTTGACCTTGGCGCTGGCGATCGGAGTCAACTCAGCCATTTTCGCGCTGATCAATGGCGTGGTGCTGCATTCCCCTATTCCTTTGCGGCCGAAGGAAGTTGTCAATGTGTTTACTGCGCGCCAAAACGCGAGCCACGATTATCGTCAGTTCTCCTACAAGGAGTATCGCGAACTGCGTACGAACGGCGGAGAGGCATTTGTCGATGTTGCCGCAATTGAGTTCGCCGTCGCCGGGATTGGACGCGATCATGAGATGCGGCGCAGCTTCGCGTTCCTTACGTCTGAAAATTACTTCTCGATGATGGGCGCGCAGCCGTTTCGCGGTCGCTTTTACAACGCCGAGGAATGCAAACCGAACGCCAACGTCGCGGTAGTCGTCGCGAGCTACGGATTTTGGAAACGCAACGGCGCCCGCGCCGATTTCGTCGGCAGCACATTGTGGGTGAATGGTCAGCCTTACACGGTCATCGGCATCACGCCCGATGGGTTCAGCGGTGCGAGCGTACTGGTCGCGCCGGACATCTGGGTGCCGCTCGGAATGAGATCAGAACTTGGCTCGGCCTTCGGCGATTCCGAAACGATGCACGACCTGCTGAATCCGAGGAATTACACGTTCAATCTCGCCGCCCGGCTGCGACCGGGCCTAACGATCGACATGGCGAAGTCGCGGCTGCCGGTACTGGCGCAGCGACTCAGTGCCATTCAACCGGATGGCGCCGAAGGCGCGCGACAGTTACAAATCCAAACGCCGTCGCGTTTCAGTCTAAGCACGCAACCGGAGGACGACGGTCCGATCACATTAATCGCGACGTTGCTGATGGCGATGGCCGGCGCGGTTTTGCTCATCGCATGTTTGAATCTCGCGAACATGCTGCTCGCGCGCGGCACATCGCGCTCGAAGGAAATCGCGGTACGACTCGCAGTGGGCGCGTCTCGCTGGCGAATCATTAGGCAACTATTGTGCGAAGGTTTGTTGCTAGCGCTTTGCGGCGGCGTAGTCGGCATCGTCCTCAGTACGTGGTGCAACGATCTCCTTGTGCAACAACTGCACGCTTTGCTCGCTTCGGTGAACTTCTCGGTCATCGTGAAATTGCGACCGGATTTTATCGTTGTGTCGGTGACGTTTTTGTTCTGCCTCATCGCGACGATGCTTTTCGGGCTCGGCCCGGCATTGAAAGCGACGAAGGCCGATCTGGTTAACGACCTTAAGGAACAGGCAGGCGGGCCGGCGCGCATTGGGCGTCTCAGCCGCTTCTTCGCGCCGCGACACATTTCGGTCATGGCGCAAATCGCGCTCTCCCTCATGCTTCTTTTCGCCGCCGGATTATTTTTGCGGGGCGCACTCAAAGCCGCCGGGCTTAATCCCGGTTTCAATCCCGCGGGCGACATCATCACCGAATTCGATTTCAGCCTCGTGAAAAAAACGCCGGCCGACGCGCGTCGAACGATCTTTACAATGGTGCAACGCGCGCGGGAGCTGCCCGGCGTGACGGCGTCAGCCGTGGGTACCATGTTGCCATACGCCGATTTCACGACCGCGCGTCGAATCCTGCGCGCGAAAGACGTCATGCCTAACGATCCGGAAGCGCCTGACCCGAGCGCTAATGCGCTCTACACCGCGACGACGCCTGGCTACTTCGATGCGCTCGGAGTGAAACTGCTGCGCGGCCGCGATTTCACTCAGGAGGAATGCCAGAACAAGGACGCGCGGCGTGTCGCCATCATTGACGAAGAGATGGCGAAACGACTGTTCCCTGACGAAGATGCAATCGGTCAGCATATTCGTTACACGCAACCGCCGAAGGATGGCTCGCCTAACGACATGGAAATTGTCGGGGTCGCCAGCAAGCATATTCATTCTGTCGCGGGCGAGACCATCACCGCGCGATTGTTCGTCCCGCTGGCACAGGGATATGATGGCCAGATTTACATGCACGTGCGCCTCAACACGCGAGATCGACATGCTGTGGTCGCGATGATGCCGACGCTGCGACAAATGTTGCGCGACATTGATCCCGACCTGCCACTGCTACAGATGACACCTTACGTCGACCTAATGGAAAAATCGCCGAACCTCTGGATCGTGAAACTTGGCGCGATGTTGTTCGGCGCGTTCGGTGGCATTGCATTGTTACTCGCGGTAGTCGGCGTTTATGGCGTGAAAGCTTATGCTGTCGCGTGTCGGACCCGCGAAATTGGAATTCGTATGGCACTGGGGGCACATCGGCGCGACGTGTTTGCCCTCATCATGCGACAGGGCGCCATGCAAACGGCTCTTGCCGTGGCCGTCGGTCTCCTTCTTTCACTGGCTGCAGGGCGCGTGCTTGCCAGAATTTTGTATCAAGTTAGTCCGACTGATCCATTGGCGCTGGTCACTGCAAGTTTCATGCTCGCCACCGCGGCGCTTCTCGCTTGTTTCTTCCCGGCGAGCCGCGCCACTCGTGTGAATCCGATGACGGCGCTGCGAGCCGAGTAAAAAAGAGAATGGTGAATTTGAGCAGATGTGTTGGGCGCGTTAGGCCTTTTACTCCTGAAGGCGCTTTCCCGAAGAAACGGATGGGGGGGGATTCGAACCCCCGGTGCCTTTCGGCACACACGCTTTCCAGGCGTGCACAATAGACCGCTCTGTCACCCATCCTGTTTTAGTTCCTACTCGTCCTCGTTCTCGTCGGTCGTGGATTACGAGGGGGATTACGAGCTAAAGTTGCAGGCGGCGGAACAATTCGTCGAGCGGTAACTGAATGCCGATGTAAAACTCACCGAAGTCGGCGTACTCGGCGCTGACCGGATCGAAACGCATTTTGTAAACGATGGCCTTGATCTGAAACGTGTCGCGCGCGAATAGCGTCACGCCCCATTCCGCGTCGTCGAGACCGGTCGAACCGGTGATGAGCTGTTTCACTTTGCCGGCGAACTCGCGGCCCACCGAGGCGTGTCCCTTCATCAGTTTACGGCGCTCGTCATAGGGCAGCGCGTACCAGTTCCGCTGTTCGCCGCGACGTTTGCTCATATTGTAAAAGCAAACGACCGGCCAATCGGGCAATGTGGGATAAACCCGCTCCTGCCGATAATGTTTCATTCGCTCCCGAAATGCCGTCAGGGCTTGATCCAGTTTTGCGGGATCGTTGCGAACATCGGACTCAAGCGTCTGCGCGTATTCCTCTTCGTTGGTGATGTATTCGCTTTCCTCGGTAAGCGACAAATAACTGTAGACCGGCGTGAGCACGTCTGCCCCTAACGAAAGCGAGAGCCGTTTCTCGATCTTGTTAGCGTTCTGCAGGTCGGGCGTAATTAACATGAAACCGACATCGGCTTTCGGCGTGACCATGCCGAGCGTAAGCAATTGGGTTGACCCCGTCGCGCGCACTTCCTGCACAAGCGCCGACAGATTCGTCTTCGCCGCATTTTGTTCTTCGCGACTGAGCAATTGCCATTGGCCGTACTCGATGCGGTAAAACAAATGCAAACAATGCCAGCCTTCTTCGGGAACCAACGCTGTGTTCTTGTCAGTCATCGCGGTTAGTTTCATGCCCAGGAGTTTCTGGTCAAGGGTGTAGCGGCGTTTGTGTAAACACCAAAGAGCCAGGCGCTCGCCGCGGCGAGCGTCTCTACAACCCTACCGCGCGGGCGTTGCCGCTTTCGGCAAATGCGCCATGCAATACTCTTCGCCATCGCGCGCAACGCGAAAATCGAGATTCGGGTCGCTCAATTCGGTCGCGCCGCACACTGCGCATTTGTGAAGCGGCTCCGCTTCGCTTCGAGAGCTTTGCGCATAGCGCTTCCTTCGTGCTGAGACTTCGCCGCGGTGGCGCGCATCGTGAATAATTTCCGGTCCGAAAAAGATGAAATAATTGGCCAGGGCAGCCACCAGCGCCATGCGATAGGAATTCGTGCCGACAACAAAGCCAAACAATAACAATGCGGCCGACACCCAGGCGATCCATTTGATTTTCGCCGGCAAAATAAAAAACAGGTAAATCACCTGATCGGGATAAAACCGGGCGAACGCGAAAAACAACGAAGCGTACAACATGGAGTTGGAAAAACGCGCTCCGAAGAAAAATGCGGCTACCGTCGTGCCCATCATTCCGACGACGAAATAAAGCGTGAGGCGAAACGCGCCCCACGCCTGCTCAAGGCCTTCACCGATAAACCAGAGAAACCAAAGGAAAAGCAAGACCCAAAGCGGTTGCATGACGCCGGAAGTGCCGACGCCACGTGGAATGAAAATGTAAGTGACCAGCCGCCAGACTTCGCCTTGACGAATGCGCACCGGATCCAGATCAAGTGCGGAGCGAAAACTGGGATTCAGCCACATTAATCCCCACACCAGCGCGGTGAAGACGATCACGATCCGGATCAAACCCGGAATAGCGAGAAAACCGAAGCGCCGTTCAAGTTTGTCGAGTCGAGGCATCGCGACGCACGGTAAAGGCGCGGAGTTTGCGCGCAAGGTGGATCGCGTTGTCCTCAACGCGATGGCGACCAATGCGCTTTGCCGCCTGATATTTGCGCCTTCGGCGGGTCTTCTGCCATCGATCCGAGCCGGACTGGCATTTCCGGAGAAGCCGATCCACCTTTGCATGCAATCGCTGCGCCGCTTACTTTGGCGCGTGAGCGAAACTGCGCCAAAGAAAACACCGCTTTATGAAGAACATGTTCGGCTCGGCGCGAGGATGGTTCCTTTCGCCGGGTGGCTGATGCCGGTGCAATACACAAGCATCGTCGAAGAACATCAGGCCGTCCGAAATAATGTCGGCATCTTCGATATTTCCCACATGGGCCAATTGATTCTAGATGGACTTGGCGCGGGTGATTGGCTCAATACCATGCTCACAAATAACGTCGGGAAACTCGATGTTGGCACAGGTCAATACACCTTTCTGTTAAACGAGCGCGGCGGCATTATTGACGATCTGATCGCTTACCGGATTGACGACCTGAAGTTTCTGTTGGTCGTAAACGCCGCGCGCGCCGACGAAGACTTTGCTTGGTTGCGAAAGCATCTCAAGGACGACGGATCTACCTGTAAGCTAATGAATCGGAGCGCGGATTTTGGCGGAGTCGCCATTCAAGGCCCGCGCGTCGGCGAGCTGTTTCACGCGCTCTTCGGCCCGGATATTGATCTCCCGTCGCGAAATTCCATCGCCGATTTTCCATTCGCTGGGTCGACTGTTTCCGTCGCCCGCACTGGTTACACAGGTGAGGACGGGATTGAAGTTTTCTTTCGCTCCCAGGATGCAGCGAAGTTTTGGAACGCCGCGCTCGAAAAAGGCAAACCGTTTGGAATCAAGCCGTGCGGTCTCGGCGCGCGCGATACGTTGCGCCTGGAAATGTGCTATCCGCTGAACGGCTCCGACTTGTCGCCAGAGCGAAATCCAATCGAGGCAGGACTCGGATTCTTCGTCGATCTGACAAAACCAAACTTTATCGGGCGCGACATTTTGCTCGAAACAAAAGAAAGAGGACCGCGCGAAAAGCTTGTGCCGTTTCGAATGAAAGAGAAAGGGCCACCGCCACGACCACATTACGCAGTCTTCGAGAACGGCGAGCGCATCGGCGAAGTAACCAGCGGGACACTTTCTCCGAGCTTGAACTGGGGCGTCGGGATGGCGTATGTCTCGACCGGGCGCGCGAAGATCGGCGCACAAGTCGATATCGAAATCCGCGGACAAAAGTTTCCAGCTACCATAGAAAAGAAACCGCTCTACAAAAAATCATGAATGTCCCTGATGACCTGCTCTACACCGAATCACACGAATGGATTAAACGCGAAGGCGACAACGTCCGTATCGGCATCACCGATCACGCGCAATCGGAATTGACGGACGTGGTTTACGTCGAGCTACCGAAGATGGATCGGCAGGCGAACGCTAAAGAAGCCATCGCAGTTGTCGAATCCGTGAAAGCCGCCAGCGACATTTACGCGCCAGTGAAAGGGACGGTTGTAGAAGTAAATAAAGCGCTCGAAGCCGACCCGGGTCTGATCAACCGCGAACCGTATGGCCAGGGCTGGATTTTCGTTCTCAAGCTCGATAGCGCCGACGATCTCAAACAGTTGAAGGACGCGGAAGCTTACAAAAAGCAGATCGGCTAACCATCCCGGTGGATGAGAGTGCTGCCGTGCTCGCTTGCGTGACGAGACCTTAATTCCTGTCGGTTCGCTGATCCTGGATGAGATCCCCTGCGATGAAGATCAAATACTTCAAATCAGCAAATGATTTTCGCGGATGGCTGAAGCAGAATCATGCGACCATGCCGGAATTATGGGTCGGTTATTACAAGAAGAGCTCAAGGCAAGCGAGCATGACCTGGCCGGAATCCGTGGATGAGGCGCTCTGTTTCGGATGGATCGATGGAATCCGGAAGAGCGTCGATGATTTTCGTTACACGATTCGATTTACGCCGCGGAGACGGGGAAGCATTTGGAGCGCAGTCAACAGCAATCGCGCACGAGAGTTGAGCGATAAAGGTTTGATGAAGCCCGCCGGCATGGCCGCGTTTGACGCGCGAAAGGAAAACCGCTCGGGCATTTACTCCTACGAACAAAGGAGCGCCAATCTCGATGGGCCTTACGAGAAAAGGCTGAGGCAAAACAAATCCGCGTGGGATTTCTTTTACGCTCAGCCGCCCTCATATCGAAAGGCAATCGCGTGGTGGATCGTGAGTGCAAAGCAGGAGGCAACGCGGCAGAAGCGATTGCAAAAGCTAATCGAAGAATCGGCGAACATGAAACGCCTGCTTTAGTAAACGAGCTCAGCTTTTCTTAATCGCGAAGCCGATATAACCCCAGCGGCCCCATTCGTAATGTGATGTCCGCTGCGCATCGCGCCGGCCGGTTTTTTTATCGTGCGCGTAAGTCTTGGCCACGAATTCGGGAAACGCCGCGTTCATCTGCACGTCGTGCGATACCAGCAATCCGCCGTCGCGCAGGCGCAGCCAAAATTGGCGAAACTCCCAGAGCATATGCCGGTAACTATGCGAGCTGTCGTGCAGAAACATGTCGATGGATGAAGGGAGCTCCTTGCGCTTGAGAAAATCTTCCACTTTGCCGCGCATCGGCACGAACCTGCCTGACGCGGATCGCAATTCATCTGGAATCAAAGCGCCTTGCTCGCATTCCTGGTTCAACTCAATGCTGTATAGTTTGGCTGTGGTAAGCTTTTCATCGGCAAGCGCTTTCAAAATAAACGCCGACGACATTCCAACGTATCCGCCAGACTCGATGATCGCTGTCGGCCGGAGCCAACGCGTCAATGCATAAAGCGTTGCGCAATCGATCGCTCCCATTGCGCCTTCGCTACCGTAGCCGTCCCGGCGTCGGATCATTTCTGCCATGAAATCGCTTGTTCGCATTTCAGCAGCGAAACGCGCGACCGCGTCCCACATCCCGTAATAGGACGGCGCTGGCGATGACTTAGTCCGATTCGCATCCTTAGGTCGGCGCCACCACGAAAGCGAAGTTGCCTGCATTCTTTTCATGGATTTAAAAGGAAGGATATTCGGCCGCGCTTTGAATCGACGCGAATGCTTATTTGCGGGTCGATTAAAGGCCTTAAGGCGTGGAATTCAGTCGACCGTTGGCCGGCGTACCGCGTAAGTCGCCCCTTTCCTCCTGGCCAAGCTGTGCTTAATTCTTCCGTTTTCCCCATGAGCAGCAAACCCAAGCCGCGCGAGACCGAGCTCAATTTTGAGGGCGCGATGGATCGGCTCGAAAAAATTGTCGAGCAGATGGAGTCTGGCAAACTGCCTCTCGAAGACCTGATCGTGCGTTACGAAGAAGGAATGAACCTGGTGAAAGTTTGCCAGGAACGACTTGCGAAGGCCGAGCAAAAGATAGAAATAATCGCTCGCAACAGCGCAGGGAAGGCTGTAGTCAAAGACTTCGAGCCACCGCCAGAGGCGGCCGCGCAGGGGCGCGCTGCCGATGATTCCCAGGATGCAAATGACGAAATC
This sequence comes from Candidatus Udaeobacter sp., assembly GCA_035651975.1. Classification (GTDB taxonomy): domain Bacteria; phylum Verrucomicrobiota; class Verrucomicrobiia; order Chthoniobacterales; family UBA10450; genus Udaeobacter. The sequence continues at coordinate 41,053 of DASREQ010000018.1, forward strand.
AAACTCTTCTGAATCCTCACAGATTTCCGACGCAACACCAATGGCCAAGCGTCTCCTCGATGGCATCCGTTCGCCCGGAGATATCAAAGCGCTGCGCGAACAGGACTTGCCCCAACTCGCACAGGAAGTGCGGGAAGAACTGATCAGGGTCCTTTCGCAAACGGGAGGGCACCTTGGCCCAAATCTCGGCGTCGTTGAACTGACGATTGCGTTACACCGGGTCTTTGACACGCCGCACGACCGATTCGTCATGGACGTCAGCCATCAAGGGTATGTTCACAAAATGTTTACCGGGCGGCTCGATCGTTTTAATACGATGCGTCAATTCGGCGGTCTCAACGGTTTCCTTTTGCGCACCGAAAGCGAACACGACTGCTACGGCGCGGGTCATGCGGGGACGGCCCTCTCCGCTGCACTCGGAATGGCGGTCGGGCGCGATCTCCGAGGTGGCGACGAGAATATCGTCGTGGTAGCAGGCGACGCCGCATTGACGTGCGGGATCAGCTACGAAGCGCTTAACAATGTCAAAGCGCACACCAAGCGTTTCATAGTCGTGCTGAACGACAACGAGTGGTCGATCGCAAAGAACGTGGGTGCCATTGCGAACTATCTAAATAGCATTGCCACAAGCCCCACGTTTGCGCATTTGCATGAGAAAGCGGCGCATTTCGTCCGCGCCATCGCGGGAAAATCAGTGGCCAACTTCGCGCATAAGGTCGAGGAAAGCGTAAAAGGATTGCTCGTGCCGAGTGTCATTTTTGAGGAACTAGGCCTGCGTTATTACGGGCCAATCGATGGCCACGATATTCCGTTGCTGATCCGGACGTTTGAGTTTTTGAAGACTCAGGAAGAGCCAGTCTTGTTGCATATACTCACACAAAAAGGCAAAGGATACGCACCAGCCCTCAAGCAACCCGATAAGTTTCACGGCCTCGGCAAATACAAGATCGAAAGCGGCGAGACCGCGCCGACGCCCACGCCGACGTATTCGGAGATTTTCGGCAAGACGCTCGCGAAATTCGCGGAGACGAATCAGAAGCTTGTTGCCATCACCGCCGCGATGCCGAGCGGGACCGGCCTTTCACATTTCGCCAAGGCCCATCCGGGCCGCTATTTCGATGTCGGCATCGCAGAAGAGCACGCCACGCTTTTTGCCTGTGGTCTGGCTACGCAGGGACTGCAACCGTTCCTCGCGATTTACTCCACGTTTTTCCAGCGCGCCTATGACATGGCGATTCACGACATCGCCATCCAGAACCTGAATGTGAAGTTGTGCATGGACCGCGCCGGGTTAAGCGGCGACGACGGGCCGACGCACCACGGCTTGTTCGATATCGGCTACCTGCGCCACGTCCCGAACTGGGTCCACATGCAACCGAAAGATGAGGACGAATTCGTCGATATGCTCTGGACCATGGCACACTACAACTCCGGTCCGATCGCCATTCGTTATCCGCGTGGGCCGGGAACAGGCGCGAAAGTCAAATCGGAACCAAAGCTTCTCGAGATCGGCAAGGCGGAGGTCGTGCAGCATGGTCGCGACGTGGCGATTTTTGGGCTGGGTAACATGTTTGAAGTGGCCGAGGAAGCCGCACGCAAACTTGAGGAAAAAGGAATCTCGGTCGCGCTCGTCAATCCACGCTGGATCAAACCAATGGATACCGGCACGCTCGAATTTTTCGCGCGCAGCGTTGAAGTCGTCTGCACGATCGAAGATCACGTTTTGCACAACGGCTTTGGCTGCGCGGTCATGGAACATCTGCACTCGCAAATGATCAATACGCCGGTGGTGCGCATAGGCTGGCCCGATCAATTTATCGAGCACGGTGCCGTTCCAATCCTGCGCAAAAAACACGGCATCACCGCCGACGCACTGGTGGAAAAAGTGCTTCCCCTGCTGCAGAAGAAATCGAAGCTTAAGCCTTCTGTGGCCTAAGATTATCTTCGATTTTGCGGGCTCTTCCGAATGGAACTGTAAAAGCGAAGGGCGCCTTCGTTTCCGAAAGCGCCCTTCATATTTTCGATGGCTATAAGCCGAATTCTGTACGGTCACCGTGGCGACCGCGATGATCATTTATCTCTCCCGGATTTCTCCGAGAGCCCGGCGAATTTTCATTCGTCGTGATGCGACGATACCCGAGGATTTTTATCGGACCGGCTGCCCTTCCTCTGTTTTGTCTTGCACCGCATGGGGTTTTTCGTGCCTCGCGAATTACTTCGCGAGCGGTGAGCTCTTACCTCGCCTTTTCACCCTTGCCTGCCTTTGTTGCCAAAGAACCGGCGGTATCTTTTCTGTGACACTCTCCGTCACCGCAGTTTTTCAACCGCGCTGCCCGCGTATTTTACGCGGCATGCCGCCGTATGGTGTTCGGACTTTCCTCCAGTAAGTCAATACGACTCACCGGCGATCATCTGCCATCGGTCAGTAGTCTATCATAGTTGGTTCCGAAGAAAAGAGGACCACGGGATGTAATGGAACATAGACATTTTGTCTGTGCGCCAAACAGGCATGTTGCCTGTTTCATTCGCAGGCGAAACGCCCCCCCGGGCCGACGCAGGTTGCAAACCTGCTGGGCACACAGGCTACAAGCCTATGTTCCAATCTGCACCACACTGTTTGAAGCAAAAACGCCGAACCCGTTATTTGAGATGACAGGGATCAAAACGGGGATGGCACCGTCATAAAGAAAACGGCGATCATCACGAGCGCCATAAACAGCTTGCCTATCATTGCACTAAGATTTCCGAGCAAGCTTCCCCATCCGGCCCGGCCCGCATCGATCATTCGTTTGCCTGCGATGAATTCACCGGCGACCGCGCCAATTACCGGTCCAACAAATAATCCAGCGATCCCAAAGAAGACACCGGTGAGGGCTCCAAGGAGTGCGCCGAACATTCCCCACTTTGTGGCTCCGAAATATCGGGCACCGAAATAACCGCTGAGAAAATCCAGCGCATAAGTCGCAATAGTCAGCGCCACAAGGACGGCGATCGTTCCCAATCCGATGCTTTTCTCCGGCCCGAGCATCATCCGATGGAGAAGCGCTCCGGCAAGAATGATAATAGTCCCCGGAAACACAGGCAGCACTGTGCCAATCAAGCCGACTGCGAACAGGATAACTGCGACCGACCACCAGAACAATTCCATGGGACACAGCGAATCGTAATTCGAGATTCGTGAATCGCGAATCGGCGCAGGTTTTCGATTTAACGATTCAACGAATCGCGATCTTCCTTTTGACCGCGTGAACGCCAACTCTATACTAAATCCCCCCATATTGAACTCAAACTGGAGGACTTACTTATGCCAATTGCTGTCGGAACTAAAGCGCCAGATTTCACCTTATCGACCAAGACTGCCGACGGACCAAAGCAAATCAAATTGAGCGACAATTTCGGAAAGAAAAACACGCTTCTGCTTTTCTTTCCCATGGCCTTCACAGGCACATGCACCACCGAAATGTGTGAAGTCAGCCAGGGTATGAACGCTTACACCGATTCGAACGCGGCCGTTTACGGAATCAGCGGCGACAATCCGTTTGCGCAGGAAGCGTGGGCGCAAAAGGAGAAAATCACCGTACCATTGTTGAGCGATTACGAACACCAGGTCGCGAAGGCTTACGGCGTGATGTACGATTCCTTCCTGCCACAAATGAATCTCGGAATGGGAGGCGTGCCGAAACGATCCGCGTTCGTCATCGATAAGAATGGGATGATCCAGTACGTGGAGAGCAATGACGACGCAAGACAGCTGCCTGACTTCGACAAGATCAAAGCGAAACTGGAAGAGTTGAAATGACGCGGGCGCTTACTGTCATCGCGAACCAAGTGAGGCACCTCACAATCGAAGCTTGGATTACTCTCAGTAATTTGCGTGATTTTATCAATCCGTGCGAGGTCCTTCGCTTCGCTCAGGATGACTGGATTTAAAACATGAGTGACGAATTTAAAACGCTGAGGAAATTTGATGCCGGCAAAGGGCGCGAAGCCTTTTTCTATTCGCTCCCGGCACTGGAGGAACAGGGCATCGGGAAAATTTCACGGTTGCCGGTGAGCATCCGGATCGTTCTCGAATCGGTGCTGCGGAATTGCGACGGCCAAAAAGTCCGGCGCAAAGATGTCGAATCGCTGGCAAACTGGAACGCGACATCTCCCGCAAACGAGGAAATTCCATTCGTCGTTGCTCGCATCGTCTTGCAGGATTTCACGGGTGTGCCCCTGGTCGTCGATCTTGCGGCGATGCGCAGCGTGGTGAAAAGACTCGGTCGCGATCCCAAGATCATTGAACCGCTCGTACCGGTTGATTTGGTGGTCGATCACTCGGTGCAGGTGGATTTCTTTGGTTCAGCGCGCGCGCTGGAACTGAACCTGGACATGGAATTCAGGCGCAACCGGGAGCGCTATCAGTTCCTGAAATGGGGACAACAAGCGTTCAAAACTTTCCAGCTCATTCCGCCGGGCATCGGTATTGTCCACCAGGTGAACCTGGAGTACTTGGCCAAAGGGGTTCTTTTCTCTCAACCTGCAACTCTTAACTCTCAACTTTTCTTCCCCGACACTCTCGTCGGGACTGATTCCCATACGACGATGATCAACGGTCTCGGAGTGGTTGGCTGGGGCGTGGGGGGGATCGAAGCGGAAGCCGGTATGCTCGGCCAGCCGGTTTACTTTTTAACGCCGGAAGTGGTGGGCGTGCACATGAGCGGGCAGCTACGCGAAGGCGTCACCGCGACCGACCTCGTTTTGCACATCACACAATTGCTGCGCGCGCAAAAAGTGGTCGGCAAATTTGTCGAGTTCTACGGCGAAGGCGCCGCGTCGCTGCCGGTTCCTGATCGGGCCACCATTGGAAACATGTCGCCGGAGTACGGCGCAACGATGGGATATTTCCCGATCGATGACGAATCGGTCACTTACTTGAGAGCGACGGGACGCAGCGAAGAGCAATGTCTTGCGTTCGAAAATTACTTTCGTGCCCAAAAAATGTTCGGCATGCCCCTCAAAGGCGAAATCGATTACAGCATCGATGTGGATCTGGACCTGGCTGACGTGCAGCCGAGCGTCGCCGGGCCCAAAAGACCGCAGGACCGAATCAATTTGCCGGATTTGGAAAAAACATTTCGCGAGTTGCTCGAAAAGCCGGTGCGCGATGGCGGGTACGGGAAGCAAAATGTCGATCTGCGTGAAAAATATCCCGTGGAATTGAATGGCAGCGCACCGCGCAATGGCGAGATGGCTTCGACGGATAAGAAGGAAGATCAGGGAATTAATCCCGGAGACGAACTCAATAAGATTGAGATGATCGCCAACCGGCCAACGCCCGATCCTGGCAAAGAGATTGAAGCCGAGTCCAGCGACGTTTTTACGCACGGGCGTACTCACGTCGGGCATGGCAGTGTCCTGATCGCGGCAATCACCAGTTGCACGAACACCAGCAATCCGAGTGTGATGATTGCAGCTGGATTGCTCGCAAAGAAAGCGGTCGAGCGCGGTTTGCGCGTTGATCCCGGGGTCAAAACATCATTGGCACCGGGGTCGCGTGTTGTTTCCGATTATCTTCACAAAACAGGTCTGCAGCAGTACCTCGATCAGCTGGGATTCAACCTCGTCGGTTACGGTTGTACGACCTGCATCGGCAACTCGGGACCGCTCCACCCGAACATCGAGAAAGCGATCCACAAATACGATCTCGTTGCCGCCTCGGTCCTTTCGGGAAACCGCAACTTTGAAGCGCGCGTTCATCAGCATATCAAGGCAAATTTCCTGATGTCGCCGCCGCTGGTCGTCGCGTTCGCGCTCGCTGGCCGGGTGCACATTAACCTGGCGCGCGAACCGTTGGGAAAAGATAGAAATGGAAAGAAAGTCTTTCTGCGAGATTTATGGCCCAGTCTGAGTGAAATCCGGGAAGCCATGCAACGGGCGCTTGCGCCGGAAACCTTCCGCAGACTCTATCGCGATTTTGCAGGTCAAAATCCGAAATGGAACGATATCCCTTCGAGCACTGGCGATATCTATCAGTGGGACGAAAAAAGTGATTACATTCACGAACCGCCGTTCTTCGAAAAGTTTTCAATGGAGCCCGGCCACATTGAGGAGATTCGGGGCGCTCGCGCACTCGGTATTTTTGGCGACACGGTAACGACCGATCACATCTCTCCTGCGGGGGCAATTAAGGAGACTTCGCCCGCTGGAAAGTATTTAATGTCGCGCGGAATTCAGCCGCGCGATTTCAATAGTTACGGGAGCCGGCGTGGCAACGATCTGGTGATGACGCGCGGAACATTCGCCAATGTGCGGATCAAAAACTTGATGATGCCGGGAACTGAAGGGGGCGTGACCAAATATTATGGTAGCGCGACCGTCCCGGTTGCGAAGGAGCGCAAGTCCGCCACTGCGGATTCGTCCCGTGGCGAACCAGAGGCTCGCGCTACTCCAGAAGACGAAGAAATGTCGATCTTCGACGCAGCGATAAAATACGCGGAGACAAACACTCCGCTCGTGATTCTCGCCGGACACGAGTACGGGACCGGTTCATCACGAGACTGGGCTGCGAAGGGGACACGTTTGTTAGGCGTGAAAGCCGTTGTCGCAGCAAGCTTCGAAAGGATTCATCGCTCGAACCTTGTCGGCATGGGCGTGTTGCCCTTGCAATTTGCTGACGGAACATCTGCGCAATCGCTCGGGCTGGACGGCTCCGAAGTCTTTTCCATCACCGGCTTATCGGACACGATTAAGCCAGGACAGACCGTAACGCTCGAGATTGAAGCCAAAGATCGGGAGAAGCTCTCGGTGCCTGTAAAGGTTCGGATCGATACGCCAATCGAGATCGATTACTATCGGCACGGCGGGATACTGCAGTTTGTGCTGAGGCAATTGCTATCAAGTTAACAATATCTCGCGCTTTTGGACCGTAATCGGAGAGCCGTCCGCAATGAATGCCGAGCGCGGAGCCTGCCTCAACGTTTCAGCGAATCGTTCACCGTAAAGAGCCGCCACGTCAGCGGTAAATTCAAAGCTGGCGGCATTCCAGATTTTCCAGCGCGGATGCTCTACACGGTATTCGCTGCAGCCATCTCGCACGCACGTGTACCCCCAATAATGTTCCGTAATAAATTCGGCGTGCGATCCGGCGGGAATTGATTGGGGCTCACCGGATGCGTTCATCTTGAGAAATTCCCATTTTTTTCCGGGCCGCCAGGAATATTCGACACTCAACGTGCCATCGCCATGCTCTATGTTGTGCTTCATGGGGAGGGCGAAATAGCGCTCCCCGTAAAATGCACGAGCAACGAGGGCAATCGCGCGGCGAGGCACAAGCTCGCGGACGAAAACTACGCCGCGTCGCCAGGTATCCGCCGATTTTCTCCTCACGTAGAAGCGCAGATTCACTTCTTCGAAATCGCGATACAGCGGGATTGGAAGACCGAGAAGACGGGTATCGAGAAACAGAAATCCGACAATACTGACAAACGTCTCCCCGTTTTCATAATCGATTTCAGTGCCACCCGGAACGAGCGGCTCAACCAGAGCGGGATCGACGACGTAATTCAGCATCGTCAGGTAACGCCAGTTGGCGGTAAGAAATGGTTGCACCGAAGAGAAGCTTCTCCATCCAACGCCCAACGCTCAACGTTCAACGCGCTGAACACGATAGCGGGCGGTGAATCGTTCCGCATCCGGGATGGTCCCGAGATTTGCGCGCTGGGTGGCGGGCATCCAGCCGGACCATTGTTCGTCCTTTAGGCCGGGGCTTGGCGGCAATTTCAAATCGATGAACTGTCCCGCCATCCAATCATTTCCGACCGCCGCAAGGAGCGAGCGCACCGGGTTGTGCGTGAACAGATCAACCCGACCCGGAATGATCGCGCCTTCGGGCGTTTGCTTAATTCCGGACCAATCAATAAACGCGTAGCTAGTCTCGCGGTTGCCGCTATAAAGAATCACCCTAATGCTGTCACCGCTCGGCGAATCTGGGATTTTGAACCGCGGCGGCACGTGCAACACGAATTCGAGCGCCAGTTTCTTGCCGCCAATTCGCGGCGGTTTGTCGGAAAGCAAATAAGGAATGCCGGCCAACAATCCGGCGGCCCCGCCAACGATCAAAAGCGACCAGCCCTGAGCGATGAAGAATCCAGCCGTGCCTTGTCGCCGGACGAGGACAGCCGCGAGGATGCCGACGATCAAGCCTATCAAAATGCCGAGCGGGCCACACACAAATGCAACGAACATTCCGCGTCCACCCTCCATGTCGGACATGTGCGCGAGCCTGGTTAAGTAATCACCGACAAAGAAGGCAAGAAGACAACCGACGAACGCCGTGAAAAGCGCGATAAATAAAGCACGGAGAACGCGCATTAAGATTTGTGGCTAGCTTGTCTTGAGTTAATCAATAATTCGCCGTTAGATGTTGCGGTCAACCCATTGCAGAACTGCAAGGCGGGTAGAGGTTATTCGGATCCTTGGCGAGGATTTCCCGAAATCTGCGGGTCGTCTGGTAGGTCCGCTTTCAACGAGCCGGCGTTATTTATTGTCGCTTCCCCCTCAGGGGCTGACTTGATGTTTGCGTCCGATCCGGCCGCCTCGACTGAATCTGCCGCGGATTTTTTTGCAAAAATAAAAGTCGCAGTCAGTCGCCCGCGGTCTGGATCCGAAGCTGACACCACAGGCCGACGCAGCAAACTGAGTTCTTCGCTGCTTAATTTCGTAACTGGCTGCGAGAGGAATTCGATCTCCTTGTTCAACACGTCGGATTTGATTTTTAACCTGTCCAACTCCGCCAGCATCAACTTTCTTGCTTCGTCCCGACGCGCTTCTTCCTGGCGTTCGCGTACAACGATGTTTCGCAGCAGTTCGTTTTCTTTCATCAGCTGGTCTGTCTCCTCGCTGTTTTTCCCGGTCAGCTTCGCATTTTGAAGCTGCGCGCCGGTCTCATCCAGCTGCACCCAAAGCTCTGCAATTCTGGCTATCAGATACTGATTTTGTTTCTGACTCTCAGTCAGTTGCCGCTCGAGCTGAGTAGCCTGCTGTTGCACTCCCATTAGTTCCTCCGCGTTTGCGGAGTCGCCTGGGCCAAGCTCGCGGACGTTATCTTTCGCATTTGCCAACATCAACTTCAGATCGCCATTGTCAGCAAAGAGCGCCTCGGCGTGCTGTTCCGTGTCTCCCCCAGCTTTTAGCTGGGCGAGCGCTTCGTCGCGCTGTTGTTCTACCGTAGCGATTTGCTTATTTGCCTCGTCGAGTTTCGTGTTGGTCTCGTCCCTTTGCCTTTCTGCAGTGGCACGCGCCCCTTCCGCGACAGCAACGGCGTCTTTCAAATGGGCGTTCTCTGCGCGCAACTGCTCCATGGTGCTATTTTCTTGCGATGACTGAAGCGCCTTGAGCGACGCCTGCGTCTCCGCGAGTTGATCGCGTGTCTGTCGTTCTGACTCCTTTGATGTCTCGATTTCCTTTTGTGCATTCTCCAGCTTGGAGCTCGTTTCCTGTAGACGCGTATTGATGGATTCTTTTTCTTTGCGCGCGGTTTCGAGATCGCTACGCGACTTTTCGAGCGCCGTTTGCAGTCGGTCGATCCTGCGGCGCAATTTCGTGGTTGCGTCTTCAATCGCCCGATCAGTCGATCCCTGGGGAACAGTATCGAGTCCTCGCGGAGCTACGACCTCAGGACCAGGTTCTGACCAGGTCTCATTCTCGGGAAGCGAAGGAACAACCTCGGGCAGAGGACTTGCGGCTGCGGTTAGTTCATTATGCCTCGACAAGCGCTCTTCAACTCGCAAGATTCCTTCGCCGATCTTATGCCCGCGATACTCCACAATCGCAGGTTGCCAATCGGAGTGCGATCTCCGTAACTCTTCAATCAGGCTTCCGGCAAACCGAAATTTAGCCAGGGCAGCCTTAAATCGGTCTTCGCGCTCCAGCTTTTCGCCCTGCTGTGCCGACAAATAAGCTTTAAGAAAAATATCGCTCGGATCGTCCTCCTGGGCTGGAAGGAGCCCGACGAAAACAGCAGAAAAAAGAGAGACAAGCAAAGTTCCACTAACTCGCCGCGCCACCTGGTGAAGCGGGAGAGTGAGCCGACTCCAGGTAGATATTCCTTCCACCGGCGCTGAGAATTAGTGGAGTGACCGGGAAAAGTCGAGTCCTTTGTTTGCAAAAAAGAATTGAAATTTTAAGCTCTTACTTCGCGTCAGCGATGGTGGTCGTAGCTCAATGGTAGAGTCCCAGATTGTGGTTCTGGTTGTTGCGGGTTCGAGTCCCGTCGGCCACCCGTTTTTAAAAACGTGAGAAGTAAGAAGTGAAAGGTGAGAAGTTGGTCTGCCACTAATCACTTCTCACAAATCACTAATCACTTTCCCATAGTGCCTGTAGCTCAACCGGATAGAGCTTCTGACTTCGGATCAGAAGGTTGGGGGTTCGAATCCCTCCAGGCACGCGGCTCGCAATCTCAACCACCAATGGACACGAATAAACGCGAATTCATCAAACCAAATTAGTGTCGATTCGTGTGGATCCGTTAGCCGGATTTACAAGGAAGGTAATTCGTAGTGAATCTTACTTTGGCGCGAGAGAGGCGACGATTTGTTCGAAGCACGGATCACCGCGCAGCGGGTCCCACCACGGCATCAGTTTCAAATCGCCATAGCTGAGTCCACTCGGAAGACGGCTGGCGCGGACAAGCTGTTCGCAGGCGAGATCGTTATCGCCGACCCAGGCAGCGATTCTAGCCAAACACACAATCATCACAGGGCCGCTGCGTGCATCTTTTTCCACTGGAAGAAGCTCAACGGCGCGCCGACCCTTGCGCAGCGCTTCCTCCTTTCGCCCGAGAGCGGCGTCTACTAGCCCAAGTACGCCAATGGCACCTGGGTCATCGGGATTGGCGCGAACCACTTTTTCCTGCTCCGTGCGCGCGGCGGTGAAGGCGGCACGTGCTTTGATGTCGTCTTTGGTCATCCGAGCCATAAGACCTTCCATGAAACGGGGGCCATATTTTACTGTTTCATTGCCTACACTGTTTTTGCTCATCGCGGCTAAGGCACTGGCAGCGCCGGCGGAATCGCGCTCTGCGAGTGCGCACAAGAGCCAGCTATCGGCAACACTTCGAATTGCACCGGGGTCTTCCGCGCCGAGTTCATGGATCAGCTGATGCACGGGCCGCGTATTAGCTTTCCAGTCCAAATCGACGAAGGCGCGCGTGACTTTCGTTTGGACGTCACTTGGCTCGAGAGCTAGCGCGCGATCCAAGATGGCTTCTTCATCGCCATAGCGCCGAAGGTCATCATAACTCAGCGCCATCTGCTGCAGAATTAGAAAATTGCGCGGATCGAGATCAAGCGCGCGCTCAAGGTTCCGTGTGGATTCTTCCCAGCGCCCCTGGCGACGCTCGATGTAAGCTTTGACCTCGAATAACCGAGCGTCATTCGGAAGAGTGGGACCAGCGTTTTCCAGTTCAGCCAACGCGTCGTCATAATCGAGGTATCCCAAGTAGAGGTGCCACGCGCGGGCCAGATGCCATTCGCCCGCATCGGGACGGAGGCGAGACGCTGCTTGGATCGCTGCTTCGGCTAAATTCAACCGCGCAGGTGTGCGATCCCAGCCATCGAAGTAAACGAAATCATGAGTCCAGGCGAGCTGGCAATACGCCTGGAAAAAGGTTGGGTCATGCGCGACAGCCTGGTTCAACAGATCGGTCGCCTTAAGCAAATTCGCCTTCCTGGTACCGGTAAAGCTCACAACGTCCAGAAGAAGATTTTTGGCGCGGTTATAAAGATCGAAAGCAGTGAGATCGACTGTTGGTGGTCGCTCGATGGCCAGTTTTTCAGCGGTTGAGATTCTTGCATGAAGTTGCTCGGCGACTTTCTGCGCGATCTCGCCCTGAATCGCGAAGACATCTTTCAAATCGCGGTCGTATTGCTCGGCCCACACGTGCGTGTCCGTGCGCGTATCGACCAACTGCGCATTGATATGGAGCCAGGCTCCAGTCTTGCGTACGCTGCCCTCCAGCACATGCGACACACGGAGCGCATGGCCAATCTCATGTGTGTCCCGGTTGCCGCGATATTGCATTACACTCGTTCGGCTGATGACTTTGAGATCGGGAATCTTCGCCAGCTTGGTCAAAAGGTCGTCCTGAACACCATCGGCAAAAGAGGCATCTTCTCTGTCGTTGCTCAAGTTTTCAAATGGCAGCACTGCAATGCTTTTCTCGGACGGCGGGAGATTCGAAGGCGATCCGGTAGCTGCGAGATGGGGCTGCACTGAACGAAAAACGAAAAACGTAGACGCGCCGAGAATCAAAATGACAGCGGCTGCGAGAGTGATCCAGGTGCGCCGAATTTTTTCGCCGCTGGTCCGATTGAAACAACGTTGCAGCGATACGGCTAAGTCCTTTGCACTCGGCCGTGCTACCGGCTCGATTGCAAGCATTGACTTCAGCAGCGATGCGAACCGAGGCGGAACGCGCGCCGTCTTGAGTTGTTCAATGGGAAGCGCCACCGATTTCTGAGCGCTGCGAATTTCTTCAACGGTGCGGCCCGCAAATGGCGTTTTTCCGGTGAGGGCAAACCAGAGCGTCGCGCCTAACGAATAGATGTCGGAACGCACATCGACCGGACCGCTCTCGAATTGCTCAGGGCTGGCGAAATTTGGAGTGCCCACAAATTCTCCATGGGTGATGTCCATCTCACCTCCGGCATTCGCGATGGCTTTGGCGAGTCCGAAATCGATGATTTTCACTTCCAGCTCCGCTGCATCGCCGTGACCCCGCGTCAACATGATATTTCCGGGCTTCAGATCGCGATGGATCAACCCCTGAGCCGCCGCTGCGAGCAATGCCCGTGTCACTTGGATCGCAATTTCCAGGACCAGCTTTACATTGAGCGGACCCTCCCTCTGCACGTGCGTCTCCAGGGTTTCGCCCTCCACCAGCTCCATTGCGTAATAGCAGCGATTGCCATCCGATGAAGCGCCGAACTGGAACACAGCTGCCACATTCGGATGCCGCAGAGCAGCCGCAGCGCGCGCTTCACGCAAAAAACGTGCGCGCACAGTTTGTGAACCGCGTGCGGCGGCAGGTACGTCGATCACTTTCAGAGCGACTTTGCGACGCAACACTTTATCCGCAGCGAGATAAGTCACTCCCATGCCGCCGCGGCCGAGTTCCCACAACGAACCGTCTTCGCGCCGCACGATCTCGAAATCGCCAAAGACTAACGAGGTAGATAAGCCCTTCTCAGCTACCGACTCATCGAGGGCCATCCGAAGCAGACACGCAATACAATCGCCCTTTGTATTCAATGATTCGCCGCATACCGAACAAGTCGTGACAGTAGACACTAGTGGTGTTGCCATGCTGCAGTCTCCCTTAACCTGCCGTTAGCACATGGAGTAAGGCACGCAGCTCTTCGTCCACCTCTGCTTCACTGTCCACAGTTCGGCGCACCTCGGCGCGCAATGCTTCCCGGTAACGCGCCCGGAGACGCGTAACATGGCTGCGAAGCGTTGACTCCGTCATGCTCAAACGAGCTGCCAGTTCGGCGTAAGCTGGTGGCGGGCCGGCGGATCCGGCAAGAAAAATCCTTAATTCATTAAAGAGCTTTTCCTTGGCTTCGCTTCTGTAATCTGCCGAGAGCCGTTCGAGTCCAGCAGCCACCAATGCCTCCGCCCAGCTGCGATCAAAGATCTCATCTCCAGACCTTGCGCCTCTGTGATTCTGAAAAAGCGACTCCGCTTCTTTGATCTGCACTTCGTGCAGAGGCAGAAAATTTTGTCCGCCGCCACGCTTGAGCGTTCGTTCGCGGTCGGAAGCGTCAGCAAGAAAGTTTTTCAAGGAGGCCAGCAGAAACGAACGGAAGCTGCCCTTCTGCCGATCCACGCTGGCGTAGATTTTACGTTCGATCAGATACGCGAAAAAACTCTGAGTCAGATCCTGGGCATCATGCAAGGTATAGCCACGGCTGCGCACGAAGCTGTAAAGCGGCGCCCAATAAGTTTGGCAAAGCTCGGCCAACGCTGTCTGCGCAAGCTCCGGGTCGGCCTGGCTTCTCCCCGCCGCGACCACCACGGTCCAGTGGGTCGAAGGAAATAAATCGCTCTGGCGACACCCGTTCCCTGTCAGCCTCTTCACGTTAGCCGTTTGTATCAAGGTCGCAGGAGAAAAGCAAGCCGTCGGAATTTCTGACGATTTCGTGCAGCACAACCTCCAGAATTCCTTTGTAAATGGAAAGCAATCTTAAAGAAGAAAGGAAATTCGGTTTATGAAAAATCGAAATATCGCACTCACAACTATTCTCTTGGCGCTTGCCTGCCTTGCGCTTGTCCCAGTGATGCAAGCAGTGGTCCCGCCGCCGGATGGGGGCTTTCCCAACTTCAACACGGCGGAAGGCGATCACGCTCTTTTTAATCTCACCACCGGCTCTGCGAACACTGCGGTTGGTTGGTTCTCGCTCGAGAGCAACACCGACGGCAGTTTCAACACCGCCGTCGGCGCGGGAACGCTCCTTTTCAATGTTGGAGACCAAAGTACGGAAGAAGGAATAGAAAACACGGCCATTGGCTCGGCGGCGCTCTTATTCAACACGATCGGTTCCAATAACACAGCCGTTGGAGCGGCCGCCCTTTTAGACAACACTGAAGGTGGCTCTAACACAGCCATTGGTGGGAGCGCGCTTTCCAGCAACACCACTGGCAGCTCCAACACAGCAATCGGTGATGGTGCGCTCTTCGGCAATACCACTGGCCAGCAAAATACGGCCACCGGCAATGGCGCGCTCGAGAGCAACACCACCGGCGACGTCAACACGGCCACCGGCTCTCTCGCGCTTGAAACCAACACGACCGGCAGATTCAACACGGCCAGCGGAGGTAGCGCGCTCAGGAACAACACCACAGGCAACGACAACACCGCCACTGGGCTCAATGCGCTCGAAAACAACACCGAAGGCAGCAACAACACTGCCATCGGCGTTTCTGCCCTCTTCGCCAACACGACCGGCAACGACAACACGGCTGACGGCGCCGCGGCGCTTGTAAACAACACTGAGGGTAACTTCAACACGGCGGTTGGCCGCAATGCGCTCTCTTCGAACACGACCGGCGAACGTAACACGGCCTTGGGTAATGAAGCACTCAGGTTCAACACCACCGGCAGCGGCAACATCGCATTGGGCATTGCAGCTGGTTCCAACGTCACTGATGCCAATAACGTTATTGCTATCGGACACCTGGCTCTGAACGCAGACAACAGTTGTTTTATCGGCAACATCCGGGATGCCCTGATAGCCCCTGACGCGGCACCAGTACTTATCGACTCCGCAGGCAAGCTCGGCACGACCAGCGGGTCCTCACGCCGATTCAAGAAGAAGATTCAACCGATGGATAGTGCCAGCGAAGCCATTCTGTCGCTGAAGCCTGTGACGTTCAACTACAAGGACGACAATACCAACACGCCGCAATTTGGGTTGATTGCCGAAGAAGTCGCGGACGTAAATGCCGATTTGGTGGTGCGCGACAGGAATGGCGAACTCGTCACCGTCCGTTACGACGCAGTAAACGCGATGCTACTCAATGAATTCCTGAAAGAGCACCGCAAAGTAGAGAAACAGGCTCGCGAAATAGAGGAACAGAAAGCCACAATCAGCGAGCTCAAGAAAGGGATGCGGACTGTCGTTGCCCGCCTTAAAAAGCAGGATTCAAAAATCCAAAAAGTGAGCGCCCAGGTTGCAGCGAGTAATCCTGGGCCACAAACAGTCCTCAATAAGCAGTAATCAGGGGCTCCTAACGAACAGCATTACCTCGAAATGAACCGTCCCGCTTTCTGCTGGCGGCTTTTTGCCTTGGCCAAAGCATGCCGAGAACAATTGGCGCCTGTTTGATTGCCAATAAACTCCGCGCACTTGTTTTCCGAAAATCCACAAATCAAAATCCGTGAAATTCGCGCAATCCGCGCACTACTTCCAGCCCGTCAGCCGACATCACGGATGACGGAACATCATTTCAAAAACATCATGAATCGAAATACCATATTCACAGCGATATTATTTATGCTTGGCTCGCTTGCGCTTTTGTCACCAACAAAAGCAGTCGTCCCGGCACCCGATGGAGGCTATCCCGGAGGCAACACCGCGGAGGGATCCTCAGCCCTTCTTAGTCTCGCCACCGGCACATTTAATACGGCAGTTGGTTTTCTTTCCCTTGAAACTCTCACCGACGGCCAGTTCAATACGGCGGTTGGTGCTGGAACACTCCTTGCCAACACTGCCAACGAAAATACCGCAATTGGCGCTGGAGCGCTTTTGAGCAACAGGACCGGTTTCCAAAACACCGCGAATGGAGCATTTGCGCTTTTTGATAATACGACCGGCAGCGCCAACACCGCCACCGGTGACCGCGCGCTCTTGAACAACACTCAAGGCAATCAGAACACGGCCTGCGGGGCCGAAGCACTTATTAACAACACTTTCGGAGTCGTCAACACAGCTGTTGGATTTGACGCGCTCTTTTTCAACACAGAAGGCGACAACAACACGGCCGTCGGCGAAGAAGCGCTGGAAAGCAACACCGGCGGCAGCCTCAACACTGCATTGGGTGGCTCGGCGCTACGGTCCAACACCACTGGCAACGAAAACATTGCTCTCGGCGCTGTTGCCGGTATCCATATTACCAACGGAAATAAAAATATCGACATTGGTAATCAGGGTGTTAGCAGTGACGACCACACGATTCGCATTGGCTCAGACCAGTCGAGAACGTTTATCGAGGGCATCCGCGGGGTCCTCGTCGAGAATTCGGTACAGGTTGTGATCGACCCGGCCGGCCAGCTCGGTACGATCGGCGGGTCATCGCGCCGACTGAAGAAAGAAATTCAACCGATGGACAACGCTAGCCAGGCTATCCTGGCGCTTAGACCGGTAACGTTCCGCTACAAGACCGACAAGACAAACACACCACAATTCGGATTGATCGCAGAGGAAGTCGCCGAGGTGAATCCTAATCTGGTAGTGCGCGACGAGAACGGCGAGATCTACGCTGTGCGTTACGACGCGGTGAACGCGATGTTGCTCAATGAGTTTCTCAAAGAGCACAAGAAAATCGAGGAACAGCAAAGCAGAATTGAGAAGCAAAGAGCGGTCATCGCGGAATTAAAATCAAAAGTTGCACGACAGCAGAAGAGCTTTGTAGCACAGGAGAAGAAAATCGAAGCCTTGGCGTCGGGTCTTCAGAAAGTGAGCGCGCGGATCGAAATGAACAAGTCGGCGACAAAAGTGGTTCTCAATCCTTAGGCTCTTGGTGGAGGGAAGTTTGTGGCCGGGGTCATCCGCCTTCGCCAATCCAGCCTTCGCAGCCGCTTCGGCGGGAATAGGCGTCTACCGCGCGACAGGCCGACTGCGGCTGCAACTGCAACCCGCCTTCACCGAGGCTAGGTCAAGCCAGGAAGACATCTCCGCTCCTTAACGCTTCCGCTGCCAGCCTTCATTTGCGTCGATTCGCGGGGTTCGCGGGGACCCGAAATCCTGGCACGTTTCAACAATTAAAATTCCGCGCAGCACGCGCTTCGGAATCCCTTTGTAAAGGGAAGACAATCACCAATTCAAACCACGAAAGGAATAAAATGAAGTCATCATCCAACTCCAAAACGGCCACTCCATCCCTTCTCGCTGTCTTTGCCCTCGGCTGCTTCGCTCTTTGCCCAATGGTGCAAGCAGTCGTCCCGCCTCCGGATGGAGCTTATCCGAATCTCAACACGGCGGAAGGGCAAAACGCCCTTTTAAGTCTCGACACCAGCACCGGCATCGGGAACACAGCAGTTGGTTGGTTTTCACTCCAAGCCACCACAGCTGGGAACTTAAACACAGCCGTCGGCGCTGGAGCACTGCTCTTAACCAGGGCAGATGAAAATACTGCCACGGGCGCCGGGGCGCTTTTGAACAGCAGCGGCGGCTTCGGCAACACGGCCAATGGAGCGTTCGCCCTTTTCAGCGACACGGACGGTGACTTCAATACGGCCAGCGGTGATGGCGCGCTCTTTAGCAACACCACAGGCAACGCCAACACAGCCCTGGGCATTAATGCCGGCAGCGCCGTTACGACGGCCAGCAACGTCATCTGTATCGGTGCGGACGTCCATGGTGCGGACGTGAACGACAGCTGCTTTATCGGCAACATTCGCGACGCCCTGGTGGCTCCCGATGCGGAACCGGTCCTGATCGACTCCGCTGGCAAGCTCGGCACCACCAGCGGCTCCTCTCGCCGGTTTAAGGACCACATTAAACTCATGGGCGAGGCCAGCGAAGCAATCTTTGCACTTAAGCCTGTCACCTTTCACTACAAGGACGACAACAAAAATACACCGCAATTTGGTTTGATTGCTGAGGACGTCGCCGAGGTCAACTCGGACCTGGCTGTGCGTGACAAGAACGGTAAAATCTACACTGTGCGCTACGACGCGGTAAACGCCATGCTACTCAATGAGTTTCTCAAAGAGCACCGAAAGGTCGGGCAATTAGAAGCCACCGTCGCACAGCAACAGAACGGAATGGCGGCTCTCACCGCGCGCTTAGACCACCAGGCGACGCAAATCGAAAAAGTGAGTGCTCGGATTGCAGTCGACAGATCTGCGCCTCACACAGTGCTCAACAATCCCTAAAGAGAAAGTGATTACGAATAAGAATATGAAAGCCCGAGGTCCACTACTCAACATTTCAGTTGTCCTGTTGCTCTCTTGGCCCGGTTTGATTCCTATCGCCTTTGCCCTTGGCTGCTTTGCACTTTGCCCCATGCTGGAAGCGGTTAGCCCCCCGCCTGATGGAGGCTTTCCCAATTTCAATACGGCGGAAGGCGACCACGCTCTTTTTAATCTCACCACCGGCTCTGCAAACACTGCGGTTGGTTGGTTCTCGCTCGAGAGCAACACCGACGGCAGCTTCAATACCGCTGTCGGCGCGGGAACCCTCCTTTTCAACATCGGAGATCAAAGCACTGGTGACGGAACTCAAAACACGGCGATCGGAGCAGCGGCGCTTTTATTCAACACCAGTGGCGCCGACAACACGTCCGTTGGAGCGACAGCCCTGTTAAACAACACGGAAGGTAGTCAGGACACCGCCGTGGGCGTCGCGGCGCTTTCAGACAACAGCCTGGGCAGGTTCAATACAGCAATCGGCTTTGAAGCACTCCAAAGCAACACTACTGGTAACGAGAACACAGCCATCGGTTCCGGAGCCCTGCTCAGCAACACAGAGGCAGGCGACAACACTGCCATCGGCGCCAGCGCGCTCCTTAGCAATATCAGTGGATTCCAGAACACGGCCACCGGTGACAGCGCGCTCTTTAGCAACACCAGCGGATTCCAGAACACGGCCAATGGCACATTCGCTCTCGGACACAACACAGAAGGCGCGGATAACACCGCCATAGGTCTCTCAGCGCTGTTCAGCAACAGCACTGGCAACAGCAACACGGCCACCGGAGCTGTGGCGCTTACGAGCAACACAGAAGGGAACCAAAACACTGCTATCGGCTTCCAGGCACTCGAAAATAACACCGAGGGCAGCCACAACACTGCGAACGGTAATTTTGCGCTCGCTGCTAACACTCTCGGGAACTTCAACACGGCGCTGGGTGATAGCGCCGCCAATCATATCATCGACGGCGACGACAACATCGCCATCGGTCATAACGCGCTTCCTAACAACATCGATGGCAGCACCAACATTGCTATAGGTCTCAATGCCGCGGCCAGCGTTAACGGGGCCAGCAACGTTATTTGTATCGGCGCGATTGGTGCAGACGAGAGCAATAGTTGCTTTATCGGCAACATTTTCGACCAGACTTCTTCCGGAGGCACAACTGTTTTCGTTAATCCAGAGGGGAGGCTTGGTACGACTACTTCTTCGCGTCGGTTTAAAGAGCGCATTAAGCCGATGGAGAATGCCAGTGAAGCCTTGTTCGCACTAAAGCCAGTCACCTTCCGCTACAAGACCGACAGGGCACATACCCCGCAATTTGGTTTGATTGCCGAGGAAGTCGCCCAGGTGAACCCCGAGCTGGTAGTGCGTGACAAAGAAGGTAACCCCTACAGCGTACGCTACGACCAAGTGAACGCCATGTTGCTCAATGAATTTCTCAAGGAGCACCAGACTGTGCTCGAATTGAAGAAGCAAATTGCAGCTTTAACTGCAAGGGCCGAAGAGCAGGCCGCAAAAATCCGAAAAGTGACCGACCAGTTGGAGGTCAGCCAATCGGCACCGCGAATGGCCGTGAATAGGCGGTAACCCTGCGCAGACACAAAACAAAGAGTGGCGGTTTCCAAAACCGCCGCAGGGCGACTGGGAAGGCACGCCTCCTTGATAGCCCGCGTTGCCTCGATAAAGAAGAGCAATTATTGATATGCGATCCAATGGCAATACAGCGCGACGAAGAGTTTATGAAGGCCGCCCTAAAGGAGGCAAAGAAGGCGCTTGGTCAGACAAGCCCGAATCCTGCCGTTGGAGCGATTCTGGTCATTGACAATCGAATCGTGGCGAAAGGACATCATCGGGGAGCAGGCCGCGATCACGCTGAGGTTGAATGCCTCCGCAATTTCGCCGCCCCCGTCCCCTTCCGGGCCACGCTTTACGTTACCCTGGAACCGTGCTCCACAGAAGGACGCACTGCTCCGTGCACAGATGCGATACTTCAAGCAGGACTCAGAAACGTCGTTGTGGGCGCGATTGACGTAAACCCGCGTCACTCAGGTAAGGGCCTTGCGCAACTCCGAAACGCTGGCGTGAGCGTACGAGAGGGTGTTTTGGCCGGCGACTGCGCGCAAATCAACGAAGCTTTCAACAAGTGGATTGTCACCGAGCGCCCTTTTGTCATCGCAAAGTGCGGAATGTCCCTCGACGGCCGATTGACGCGACCAGCCGGGGAGTCTCGCTGGATCACAGGAGGTTCCGCTCGCCGTCATGCACGTCAGCTACGCTCCGAAGTGGACGCAATTGTGGTTGGGGCTGAAACAGCCCGTGCGGATAATCCTCGATTGACGGTGCGCAGCGTTCGTGGCGCGCGACAACCCTGGCGGGTCGTGCTGACTCGCTCAGGAAAACTGCCGCGGCGTGCTCACTTATTTTCTGACCGGTTCAGTTCACGCACGCTGGTTTTTCAACGCAAGTCTCTGACCGCCGTGCTCAAGAATCTAGGTGAACGAGGCGTCACCAGCGTGTTGATTGAGGGCGGCGGCGATGTTCTGGGCCAAGCGCTCGATGCACATCTCATTGATAAGGTACAGATCTATCTGGGTCCAATCCTGACTGCAGGGCCGGTAATCGCGTTTCCGGGGCACGGTGCTGAAAATGTTGCGAATGCACTTCACCTTGGGCGTGTTTCGTACCGACAGATTGGCCAAACCGTTTGCATCACGGGATATCCAGAGATTTCCGGACCGGAATAAATCCGGAAAACTTTCTCCTCTCGTTACTGTTTAATTTACAGGGAGGAAAAACATGAACTGGAAGAAACTTCTTTTAATCGGGTCGGTGGCAGGGTTACTGACTTTTGTGCCCGTGCAGCGTTCTGACGCCGGGGTATCGGTCGGAATAGGGATCGGATTTCCGGGGTATTATGGGTATTACCCATACGGCTATTATTACCCGTACCGCTTTTACCGACCATATCCGTACTATGGTTACTATTACCGGCCTTACTATTGGTACGGTGGCCATCGTTATTACCGCCATCACCGGCATCATCACTACTATCATCGGTAATAAGCCGAGACAGGAACTAGATATCCAGATCGAGCTGGCTCGAGAGTAATCTCGAGCCAGTTTCTTTTTTAAGCGCCGTCCCGATTCCAGCGTAAAAGAAGAAGGCCGACTGCTACTTCTTTGGCTTAGGCGACTCTGCTGGCTTTGTTGCCGGAGCCTTGGTGGGCTCATCAATCTTGAACTCTTTTTTCAACTGTTGAATCAGCGCGGGAATTTCTTTTTGTCGCTCCGCTTCGATTTGTTGCCGCAGCGTCTTTTCTACCTTTCGGCGTTCCTGAATGTACCGCGATTCAAACTGAGCGCGCTCCTGTGGGCTAAGTCGTAGACCAGAGTCGTGAAGCGCCGCCTCGGTCTCGCGCCTGATAGTCTCGCGTCGCAGATTCTCCCGTTGGCGCATAACATTGCGCTCCTCCGGACTCATTCGGAGCCAACGCTCCGCGTTGCGCTTGAAGTTTTGGCGCGCCGCCGGTGGCATCGCCATCCACCGTTCACGCATGCTGCTTTGACCCCCTGGCCCACGAGGCGGTCCACCTGTGGGACCACGAGCGGCTCCAGCCGCGGGGTGCCCCGCGGGCCGATGCTGTTGCGGCTGCGCTTGCGCTGCAGCGCAGAGCAAGGCAAAAACCGACGAAGCCACGATTAGTTTACAGAGTCGGCTTGTCCTCCCACACGCTATTTTCATCCCAGGCGATCAGTTCATCCAGATCGGCCACGACGTCATAATCTTGTGGATCGATTTTCGCCATGACATCTGAATCATTTGTAGTAGCCGTCGTCTGCGAGACCGGATGATGCGTGGCAACAGCCATACCGATCACGACGATGACCAAAGCAGACGCCGCGGCAAGTCTTCGCCAGCCAAACCAGCTGCGCATCCAAGCAAAGGGAATCGCCTTTTGGCGAACGCTCCTTACCACATTCCGGGCAAAAAATGGGGACAGCGTAGGCTCGGGAACGCGGCCGAGAATATCCCACAACTCCTTATCATCTTCACGATCCATAGTCTCCACTCAATTGAACTATCTACACAGTTGGAAGTTGCGCTTCAATGGCAACCATAATCACAGTCCGGGAGCTTCAAGGAAGCCTTCGAGCTGCCGGATACGAGTCGGATGTCGCATCTTTCGCAAGGCCTTTGCTTCGATCTGCCGGATACGCTCGCGAGTGACCTGAAACTGCCGGCCTACTTCTTCCAGGGTTCGGCTATAACCATCAACCAGCCCAAATCGCTGCTCGAGGACCTGTCTTTCACGATCGGTCAGCGTTTCCAGCACATCCTTGATTTTTTCCTTCAACAAGACAATCGCAGTCATGTCGCTGGGATTTTCGGCGCCCCGGTCTTCGATAAAATCGCCAAAATTGGTTTCCTCGCTCTCACCGACTGGAGATTGGAGCGAGATTGGTTGCTGCGCCATCTTGAGAACCGAGCGCACGCGATCGACTGGTAGCAGGACTTCTTCGGCTACTTCCTCGGGCGTGGGTTCGCGTCCGTATTCCTGCACCAGTTGTTTCTGTACGCGCATGAGCTTATTAATCGTCTCGATCATGTGGACGGGGATCCGAATCGTGCGAGCCTGGTCGGCAATCGAGCGGGTGATTGCCTGGCGAATCCACCATGTCGCGTAGGTGGAAAACTTGTAGCCGCGCCGATATTCGAACTTCTCGACCGCTTTCATTAACCCCATGTTTCCCTCCTGGATCAGGTCGAGGAACGATAAACCGCGATTGGTATATTTTTTTGCGATCGAGATAACGAGACGCAGATTGGCTTCCACCATTTCGGTTTTGGCCTTGAATGCCTGACGCATCCAGCTCTTAAGCGTCTGATACTCCTTCGCGTATTCGGGAAGCGAGAACCACAGGCCTTTTTCCAGCTCGCGGATTTTGTTCTGAAGCTGCACTCGCCGCTTCTTACTGCGGGGATTTTTAGCCAGCTCAGTTTGCAGGTAAAGCGACGTATGATGCGCGTCATCCGCCAGGTGTACAAATTCCTCCGTGACTTTCTGCTTGAGGTAAAAAAGAGGATAAAGCCGTTGCAACGAAGTCATCATTCTTTGCAATGCCCGGAGCTTTTGCGGCCGTTTTTTTAGGGAATTGCGCGAGACCTCGCAAAACTGCCGCGTAATCGATGCGCTCAATTGTTCCACCTGTTTGTAGAGACGCGGGAGATTTTTCATATACCTCTCCCGGCTCTCGATTTTCTTGTCGAGAATCACCCGATCGAATCGTTCCCTGCCTTCGATCAGCTTGGTGGCCAGATCCAGGTGGGCCTGCGCGATAAAACCGAAGCGATTGATGTACTTTAGCACCATGTCTTCGGCTTCCTCGATGCGCTTGGATATTTCGACTTCCTGTTCCCGGGTCAGGAGCGGGACTTGACCCATTTGCTTGAGATACATCCGCACCGGGTCGTCCAGGATATCAACCTTGGTTTCGGTTCTCTCTTCCTCTTCCAGATCCTCCTCGGTATCCTTTTTCCCGTCCTTGTAGCGATCGACTTCCGACGCTTCGATAATGTCGATCTCCAGGCGACGCAGTCGCGTGAGAATAAGGTCCAGTTCGTCGGCGTCAGTGATTCCCTCGGGCAACGCCTCATTTAAGTCGTCAAACGTGAGATAGCCTTGTTCCTTCGCGAGCTTGATTAGCTCGCGAATGCGGCCCTGTAATTCAATCGTCGAGTACAAACGGGATGTCGCCATTTGTTCTGACGCCTCTGGCAACGATCCGTTACTGCGCTGGGTGGAAGTGGGTCTGCGTCTGGCTTTGAGCGCAACGGTTCGCGGTTGTCCCTTGAGCTTCCGACGAAGTCGAGCAACCCCTCTTTTCGATGAACCGCGGCGCCGGGCCTGTTTAAGCCGTTTCGCCGACGACTGTCGGCTGCCTCCCCTGTGTTTCGAATGCCTGGCCAAGATAGTGCGATTAAGGATTTGACTAAGACGTTCGATTTGCCGCGCGGCAACAGATCGACAACTAATTGTCGCTCGGGCCGGCAGGCTGGGAAAGCTCGTGGAGCTGTCCCCGGAGGTCAAGAATTTGTTTCTGCAAATTTACCGTCTCGCCGGTGGTGATATTTGGAAGTTTTATTTTGTTCGTGGCGACATCAAGTTGCCGGCGCAGGACAGCTTGCCGGATGCCGAGCCACCATTTTTCGACCATCGCCTCCGCATTGGGCGGCGCTTTTTGGAGCAGCCATGAAGAGACCAGTCGCTCCTCCGGCGGGGAAAGCGTGACCATGAAGGCGTTCAGTGAAGCGGCGTCATCCGGACGCAGGTCGCTTTTAAGGATGCGGCCAAGCATTTCGCCGTCGGGGACTTGGGCCAGAATTTCGCACCAATTTTGCTCGCGAAGGAATTCGCGAGCTTTTTCATCTCGCAACGCCACAAGACAAAGCATCGCAATGTCATGCCGTGGGAGCCGAACGGTCTCATCCGCCTTGGGCGGACCATCCGCCCCAGATTGATCGTCTGATCGAAGTGACTCTGTTCTTTGCTTCAGCAGAAGGGACTCAAAATCTTGAGGGGCAACACCCAGACGCGCGCTAGCTTTGTTCACAACTTGCCCCCGCATGAGTGGATCGCGGATCCGCGAAACGGTTTCGGCCAGGCTTCTCGCGACGTGCATCTTGGCCCCTAACGAACCTAGATCAACATCAGCAGTCTCATGCTCGAGCCAGTAATCGAAAAAATCACTCGCGCTGGCAACGCGTTTTTCAAATGCCTCTTTTCCTTCGCGCCGGACCAGGGAGTCAGGGTCTTTGCCCGCCGGCATTTCCGCCACGCGCACAATCAAGTCATTCTGAAGCAGTGCATCGAGCGAACGCTCGGCCGCCTTGTGGCCAGCTGCGTCGGCGTCGAAGCAAAGAACAACCTCCTTCACATATCGTTTTAAGATATGCGCCTGACTTTCTGTGAACGCGGTCCCCTGCGGCGCGACCACGTTCGTGATTCCTGCCTCAAACAAACTTATCAAATCGAGTTGCCCCTCGCAGACAACAGCGCAGTTCGCCTCGATCAGCGCGCGCTTGGTCTTGTGCAGACCAAAGAGCACCTTGCCTTTTCGAAAAAGCGGTGTCTCCGGTGAATTCAAATATTTCGCCGCTCCCTCCGCGTCTTTCAAAAGACGGCCGCTGAAGGCGATCACTTCGCCGACATCGTTGCAGATCGGAAAAATAATTCTTCCCCGAAAGCGATCGTACGCTCTTGAGCTCTCAACCGGGGCGCTTTCTGCGTCATCCCTTGTTTTTGCAAGTCCGCTCGTAATGAGGTCGCGCGTTTGATAGCCGCGTCCGCGCGCCCAGCTGCCAAACGCGTCCCATTCGTCCGGAGCGTAACCAAGCTGCCAATGTTTGGCAATGTCCGCCGTAATCCCGCGCCCTTTTAAATAGTTTCGCGCGGGTTCTCCGACATTTCTTTTCAGGAGATTTTCATGAAACCATTCGGCAGCGTCGGCGTGCAATTTCAACAACGTCCGGCGCGCCTCGTATCGCCGATCTTCATCCTCCGCACCCCGCGTCTCCGCCACTGTAATTCCGGCGCGCGTTGCGAGCTTGCGCGCAGCCGATGGAA
This sequence comes from Candidatus Udaeobacter sp., assembly GCA_035651975.1. Lineage (GTDB taxonomy): Bacteria > Verrucomicrobiota > Verrucomicrobiia > Chthoniobacterales > UBA10450 > Udaeobacter. Next base: position 67,358 of record DASREQ010000018.1, read on the forward strand.
AATCGGTGTGCTCATAGTCCATTACGAACCGAAAAACGCTCCCGCCGGCGCCACAACCGAAGCAGTGAAAAGTCTGACGGCTCGGACTGACCATAAACGAAGGCGTTTTCTCCCGATGAAACGGGCAGAGCGCCTTGAAATTTGCCCCGGCGCGCTTGAGCGGAAAATACGAGCCGATCACTTCGACGATGTCGTTCGCGGCAGCAATTTGCTCGATCGTTTCGGAAGGGATCGTTCCCATGCGCGCCTGATTATTTTTGCCTCGTTCGGCTTCTGAAGCGATGCCAAACTTACGCAGTGCGGCCCGCTTTCCAATGGAGTATTGGAGCGATGGAGCAATGAAATGAATCTGCTGTTTCAACACACCACCACTCCATCAGTCCATTACTTCGCCTTAATGAAGAGAATTTCCGTGAGAGCAATCGCGATTTTGGCAACCCTGTCTCCATTCTTCCCGACCACTGCTCACGGGCGCGACGTGATCAACAAAGGCGACATCGTGGTCGTGCCGTTGCATGGCGAAGTCGCGCCTTCGCTTCTCGCCTTTTTGCGGCGCGCGGTGAAAAGCGCCGAGAGCAATGAAGCGTCTGCGATCATTTTTGACATGAACACATATGGCGGCCGGCTCGACACAGCGACCGATATCGTGAACGCCCTCAACCAAACAAAAATCCCGACCTACATCTTCATCAACACAAACGCCGGGTCCGCTGGTTCGCTTATCGCCGTTGCCACGCAGCATATTTACATGGCGCCGGTAAGCGCAATTGGCGCAGCGGCGCCTATCCTCCCAACCGGCGAGGACCTTCCTGCTACGGCAAAGGAGAAAACGATTTCGTATTGGTCTGCACTCATCCGCGGTTCCGCGACCAAGAACGGGCATAACCCAGACGTCGCCGAGGCGTTCATGAACAAAGACAAGGAAGTAAAGATTGGCGACCGCGTCGTTCACTCAAAGGGAGCAGTGCTCACTCTTAATGCTCAGGAAGCAACTGAACGGATCAATGGCAAACCGTTGCTCGCAGAAGGTGTCGCCGATTCGATTGATGGTCTAATCAGAAAAGCCGGCTTAAAAGGAACCGAAGTGAGGATCGAGCCGACTGGCTTTGAGCAGATCGCATTTTGGATTACTGAGCTTGCGCCATTACTGCTGTTGGGAGGAATTCTCGGTGCCTATCTGGAATTTAAAATTCCTGGCGTGACGTGGCCGGGGGTGATCTCAGCGATCTGTTTCGCGCTATTTTTCCTGGGGCATTACCTGGCCGGCCTGGCGGGGTGGGAAGTCGTCGCGCTGTTCGTTCTCGGAATGGTTCTGGTGCTGATCGAAATACTTTTTTTCGCGCACAGCACGATTGTTTTTGGTGTGGTCGGCGTTCTCCTCATGCTCGCGTCTCTGCTGTGGACGATGATCGATCGTTATCCCGGCCAGAATTTTTTTCCTACCGGCAAAATGCTCGCGATGCCGTTGCTTAATATGTTCATCGCGATTGTTGGCTCGTTTATCGTGATCGCTCTGCTCGCGCGCTACTTGCCGCGCACCAGCATTTATCGCCGGTTCGCTTTGATGGAGTCAAATCCTCCCGGGCCATCGCTCGCCGGCGTGCCACGTCAATTCGCGACTGCGCTTGCTTTGAGTCCAGGAATGCAAGGTATTGCAGTTACTGTTTTACGCCCGAGCGGCAAGGCGCGTTTTGCCGATCACGTTGTCGACGTTGTCACGGAAGGCGAATTCATCGCCTCACAAACACCCGTGACCGTTATCCAGACAGACGGAATGCGCGTCGTAGTAAAGAGCGCTATCCAAACCTGACGAGAAGAATCGCCAAATAAGTCTCTAACCGCCGGCGACGACGCGGATGAATTCGATGCGGTCGCCTTCCGCCAAGGGTCGCTCCGCCCATTCATGTCGATGGACGGCGAGGCCATTGTGTTCGACCAAGATGGATTGCGGTGGCAATTGATAACGATCGATTAACCCCGCGAGCGTTTCGGCCTCGCGCGCATCTACAGATTCTCCGTTAAGTGAAATCTTCATCGTTGCTGAAGCGACGCGGCGACGCACACGCACTCCAAAAGCCGCGAAATCAAACAGGCGTCCCTCATGAATCTTGCAGGAAGCGCTTTGAGAGTGCGACGAATCCTTTCGTCCCTTTCATTCCATCTTCGTTGAGTGTTGGGCGTCCCTTCACACTCCGCAAAGCGCCTGGTCCCAATCTTTCCAGACCGGCTCGAGTCCGCGACCACGCAGGAGTGCAGCGATTTCGGCGGGGGAACGTTCGTCGCTGATCTCGAATTGGCCTGTGGCGAGTTCATCTTCGCCGTCCTGGTATTCGGGTGCGACGATACGACCGCGCACGGTGCGATGGAGATGTTCGCGGCCCTGTCGCGTGTAACCGCCAGGCTCAGTGTGGCTGCCGGCGCTCATCATCGTTACTCCGACCGACACCAGTAAATCGCGTAAAGCTGCGCGCTCGCGTGTACTAAGCACAATCCCGAGCTGAGGGAAAGAAATTCGCAACGCGCAAACCAGTTGCACAAGCTCCCAGTCCGTCATCGAAAAAAGCGGATGAAATCCGCCAGCTGCCGGACGCAACCGCGGCAAGCTTACCGTGATTTGCGCCTGCCAGCAGTGTTTGAACAAATGTTCCAAATGCGTCGCCAGCGCGATCGCTTCATCCTGCCAGCGCGACAAACCAATAAGCGCGCCCACGCCGAGCCGGCGAAATCCGGCTGCATAACCACGCTCAACGCAATCAAGTCGAAAATTAAAATCGCGTTTCGGTCCGGAGGTATGCATCTCGGCATAAATGCCGCGATTGTAGGTTTCCTGGTAAACGACAAGTCCTTCCGCGCCGGCCTCAACAATCGCCACATAATCGTCCGTCTCCATCGGGCCTACTTCTATGGAGATTGACGAAAAATCAGGAACGAGCGCGCGCACGCATTCGGCAAGGTAGTCGCGGCCTGCAAATTTCGGGTGCTCGCCAGCAACGAGAAGAATCTGCCGAAATCCCTGCCGGGCGAGATGCTGCGCTTCGGCAACCACTTCGTCCACATTGAGAGTGACGCGAAGGATCGGATTGTCTCGCGAGAAACCACAATAACGGCAGTTGTTAATGCATTCGTTGGAGAGATACAGCGGGGCGAACAAACGCATTGTGCGTCCAAAATTTCGCAGAGTCAGCGAGCGCGAAGCCTGCGCCAATGCTTCGAGCTCCTGGTCGGATTTCGGCGCTATCAGGTGCTCGAAGCGCTGAACCAGCTTCGATTTGCGCAGCGCCAAATTATCCAGAGTCTCAACAAACGACATCAAAATAATCTCGGACGTATGTGAGCGTTCGCAAATTCCAACCGTAACCGGTCAAACAACTGCATCAGCTTTCTATCGCTGCGCAAGGAAGGCTCCTGGATCTCGACCATAAACAAAGCGGCAGAGGATCCCCGCATTTCAAGACGCCAGATAACGTGGAATTGACGGCCACGTTCTGAAGTGCGGGTCGCCGCGGCGACTTCCGCCGCTTTCGCACGCTTGAACGCGCTTGAAAGTCGAGCCCCAGTTCCGTACAAGAAAGCGGCGTCCGGACTCCGGACGCCGCTTTAGCAAATACGATTCTCGGTCCCTTAAAACGCGAAATTAACTCCGGTGCGGACCATGCCAAAGTTGTTCTTCGGTCCGTCCACAAAATTCCAGCTGAAATCACTTACCCAGCCAATGTGCGGAGTCATGCGAATTTCCATGCCACCGCCGACCTGCCCAATTGCCCGCGACTCAGAGCCGGTCTGTTCAGTGCGAATGATTCCGTCGTTCACGACAACATTCGTCCTTTCGCCGCCACCAAAGATTCCGCCGGCTCCGCCAAAAATATAGGGCGAGAACCGCGTGCACGGGATCGGATAACGCAGCGTCAATGTACCTAACACAGAACCTACCGCGCGGCTCTCATGCCCGGTATGGACGTCGAAGACGCCGTTATTAAGATCGATAAAGGCGTCCTCAAACGCGCGCCTGGCATCCACGGCCCAACCTTCGATACCGACACCGAAGTACCGGTGAAAAAAGTATTTGAGATCAATGCCACCGCCGAAGGCGTGATCCGATTCGAGGTAACGATCATCCTGCCAATTGTTTCCTGTGAAAATGTAAGTGCCCCACAGACCAACGTTAAACTCGTTGTCTGCGTACCATTGTGGACACGGTGGCGGCACCACCTGTTTCATCTCCTTTCCGGAATAGGTTTCAGTCCCGGCAACCGCCGCCGAAGTGATTGCGGCAATGCATAACAGCCCCAACACCATTCTTTTCATCTTATTTCTCCTTTGGTTAAGTCTTTCTCCTCCGTTTTTCAGGCTCCAAACACTCCTTTGGAGCACGCAAGGTAATTACGAAACTCGTCGTTACCCCGGATGTCCGACTGTTGGACAGGCCACAATAAATTGCAAGGATTTTTTGGTGTAAGACGCCGCCTTACGGATGAAGTTCCCCGCCTGTGTTTGCATCGGTAATGATAAACTTTTCGTGGTGAAATGTAGGATCCCCACGGAAGGTGAGCCGCCCGGCGTAGCGCCGCTCTAATTCCACCAGCAATTCTTCATCTTCCTCCTTCAACCGTTTCAATACACCTGGATTCAGAATCACCCGAATATCATGAATGGTATCCTGATATTTGCGCATGACGGTATTGAGAGTCCGATGCAATTCCACGCTCGTGGTCATGGAAGTCTTGACGACGCCGCGCCCGCTGCAGTAGGGACAATTTTCGTAAATCGTGTCGCTCAAGCTTTCCTGCGCTCGTTGGCGGGTCATCTCCATCAGGCCGAGCTGTGAAATTGGGAGAATATGTGTCTTGGCCTTGTCGCGATTGAGCCGCTCCTTCATCAAGCCGTAAACTGCCTGCTGGTCTTTGCGGCTCTTCATGTCGATGAAATCGGCTATGATCAGGCCACCGATATTGCGCAAGCGAAGCTGGCGCGCGATCTCGTCTGCGGCCTCCAGGTTCGTTTGCAGGATAGTTTTTTCCACGTCGCGCCCGCCTTTGTTTCGGCCCGTATTCACGTCAATCGCCACCAGCGCTTCGGTCTCGTCGATCACAATATAGCCACCGCATTTCAGCCAGACCTGCCGATGAAAAGCGTCATCGATTTGCTTTTGCACACCGTAGGTTTCGAAGATCGGCATCGCGCCATCGTAATGGTGCACCCGGTTCCGGGCGCGTCGGGAAATCTGCCCGATCATTTCGATCATCCGTTCTGTTGACGCGCGGTCATCGCAAACGACTTCGTCGATTTCCTCGGTGAGAAAATCGCGCACTGTCCGTCCGACCAAATCCGGTTCCTCAAAGAGGCGGCATGGGGCTGGTTCATCACGAATGAGCTGCTCGACCTGGGCCCATTGATCGAGAAGAAAACGCAGGTCCCGCACAAAATACCGCGCTCGCTGACCTTCACCTACTGTGCGGATAATGACTCCGATGCCGTCGGGGATATCCAATTCCCGGACAATCTTCCGTAACCGTTCGCGCTCCTTCTGGTTTTCAATTTTTCGCGAGATACCGCTGCGATCGCTGAATGGCATCAGCACCAGGTAACGGCCGGCAAAACTCAGGTTCGTAGTTACCCTGGGGCCTTTGTTCCCGATGGGGCCCTTGGTGACCTGCACAATAACATCCGAGCCAACCGGATAAATACTCGGTATATCTTTAACTCCGATCCGTTTTCGCGGCCGCTTACTCCCGCGACGATCGATTTCCTCTACGCCGCTGTCGAGCGCAGCCGGGATCGCATCCCAAAAATGAAGGAACGCATTTTTCTCGAAGCCAATATCAACAAACATCGCCTTCAACCCCATCTCGATGTTTTTGACTTTACCCTTATAAACGCTGCCGACGATATTCCGTGAACTTTTACGCTCGACACTGTACTCCTCGAGCCGGCCATTCTCGAGCACGGCAACTCGAGACTCGAGCTTTTCCACGCTGAGTATGAGCTTTTTGCCGGTTTTTCGTGAGGAGAGCCCCAAAAGTTTTCTTACTTTGTCTATCATAAAACGAAAGAGGTTGCCCGATCAGAAGCGGAACTGACCAAACGCACTGCAGCGATGATTCTGGTCGGGTGTTCATCGTGGTGGTGTCCCGCGACGGCGGCTCGGTGGCGGTGGCGGAGGCGCCGGCGCCTGGCGCGGATGTATTCCAAAGAGCTTTTGGAAGAAATTGCGGGAAGCTGGCGTTGCGGCGGGGAGAGCTCGGGACACAGCGGCCCCGCCTCTCCGTTTCACTTTGCCCTGAGAATCTGCTTCGGGTTCGACATCAGGCGATGCATCTGATGTCGCCATCTGGGCAGTGGCAGTTTGGGAAGCGGGGGCGTTTTCCTCGTCGTCGCTTCCGAGATTCCCTCCCTTCTCGTTATAAGCCACAGACTTGATCAATTGGAGTGGATTGGCGTGATGCGCGGGCGTGAGCCAGGCCACCTGCATATCGAACTTTCCTTCATCCAATGCCAGCGAGCGCTCCAAGATTCTGTCGGCGATGGGGCCCGCGACTTCACCTCCGTGCCCGGAGGCGCCCTGCACCATCACTGCGACGACATACTTCGGATGGTCAAATGGCGCGAAACACACAAACCACGCCACGTTTTCCTCTTGTCCACGTTCAGTGGCCTGCGCAGTGCCAGTCTTACCTGCCACTACCCAATCTTTCAAACGTGCTCTGCCACCGGTGCCGCCGTCTTCATTAACAACTTTCCAAAGCCCCTTGCGCACGAGTTCGATTTTGTCAGGGGAAATTTCCTGGCGTAAGTCCGATCGGACGCGCGGCGCCGGCGCCGCTGGATTGCCTTGCTCATCTAACAGCGGAGAGCCGTCTTGCTTCAAAATTTTATCGACCAGGCGCGGGTAATAGCATATGCCGCCGTTTGCGATGGCCGCATACGCCACTGCCAATTGCAAGGGCGAAACAAGCGTGTAGCCCTGGCCAATTGAAACATTGGCGGTTTGAGCTTGTGACCATCTCTCCTGGGGATGATGGATTTGCATCCACTCAGGCCCCGGCATATTGCCAGTTTGTTCGCCTGACAATTGCAGGCCTGATTCCTCGCCCATCCCCAACATCTTGCCAACGGCGTCAATCGACTGAATACCAGCGGCGTTTCCGTACTGATAGAAGAAGGAGTCACACGACACCTTGAGCGCATCGGCGAGTCCGATGTTGCCATGCGTATAATGTTTTGCAGCCACCCAACATCGGAAAAAGTGATCGCCGTAACTCACACCGCCACCGCAGTTGTAATGCGCGCCTGCGAGATTTTTCGTTCCCCGCAGACCGGCGAGCGCAGTTATGAGCTTGAATGTCGAGCCCGGCGGTAGGCAGCTAATCGCACGGTTAACTAATGGATCGCTTTCGTCCTTCTGCAGCGCTTTCCAATCCTTCGCCTTGATGCTGGGGATGAAAGTATTTGGATCAAACGAGGGAACAGAAGCCATCGCCAGGACGTTGCCATTATTTGGATCGACAACTACCGCACCGGCCCGACTCACTGCGCGCAGCGCTTCCTCCGCAATCGACTGGATGCGCGCGTCGATCGTCAAATAAACATTGGCACCTTGCTCCGGTGGATCTTCGCGCAGGACGCCATCAATTGTGCCCTTTGCATTGCGCCGTAAGTAACGTACCCCAGGTTTCCCGCGCAGGTACTGGTCTGTGATTTTTTCAATGTTCGACTTCCCTTCTACGTCTCCCTGGTAAAACGTGAATTTCTTTGCGTCCTCCTTATCCACGTCGTCCGGCATGCCCACATAGCCCAGAATGTGCGCAGCAAGGGCACCGTAAACGTAAGAGCGAACCGGTTTGATCGCGAGTTCCACTCCCGGCAATCCCACATCGTGCTCGGAAAATTTCGCCAGGGTTGGAAAATCGATGTCTTTGACGTAGGAAAACGGAACTTCGGTATCGTTGCGATAGTGTTTCTGCAAGCGGCCTGCATTGTAATCGCGCGCCAGATCGAGATCGTTGAGGCGCGGGACGATGCCATTATTGACGATCTTAATGATGTCCGGTTCCTTCACGTCTTTGGGCATTCCATTAATGGTCGCCCGGTACTCGGTGACGGGCGGCTTACCAAAGCGTTCGCGATAGCCTTTGACCATTTCCGGCAGATAAAAATCGACCTCATAACTGGCCCGGTTTTGGACCAGAGTTACTCCATTGCGATCCCTGATCTCCCCGCGCACTGAAGGAATACGCACCGTCGCCTGCGAACTACCGCGCAACTGGGCGGTCCATTCCTGACCGTGCGCCACCTGGATCCACCAAAGCTTGAGGCCGAGAGCGGCCATGCCCATCAGCATCAAAAGGCCGAGAAGCTGAATCCGCACACGCGAAGTAATACGGCGTCTGCTCATTCAAGCCGCCCCCTTTCCGGTTCATAAGAGTAGCCAGTAATCCGTCCCACCCATTGTAAAAACCAGAACACGATCGGGGCCATCGCCATGGCAACGAGACCAGGCCCGCCGATCTGCCACCAAATTTCGCGGGTGAAAACAATAGAGCCGCGGCGAAATGTAATCATCAAATATTGCGCCAGAACTATTAAGGAGGTGAAGATTCCGCTCAGGATGCAGTGCACTTCCCAACGCCCGCGTGCAAAGAGCGGTCTCAGGCCATGCATTACTCCTGCCAGTACACCGTAAATCAGTATCGATGATCCAGTTGAAATTTCAACTTTTCCCCCAATCACCTGCACGGTGAGAGCATCCAGCAGGATCCCCGCGTAAAGCGCAAGCGCCAGCATGAGAGGAAACGGCAGAGCCATTGCGCCATAGAAGACGATCACAGGCACGATGTACACGTGCGCGTTGTAAAGCCACGGCAACGCTGGAATAAAAAACTCCGCAATCTGCGCCATCAGCACAAGTAGGAGTAAAACAAAAAAGAAAATCATTTTCGACCGGTCACCACGAACACGTCCTCCAGATGCGATAAATCAACTGCAGGTGTGAGCTGTGCTTGTCCATCCAGTTCTCGCACACGGAAAGTCTTCACACTGCCAATCAGCAAACCTGACGGGAACACGCCGCCCACTCCGGAAGTATAAACTTTCTGACCAGGCTTCAAGTCGGCCTGTTTTGACAAAAAATTCAGGTTCAACACAGGGGTGAGTCCCGTTGTCACGCGCTCACCAGAGACGATGCCCTGTTCTCGGCTTCCCTCGACTTTTGCAGCAACACGGCAGTTTTCATCGGAAATCAGCAACACGACCGAGACGCTGTCGCTCACGGTAGTTACTTTTCCTACTAATCCCACGTCCGTTGCGACAGGCATGTCGATTTCGATGCCATCTTTCTTGCCACGGTTAATCGTAACCGTTCGCCACCAGGTCGAGGAATCGCGCGCGACAATCTCCGCGGCGATTAACTTAAAGACTGAGCGCTCGCGGTAATTGAGCGCATGACGCAAGCGATTCACCTCATTCTCAGCATCGCGCAAGCCCTGATTCGTCGCTCTCAGCTCTCGATTTTCCACCTGTAAGTTAGCATTTTCGCGCTCCAACTGGTCGAGCGATTTCAGTCCTGTACGCACCGAAGTAATTTGCTTTTTTATTCCAGAGCCACCGGTCAAAAATGGGGTCAGTAACTGATAGACGCCGGCCTTGAACTTCTGCGTGGTAACCGGACCGAAGGTGAGAAAATATCCCAGAATTGCGCCAAAAATCAGTAGCGCGATGATGTTCGTGCGGCTCATCCCTGTGGCATGGGCTTCCAGCCCACATTCAAACATCGGCTGGAAGCCGATGCCACTGGTTTACCGCCACTGGCGGTCTGCCGAGGCCACTTGACGCAAGAATTTAAGTTCATTGAGGCATTTGCCGGTCCCTTCCGCCACTGCGCTGAGCGGATCTTCAGCAACATGGACAGGCAAGCCGGTTTCCTCGCTCAAAAGCTTGTCAAACCCCCGCAGCAACGCACCGCCGCCTGCCAGTACCAGGCCGCGATCGACGAGGTCCGCCGAAAGCTCGGGCGGACAGCGCTCGAGAGTGATCCGTACGGAATCGACAATTGTTGAAATCGGTTCAAGCAACGCTTCGCGTACTTCCTGTGAGGTGATCATGAGCGTCTTAGGCAGACCAGCAACCAGGTCGCGTCCCTTAACTTCTACGCTCGTCTCTTTTTCGCTCGGATATGCCGAGCCAATTTTAATCTTTATCTCCTCGGCCGTGCGTTCCCCGACCATCAGATTGTAGGCGCGCTTCATATACTGCACGATCGCTTCATCCAGTTCATCGCCGGCAACGCGCACACTGCGGCTAAACACGATTCCTGACAGCGAAATAAGAGCGACCTCGGTCGTGCCTCCTCCAATATCAATGATCATGTTACCGGCTGGATCCTGTACCGGAAGTCCCACTCCAATTGCCGCGGCCATTGGTTCTTCGATCAAATAGACTTCGCGCGCCCCGGCATGGGTCGCCGATTCGCGCACGGCGCGCTTCTCCACTTCCGTGATTCCAGATGGAACCGCGATCACGACGCGTGGTCTCGCCTTTACACGACGATTGTGCACCTTCGTGATGAAGTGCCGCAGCATCGCTTCCGTCACCTCGAAGTCCGCAATGACGCCATCTTTGAGCGGACGCACTGCCACAATGTTTGCTGGCGTGCGGCCGAGCATGCGCTTGGCTTCGTCGCCGACAGCCAGCACTCTGTTGGTACCGGCCTGAACGGCTACCACCGATGGCTCGCGCAAAACGATTCCCTGATCCTTTACGTAAACGAGCGTGTTTGCCGTACCAAGATCGATCCCGATGTCGCTGGATAACCAGCCGAAAAGTCCATTGAACATGAATTATTTATTAGCAGAAACTTTCCAGCCCGAGAAGAAGCGCGTTCATCCGCCTGAGGCGGCCATCTTCACAGGACCCTCCTCCACGAGCGCGATTCGGCCGGCTGAAACGCGGTAACATGAAACAGAGCAGCACGCCGTCAAGCGGCATTTCTGTTGGAGTAATGGAGTGTTGGAGCAAATGAGGTGCTGCCAGGAAGGCTTGCCATCGCCTCATTACTCCTTTACTCCATCTCCATGGGAAGAATAATCATCGCCCCATCCATTCTGGCGGCCGATTTCTCGCGACTCGGTGACGAAATCCAACGCGTGCAGGCTGCAGGCGCCGATTGGATCCACTGCGACATCATGGATGGACACTTCGTCGATAACATTTCGTTCGGCCCGGAGATTGTCGGACGGGTACGCGGCCTAACAAATCTCCCCCTCGATGTTCATCTTATGATCGAGCATGCCGATCATTACGTTCCGCGATTTATCAAAGCTGGCGCGAACTCAATCACCGTTCACGTGGAACCAGAGGCGAAACACAGCGTCGCGAAAACATTGCAGCAGATTCGAGACGGCGGCTGCCGCGCCGGTGTCACGCTAAATCCCGAAACCTCATTCGATTTGGTCGAATCGTTTTTGGATAAAATCGACATGCTGCTGGTGATGACCGTACATCCGGGTTTCGGGGGCCAAGCCTTTCGAGGCGAGCAAATGCAAAAAGTTAAACGTGCAAGATCGTTGAGCAACAGGATCGACATCGAAGTAGACGGGGGCATCAACACCGAGACTGCACGAGTATCGATCGAAAACGGGGCAAACGTGCTCGTCGCCGGCACCTCAATTTTTCACGCAAAAGATTACGCTGAAGCGATTCGCGAACTGCGTGGAGATTCCGGCCAAGGGACAAAGAGTTAAGTCTGTAAGTACGAAAGCGTATTCCGCTTCGCTCTCCCTGAGCCTTGCTCTTGCCGCGCCCTAGCCCGCCACCACCGGCTCGGCCTCTTCAGTCGTTTCGGCCATCACCTCATCGGTTTGCGTGACCCGAACGACTTCTTCGATGGTTGTTTTCCCCTGCGCGACGCGTCGCCAGCCGTCCTGCCGCAGAGTTTGCATGCCTTCCGCAAGGGCGCATTGCTTTAGTTCGCCGCCATCCCGCTTTTGCATGATCAATTTTCTTAGCGGCTCCGTGATAAGGCATATCTCGTAGATTGCCACGCGACCCTGATAGCCGGTCTGACGGCATTGCTCGCAACCGGCGCCGCGCTGGAAACGGGTGTCGAGTTCTTTCACCGGAAAACCGATCTCGGCGAGATATTCGCGCGGATAATCGACCAACCGCGCGCAATCTGGACAAATCGTGCGTACCAGCCGCTGCGCGATGAATGCTTTCACTACCGACGAGAGCAAAAACGGCTCCACATCCATGTCGAGCAAACGCGTGATGCCGCCAACGGCGTCATTGGTGTGCAGCGTGCTAAAAACAAGGTGACCCGTCATCGCCGCGCGAATCGCAATGTCCGCGGTTTCAACATCACGAATTTCCCCAACCATCACGACGTTGGGGTCCTGTCGTAAAATATGGCGCAGACCTTTGGCGAAAGTCAGATCGATCTCTGGTTTCACATCGATCTGGGAAACGCCAGGAATTCGATATTCGACCGGTTCTTCGACAGTAATAATGCGGCGCTGCACGGAATTGATGCTGCTCAAGAAGCAATAAAGCGTCGTCGACTTTCCGCATCCGGTCGGCCCCGTGAGAAGGATGATTCCGTTAGGCTGCGCCAGCAGATGCCGAATGATTTTTTCCTGCTTTTCGCTGAGATCTAGCCGATCAAATCCGAACTGCTGCTCGCCGCTGCGGCTGAGCAATCGCAAGCTGATCGATTCGCCGTTGACCGTGGGAATGGTTGAAACGCGCACGTCAATGTTTTGATTGTTCGACTGCAAATTTATCCGTCCGTCCTGAGGCAGACGGCGCTCGGCAATGTCCATGTGTGACATCACTTTCAGGCGCGAAATGATGGCCGATTGCAGAACCCGCAACTGCGGCGGCACAGCAACCTCGTGCAGGATCCCGTCGATTCGATAGCGAATTCGCAGATCGTTTTCCTGCGGTTCAACGTGAATATCGGTCGCACGCTCGACAATCGCTTCCCGAATGATCTGGTTCACGAATTTCACCACGGACGCTTCGGGATCGTCGTCATTTAACTCGATGGCAGTCTCCGTGTCCTGCAGCACCTCAAAGGAACGATTGGTCTTGAGAATCTCGTCGAATGTCTCTGCGCCGACGCCGTAGAGAGTCTTCATCGCGCGCAGAACTTGTGCCCGCGGCACCAGCACCCATTCCACTGGCTTCTTCAGAAGCTGCGACGCAAGCTGGCGCCCTATCGAATTGAAAAGATCGTACGTCGCCAGGACCACCGCATTCTCCTTCATTTCGATGGGCAAAATGTGATGTTGAAAAACAAAACGACTGGGTAAAACCGATAACGTCGCGCGGTCGATCTTTTTCGCGTCGATGGACACGACCGGCACCCGGAAAAATTTCCCGATCGCAGAAAGGAAACGTTGTTCGTCGACCTTACCGGAATCGAGCACCTGACTCACCCAAGAACCGCCATTCAGGTTCACAGCGAGCTGTGCCGCTTCTTCGGTTGAAGGAACGCCGCTTTCCAACAGCAGATTAATCAGCGATTGATTGGCAGGTGAACTCATGAGTCGCGGCGTTCAGTAGAATCGACAACGCACAATTGGAAGCGTTCGAATGAAGCCTATTTACACCGTTTCGCAAGGCCTTTCACGTAGAATGCGTAATCACGGAGCGACGATCTGATTCTGCCGTCTCGAAGAAGCAGATTGCAAATCTCCCCCTGGGCGCTCAAGGCATATGTAATGCGCGCCGCACCGGATCGGTGAGAGTACCGGTAACGCGCATCGAATAATTCTTTTGCAGCCGCGCGATAGCGTCGCTTACCTCCGGGGTGAAGACCCCGTTGATGGGACCGCAGTAATAACCCAGCCGACGCAACGCTGTTTGCATGGAACCCACGTAAGCCGGTTGCAGTATTAGTTGTTCGGGAGCCTTGAAGTAGTAAATCCATCGCCACTTGTAGCGCGGCGCGAAGTCAGTGTCGTAAACACGCTTTCCCTGGTGGAGCAACCCCCATTCATCGTGCTGAGCCAATGGATCGGTGGAACGAAAAATATCGTCGATAATCGCGTAATCGTCAGCCTGGGCGATCGCCGCGCTGAGGCCGAGAATTAAGGCGAGAGTGATTCGTTTCATAACAGGACTGAATTTACCTAATATCTTTCGGTTCGGGAATATCGGGCGGCGGTAAGGTTAATTGTTTGCCTTCCCTCGGCTTGGGACAATCCGGGCAATCGTCCTGCTCAAGCTCAGGTCCAAAGTGTGTCCTGTCCTCCTGTTTTTGGCGAAGCCGATAAGCATCCAGTTTGGTCAGCGTAACCTCTGGGCGCATTAGAATAATCAATTCCGTACGGGTCCGGGTGTCCTTCGTGCTGCGGAAAACAGCGCCGAGGTACGGGATGCGAGAGAGATAGGGAATACCACTGGAAGTCCTTTGCTTGTTGTCTTCAATCAACCCGCCAAGGACGATGGTTGATTTATTCGGAGCAGATACATTCGTTCGGATGTACCGCGTCGTGATTTCGGGCACGAGGTTACCACTAATTAGTCGGTTGTTGCCCAAGGCATCGATCTTTTGAAGAATATCAAGCGACACTTCCTTCTCCGAATTGATGAGCGGGACGACCTCAAGCTGAAGCGCAACCTTCTTGTATTCGATGCTTGATTGAACAGAGGCAACGTTGTTTACGACATTCGCCGCATTAGTCAGAGTACTCACCGGCACGGGAACCTCCTCGCCTGAGGCGATGATCGCTTTCTTGTTGTTGCTCGTGAAGACCGTGGGTCGCGAAATGATTTTGAACTTACCCGTGGACTCGAGCAGGTGCACTATCGCCGCAAAGGCGTCGCCTGCTGCCACATAAACATTGGTACCGCTGGCCGCGGTCTTAAGGATTTTGCTGAAGTCGATGATCTTCGAGGGATCCATAACGGCGGTGGCGGGAATGCCCGGATTGTTGTCGCCAAATACCCCATTGTTAGTTGAGGTGCCCACAAATCTGTTGTGGTACTTGGCGAAGTAATCTGCGCCGAATTCTTCATCGTTGTTAAGCGTTAATTGCCCGACGACTGTGCTTAGCGCAACTTGCGGTGCCTGGACGTCCATTTCATCCAGAACCTTTTCCACCTTCACCACAACCTCGCGATTTCCGAGGACAATGATGGAATTGGCACGCTGATCAGCGATCAACTTTGCGTTTCCAATCGTGACGGCTTGAGGCGTGGTGTTGACCGGCTGCGTGGAGAGTTCCTCCGAAATATTCAGCGTGCTACCACCTGCTGTGCTGGAGCTTCCCGTAGTGCTGCCAGTCAGGTCCGAAAGACCACCAGCCCCCCTGCCGCCATAGGAGGGACTTGCACCACGCTGCGGTTGCGGACTCGCGCCAGGCAGCCCACCCCCGGGTATCGCGCCTGCGCCTTCCGTCCCCGGTTCCGTCAACGCCTGAACCAGCACCGGCAACACGTCACCCGCGGAAATGTATTGCAAATACCGCGTAACGGGTTTTGCAAACTCAACGTTGGCATCAAATTCATGGATCAATTCCCGGACGAAGGGCATGTTGATCGGCCGCGTCACGACGTGAATACGATTGGTGCGCACATCAGGAGTAAGTTTGATTTTACCCACGATGATGGCTTCCTCGGATAGCACCCCCAATCCGGGGGCTTCAGCCTGCTGCGGTTGCGGAATCGCACCGGGCACTTTCACGCTGCGCACACCCGGCTGAGTCGGCGATTCGGTGCCCTTTTCGAAAATGTCCTTGAGCATGTCGCAGACTTTGCTCGCATCAGCGCGTTCGAGCTTGACAAACTCGCTGACTACCTCCGCGGGTGCCACATCTACCTGGCTAATCACATTGGCAAGTTGCCGAATGATATCGGCGTTCTGCGTCACCAGAAGAGCGGATGCTTTCGGCAGGGCCAGAATGTTAATGGTCCCTGAGCTGCCCTGGAAATATGCCATCAACACTTGTTGGAGCTCCTGAGGATCGGCATACTGCAGATGGAACAGGAAGCTGACCACCGGGTTTCCGGGCGGAATGTCCGCGAGGTCGGAAATAATTGGCACTGGGGCTTTCCGAGGATTTTGGCCGGCTCCCACAACATCGATTAAGTCCTTGCCAGCGGGGACGAGAGAGATGCCGTTCAAACCCATGCTCATTTCGATGATCTTGATGGCCTCCTCACGCGACACGTCTTTGGCGATGAAAATGTTTACTTTCCCCTGCACGAAATTATCCATCACCAGCTTTTTACCGGTCAGCTGCTCGTAGAGATGGAGTACATCGACCACGTCGCTATTCGGGAATTGAAGGCGAACCATGGCAGGCGCACTTGGAGGGGCAGGAGCCAGCGTTTCTTCCGAGGGCCGCTTCGCTATCTGGGAAGCCTGAGATGGCTCGGGACGAGCTGGTTTGTTTTGACCCAAAACAACGGTCGCGCCGGAAAGCACGAGCGTCGCGATGCAAAAAAAGCGGTGCACAGCCTTGTTTGGATGGATGGGCGACGCTAGTGCATTTATGAAACCCGTCAAAATATTTCCCTCCGTTGAAACGATCCTGAAGCTGGACGCAGCGCGGAGGAGCTTATAAGAGATTGCCATTATTGCAAATGAGCTTGGAATCGTTCCCCTCTCGTCCTTGTCGTCGTTCTCGTCGCCGCCCGCCTGGGCTTTCTAGGACGAGAACAATGCTCCGACTGGCAATCTCCTTCTGCGTTCTCGCTTCCATCTCGCTTTCCGCCGCGCCCCAACAAAAGGCAAATGCGATTACAGAGATTCGATCTGTTCTCGAAGCACAGCAGGACGCCTGGAACAGGGGCGATATCGATGGCTTTATGAACGGATACGCCCGCTCGGCAGCAACCGTCTTTATTTCGGAAGACACAATCACACGCGGCTGGCAAACCGTGCGCGATCGTTACAGGAAAAAATACTCCAATCGCGCAAAGATTGGGACACTCACGTTTTCTGATCTTGAGGTCACGCTGTTATCCTCTGATTCGGCAGTCGCGTGCGGCCGTTGGAGACTGAAGCGTGCAAACGATCAGCCGCATGGAAGGTTTACCCTCATCCTTAGACGCCTGCCGGAAGGCTGGCGAATTGTGCACGATCATACGTCGGCGGCGAAGTAGCTGTAGCGGCGGTCTATGACCGCCGAATCTCATCTCTCAGCCCGATACTCCAACGGAAAAATTTCGCCTCGGAACCGTAACAAAATAAATTCGCGATCGTATGTAGAGTCTCTCAAGGCGATCAGGCCGCCGCTACAGGTTTTCGCTCAAACGCGTTAGCAGCTTCTCGTGGATATTATCAAACCCGCCATTACTGAAAACCGCGACGATATCGTTTGGCCGTAGCATCGGAACGATTCGATCCACAATGGCGTCGGCGTTCTGCTCGTAAAAGGCGGGACGACCAGCCTTAGCAATCGCAGTAACGACTCTTTCCGGATTTAATCGCTCTTTTTCGGGGATCTGTTCCAACTTGGCGACCTGCGCAATGAAAACTCCATCGGCTAACTTTAAAGCGTCGGGAAGCTGTTGTTGAAAGACCGCGCGCCGTGTTGTGTTGGACCGCGGTTCGAAGATAGCCCACAGCCGATTTCCCCGATACCGATGGCGTAATGCTCCCAGTGTGTTTGCAATCGCCGTCGGATGATGACCAAAATCGTCGATCACTTTCACCCCTCGGGCTTCCCCGCGGCATTCCTGCCGTCGCGCGATCCCGGCAAAACTCTTAAATGCGCTATCGATTTTTGCCTTCGGCACGTCATAAAACCGCGCTGCCATTGCCGCCATCGCAGCGTTGTGCACATTGAATTCGCCTACCAGCGGAATCTCGAAGGTCTCATCTCCAAGCTTGAATCGGGAACCCTCGGCCGAGCAGAAAACATCGCGGATTCGCTGCGCGCAATTCTTCGAGAAACCCACCTCAATCATCTGTGCCAGACAATCTTTTGCCACCTCGACGCAATTTGGGTCGTCACCGTTCACCAGGACCATGCCGCTGCGGGGAACAATGTTGAGCAACCGCCGGAAGCTCAGCTTGATCTCATCAAGGTTATTGAAGATGTCCGCATGATCGAACTCGATGTTGTTTATGATCAGCAGTTCCGGGAGGTAATGGATAAATTTCGAGCGCTTGTCGAAAAAGGCTGAATCGTACTCGTCGCCTTCGATCACGAAATACTTCGATTCATTCAGGCGAGCGCCCTGGCCAAGGTTTTTCGGAAGTCCGCCGATGACGTAACCGGGCTTGTACCCCGCCTTCTCCATGATCCAGGTGAGCAGCGCGGTTGTCGTTGTTTTACCGTGCGTTCCGGTAACAACGAGATTGTGGCGGCCGCGCAGAAAATAATTTTTCAGCACCTCCGGCAACGAAAGGTAAAGGAGCTTTCTGTTTAGCACGGCTTCCACTTCCGGGTTCCCACGCTTCATCGCGTTGCCGATCACCACGACATCTGCATCGGCCGGGATATTTTCCGCGCGATACCCCTCTTTCAATGAGATGCCCTTTTCCTGGAGAAAGGTCGACATCGGCGGGTAAACATTTTCGTCTGAGCCAGTGACTTTGAATCCACGCTCCTTAAGCGCTGCCGCCACAGACGCCATGGCTGTGCCACAAATCCCTAGGAAATGAAATTTCTTCGGCGCTTCCTTCACGCGGATTCTTTACGCTGCGTAGCGGAATTTCGCCAGCGAAACGAAACACCTGTCATCCCAAGCGGGGCGAGGGACCTAACAAAAGCACCGTCGCTTTCCAGGAACGGGTTACGCGCGACTCGCGCGACGGCGTGCGCGTTTATGAGGTCGTTCGCCCCGAAAGCTTTTCGGGGCTCAGGATAGCGGAACGCGACCGGCAACCGTCACTTTTTTTCGAAAACCTCCACCGCGTCCCATGCTTCATCAGGCGGGACCTGTTCGTATTGGAGCGAGCGATCCAGATACATCTTGGCCAGTAGATCGTCCGGATAAAATTCCAGGAACCGGGAAAACAGAATCTTGGCCTCGGTAAAATCGCGTGCCCGGAATCTCTCCAATCCCTCCTCGTATGTCTCCAGCCACTTCAGGAATTCTAAGTCAACTTCTTCGTCTCGAGCGCCAATGAACGTGAAAACATCCACCGGTCTGCTTTTGCCTTTCACCTGCACCCGGGCAACCGAGCGAAGGTAAACCTCGTCTCGTACCAACTCGGCGGCTGTCGCGCCGATCAGAATATCGAGGCCATAAACTCGAGTGAGACCCTCGATCCGCGACGCAAGATTTGCCGAGTCGCCAATGACTGTGGGATCCATGCGCTCGTGCGAGCCAATATTGCCAACAATCACTTCACCGTGATTGATGCCGATACCCATGCCAAACCCCATTCGACCTTCTTCGCGCCATTTTTGATTGAGCTGTCGCAGCTCACGTCGCATTCCCAGCGCAGCGCGCGCACAATTTTTCGCGTCCTCTGCCATGCCGAGACTTCGCACATTTCCCCATACGGCCATGATCCCGTCGCCGATGAATTTATCCAGCGTGCCACCGTTTCTGAAAACAGCCGAAGTCATGCGGCTGAGATATTCATTAAGTTGCACCACCAGCGCCTCAGGGTCGCCCTTCTCGGACAACGTGGTGAATCCAATCAGATCCGAAAACAGAACAGTGACAGGAAGCCGCGCACCACGGAGCGAGCTGTAATAGCTGTCCGGATTATCCAGAACTTCTTTCACCAAATTTTTCGAGACATAACGTTCGAGCGCACGCCTGGTGCGTATCCTCTCACGCCACTCGAGCGCGTACTCAAAGCCGAGCGAAAATAATCCGCTTAACACCAGAGTCGAGAGGACCGGAACCGTCAGAAGCAGCAGCCCGGTTTTATCGTAAAACCATCGCGCCGCGCCAAGATACGCGCCTGTAATCACAACGAGGGTGCCAAGACAAAGCAACGGTCGACGCAAAAAGGCCACCAGCGACCACGCGACGAGACCTGCTGCGGCGACCATCGCCAGGCCGATTCTCGTCGGGGTCGATCGCAAAAATTCGTGATTCATCGCAGCAGCCATCGCCTGCAAATGAAGCGACGGACCCGATGTGGTTGGGCTCATCGGCGTATCGAAAAAATCGTGCATCACTTGCGCTGACGCCCCAACGATTACGACTTTGTCCTTAAAAAACGCGCCGTCCGCGTAATTGGCGTGCCAAAACTTTGGATCGAAAACTTCATAGAGCGGGCGGGGCGCAAACGCGTCCGGCGATGTGAAACGAATCATGTGACCACGAAAATCCTGCGGCACGTCATTTCCGTGACCGATCTTGGCAAGGGCGCGCGCCGAAAGAGATTCATAGACTTCTTCGCTCGGGTCCGGCGGTAAATCGAAGAGTTGCCGATCCGTCACGCGATAAGCCACAGCGCGGATTTTTCCGTCGATTGGATCGGCCCAAAAATTCACGAACCCGACGCGATCATCCAGCAGTTGCGGCGGCGGAATCAGCGTTTTGTTTGGCGTAATGAGAGGCTTATCGGCGCTTTGCATATCGAAGTTCGCGCCGACCACGACCTTGTCGCGGTAGCGATCAAGCGCAGCGTGAAATGGTGGATCACCGCCGTTAGGTGGATTAAACATCATGTCGAACACGACCAGGCGCGCTCCCGCGCCACACAACCGGTCGAGCAAAAGCGCCCATACTTCGCGCGACCAGGGAAATGGCCTCTCGGTCATCAGCTGAAACGCGCGGTTGCTGGCGACTTCTTCAGCAGTCAACGGGGGCAACTGCAACGTGCTTTGATCGATCCCGAGGAAAACAAAATCGGGCGGTGTACGCGTCTTCCGGCCTTCGCGTCGAAGCAAATCCTCAAAACTCTGTTCACCGCGCCATGGCGCCGAAATAAAAGGGACAGCTGGAAAAAAATGACCGAGAACGATCACGCCTGTCCAAAAAACGCAGATGAAAGCCAGGACCAGGAATCGATAACGCCCAAGCCAGTGCATGCGAGCGGAATCTAGCATTAAATCGTTGAAGCGTTAAAGCGTGACAATACATCGATCCGCTTTAACGCTTAACCGCTTCAACGGCTTCCACGTGCTGCTTTGCGAAAAGCAGTTGTCATTCTCGGCTCGCTACTTATTGTTCGTCGCTCGGCGCTGGCGCGTCGTGACGATCTGCGCACCTGGTTCCCCGCGACGGGACCCATCAGCGAGTGAGGTCGCGAAGATCGATAATGGAACAAACCGCTCGCTGAATGAGGAGCTCCGGAGCGATTCGGAGCAAACACCCATGCCAAGAGCTACTAATGCCCCGGCGAGCCGGGCGCGACGCAAACGAATCTTAAAAAAAGCCAAGGGCTACCGTGGACGCCGTTCAAAACTCTTCCGCTACGCCAAAGACGCGATCATGAAAGGCCAGTATTGGGCGTATCGCGACCGCAAAACACGTAAACGCACGTTTCGCTATCTCTGGATTCAACGCCTGAACGCAGCTGCTCGTGCCAATGGGATGACCTACAGCCGCTTTGCGGAAGGATTAAAAGCTGCAGGCATCGGCCTCGATCGAAAAATTCTCGCAGATCTAGCAGTTGCAGACGAGGCCGCGTTCAAGTCGATGGTCGATCAGGCAAAAAGCGCGCTGGAAAAGAAAAGCAAGGAAGCGGCGTGATTCGTTAGATCGTAATTCGTGATTCGTTAATCGTGAATCGATTTGCCGATTTAACGTTGTAACGTTTTATCGATTTACGCACGATGACCCATCCACTCGAACAGCTTCGCGATGATGCACTGCGCGAAATTGAAGCCGCGCCTGACGAACAGGCGCTCGAGGCGGCGCGGGTAAAATATGTCGGCAAAAGCGGCAGCGTCTCCGCGTGGGGGGAGCGGATCAAAACCCTCGGCAAAGGCGAAAAACCGGTAGTTGGAAAGTTACTCAACGAAGTTCGGAACGCCGTTGCCGCTGCGATCGAAAACCGCGCGGCAAATTTTCGAGAGCAGAAAGAATCAGGCGCCCTGGCCAGGATCGACATCTCGCTGCCGGGGACGCCGCGCGAAATTGGCACGCTGCATCCGCTCACACAGATGTGGGAACGTTCAATTCAAATTTTTCGGCGAATGGGGTTCGCACTCGCGGACGGACCGGACATTGAAGACGAATGGCATTGTTTCGACGCGCTCAACACGCCGCCCGAACATCCGGCCCGAAATGAGCAGGACACATTTTATCTACCGGACGGCCGCTTGCTGCGAACGCACACTTCGACCGTGCAAATTCGAACCATGGAAGCTGCGCCCCCGCCGATCCGCGTGATTGCTCCCGGCGCTGCTTATCGTCGCGATGAACTCGACGCCACGCATAGCCCGCAGTTTCATCAGATCGAAGGACTTTATGTCGATGAAAATGTAAGCGTCGCCGATTTGAAAGGGGCCCTCGAGTTCTTCATGCGCGAACTTTTCGGTTCGGGAACCGAAGTGCAGTTTCGCCCGCACTTCTTCCCGTTCACCGAGCCGAGTCTGGAGGTTTATGTGAAATCGAAAGCGCTCAAGGGTGGCGAGCGCTGGATCGAAGTCGCCGGTTCGGGAGTGGTGCATCCCGCGGTTTTCGAGCAGGTAAACAAAGCGCGTGGTGACAACGCTTACGATCCAGAAAAGTGGAGCGGCTACGCGTTCGGTCTTGGAATGGACCGGCTCGCCATGGTTTTGTTCGACATCCCTGACATCCGCCTCTTCGCGCAAAACGATCTCCGGTTTTTGAGACAATTCGCATGAACCGATGGCTGGAACATAGACCTGCGGTCTGTGGGCCCAGCAGAGTTTTACTCTGCTGCAACGTGATCAGCGGAGAACATCTCCGCCGCGCATACAGGCAGAATGCCTATGTTCCGTTTACACCGAAGACAAAATGAAATTCTCCGTTAATTGGTTGCGCGAATTTGTTGATCTTCCAGAGAATCCGCAAGCGATCGCGGATTTGCTCACTCGCGCCGGCGTTGAAACGGAAAATATCGAAACCCGCGGCGCAAAGATCGCCCAGGTAATCGTTTCCCAAATCACCGCGTCGTCGCGCCATCCAAATGCTGATCGGCTCACAGTTTGCGAAGTGGACGACGGAAGCGGCGCGATGCGACAAATCGTTTGCGGCGCGACCAATTACAAAATTGGCGACAAAGTTCCGCTCGCGTTGCCGGGGGCAAAGCTGCCGAACGGATTGGAAATTCGTAAAAGCAAACTCCGCGGTGTCGAATCGGAAGGCATGCTTTGCAGTCCGATCGAGCTCGGGCTCGGCCAGGACGCATCCGGCCTGTTGATTTTGTCGCCTGATGCAAAGGTTGGCACGCCCATTGCCGATCTCTTTCCGACTGACACGATTCTGGACGTCGAGATCACGCCAAACCGGGGTGATCTGCTAAGCCATTTTGGCCTTGCCCGCGAAATTGCGGCCCTCACTGGAAAAAAACTTAAATTCACGGCTCGCGAATCGAAAATTCCCGTCAAGAAGACCGGCGTGACCATTGCCTCAACCCGGGAGTGTCCGTTTTTTTCCGCGCGCAAGATCGACAACGTTACGGTCGGACCAAGTCCGGAGTGGTTGCGTGCCAAGATCGAAAGCGCCGGCATTCGCTCCATCAACAACATCGTCGATATCTCGAACTTTGTGATGCTCGAACTGGGACAACCGACACACGCGTTCGACGCCAATAAATTGAAGGGCGCCATCAACGTGCGCCTTGCGCGTGACAGCGAGAAATTTCTCGCACTGGATGGAAAGACTTATTCGCTGAAGCCTGATAACTGTGTCGTCGCCGATCAAGAGCGCGCGGTTGGAATCGGCGGCGTAATGGGCGGCGAAGAAACCGGCGTGACTGAGTCAACCAAGAATGTCTTGCTGGAAGCCGCTTACTTTTTGCCGGCGAGTATTCGTCGGACGGCACGCGAATTAAATCTACCGAGCGATGCCAGTTACCGATTCGAGCGGGGCGTCGATTCTGAAATGGTGCTCCGCGCATCGCAGCGGGTCACCGAATTGATTCAGGAGATCGCGGGCGGAATTCCGGCAAAGGAAATCGCTGTCGCCGGTGACCTGCCGGCGAACCCGGCCGATGTTTCGTTGCGCTACGAGAAATGCGATCGCGTTGTTGGGATCGCGATTAAACCGAAAACGGTCGATGAAGTTCTGACCGGATTCGGTTTGAAGAAAATCAGCGCGGCCAAGATAACGAAATGGAAAATTCCGAGCTACCGGCGCGATTTGCAGCGCGATGTCGATCTTATCGAAGAAGTCGTGCGAGCTTACGGCGCCGAGAGAATTTTGGGAACCGATCGCAGCCGGTTCACGCCATCGACCGCGGCCGATCGCGCGCACGATTTGGAATCACAAATGCGTGAAAGACTGGTTGCAGCCGGGCTTAATGAAGTGCGCACGTCAAAGTTGCTTTCCAGGGGAAGATTCGCGTTTGGGGAAAATGCAATCGAGTTACGTAATCCCCTGAGTGAAGATCACGTGGCACTACGCCCCAGTTTGCTGCCTGGGTTACTGGGAGTACTTGATCACAACATTCGTGCGGGAGCGGAACGCGTGGCGATCTTTGAAACGGGTAGGGTTTTCGAACCGCCGGGCGGCGCAGAAAAGAAACGAGTAGCTATTCTCCTTTGGGGTAACCTTGCCAGTGAAGTTCACTGGCGGAACGAAAAACGCCGCGCTGATTTCTTCGATCTAAAAGGTGCGATTGAACTGGCAAGAACCGGCTTGTCTTTTCGTCGCGGCAAGCATGCCAAATTTGCGCTCGCTGTAGAAGTCAGAGCGGATAATCAACTGGTCGGCCTCGCCGGGCAGCTAACAAATTCGCTCGCGTCAACACTCGATGCGTCCGGCGGGGTATTCGTTGCCGAAATATCGCTGGATTTTCCGATTAGCGGCCTGGGATCACGCGCAACTTTCCGCGAGCTTGGGAAATTTCCTGCTATCTCGCGCGACATTGCGATGATTGTTCCCGAAGATTTAACCCACGAAAGAATATGGGAAGTGATTTTCCATCCAACGGAACCGCTGTTGGAACGAGTTGAATTTTTTGATCTCTTTGCCGGTCCTGAAATCGGTGAGGGCAAAAAGTCGCTCGCATATCGATTGACATATCGTGACCGGAGTCGCACACTGACAGGCGAGGAAGTGAACGCGGCAAACGCGAAAATTCGCGAGCGATTGCGAAGCAACCTCGGCGCGGAATTGCGGGAATAGTTCTTTGAAAGTTTGAGAGTCGTTTGTTGAGGGTTGGGAAGAAAACCAGTGCTTTTCTCTCAACTCTCAACCAGCGGCTCTCATCAGTCGCGGGTAGTTTCATGCTTTACCCTGCGATGTTCGAGATTACAGGTGGGATTCCCGAACCGATAATTGGCTAACCTGAGGAGGCTGAGTCGCTCGGAGAAGATGGCAGGCCTTAATTGGAAGTCAGACGCTACGGCGACGGTCGTCCGCCCGTTACTAAAAGGGAACGGGAGATCCGCCTAAACGGCATCAGCGGGGTAACATTTCAAAAACCCGGATCGAGATTTCGATCCGGGTTTTTTCATTTGGGCATTCAGCGTTTAACTGATTTGAAAATAGCGCGCGAAGATCGACAGTGCGCAGCGACATGCGCGCCCTGTTAGCTCTCGAAGACGGTCGATTTTTCGAGGGCGAATCCTTTGGCGCTGCCGGCACCTGTGTAGGCGAGGTTTGTTTCAATACCGCGATGACCGGTTACCAGGAAGTATTGACCGATCCTTCCTACCGCGGGCAGATCGTGGCGATGACTTATCCGTTGATCGGTAACTACGGCACGAATTCGCTCGATCAGGAGAGCCGCTCCCCGCATGTGCGCGGCTTTGTCATCGAAGAGCTGAGCGAAGTCCCTAGCAACTGGCGCTCGGAGATGTCGCTCGACGAATATTTGAAGAAATGGAACATCCCCGGCGCACAGGGAATCGACACGCGTGCGTTGACCCGCCACCTCCGCACTCGTGGCGCGATGAAAGCTTGTTTGACGACGAACGAAATGTCGCCCGAGGAAGCGGCGCGGGAAGCAATCAAAGGCGAGGGCGTCATCGGAATGGATTATGTTCGTGAAGTTTCAGCACGCGAAATTTATCAATGGGACCCTGAGGACAAGCTGAGTGAGCCGTGGTCGATCGGATCCAGTAACGGTGGAATCAAGCCCGGCCTTCCGGCTGTCCGGTTTCGCATCGTCGCCTACGATTATGGAATCAAAGAAAATATTCTGCGGCTCCTTCGGCAGAAAGGCTTTGGTGTCACAGTGGTACCAGCAACCACAACTGCCGAAGAAGTGCTGGCGCTAAATCCGGACGGCGTTTTTCTTTCCAACGGGCCGGGAGATCCCGAAGCGCTCCCGTATGCACACAAGACAACGCGCGATTTGATGGGAAAAAGACCGATTTTCGGAATTTGTCTGGGCCATCAGATTCTCGGATTCGCGTTCGGCGGATCGACTTACAAATTAAAATTTGGACATCATGGCGCGAACCAGCCCGTAAAAGATTTGCGCAGCAGCAAGGTGGCAATCACGGCGCAAAATCACGGGTTCGCAGTCGATCCCAAGTCGCTGCCATCGCACGTGGAAGTAACGCACATCAATTTGAATGACGGCACGGTGGAGGGAATGCGGCACAAGGATTTGCCGATCTTCAGTGTACAATATCATCCCGAAGCCGCGCCCGGTCCGCATGATGCGTCGTACTTCTTTGATCAGTTCGCGGATTTGATCGAAAAGAGCACTTGATACAGGCAATGGTGGGATTCCGCGCAGACAGGATTATCTGCATCACTTCGTTGACCAGCGGCCTGAAATGCCGAGATTTTTCTCATGTTTAACTCAAATCCAAACAAAACTACTGTCTTGAAGGTTGTATTGACCGCGACTTTCATCGCGGCTCTGGCGTCCGCGCCCCTGGCGATTGCGCAGGAGCATGAGCATGGCAGCGACGACGCCGCTTCAAAAGAAGTGACTGGCGAAGTCGTGGATATGATGTGCTACATCGATCATAATGCGGTCGGCGAAAAACACGGCCAGTCCTGCGGGGCGAAGTGCATCAAGAACGGTGGACCAGTCGGTATCCTCAGCGAAGGCAAAGCCTATCTGGTGGTTGGCGAACACAAGCCAATCAACGATCAACTCGCTGAATACTGCGGTAAAAACATCACCGTCAAAGGCAAGCTCGCCGAGCGTGGCGGTATGGCCATGATCGAAAACGCCGAGATCGTTAAGAAATGATTTGTAGCCGCGTCTCGGGGAGACGCGCGACGCGTGCCGACACAAGCACTCAGGTTTGCGCTTCGCACAGCGAAGCAGCTACACGGGGTGTGTCCCCTTATTACTTGTAATACGGTCGCAAGGACGCCCGAAGTTTTCCGACTTTAAGGGCAGTCTCAATTTCCACATCAGACACCGGCGCATCGGCGAGTTTTCGAATGTTGCCTGCCTCCAGCGCCGCGACTGGCAATCCATTCGAAAACAAAACCCGATTTGTCGTTAGCGCCGCAATCCGCGGTCCCGGCGTCAGAAGGCCCTGCAAATTCAGCGGATCGGCAGCGCTCAGCGCGATCAGTTCGTTATTCGGCGACGTCTTCCGAATGGAACGCAACAGCCCGATGGCCTCTGGCAGGGCAAATTGTTCCCCGCTGATTCCTCCCACAAAATAGCCGCCGCGAATTTCGCCGCGCGCTTCCGAACGACGATAAATTCGCGCCAGTTCATACCACGTAACCGGGAAACTCTCGCGTTCGAGCAAACGGCGAAACACCACGCCGTACCGATGCAGCAGCACGCGCGCAAACTTTTCGATGGCCGCACCGCGCGTTGCGTTTTCCGCTCCATTTCCTGATGGTTGCAAGCCAGCCTCGTTTCTCAGAAGGGACCAACGCCCCGCAAACTCGATGCTGGCGAGATTGGTTTTGCGCCCCCGCCTGCCAACGTTGCGGCCAAACGTGGGACGTTTATTTGACGGCACCAAAAGAGCTCGCAATCCGTCGAAACTATCCGAAGTCACCAGACCGAGTGCGGCAAGTTGCGACAAAGCTTCTTCGACTTGGGAAGGCAGCAGTCCGCTGCGGCGCACTAGTTCACTGAAGAAAAGTGCCCCGCTGTGTGCGAGCGTATCGAACAGAGTTCGGCCGGACACGGAAAGGTCCGTCTCTAAATTCGCCTTGGTCAGAGCCAGCCAATGCTGGAGATTCAGGCGTTGATAAAGCGCAACAGGACTCGTTCGCAACGGAGCGCTCGTGCGCGTGCTTGGATTTTGCGGCGCGCTCAAACGTCCCCAACCGATGCGGCCGGAAAGACAAAGCCGATCCAGCCATTCTGGGTCGTAGTCGGCAACACGTGCGGTGAGGACTGCGGATTCCCATGCTGCCAGCGGCAGCTCGCATCCGTCGAGCTGCTCGAGAACAGATTGCAAACCTTCAAGGCCTTCGACACGATGTTCCCGATCAGCGCGCTGCCACGCGAAGAGAAAACGATAAAAATCCTGCTCTGAGACTGGCCGAATCTCCGCGCGCAGTCGATCGATCGTGAGTCGATGAATCCGAGCCAGCAACCGACGATCGCACCATTCCTGTTCCGTCGCCTGCGGGCGAAACTTGCCGCGCAACACAAATCCTTCCGCTTCGAGCGCCAGTAATGCCGCGTCGATATCCGATCGTGGCAATATCAATATATCTGAGAGCTCGCCGACGGTGATCGGTCCGCAAACCTCCATTCGCCCGCGAACTAATTCGCGAACGGCGTTTGGGCGTTCCCAGGCTTTTCCCCGCACTGCATCGGGAACGATTAATTGAGGCTCGATACGGGCGTTGGGATAAATCGCCTGAATCATTTGTAATCCCTCCGCTGCGATCCAGAAACTCCCAGGCCCCCCTGCGTCTTGGCGTGCGCCTGTGCTCCGGCGCTTTTCGGGAATTTCTTCGCCATCGGAAAGGGGCACAGCAGCGCCGCCCTCCAAAACCTCGCGGTCATTTGCATGTTGGGCGCAGAGCAACAAACGCATGGCCCGGTTTTCAGTTGTGAGTTTCGACAAGAACCATTCCGTCCCCTCTTCGTCCGACGTTCGCTCAACTTCCTCCGGCGTCATCACGCCGAGCAACATCAACGCATCATGCAATTCATCTGCGTTGGTTGCTTCCGGCCATGCTTCCTTCTGCACTTTCTCAATCGCTGCCACATCGAGAATCCCTAAACCGTCGCTCCCGTTGCGCTCGGAAGCGCGTCGCGTATACACGGCCTGGGTGCGGCGTTCCTCTAAAGGCGCGTTATCGAGAAACGCATACGGCCGCGCGTTGAGAATCTCAGACGCAAGCGGCGACGGCTCCGGCAAATCGCGTGCGATGCAATGGAGCCGGCCGCGTTCGATGTTGCGCAGCACTTCTTCCAGGCCGTCAATGTCCATCGCTTCGGTCAAACAATCCTCAATCGTTTGTTTCACCAACGGATGATTCGGAATTTCGCGGTCCCCCACGATATGTTCCAGACAGGCGAGCTGATCCGGGAAAACTGCTGCCAAAAGGTTCTCCGATTCCATCCGCTGCAAAGGCGCGGCGATTTTTGCACCGCCACGAAACCGAGGTACCGCAAGGGAACGGGTCGCATTCCAGCGCCAGCGAATGGTGAACATCGGCGCGTCGAGCAACGCCTGAACCAGCAGGTCGCGCACCGTTTTGGAATTTAGATAACGGAAAACCTCCTCGAGCGGAAACGAATGCTGTGTGCCAAGCGAAATCACAATCGCGTCATCCGTGGCCGCCGCTTGCAGTTCAAAATTGAAAGAGCGGCAGAAACGTTTTCGCAGCGCGAGTCCCCAGGCTCGATTGATCCGGCTACCAAATGGTGAGTGAAGAACAAGCTGCATCCCGCCCGATTCATCGAAGAAGCGCTCCATCACCAGAGTCCGCTGCGAAGGAATCGCGCCCAGCGACCGATACGTGTCGGCGAAATATTTGCTCAACTGTTCGGCAGCCTCAGCCGGTAACCGCATTTCCAAGATAAGCCAATTCGCTATGGCGCTGGCAGGGTCGCCGCATTGCGCCGTCCGGTCGCCGCAGTGCAGCGACCCTGCCAGGATCTTTTCCATTTCGACTCGCAAATCGGATACGGCCTGCGACAGCTCCGATGTGCGCGCGGGCGCTTCGCCCAGCCAGAACGGAATTCCCGGTGGCTGACCTTTTGCGTCTTCGACACGGACGACACCAGAGTTGATTCGTAGAATTCGCCACGAGGCATTCCCAAGCTGAAAAATGTCACCGGCCAAGCTTTCGACCGCGAAATCCTCGTTCACCGTGCCGAGAAAGGTTTCCGACGGATCGAGCACCACACGATAATCGGCATTGTCGGGAATTGCGCCACCGGAGGTTAGGGCAACGAGTCGCGCGCCGCGTCGCCCGCGCAAACGATGATTGACGGCATCATGATGAATCAATGCCGAGCGCCGGCCCCGCTTGGTGCTAAAACCTTCGGCGAGCATTTTCACTACGCTATCGAACTCTTCGCGAGTGAGATTGCGATACGGCCAGGACGAACAGACCAGGTCGAAGAACTCATTTTCATCCCAGTCGTCAGTAGACGCTGCAGCGACAATTTGCTGTGCCAGGACATCCAGCGATTTTTCTGGAATGCGCAGGCGATCAAGCTCGCCACGATGAACACAACGAAGCAGTGCCCCACATTCGACCAGCTCATCGCGGCTCAACGGGAAGATGCGGCCCTTCGGCAAACCTCCGCGCTTGTGCTCGGCACGTCCGACGCGTTGCAAAAGGCTGGCGATAGATCGCGTGGCACCCAGCTGGCACACCAGCTCAACTGAACCGATATCGATGCCCAATTCCAGCGAAGCCGTAGCAACTAGCGCTTTTAGTTCACCTCGCTTCAATCGATCTTCTGCGTCCAGACGCAGCTTCGCGGAAAGACTTCCGTGATGCGACGTGACGGCGTCCGCGCCGAGCAGTTCGCTCAAATGATGCGTCACACGTTCGGCCATCCGGCGCGTGTTCACGAAGACCAGGGTGGTCCGGTGCGACTGGATCAACTCTGCCAATCGACGATAAATCTCTTCCCAAACTTCATTCGACATCACCGCCTCAAGCGGCGACTTCGGAAGCTCAATGGCCAGATCCAGATCTCGGCGATGGCCGATGTCGATGATTTCGCAATCCGGATTGCCGGCGGCATCCACGGCTCGCGCGCCAACCAGGAAACGGGCGACTTGCTCGATTGGTTTCTGCGTCGCGGACAAACCAATTCGCTGAAGCGCTGCACCTGAGGCGGATTTCACAAGCGCGGCTAAACGCTCAACGCTAAGGGCGAGATGTGCGCCGCGCCGGTCATCCACAACAGCATGAATCTCATCCATGATGAGCGTGCGCGCCGTGGCTAACATGCGCCGGCCTGATTCGGAAGTGAGCAACAGATATAGAGATTCCGGGGTGGTTACGAGAATATGCGGCGGCTTTTTGATCAATGCCTGGCGTTGTGCAGCAGTGGTATCGCCGGTGCGAACTTCGGCACGGACCTCGATGGCACAGTTGGCAGAGTCGTCGCGCTGAGCCGTCCGGTCGCCGCAGTGCGACGACCCTCCCAGCATTTGGCCTTGCTCCTGGAGTAGTGCGCGAATTCCGGCGAGCGGTTCCTGCAGATTTTTCCGGATATCGTTGCTCAACGCTTTGAGTGGCGAGACGTAAACGACTTGCGTTTCATCCGGCAGATCAATGCGTTCGCCTTCCCGGAACAGGGCGTCCAGTGAAGCAAGAAACGCAGCGAGCGTTTTGCCTGAACCGGTCGGAGCAGAAATCAGCACATGCCGGCCGGATTGTATCGCCGGCCAACCGCGCACTTGCGGCTCTGTCGGTGATCCAAACGTCTGCTCGAACCACCGTGTGACCGCAGGATGAAATGAGAACGACTGCATGAAAGACAAGAGTGGAACAATTAATTTAAGCGCCGATGTGAGAAAGAAAAGTACGCGCAACTGTAGCCGCGTCTCTCTGAGACGCCCCGCGCGCCGATTCCAAACATCTCAACGTTGCGCTTCGCGCAGAGAAGCGGCTACAGATGCCAGCGAAGAAGCTATGCTCGTGCTCTCAGCGCGATCACCTCGCGCAACATTCGCAAGCTATCCTTAAAAAACTGAACTTTGCTTCCTTCAGCATGATTCCAGCGCACTGGAATTTCGCGAATTCGCAATCCGGCATGCCGGGCCAGATAAAGCAGTTCGACATCAAAGGCGAACCCATCGAGGCTAGCTGCTTCCAAAATTGGACGGCATACATCAAGGCGAAACGCCTTGAACCCGCATTGCGTATCCCAGAACGGCAGCCCAGTCGCGACACGTACCAGCAAGTTGAACGCGCGCCCAGCCTGCTCGCGGCGCCACGGCTGATGAATGCCGATCAGTCCGCGATCCAGTGCTCGAGACCCAAGCGCGATGTCGATCTCGCCATTTGCGATCGGCTCGATCAATTTCGGCGTCTCTCCCAGCGGCGTGGAAAGGTCGGCATCGAAAAAGAGGCCAATCGGTTTTTGCGCGGCAAGCAATCCGGACCGCACGGCGGCGCCTTTGCCGCGATTTGGAAAATTCTCGAGCAACCGCGTTTCCACCCTGGCACCCTTTAATCTTTCACGCGCAATTTCCCCAGTGGCGTCAATTGATCCGTCATTCACCACGATTAATTCACTCTCCGCTGCATTGGCCGTTAGATAATCGAGCGTGAGGCGAAGCGTTTCTCCAATACGCCCCGCTTCATTGAAACAGGGAATTACCACGGAAAACGGCGGAAGCATGAGAGGCGCCAAAACGTTAAACTGTTGAAGCGTTAAAGCGGAACGACCGTGTCATTCTGAACGAAGTAAAGAATCTTCGATTAGCTCTTTGGGCAATGCTAAGGCGATAATCGGGGATGGGCTTGGGCGTTCAACAGTTTAGCGCTTCAACGAATCACGAAATCATTTATAAATCTCCACAACAATCTTCCCGTTCGGATCGACGTAGCCGCGATACATTCCAGAAGTGTTAAATGGCAGAGTAATGTTCCCCTGATGATCGATTGCGATCAGTCCACCGCTGCCGCCAAGTTTCGCGACCTTGTCCAAAGCGGCCTGCGCAGCCTCCTTGAGAGACATCCCGCGATATTCCATCAACGCTGAAACGTCGTGGCCAACGGTTGCGCGAATAAAATATTCTCCGTCGCCGGTCGCAGAAACTGCGCATGTAGTATTGTTCGCGTAGGTGCCGGCGCCGATGACCGGCGAATCACCAACACGTCCCGGCCGTTTATTTGTTGTGCCGCCGGTTGAAGTCGCTGCAGCAAGATTTCCGTTTTGATCCAGCGCCACTGCGCCCACCGTGCCGTGCCGATCCTGATCGGTAATCAGAAACTTTTTCCCGGCATCTTTGGTGCGACTCGTTTCCGCAGCTTTAATTTTTTCCAAAGCATCCCAACGCTCCTGCGTGAAAAAATATTTCTGGGCCACCAGTTCAATCCCGTTTTCCTTCGCGAACGCTTCTGCGCCCTCGCAATCCATCATGACGTGTCCGGATCTTTCCATCACAAGGCGGGCAAGGCTGATCGGATTCTTGATATGCTTCAAAGAGGCGACCGCGCCGGCAGTAAGCGTTTTCCCATCCATGATCGCGGCGTCCATTTCGTTGGTCCCTGCGCTTGTGAACACGGAACCTTTGCCTGCGTTAAAATCCCGATCGTCTTCGAGCACGCGCACCGCTGCTTCAGTTGCGTCAAGACTCGAGCCACCGCGCTTGAGAATTTCGTAACCAGCCGTGAGCGCGCGTTCCAGCCCGGCGCGATATTTGCGTTCCCGCTCTGGTGACATCTTGTTTCGCTCGATGGTGCCGGCACCGCCGTGGATCGCGAGTCCGATTCTCTGTGGTTCCATGTTTGGCTGATGATCCGGGCTTCTTTCTGGTGTAACTGTGGGAGACCCGGCCGGTTTTTCGTCGGGTGTCGCAAAAGCTTTCGGGACTGCACTAAAGAGCATGACAGCAAAGAAGCAATTAGCCGTCACAGCTGCCGCGAGTCTCATCGAGTGAATGTAATGGCTTGCCTGTAACGCTGTCGAAGTGTTTCACGCCGGGCATGCAACATTAAGCTCTTTGCGCCACGCCTGGGGCCGAGAGCGCTGACCTCGGCCAGGTCATATTTTGCCAGGTGCAGCAGGGCCGCGGTCGACGCCCACGGCTACGCCTGCTCACGCTCAAAGCAAAATCCGGGTTAACTTCAGCCGCCTAACGGATAGCGCTTAGGATAACTTTGCGCTTTTCCCAATGGCGAAGTGAGGCAACTTCTCCTCCATGGCAAACGCTGAACCGCCGCCCGTTGTGATTGCCGGGGGAATCGGACACGTTACGCGCTTATTTCTTCGCGAAGTAGGGAGCGTGTTCTGGTTGATTGCGAACACGTTCGAAGAAACCCTTGAGCGGATTCAGCATGGACGCGTCCCGTTTCGCGCAGTCAGCTTTTTTCGCCACACCGAACGCGCCGGTGTCGATTCGGTACCGCTGGTGGGATTGGTTTCCTTTTTCCTCGGTCTGACCATGGCGTTGCTGACTGGGTATCAGTTGCAACGTTTCGGAACTGAGCGGCTGATTCCCGGACTGGTGGCGATTGCCTTTACGCGCGAGCTTGGACCGCTGCTCACCGGCATCATGCTCGCCGCCCGTGTCGGCGCGGCGTTTACGGCGGAATTGGGAACGATGCAGGTTTCCGAAGAAGTCGAAGCGATCGAGGCGATGGGCATTGGACCATTGCGTTTCCTGGTCGCGCCACGAATGCTGGCGTTGTTTCTGTTGATGCCATGTTTGTCCACGGTGTCGAACATCGCGGCGATATTCGCGAGCAGTCTGGTCTGCAAAGCCTATTTCAGCATCGCCTTTCCCTATTTCCTCGATCTCGTGAAAGACTCACTGCTCATTCGCGACATTATCACCGGCGTTTTGAAAAGCTTTCTGTTCGGTCTGCTCATCGCCGCGATCGCTTGCTACCGGGGCCTCACAGTGAAAGGGGGCGCCGCCGGAGTTGGCGCATCGACAACCTCCAGCGTCGTCACAGCGATCACTACGGTGATCGGCTGCGATACCCTCTACAACGTCGTTTACACTACCTTTTATCCAACGTGAGCACACCGAACATGGTCGAACTGCGGGATGTGCACATGCAGTTCGAAGAAAAGAAAGTGCTCGAGGGGGTTTCGCTCACAATTGAGCCGCAGGAGCGTCTGGTGATCATGGGCCAGAGCGGCGGCGGCAAGAGCACCATTTTGCGATTGATTCTCGGTACGCTGCGCCCCGATTCCGGTTCGATTTTTTTCAAGCAATTTGAAATTAGTCGGTTGTCCCGCCGGAAGCTTCAACGGGTGCGACAGCATATTGGCATGGTGTTTCAGTATTCAGCACTGCTGAGTTCGCGTAATGTGCACGACAACGTTGCGCTGCCACTGGAAGAGCTGACCGACAAATCGCGCAGTGAAATCGACAAGATTGTCGATGAAAAACTCGAGCTAGTGGGGATGCAGGATTCCAAAGAGCTGTTGCCGGAGGAGCTCAGTGGTGGAATGCGAAAGCGGGTGGCGCTGGCGCGCGCGCTGGTGCTCGACCCCGAATTGCTTCTACTGGACGAGCCCTCGGCCGGCCTGGACCCCGTCATTGCCTCGGTTATCGACGAATTAATTATCAGTCTGAGCGAGAAATCGAAGGTCACATCCATTACCGCAACCCACGAAATGGACAGCGCCTTTCGCATCGCCACGCGAATGGCTATGTTGTACCAGGGAACAATCATTAAAGAAGCCAAACCCGAAGAATTCAAGCACTCCAAAAATCCCGTAGTCGCGCAGTTCGTGAGCGGGAGCACTGAAGGTCCGATTCTGGAAGGCAGCCTCGATGCAATTACAAAAAAATGAAATCATGACTGGTTTGCTCGTGATCGGCACGATCGCGGTAATCGCATTCCTTTTGGTTTTGCTCGGCGCACCAGGGTTGTTCCGGCCGCTGGTGACTTACCAGATTTACTTCGATAACGCAGCCGGACTTAAACAAGGCGCCCCAGTCATGCTGGCCGGTCGAAAGATCGGACAGGTCCAGAAATTATTTTCGCCGGTGACGCTACAGGAAGAAAAACAGGCGGAAGCAGCAGAAGCGGCAATGCATCGGTCTGAAGAAAATCAAAGTCCGAGCCCATCAGCAACGCCGGGCAAACCCCGATTCGAGGTGCGCGTCGATGTGCAGGTGGACAAAAGCGCCAAGGTGTATCGCGATGCCAAGGTGCGAATGATGCAGCTCGGGTTGCTGGGAGATCTTGCCATCGATTTCACCCAAGGTACGAGTGATTCCGGCCGTGCGAAAGATGGTGAAATATTCGCCGGCGAACGCACACCCGATCTGGGAGAAGCCGCAGCAAAGATGCTCGAAGTTATCAAACCCGTTGCAGCTGAAGCGACCAACACGATGAAAGATCTCCAGCAGACGGCGCAAAACATTAATCGTCTCACGGACGAAAACTCCGAACTCACACTTGCGCTCGCCCAGTTCAAAACCTTCGGCCAACATCTTGTCGACCTGACCGCGCCAGACAGCGCGCTCTCGCATTCGCTGGCCAATATCGAAAAGATTAGCACCAGTCTTACAGACAACGACAACATCCAAGTCACCCTGCAAAACCTGCGGAGCTCGTCGGAGAAACTAAAGGTCGCAACTACCGAGCTCAAGCCAGCCGGCGAAAACATCAAACAATTCAGCGACACAATTAAGACTCAACCGTGGCGTTTGATCTGGCCCACAACAAAGAAATATCCCGAAGCATCGCCGACGCCTGCGGTCGCCGGCCAGAGAACCACCACCGTGCGCAAAACTGCGCGAGCAAAATCACGGCGGCGCTCTACTCCCACCGAGCGCACAAGCGAACGCTAGGGTAGCTGGCCGCTTGCCTGCAGTGTGCGGGCGTATCGGGTGCTGGTGAACGCAACCTCAACGCCTGGTCATCCGGAACGGAGTGAAGGATCTCGCACGGGTTGGTTGAGCACGCCGTTTACCTTGGCTGCGCCCATTTCATGATCGAGGTCCCTCGCCGCTGCACGGCCCGGGATGACAGATGAGAGAATCAGCGAGCTACGGTCCGTAGCTTTTTGTGAATTTCTTTCGCGATTCTGTCTCAGGCTCGGCCGATGTAACCGGGGCTGATGGCTCGGGCTTCGGCGTTGCTCCTTGCTCGGATGCAACTGATGGCGGTTCTGCTTCTGGTGCCTCGCCTTGCGCCCCGCTTCCCGGCGCGCCCGGCGGCCGCGCCCTGTCAGGTTCCTGCGCCACTTCCACGTATGCCATTTGCAAATTGGAAAGCGCGTTGCTCAAAACTTTTGCCTCTTCGCTAGTGAGGTTGCCGCGCGTTTTTTCCTGAATCATGGCCAGTTGATCGATGAACATCCGGGCCAGGTCCAGGTTGACTTCGCCTTGTCCGGTTTTCGGATTGGGTATTTGGCCAAGAAATAGCGCAGCGTTTTGCGCGTGCATCACCACAAATTCAATGAAGCGCTGCGAAAGCTCGCCGCTCAGTGTGGTTTTCTGTACTTCAGCCATGGCTCAATTCCCTTGCGGTGTTTTGGGCGACGGACTGGAGACCGCCGTTCCTTTTTGCTTCGCAGTTGCGGAACCTTCCGGAGGTCGCACCGTTGCCAAAACATACGGTTGATCGCGAAAATATTTTGCAGCCACTTTCTTGGTATCCTCGAGCGTTATTGCGTTCACATCGTACTCGAGTTGCTTGTAATAATCAAAGCCGAGTCCGTATAACTCGTCGAGCGCGCAATGATAACCAAAAGCGTCGTTGCTTTGGTTGGCAATTTCCTGTTGCCCAATCAATTTCTTTTTCGCTCGCGCCAGTTCTTCGGCAGTGAGTCCTTCATTTGCCAGCTTGTGAATTTCATCCAGCAACGCGGTCTTTACTGGTTCGATCTTCTGCGGATCGGTACCGAGATAAAATGCGAATAGACCCGGGACCAGGCCCTGCATCTGGCTTGCGCCTACGTAATAGGCCAGTCCCATTTGTTCACGGATGCGAATAAAGAATCGCGACCCGAGATCGCTGCTTGCTTCATCGATCAATTCCAGCGCGTAGCGATCAGGGCTCGATAAACTCGCGCCGCGAAATCCCACCATGATCACGCCTTGCGCCTTGTCTTTACGCCTTTCAACGGTCTCCGCTTTGGCAAGCGGCGTGGACGGCTTTGCATCGGTCAGGGCGAGCGCGCCGGGCTTCATTTTGCCAAGAGCCTGCTCAACAAGCTGCCTTACCTCGGCGGCTTTCACGTCGCCAAAGACATAGATCACGCCGTTTTTCGCGACCACATAACGATCGCGGAATTCGAGCAAACCTTTTTGCGTCAGCCGCTGGACGGACTCAATCGACCCATTTGAACGCAGCGCGTATGGATGCTGCGGAAAAAGCGCCTGGCGCATGATGTTGCGGGCGACACTCGTCAGTTGTTCATCTTCCTGCTGGATTGCAGCGATCTGGATTTCTTTTTCTCGCGCAATCGCCTTCTCTGGCATCGTCGCGTTGAGCAAGACGTCCGAGAGCAAGTCTACGCCCAGTTTCAGGTCGGGCTTCATCACGTCCACCGAAACGCCAAAGCTGTTGTTGCCTGATTCGCTGGAAATGGAACCACCTACTGCCTCAATCTCGTTGGCGATTTTCTCAGCAGTGCGCGTCTTGGTTCCTTTCAGCAGCACTTTCGCCATCAAATGAGTGATGCCGTTGTCCTGCGGATTCTCCGCGAGGAGGCCGCCGCGAAAAACCGCGCCCATCGCCACGAGTGGCAGCCGTGGATCTTCGCGAACCAGAAGACGCAATCCATTCGATAATTCAAATTTCTGGATCTCACCCGCGGCGACGGCCTTCGGACCCTGGGTTTTCGTGGCGAGCGAGGCCTTAGGATTAAGCGAGATGACCGTCAGATTGTTTTCCGTCAGGTATTGTGCCGCGACGCGCTTGATGTCGTCGACCGATATTTTCTGAACAGCGTCAAGATAATCGCGGCTGAAATTAAGGTTGCGCGTTAACAACCAGTTGGAGCCGATGTCAGAGGCCTGGCCCCGCATGGTCGTAAGCGCACCCAAATGATGACTGAGCATGATTTTTTTTGCCTTGGCTAGTTCATCCGCAGTGACACCAGTGTGTTTCACATCGTCAACGATGCGCAGAGCGAGTTCCTGGGCGGCTTCGCGTTTCTTTGGATCGACCGTGGCATCGATGCCGAACAGACCGGGATCCCCCGGCGTGTAGGAGAACGCAGATATCCGAAACGCGAGACCAGCCTCTTCGCGAACACGTCGATACAGACGTGAACTGCGCCCTTCACCGAGAATCGTTGACAGCAAATCAAGCGCAGGCACGTCCGGGTTCGTCACCGCCGGGATGTGCCATGCTAGTGAGAGATGTGTCAGCTCGGTAGCAAATTCCTGATGCGCTTCGCGCCGGCCAAGCTGCGGCGGTTCCGCCGGAATGAATACCGGCTGAAGTGATTTCTCCGGATACGGCTTGAACAAGTCGGCGAGTTGCTGGTGCACCTTTTCCGCATCGACATCCCCGACTATGATGAAGGTGAGATTGTTCGGCACATAGCGCGTCTTGTAGTACTGCATCACCTGCTCCTGGGTAAGCTGGTTATAGATTTCGATCTCGCCGATGACCGGGAAGCGATAGGGATGCACTTGGTACGCGGTTGAAAAAAGGAGAAGACCTGCCATGCGATCGGGATCATCCATTCCCATGGCGAACTCGCGCCGGATCACTTCCTGTTCTTTCTGATATTCCTCCGGCGGCAAAGTTGAATTCATCATTGCGTCGGCCAGGATATCGAGCGCGGTCACGACCCCATCTTTCGGCACGTCGATCCAAAAAACCGTGCGATCGAACGACGTGTAGGCGTTGATATAACCACCGACGTCCTGGATTTTTTGCGCGATCTCATTTTTGCCTCGCGTTTTAGTTCCCTTGAAGAGCATGTGTTCGAGAATGTGGGACAAACCCGCTCCGAGATGCTGGTCCTCATCGATGCTTCCCGTTGAGCACCACGCCTGTACACTGGCTACCGGGGCGCTGTGATCTTCTTGCACAATGATCGTTAGCCCGTTAGGCAACATCCATTTGTGCGCCGAGCTTGGCGGAAACGTGATAAGGGACGAAGGCTCAGCCGGCGCGGCTTTCAGATTAACCATCATAAATAATAGAACTGCTGAGAAAGACTTTGCTAGTGGTATGCGAGCCATTGACGTGACGGCGGCGCCCTCCGTGATCAGTGATTGCTGATCACTTTCTCGACGCGGTAGGCTTGGGCGCCGGCAACTCCGTCCGTCCCTTTGTCGCCGTTGGTTTTTCCGGCGCGAACGGCTTCACGAAAACCTCTTCGAAATCGTAAACGTCCCTGAAATCTTCGATCGAGTCCTCCTCGGTTTTTCCGAATATACCGGCGCTGATCAGGTTAAAAACCATGTTTCCAATGTCCTCGGATGAGTGAATGCCCCAGCTATCGAAAACCGTCATGACCATCGGCCCGAATTCCTTTAGCGCGTACTGCCGCACTCCTTCGAGTAGCTCCGGCCCGCTTACATGGCGGACGCTGGTACCTTTCGTTTTCTTCTGCTGTTTGGTGGTGAAATCGAGCGCATCACGCAGAAAAACATATGCTTCTCGCTGATACCGCGGGTCGCTCCTCACAATGGAATCAAGCGCTTCGGCAAATCCAATTTTTTGCATGGGATGAAAAAGGCGCGTTTTAAACGCGCTTCCAAGCATAACCGCCAAAGCCGGAACCGGCAACTGCCGCCCGTCGTCGGAATGATGCAGTGAGGGAAAAAGCGCAAATCGCCAACACTCCAATTTTCCATTACTCGGGTCCGGAAGTCTCGATCTGGTCTTCCAGCGCATCGAGATACACTGAGAGCGGGTCACGTCGCCTTGGCGCGGAGAGCTGCGATTGATTCGCCGTTTTGAGGTAATCGCTGAAAGCTCCGCTCCAATTTTGCATCTGCGTAGCCTCGAACCAGTTCATGTAATCATCGATCTCGCCCATTCGAGCCGCGAGTTGCTTGCAAGTCGAATCCAGGCGCGACAGGCGCTTTGCAATTCCTCTCCGCTTCCCACGTGCAAGCAGCGCTGCAACTTGCTCATACTCACGGGCGACCGGACGCAAAACCGGATGCGCCGTCCCAACAAGCAACATCAACGCCTCGCTCATTTGTGCGACGGCAGCTTTTTCATCTGGCGATGCTTTGCGACGCGCAAGTTCGCTAAGATCCTCCTGCTTGGACTTGCCGTCATTGCGCGAGCGATCTGAAATTTTGATCTGTAACAATTCAGCAAGACGTTGTTCGCTTTCGGCAAAGCTTAACAACTGGTAAGTTTGATGCTCGCTGAGCCGGGCCACCGTTGAGCGCCATTTCCTTTCCAACTCCTGGCGCAATTGGGGAAACTGCGCTTTCAAATCGGCAACCGGATCGTTGGATGCATGCGAAAGATTGGAGATGTATCGCCACAGGCGCGTGCGGCCACCCTCGTCGAGGAGCAATTGCACGAGCGCCACTGAATAGGCCCGATAAAGAGTGCGCCCGGCCGAATCGAGAAGGTCGAAGCGCTGGCCGAGAAATTCGTCCAGCGACTTTTCTTTATCGGTGGTCGAAAGTGCTTCCACCAGGGACTCGCGCTCTCGTCCGGGCGTCAGCGCCAGAACACCTTCCACCAGCCAATCTGGCGGTTCGACGAGCATCGTACCGGCTGCGAGATCGGTCTCGTCTCGATAAATCATTTCGAACAGGATGGCGCGCAGGATCTGGCGCTCGATTAACGAACCGTCGAGATCTTGGCTGGCGGTCAAATCGAGTTGCAGCTTCACGCCAAAGCCTGTTTGGCTGATTCGTATCTTGGTCGGTGGAATCTCAGGCAGGTTCGCCTGTTGCGGATGTAAATTGATTACAACGGCGGTCTTCCATTCGTCGCGCTTGCGCAAAAGCGCGAGGAAATTGCTCTTAGTCTGCTCAGCCAGTTCGGAAATCGTACCGCGCAGCGCCGGATCCCCGCCGTAGATGACGAATTCTCGCGATGGACTCACGCTGTGTACAGGTAACGCGGCGCGAACCGGTTGCCAGGCGAACAGCAAGAATATGAGGATCGCAGAATGCCGCGTCACCTTCATCAAGCGGCATGATAGCCTCCGTGGCCAAGTGCTGGCGAGCATGAATCCGCTGGAAAATCTGCTCCGCTCCTCGTTCAC
Source organism: Candidatus Udaeobacter sp. (assembly GCA_035651975.1). Lineage (GTDB taxonomy): Bacteria > Verrucomicrobiota > Verrucomicrobiia > Chthoniobacterales > UBA10450 > Udaeobacter. The sequence goes on from DASREQ010000018.1 coordinate 109,611, forward strand.
AAGCGCTCAGATCATCCGATTTATTCTTGTGCCGCGTAAAAAAAATCGAGACTTTCCCGCGCGTCCGGTGTCTAATGATCAGAAACCCCACCTAACATGAATCATTCAAAACTTATACTTTCCCTGAGTTGCTTTGTTGCCGTAACCCTTGCTTCCCCGCTACTCACAGCTGCGCCGCGCGGCGGTGGTGGTCGTGGCGGTGGACATTTTGTCGGGGGTCATGGTTTCGCTGGACGCCCTGGAATGGCGGCGTGGGGCGGCCGCAATTGGAGCGGCCGCAATTGGAGCGGTCGCAATTGGAGCGGTCGCAATTGGAGTGGTCGCAATTGGAGTGGACGGAATTGGAGCGGCCACAACTGGCACGGTCATCACGGTCACAATAATGTTATCTTCATCGGGGACTTTGGTTTTCCCGGCTGGTGGGGCTGGGGCTGGGGATATCCGTACTGGGGCTACCCCTATTACGGATATTATGATTATGGCTACCCGTACGGCTACGACGGATACGGCTATGGATATCCCGGCTACGGATACGGCGATTATGGGTATGGGAACGGCTATGGATATCGCTACGGGAATGGCGGACAATACAGCTCCCCTACCCGGTCAAGAGTAGCCGAGCTACAACGCCGACTCGCCCGCGCCGGTTATTATCGCGGGTCGGTCGATGGAATCCTTGGACCTCAGACGCGTCGAGCAATCCGGGCCTACGAGGCGGACCACGGTTACGCAGACGCACGCTAAGCCGTTTCCTTCAACTGACTCACCACGGAGCAGTTGCTAAATTTTCGGTTGGTTGACCGGCGGAATTCGCAAGGGCGCAAAGGGCGAACCGCCGGTCGCCATTTTTTACTTCTTCAACTCCCCCTGCCAAAACTTTTTTGGTCGCACTAAATTCAGGGCCCCCGTTAATTTTTTTCTTTTCATCCATAGTTTTTTTGGCATACGACAGGATCCCGGAGGAAATTTATCTGTCCGGTTAGCCATCGAATCCTGCTCGGTATCACTGTTTTCGCGTCGCTCATTCCGTCAGCACCAGGCGATCTTTTCCCAGACTCTGGACCTGTCGTGTCTGGAAAAACCGCGCGTCTTCGCTTTGGCAAAGCGGCTGCGCCAAAGAACGCGCCACTGGCAGTAAAACGCGCGATCTGGGCAGCCAATCAACTTCGTCACAAGCGATATCGATACGGGGGCGGTCACAAGTCGTTTGATGATCGTGGTTACGATTGTTCCGGAACGATCTCCTATGTGCTGGGCGCGGCGGGCTTGATCAGCTCGCCGATGAGTTCAACGGAGTTTCGCAGCTACGGTAACGGCGGTCCTGCCAAATGGATCACCATCTATGCACGGGAGGGCCACACGTTCGCTGTGATTGCCGGGCTGCGACTTGATACAACGCCATACGACCGTTACACCGGCAAATGGGCGCCACGCTGGCAAACGATTTATCGTCCGCCACACGGCTTTGATGCCAGGCATCCCGTTGGGTTATAAGGAAATTGAAACAATTAAAAGTGATGCCAAGCCACATCGCACTCCTAAGGCAATTCGAGCGAAAAGTACGCAAACGCCGTTTTTGTGTTGCGCAAGCCATCGGAGCGCACAGGCGCTTTCACGTCGCCTTTGTCTGAACATCTGATTAGTTCAACGGTTCCATGCGAATCCTCTATCGAATCGTTCTTACCAGCAGCGGATTATTAACTCTCTTGGGATTATCTACTGCTGCTCCCACAGAAAAGTCGCATGTTACTTCCGAGCAAGTGACTCATGCGGTTCGAGAAATCGAGAAGCTGGCGCAAAAGCAAATTCAGGAAAACGAGCTGCCAGGGATTGCTATCGCAGTGGTTTTCCAAGACAAGACTGTGTACGCAAAAGGCTTTGGCGTACGGGATGTGAACACCAAGGTAGCTGTCGACGCGGACACCGTGTTTCAGCTCGCGTCGGTTTCCAAATCAATTGGATCGACAGTGGTTGCCGAACTGGTTGGCGAGGGAAAAATCACCTGGGACTCAAAACTCAACGTGCTCGATCCGACCTTCGAGATGTTTGATCCATGGGTCACGCGCGAAATCACCATCCGCGACATGTACGCGCATCGCAGCGGCTTGCCCGCGCACGCCGGGGATCTGCTGGAGGATCTTGGCTTTACGCGCGCGGAAATTTTATATCGCCTGCGGTACCAACATCCCGACAGCAGTTTTCGCTCGCATTATGCTTATACAAATTTTGGTATTACCGAAGGCAGCATCGCAGCGGCCGGAGCCTATGGACTGGAATGGGAAGCCGCAGCCAACGAGAAATTGTACAAGCCGCTGGGCATGACTTCGGCGAGTTCCCGCTACGCAGATTTCGTCGCCCGGTCGAACAAGGCATTAGGGCACGTGCTCGTGAACGGCAGATGGATACAAAAATTCAAGCGCGATCCGGACGCGCAGTCACCAGCAGGGGGAGTGAGTTCTTCAGTAAACGATGTCGCGAAATGGGTGCGTCTCCAACTCGCAAACGGCAAGTTCGACGGCAAACAAATCGTGGATGAAAAAGCGCTGCTTGAAACGCGCCATCTGAACATGCTTACGGGGTTCAGCCCGTTCACCGGGCTACCGAGTTTTTACGGGTTGGGGTGGAATGTCAACTATGATGAGCAAGGTCGCTTGCATCTGAATCATTCCGGCGCGTTTGCATGGGGCGCCGCAACGCATGTGAATCTTGTGCCGGCCGAGCAATTGGGCATCGTCGTCCTCACAAATGCGTACCCCATTGGGATGGCGGAAGCATTGGGGACGACATTTTTGGATACAGCTTTGTACGGAAAACCGACCCAAGACTGGTTTGCCATTTTTAAACAAGCATTCTCGAATCCGGCCGCTGTTGGCACGGTGCTCGGTTTCGATTACTCCAAGGCGCCCGCCTCGCCCGCACCTGCCTTAACGGATCGCGCTTACGTTGGGCGTTACAAGAACGATTATTTCGGCGAAATCTCCATCATAGAAAAGGATGGCGGATTAGCGATCGCGCCGGGTCCCAGAAACAAGACTTTCCCCATGCGACATTATGCCCGGGATACATTCACGTATGAGACGGAGGGCGAAAATGCTGTGGGCAGAAGCGGCGTCACCTGCACTATTGGGCCGGATGGAAGGGCCGACCAAGTCGTCGTGGAAAATCTTAACGTGCACGGCGAAGGAACCTTCAAGCGCGTGCCCGATCACAGGTAGCAGGCAAAGTGGCAGGCATAAAAACCTTCGGTTTCGCACCAACAGAGTTGCGCCGGTTACGCGCTTTGAAAACCCCGGCTGGCATCCAGAAGTTTCTCGACGAGCTACCGTACAATCTGAGCTTCACCGCGCGATCGCCGAAGAAAGTTCTGCACGATCGGACGGCGTCCTGTCTCGAAGGCGGAATTTTTGGTGCGGCCGCGCTTCGCGTTCTCGGTTTTCCACCCTTAATCTTCGATTTGGAAGCAGAACAGGACACCGATCACGTCATTGCCATTTTCAAGATGCGCGGGCATTGGGGCGCGGTAGCAAAATCCAATTTCACCGGCTGCCGCTATCGCGAGCCGGTTTACCGAACCCTGCGCGAGCTGGCCATGAGCTATTTCAATATCTATTTCAATCTGCGCGGCGAACGTACGCTTCGAAGGTATTCGCGCCCTGTGAATCTGGCTCGATTCGATCACCTGCATTGGATGACCACAGAAAAACCGATCTGGTTCATCGCTGAACATCTCTGTGAGATTCCGCATATTTCATTACTGACACCGGCAATGGAAAGAAATCTCACGCGCGTCGATCAACGCACAATGCGCGGCGAAATGGTCGGCCATAGAAAGAAATAAATGGCGTTGGAGCGCGCGAAATGACTATCAACGAATTTCGAAAGACGGCACTGGAAATTCCGACTACCTCGGAGGGGTCGCACATGAATCATCCTGATTTCCGTTTGGCCGGAAAGATTTTTGCGTCGCTTGGTGTGCCGGACAAAAACTGGGGCATGGTAAAGCTCACGCTGGAGCAGCAGCGTGCATTCATCGAAAAGGCCCCCGGGGGTTTCAAACCCTCCCGCGGCGCCTGGGGTCGACACGGTTACACGAATGTTTATCTAGCCGCAGCGACTGCGACCATCGCGCGCGCTGTGCTCGAAGCAGCGACAAAGAACATCACCAACAGGAAGCGAAAGAAACCGCCCAACGTCCCGCGTCGAACTTCCAACGCACAATGATTCGGCGTTACAGCGCGCTTTGGAAAAACGCGTTCTCGAACGTCGGTTGAAATGGGCCGGGCTCAGTTTCGCCAATTCGAAATCGCGGAGTGATTTCGAATTGCGTGGCGCAATGGACTTCCACATTGAGCTTGCCGTGTTTTGCCAGTGACGCGCGCACTGTTTCCAGCGCCAGCTCCGGCGTGTTGCAATCCCGGCTGAGATGTCCGAGCACCACGCGCTCGATTTTACCCGGTAACAATTCCTCGATCACGCCTGCCGCCGCTATGTTCGAGAGATGACCGTGGCGTGACTGGATTCTTTGTTTCACAGGCCACGGCCGATGTGTGTCCTTCTGCAACAGTTTTTCGTCGTGATTCGTCTCGATCACGAGCGTTTGCACCTGCCGCAAACGTTCGACGATCATCTTGGTCACGTAACCGAGATCGGTGATGAATCCGAGGCCGCCTGAGCCGCCGTAAAAGGCGAACCCCAGCGGATCGACCGCGTCATGCGGGACGGGGAACGTTTGTACCGTAATGTCACAGATCGAAAACTCGGCGCCCGTCGCAAAGATTCGCCAGTTGCGGTGTCGCTCGAATGAGGTGTCGCAGCGCGCAGCTTCTGCCGTCAATGCGTTGCAATAAATCGGCACATCGAATTTGCGACAGAGGACTTCAAGACCACAGATGTGATCACCGTGTTCGTGCGTGAGAAGGACGCCGTCGAGTTGCTCCGGCAAGACGCCGCACTGCTCCAGACGCAATATCAGTTGCCGCGCGCTCAGTCCGCCATCGACAAGAATCTTGCAATGATCGGTCGCGATCAGCGCGCTGTTTCCCGCGCTCCCACTGCCAAGCATGGTCAAGCTGAACACGGGACCTAAGTTAGCCGCGTTGCTTCAGCTTGTGCAAACGGAAATGAAGGCGGTGGCTTGGAAGTTTTGGATCTCAATCACCCAGTTCATTCAATCGAGCCTGCAGCCGTGCTAAGACGCGCCGTTTCGCGCGTGGATTAAGCGATGTCCTTGTATCGAGCATCTGGTCGAGTTGCATCAGCACTTCATCGGCCGGATGAGCCAGCCGAGCATGCAGTACGGCAATCTCGACCTGCAGCCATCTGCGAATCGACGCCTCATGGGCGACATCAACTTCCCGCAGTTGGTTGAGCTCCTTCCGGTCCTGATGAATCTCCCCCTGGATATCGCTTTTCATCGCTGCAAGCTGCGCACCGCTTAGATAGAGGTCGCTACCTGACTCTGACGCCGAACTATAGAATGTTTTCACTGCATTGTATCCCTTGAACAATGCACGCGAAATATTCGGTTTACCTTGCCCATACGTCGATTGATCCACGGCGCTTGCAACGCCGAACCCTGCCTCGTCGTAATAGCTGCCGGCGAAAGCTCCGCCCTTGAAGCTGCCGTCAGGCCCGCCTAATTGGACGCTGTTGTTGTTGCCTTTCCAATATTCGTCGCACCAGTCGAAGATGAATCCTCCCACGCAGACCTGATCGGGACCGGCTTTGAGATTCAGTTTGATGGTATCCCATTGCGTTGTGAGAAATGTCGCGACCGGCTGAGCATCGAAATAGGGTTGCCCTGGTCCCATCTGGCTCTGAGGTACGGCATCCAGATTTGTAACCGGTTGCGTCGAAGATTGGCCGTAAATTTGACTTGGCCTGGTGGTATGCGGTGTGCCCCATTCGCCAAGAATCAAAGGTTTCCTGAGTGGCGTCTGGAAAGAGTTCATTAAAGCCAAATACTGAGTGAAGACCGAATTGCCCGTGCCCCCAAACTCCGGGCCGCGATAGATGTTGATACACCAGGAATCGAGATTCCTCAGCTTGCCCGATTGTTCGCCCAACTTGATTGCCGGCCAGCTCGTTTGCGGCGTGAATTCATCATTAATAGCCGTCATTAGGAACGGGTTTTGACCCTGGAGGAGGCCCGCGCCCTGCGCTGCATCGATCAATCTCCCAAAGTTCGTCCAGAACTGTGGATTTTGCGTCACGCCACCGAAGATTTCGTTTCCCACCAGGTAACCAAAAACTGCTGGGTGTTTAACTGTGCTCTTCACGAGTTCGTCATACTGCCTGATGTAGTCGTTGAAGCCTGCCCCCCCCTGCGCTATGACGCCCCCCTGAGTGTAAGAGAACATGACCACGTAGATGGGCTTGTTTCCGCCGTTGTAGCAGTAATCGAGAAAAGCTTTCCAGTTGCCAGAAGTCCCGGGTGCGCCTGCATTAAGATCAGGATTACCGGCGTATAATTTGATAACGTTGATTCCGGCCGCGCGCATATTGTCCACGTCCGGCTTCCAGACGTTGGCGTAGTAGGAAATAAAATAATCGCCATACGGAACGTAACCGGGGAAGGTGCCGATCGGTACCGGAGAATAATTCATGCCTTTGATGACCAACGGCTGTCCGTTGAGTTTTAGTTGGAAGCCATCGGCCGTTACTACAGCGGCAGGAGCGCGTACAGCTGCGGCCAGAAGAAGCCCAGATACGGATAATAGGGCGAGCGTGGCTGTGATTCGACGCGCGAAAACGCATGCCGATCTATCTTGGTGTTTTTTCATTTTCTTTGTGGGCGCTGGCAGTTGGGATGTGATTTACCAGGTCACGAATAGTAACTGCACCCGGGCTTACTGCCTATCGGGGAAAAGCACTGAGTTTTGACCTAAGGCAATCCCGGATTGATCTATCCGGGATTCTGTGTCGAGACCTCCCACCTGAGCCTCCCACAGGCACAACTCACGCGCGGCGCAGCAGGCAGCGAGGTGGCTACAGAGTCATCACGGACTCTGCGGTGAACCTGCGGCTACGCCTAACAACTCACGCGCGCCGCGCTTGAGTTCTTCGGCATCGCGATAACCGAGCTTCTCTTTGATGTGCTTGCAGTGGCTCTCGACTGTTTTGCGGCTAATGCCGAGCTCTTTTGCGATCTCGCCAACACCATGCTTGGCAGCAATCAGGCCAAACACTGCTATCTCCCGATTGCTTAGAACATCGAGGCCGGGTGGAAGATTTCGACCACCGGCAAACTTGCGCATGACAACCGAAGTAATTGCTCGACTAGCGTAAATCTCGCCCGCCAGCACAGTCTCAATCGCGCGCATCAATTCTTCCACCGAACTGTTTTTCATCCAGTAACCAGATGCTCCGGCATGTAAGGCGCGCTCGGCATAGGTCCGTTCCGATTGCCGCGTCACGACAAGGATGCGAATATGCGGAAATTCTTTGGCGAGATCTTTGATCCAGCGGATGGCGTCGCGACTTTCCAGAAACGGTTCGATGAGCAGCACATCCGGGCGATGGTGTTGAACGAGCTTGTTTGCCTCCTCAAAAGTATGTGCGGCACCGCAAACACGGTACCCCGGGTAGCGGCCAATGATTGCGACCAGGCCTTGCTCGCTAATAATGGTATCGCCGACCGCCACGACCCGGTATGGTTGTGTGCCAGTCCGAGTTGCTGCGCTTTTCTTCACGCGTCGCGACTCTAAAATCGGTCGTGGCTGTTGCAAAGCATTTACTTGCGCCTTTTACAAAAATACTTCCAAAAATTGCAGCGCTAAGTTCCCGAAAAATCGCCGTGTTCTTCATTCTATTTTTAGTTGGAGTAGCGCAGTCGGACAGAAACGCGTCGGGCACTTACATGCACCAAGGTATGCGGGTGGTCCCCATCCAGGTGCTTTGCGCCCGGCCTCGTCCACTAAAACGGAGAGTGACTGAAACGCGTTTGACGAGCACCTTCGGTAAGCGTGACTTGCTGGTTAGCATTACCAACAGAGCTTATGGCGACCTTGTTTTCGTCCATCCTGCAAATGCTGGCTAAGTTTTCAGAGCCATACAAACTCATACCGCCACCCAAGTGACGCCAAACTAAAGGCTGAAGCCTGAGTTCTCCCACTTTAGGCGCTCGTTGGTGTATCTAGCGGGTCATTTGCTTGCTAGAAGAATCTTCTGCCACACGATCTTATCGAGGGGAACGGCATTTATCGCCTTACTCGACATGACTTGTGCCCGGAATTACATTCGCGACGCTTGAAACTACGACTTCTGGTTGTCATCACGGCGGCCTGCGCGCTGTTCGGAGAAATTGGTTTTGCCGCGCCCGATGCACCGGCTGCTAATACCGGCGACCTGGATTTCAAACAGTGGGGCCTGCTGGCGATTCAGGACGGCGGGCGGCGCAAACCGGTAGACACGTTTGCAAAAGAAACGCTGATCCGGGTCACTGGCAGATCGACATACACGGATAAGACAGGACGAACATGGCGGCCGAATGATTTCGTTTTATCGGCTTTGACGGAGACGCACGATTGGAAGAATGAGCCAATGGTGCTGATCTCCTCAGGCCAGTTAATCGAGCAGCTTGGCCTCGATAAGACGCAGCGGCGATTCTCCTTGGCGCAATTAACCGGTTCGACCGAACTGCAGCGGCTTGCGGCTGAGACGCAGGCGCTCAAGCGCGCAGAGAAACCGTTGACCCGGGTCCAGCAAGAAGCACTCCGTGTCAGCGATCGGCTCACGCTTCTTGCTCACGTAATGGATGGAAGCGCATTATTGATCGTTCCGGCGCCTGCCAGCGATACAGATCCGTGGGTCGATCCATCGGGATGGTCGAAGTATTACTCTAAGGAGCAAGTCGCGCCTCTCCAGACTCAATTACAAATCGTTGCCAGCTCGTATGTGCAAGGTGACGGATTTAAACTCAATCGCGCCGCGAATCAGCTTCGTGAAAATCTGCGGGCCCTGAGTCCGTCAATTTATCCCGGAGATCAAAAATTACGGCTCGAGCACTTCTATAATCATTTCGAAGCGTTTTATCGCGCGATCTGGTGTTACGGAATTGCGTTGATCATTCTGATTGCGGCACATCTTCGCAGGCGGGGCCGCGCCCTGCAAAATATTGGCGTCGCCGTGGCGATACTCGGTCTCGCGTTTCAAGCGACTGGGATCGTAATGCGTTGCATGATCGCCAGCCGGCCGCCGGTGACAAACATGTATGAATCGATCATCTGGGTTTCGTTCGCGGTCTCGTTTTTTGGGATGATCTTTTTTCTCCGTTATCGCGCGCCGATCTATTTGCTGGCGGCGTTGCCGGTCACGCTCATCGCGCTGTTGCTTGTGCATCAAATGCCAATTGCCATGCCCTCAAGCATCGACCCATTGGTTCCGGTATTACGCGATAATTTCTGGCTGACCGTTCATGTGCTCACCATCACTCTGAGCTACGCGGCGTTCGCGCTGGCGATGGGTTTCGGGCACATTTTGTTATGGCAATATGCGCGGAATCCGGCAGCCGCGCGCGCGGACGCGCCGATGCATTTCTGGCTCTATCGCGTGCTTCAGCTCGGCGTCCTGTTGCTCGCGGCAGGCACGATTCTCGGTGGCGTCTGGGCGAATTATTCCTGGGGCAGATTCTGGGGCTGGGATCCAAAGGAAACATGGGCATTGATCGCGTTGCTTTGTTACATCCTGGCGTTGCACGGACGGCTGGCGGGGTGGTGGACACAATTTGGGCTTGCGGTTGCGAGCGCGGTTTGTTTTCTCGCTGTGTTAATGGCGTGGTATGGAGTCAACTTTGTACTTGGCAAAGGGCTGCATAGCTACGGCTTCGGCATCGGCGGCGAGACTTACGTCGCGATATTCGTTGTTCTCGATCTTTTGTTCGTAGCCTTTGCTACCTGGCGTTACCGAAGGAGCGCAATTGCCACCATCGCGCCACGGGAGATGGGAGCCGAGCGCGCCTCAGTTTAGTCCGGTAGAGAGGCGTTCACTCCCGCGCGCGCCGTGTTTTCCATCCTATAATAGGCGCGTAAAGAATTGCGCGCCCTGCTTTCTATCGAAATTGGACCGCGCCGCTTGCTTGGGGCTACAAAACTCCCGTAAGCGTGTCGATAAATTCACGCGCGGTTTCAGCGTGCAGCAGCCCCGATCGTACGGTGTCGTCTCTTACCAGCCGGACGAGCGCGCCAACGCAAATCAGATAATCACCCACCAGACGTTCCGGAACGCCGATCACAAAAATCAACCGGGCACGTACCCCGTTGTCGCCGAATGGAATCCCGGCGCGGCTGCGACCAATGCCAACGACGATTTCGTTAACCAAATCCGTGCGTGCATGTGGGAATGCCGCGCCATTTTCGACCACGCTGGGGTGCGCTTGCTCGCGCGCGAGCGCTTTTTCAAAGAACGCTTTCGGATTAGCGATCTTCCCGTTCTGCGCCAGTAACTCGACAATCTCGCGCAGCGCGTTTGGAACTTTCCTGGAACGCAACTCAAGGACGACCTGTTTTTCGTCAAGCAGATCGGTCAGCGTGATAGCCATTGGGAGGAGAGAGATTTATTGGATTATACGGCAAAGCCAGTTATCCAGTTAAATACGCAGCCGTGGCAACTGAAAACACAGCCTTCTCAGAAAAAGAAGAAAGAACAGTCTCCATGCAACGGAGCATTTACGACCCGGGCTATGTCAACGCCATGTCCCACTTTTATCGCGGCGAAATGAGCCGGATCATGGTATGGCGACAACGGCTGGACGTGACCACAAACTGGGCGATCACCAGTAGCACCGCCATCATTACCATCGCCTTCTCCACTCGCGATGTGCCGCACATTATTTTCTTCTTTAATCTCGCCATTGTATGGGTATTGCTCTGGATCGAGGCGCGTCGTTACCGTTTTTACGACGCCTTTCGCGCGCGTGTTCGGATGCTCGAAGCGCATTTTCTTGTTCCGATGGTGATGGAAAATCGCGAGATGCTACAGGGCGAATGGAAAAAGCTCGTCTGCGAAGATTTGATCCTGCCCTGCTTTAAGATCAGCAAACTGGAAGCCATTGGGCGTCGGCTGAAACGTAATTACATGTTCATTTTCATTCTCATCCTGATGGCCTGGGTAGTGAAAATATTTTTGCACGCGAGCGCGCCGATTAACGATTTTGTCTCGTTTTATCAAGCCTTGCACATTGGACACATACCGTCGTGGCTGGTGGCGATGGTTGTTGCCGGCACCTTTGTCGCTGTGATTTCGCTCACGATTTACGTCAGCAAAAAATCTTCCGGAGAAATCTCCGAGTTCGGCACCCACCGGTCGCTCTGGCGGATATGAATCAGTTGAGAGTTGATGTTGATGGTTGAGAGAATGGCAATGGCGGAATCTTCTAAATCTCTCAATTCTCAACCCTCAGGTTTTAACAAATTGTGCGAAATCGTCGCAAAGCTTCGCGCCCCCGGCGGCTGCCCCTGGGATCGCGAACAAACCCATGAATCGTTATTGCCGGCCTTGATCGAAGAGGCATACGAAGTGGCCGGAGCGCTGCGCGCCCACGATGCCGCAAATTTTCGCGAGGAACTGGGCGACCTGCTGCTGCTCGTCGTGATGCACGCCGAAATCGCAAGCGAATCCGGTCGGTTCGACATCAACGGTGTGCTCAAGGAAGTAACGGAGAAACTGATCCGGCGTCATCCGCACGTGTTCGGCAACAGCGACGCGCGCGACAGCGGCGTGGTGTTAAAACAATGGGAATCGATCAAGCGCGCTGAAAAGAAAGGTAAACCTGGTCGAATACTCCACGGTGCAAGCGGGCATTACCTGGATGATTTGCCCGTGGCGCTTCCTGCCCTGATGCGCGCGCAAAAAGCACAGTCGAAGGTTGCCCGTGTCAATTTTGACTGGACCGAAGTGCGCGACGTGATCGAAAAGGCCGAAGAAGAAGTCCGGGAATTAAAACAGGCTGTTCTGGAACAAGATCGCAAATCGATCGAGGATGAAGCAGGCGATTTGCTCTTCGCGGTGGTTAATCTTGCACGGAAATGCAAACTCGATGCAGAAAGCGCGTTGCAAGGCGCGACTGACAAATTCGTCGCCCGTTTCAATCGGTTAGAGGACGAATTACAAAGGCAAGGGAAACAACTCGGTGATGTGGACCTCGCGGAGCTGGACAAGATTTGGAATCAGATTAAGGAAACACCCGACGCTGAACGTCCAACGCCTAACCCTAAAGTTATCTGAATCGAATGTCGGGTGTCCGGCGTTGAGCGTTGGGCGTTTGCTTCTCTCTCCTATTTGGAGATATTGCCCGCCCCGATGAATCTTCTGATCAATTTGCTGTCTGTGTTTTTTGTTCTGGTGGCCCTGCTCATGGTGCTCGTGATCCTGATGCAACGCCCAAAGAGCGAAGGCTTGGGAGCGGCATTTGGCGGGGCAGTCACGGAAAACATTTTTGGCGCGCAAACGACGAACGTGCTGGTGAAGTTCACAACCTGGCTGGCCGGCATTTTTTTCGCGGTCACCTTTGGATTGTCGGTTTTGTATGCGCATCGGGGCACAGGCGGAGAAAGCGCGTTCCGGCGTGAGCTGATGAAACAGCAGGCTACTCCGGCTACTTCTCCCGCCCAGGCAAAACCTCAGGCTTCGCCCGTTTCTTCGAGCTCGCCAATTCAGGCGTCTCCCGCGTTTTCCCCAGCGCCGGCGGCGCAACCAACAGCGACGCCGTAAGGCCGGCGTTTCACCGAAGCGCACCAGAAAAACGGCTGCCCAGCCGCCTTATTTTCCCTCTCCGCCTCGCAAGCCGCCGCTCTCCAAGGGTCTGCGGCAAAGTTCGCGGAATTGTTACTTCTTCGTCATACGGCTGTAACAATCCATTTCTAGCGTTCACGGGAATCGCGTCCCCTCAGGCAACCAAAAAAATCATCACAACAAGGAGAAACGATGTTCACAAAAAAAACCATCTTACGCGCCGCCGGAGCGAGCATGGCTGCAGTCATTTCGCTTGGCGCGCAATCGCTCGGCGCCCAAACAGCGTCGGACGATGCCCGGATCCAAAAACTCGAACAGGCCGTCAGCCAGCTACAAAAGCGCAATGCCGAGCTTGAACAGGAGGTCTCGGGATTAAAGAAACGCTCCTCCTGGGCGCCTGTGGTTGGAGCGGAAGGCAAAGGCAAGACGGAGGTGACCAGCGATGGAAAGACATACGTCGAGAAATTCGTCCCCGAGTTACACGGCGGCGAGAAATGGAAATTGTTCCCGGCGATCACTGAATTGGAGCTCTATGGCGACGCGCGTATCCGCTACGAATACCGCGGTGGCAGACTGCCCGACCACTTTCAGTTCGATCAGGGTAACTCAAATGATTGGTATGAGCGCGAACGCGAGCGTTATCGAGTGCGCCTGGGATTAAAAGGCACACTGCTGGATGATTGGTTTTTTGGAATCCGATTGGAGACCAGCACGAATCCACGCTCGACGAACGTGACGTTCGGCGATGACAGCAGCAGTGGACCGTTTGCGAAAAACAGCGACAGCATCAATCTGGGTCAGGCATACCTCGGCTACAAAGGCTTCCCTGACTTTACGTTCTGGGGTGGTCGATTCGCGCCCACATTCGTTAGTACCACGATGGTGTGGGACGACGACATCAACGTGGAAGGCTTGGCAGAGCAGTGGAAACACACTTTTGTGTTCGGAGGAGGCGCCCCGCCACCGCCTTCATTCAGCAAGGATGGCAAAGCCGTTGTAGGGCCGCCACCGGAGCCATTCCTGAAGCTCAATCTTTTCGCAAACTTCGGTCAATTCGTTTACGACGATGCCAACCCGGAAAACCCAATTGGGCCGCGTCCGACAATTACGCAGCCGATAGGCGGCGAAACTCAGCTCGTCCCGAACCACGATGCGTTCCTCCTGGAATGGCAGGTGGGAGCGAGATTTGAGTTCCCGCACATCTGTTACTTCCAGTTAGCCCCGACGCTGTACAATTACACCGGCAACGGCGACACGTTTAACATCCATTTTTCAGGCGATCCGGGTGGGAATCAAAATGGTATCAACAGTCTTTTGGTTTTCGATATGCCGGCTGAGTTCGGCTGGAAAATCGGAAAGATACCGATGCGCATCTTTGGGGATTTTGCGACCAACTTCGAAGCTGACGATCGCGCTGCAGCGGCCGGCCACGCGGGGGGCGGCGGTCAGCGATACGCCTATGAAATCGGTCTCGGCATTGGTCAGTTAAAGAAAAAGCACGATTGGGAGATCCGCGGCTGGTGGCAACACACCGAACAATTTGCTCTGGATCCGAATTTGGTTGACTCGGATATCTTCGATAGCCGCGTAAACATAGAAGGCCCGGCGGTGAAAGCCGGCTACATGCTGGCCGATGCCATCGTCTTCAACCTCACTTACTCGTATGGCTGGCGCGTTAATGGCAGTTACGGCACCGGCGGTGTTGGCGATCTTCCCATAAATCCGGTGGACCAGTACCAGCTGTTCCAAGCCGATCTAAGCGTGAAATTCTAGGCTGGTTAGGTCGATCCAAGCCCGCCGCGGGGAATTCCCGTGGCGGGCTTTTTCTTTGCTAACGGTCGTGTTTTTTGCCACACAAACGTAACACTAATCCTCTTGTCCGGAGGCTCGTGGATTCTTAGCGTTGTGGCTGACCGGGAATGCAGGCGTCCACCTTTCCCCGAAGGGATTCAACGCAGATCTTCACGGCTCAACAGCGTTTCTCGTTTGGAAAATCGCTGGTGCAATTGCCAATACCGAGGCGTTATCGCACTGGCTGGATCTCGGACACGCATCTGGGCACGCGCGGCTGCAATGCCACCGCCTTGCTTGATTTTCTCCGTGAGAATGATTTCGAGACGCTCTACGTCGTCGGTGATCTGATCGATATCTGGTCGTTGCGCCGTGGGATCTATTGGCCGCAACAACATAACGACGTCATCCAAAAAATTTTGCGCAAGGCTCGTAAGGGTACTCGGGTGATTTATATCCCGGGAAATCACGATGAACTGGTGGCAAGCTTCCTTGGCGCGTACGGAAACATCGACATCAAAGAGAATGCCATTCATGTGACCGCCTGTGGTGAACGCATTTTAATCATTCACGGCCATGAGCTCGATGTCGTCGTGTCCGGCAGCGGCCGGATGAAGTGGCTCGCGTTCGCCGGCGATGTTGGCTACCAATTTTTGCTCTCTCTAAATCCGCTCATCAATTTCGTCAGACGCAGGTTCGGTCTCGGTTATTGGTCACTTAGTGCGTATGCCAAGCGGCGAGTGAAGGACGCCGTCAGTTTCATCGGTAAATTCGAAGCTGCAGTCGCGCATTATGCGGAGCGGTATCGCGTGGATGCTGTTCTATGCGGCCACATCCATAGTCCGGCCATTCGGGAATTCGGCAAAGTCACTTATTACAACTGTGGTGATTGGGTGGAGAGTTGCTCGGCACTTGTTGAGGGCGAGGATGGCATCCTCTCGCTGGTCAATTACGATCCGTTTGCAGGAAATCGACCATCCGCGAGTCAAACTGTCGATTCGATCCAGCGCAAGGACAGTCTGTTAGCCGGCCCTTCCTCGTGAACGCTTTTAACGTCCAACGTTGGGCGTTTTCCTTGTCTTCAAAACTCCAGAAGTTGCGGTTGTTAACCTTAACCTACACCCCGCCTTGTTACTCGATCGTCACGCGGTTTTGACAATTCGTAACCTGACGCCCTCCAATACCGGTCGAAGGTTCAACCATGAACGTGATTACAGTGAGGAGAACAGTTTTCCACGGAATACCAAAGGTTGCATCCGTGAAAAAAATAGTGATCAACGGAAGGTCGAAGAAAACTTCCACTACCCGTCGGTCGTTCCGAGAATTAGCACGCGCCTACTTTGCGAGAGAAAACACTTTGGAGTTTGTCCTCGAGGCATTGTTCTTTGCCATCATTGTCGCGATCTCAGCCTGGCCAATCCTTGCAGCCGCAGGCGCGTTAACCCAGTTCTTCCAGAACACGCCTGTTTGAGTGAGCCGGGAACTCTGGGGAGCGAGGCCTTTAGCTCCAAATCTCTAGTCATTCCCGGGACCGGACACTAGCATGTTGGCCTTGTGCAAAAAAATGCTCGAGCAGCAAATAATCGGGAAATTGAACGAAAATTTTTGCTTAGGCGGTTGCCGGACAAGCTCAATCGCTCGCGGTGCTACCTGATCGACCAGGGTTATCTGGCGAGTGAACCCGCAGGCAGGCAGGTTCGTCTCCGCAAAAAAGGCGCGGCTGCAACCCTGACTTTCAAGGTGGGCCGGGGCAGACATCGGGAAGAACGCGAGATCAGACTTAGCCCAAAACAGTTCGATTCGCTTTGGCCAGGGACTGCGGGGAGAAGATTGCGCAAGGTGCGCTGCGAAATTCCCTGGAAAAATCGAACCATTGAGATTGATATTTATCAGGGGAGACACGCCGGTCTCGTGGTGGCCGAAGTCGAATTCCCGGACCCCGCCAGTTGCCGAAAATTCAAACCGCCTTCCTGGTTTGGACGGGAAGTGACCGGGGAAAAACGTTACAGCAACGTGCGACTCGCTAATGAATAGGCAGGAGAACTTATGGGGTTCCGTTTGAAATTACGCGAACCGTTGCCTGACGGACTGAAAAGAGTCTTTCGGGAACAGATCGAGTCTGCTCTGGAGTTGTGTCGCCATCCGGCAAAGCAACGCGGTGTCACCGTGCATGAGGTGCGTAAGCACCTTAAAAAGCTACGCGCGGCGATGCGGCTTGCCATTCCCGAAGTTGGCAAGAGCTGGCACACGCGTGAGGACCGCTGCGTGCGCAAAATCGGACGGCTCGTCTCCGACTTGCGCGATGCACAGGTGCGGCTGCAAACACTCATTCAGTTGAAGGAAGAAACCGCAAAGACCGGAGAAAAGCGCTTTGCGCACATCGAAGAACTATTGTCGCTGGAACGGGAAAGTTTTTCCGCGGCATTCGCCGGGTGGCAGAAACAAGCCATCCCGCAGTTGGAACGCGTGGAGGCGCGTCTGCTGAAATGGCCGCTGGAGGATTTGACTTGGACGCAAGTTTGCGGAGCAGTCGCCAAGATTTACAAACGCGGCCAACGCGGGCTCTCAAAAACAATTAACGACGAGGAGCCAGAGAATTTTCATGCCTGGCGCAAGCGAGTGAAGGACCTCTGGTATCAGCTGCGCATTTTGCAGCCACTGAATCGCGTGGTCCTGACAGAGATGGCTCACGACGCGGAAGTTTTAGGCGAATTACTGGGGCTTGAGCACGATTTGGATTTTCTTTGGGCGCGCCTGGAAAAGGACAGCACCGACGAAGCGCTCCGCGATGAACTGGCGCAACTCGAGAAACTAATCCGTAAACGAGGCAAACGATTGCGCACGGATGCGCTCGAACTTGGGCGTCGTTTCTACGCCGAGCCTGCAAAGGCTTTCGCCAAGCGCATCTCTATCTTCGCAGGTAAGCGGATATGAGCGCGATTGTTTATTGGTCAGGGTAGCAGTCGAGGTACTTGATTCCGGACCCGGTGTTGAAGATGACCACGCGTTCGCCCGAACGAATTTTGGCTGTGGAACGGAGCGACTTTAAAGCCGCGAAACAGGCAGCAGCTTCTGGCGCGACAAAAAGACCTTCGCTAGATCCCACTTCGCGCGTCACGCGGAGCATTGCTTGGTCATCAATCGCAATGGCGCCGCCGTTAGACTGACGAAGAGTCTTCAGAATTAGGAAATCGCCGATCGCTTTTGGAACACGCAAACCAGAGGCAAT
This sequence comes from Candidatus Udaeobacter sp., assembly GCA_035651975.1. GTDB lineage: Bacteria > Verrucomicrobiota > Verrucomicrobiia > Chthoniobacterales > UBA10450 > Udaeobacter. The sequence continues at coordinate 127,360 of DASREQ010000018.1, forward strand.
CGTACGCGCCGCGGGAAATTCCCCGGCGCTTTTTTCTCCGGCTTCGAACGCCCGAACGATTGGCGCGCAACCACTGGCTTGCACCGCAAACATGCGCGGACGTTTTCTTCCAATCCAGCCCAGCGTCTCCATTTCATCGAATGCTTTCCACATTCCGATGAGGCCCGTGCCCCCGCCGGTTGGGTACAAAATTACGTCGGGCAATTCCAAATCGCATTGCTCCGCGAGTTCGTAGCCGAGCGTCTTTTTTCCCTCGACGCGATACGGCTCTTTGAGCGTGGACATGTCAAACCAGCCTTCCTTTGCTTTGCGTCGGGCGATCTCAGCGCCACAATCGGTGATTAATCCGTTAATCAAGGTCACATGAGCGCCCAACTCACGGCATTCTATGACGTTTGCACGCGGTGTATCACGCGGCATGAAGATGTGCGCTTCCAAGCGGGCGCGGGCCGCGTATGCGGCAAGCGCGCCGCCAGCATTTCCGGCGCTGGGGACGGCCAGCTTGGTTGCTCCGAGATGTTTTGCCATGGACACGGCAACACTCATCCCGCGCGCCTTGAAACTTTGCGTCGGGTTTGCCGATTCGTCCTTGATCCAGAGATCGATGTCGCCGCCAAATTTTTCCGCGCGCAATAGCGGGGTTCCGCCCTCGCCTAACGAGACCGGCTGGGCGTTTCCAGGCAACGGCAGCACTTCCCGATAGCGCCATAATGATTTCTCGCGCGTCGCCAGCGTTTCGCGCTTCAGAGTCCGGCTCGCAGCGGCCAAATTCACAATCGCAAAGAGCGGCTTGCCGCAGGAAAGACAAAGATTCTGCAGGCGCGACCAATCGTGCTGGAGGCCGCATGCGCTGCATTCAAGGTGCGTCACAAACATTGGGGCAATTAAGCGTAGCACAGACATCCTGTGTGTGGGGCCGGCAGGCATCTTGCCTGCCAACGGACGAACTCGCGCGACGAGCCTGCGGCTTCATTTACCAACCAGGCGGAACGCCCGGTTGCCCCACAGGCAGGATGCCTGTGCTACGCACGTTTGCGGCTTGTGGTAGATTTGCCGGAATGGACTTGATCACGCTGACCGAAATTCGCCGCGCGGCGCAGAACGGTCCAGTTGCCGCGCGCGTGCACGTGCAGGTGGAATCTGCCACTGCAAAGACGACGCGCGATGGGAAACCGTACTGCGAGCTCGCTCTGGCGGATGCGTGCGATCGCATGACGCTGCGTGTCTGGAGCGATCATCCCGCTTACAAGACTTGTAGCGGACTCGCGCCTGAAAGTTTTATCGAGCTCTCCAGCGAGTTTCATCAACACCCGCAGTACGGGCTGGAGGCAGAGAGAAACAAATGGACCGTGCGGCCGCTCACCGAGCAGGAAAAAAGTGAATTGCTCCAAGGTCCCCCGGACTTGCGTGCCAAACAGAACGCGGACTGGGAGTTTATTGAGAAAGCGACCAAAACGATTTGCGATCCGCGCCTGCGCTCCTTATGCGAGCTGTTTCTGCAAGAATGGGGTGATCGGTTCCGTCGCACAGCCGCTGCGCGCAATTATCATCACGCCCGCCGAGGCGGACTGGTCGAGCACACGGCTCAAATGATGCGTGTTGCAAAGGAGATCGCCCCCCTTTATCCGCAATTGAATCTCGATCTTCTGCTTGCCGGAATCCTATTCCACGACTCTGGCAAACTTTGGGAGAACGCTCTTCCGGAAAACGGGTTCGTCATGAATTATGATGAACGCGGGGAGTTAATCGGGCACATCTCCATCGGCCTTGAGCTTGTGAACGCGCTATGGAGAAAGGTCAATGCGGTCAATGCGGAGGCGTGGAAAACTCTTGCCCCGGCTTCGGAAGATGTTCGCCTGCATCTTTTGCATCTAATCGGGGCACATCATGGCGAGATGGAATTTGGTTCACCGGTCGCACCGAAAACACCGGAAGCAATGGCGCTGCATTACATCGATAATCTCGATGCTCGTCTGGAAATGTTCGCGGCAGGTTACACAACAGCCAAACCGCTGGCGGCTCGCATTTTTGATCGCGTGCGTCCGCTCCCGGGAAATTTAGTCAAATCGCTCGAGAAATTTCAGCAATCTTCGGAAGCGGCGAACGCCCCGGTGGACGGCAAACTTCTGTGACGCGGTACCAGCACACCCAGGTTGGTTACTCGATGATTTGGGTCCCGGCGGCTGCGGCAGTTCTGTTCGCGATCGGAGCGACCTTTGAATCATCGCCGCATCGGGGAATTCTCCTGGCCGTTTCCATCGTGTTTGTAATCACAATCGCGCTGTTCTACAAACTCACGATCATGATTGAGAGCAAAACTCTGCGCTGGTGGTTCGGAGTAGGAATTATCAGCAGAGAAGTGCCGCTGGCGGAGATTGTCGAATGCGAACCCATTGGAATCCGTTGGTGGTACGGTTGGGGAATTCATCGCACGCCGTACGGCTGGCTATACAACGTGTCTGGTTTGGACGCGCTCGCGATCAGCTTGCGGAACGGCGGGAAATTCGCACTGGGCACGGACGACGCTGACGGACTCACTACGGCAATTCGGCGTTCGATCGACCAGCAGCACTGACCAGTGTAAGTATAAAAAGCGGCGCAGCAGCGCCGCAGTCCAAAACGTGACCGGAACTTCCGTCCTCTAATCGAGCTTGCGTTTTGCGGGCGCTTCGGCGCCTTTTGTCTTTCCAGTAGAGACTACTTCGCCAGTTCGCGGAACCAGTGTAATGCGATCGAGGTTTGCGCATCATTAACTTCGTGGCCGCCGCGGAAAGTGCCCATTCGAATGCGCTTAAAGCCGGTTCGCTTGATTGAACCTACGACGTTGTACTGCTGTTCTATGGTTGCGATTCTGTCCTCGTGCCCAGCACTGACGTAAATTGGAGTATCGAGAAAATTCGGACCAGGCCTCAGGGTCGCGTAGCCGCCACTCAGGTGGTCTTCGTTCGCGCCCGTGATGTACACCCCGATGATACGACAACCGTTTCTCGCGAGAAAAGGCGCTACATAACCGACGCCTTTTCCTCCCCCTGAGAACCCCGCGCATGCTACCGGCCACTTCTGCGACCCGGGGAAGCTGCGGTGAAGGGCGTCGATGGCAGCCATTGTCATGGCCTCGCGCCATGCCACATTGTCGTTCCGCGGGTGTTGCGGGCCGTCCCCCGCCAGCAGCACCCAGCCCTCGGCAAGACCAACTCTGCGATAAAACTCAACGAGGTCATCTCGATTCTGACGTTTAAGGTCGCTTGTCGAACAGGTCACTAAAACGGGCCACGGCTTTGTTGGATCAAAATTTGCAGGAGTTGCGAGCACAGCCACAGCGTATGGCGGAACGGCGTTACCACCTTGCACCGCATACGATTTTTCCTGCGGACTCAGAGGAACATTAGCTCGGACGTTTGAACTTGGAGAAAAGCTAGTGCCACCGAATTTGAGAGAGGCCTGGGCCCCGTCCGCACCGTACGTTGCTATGATGTTGAGGACGACGACAACTTGCCAAATTAAGATTAATCGATTCAAGAAATTGTATCCTGTATCACATGTGACAAACCCTCAAATTCCAGCTAACGAATTTCATTAAGGCCAGTTTCGTCAGCAATCGGCAGAGAGGTGAGCTCGCCCAGCTCGACTTAAGTGACGACTCATTGCGGTGCTTTCAAGCGCCGCTTGGTCTCTTCGAGATAAGCTTCGTCGATTTCAAACCCGATGAATTTTTTCACGCCGCAACGCTGCGCGGCGACGGCAGAATTTCCGATGCCGAGAAACGGATCAAGCATGGTGCGAACGCGCGAGACGCCGTGCAGTTTGATGCACCATTCCGCGAGTTGAACAGGAAACGTCGCCGGATGCGGTCGCTCCTTTTCGCGGCTCTGAATTGTTTCGTAGGGAATGAACCACGTGTTGCCGCGACAGCGTACATCGTTCCCACGGGTGTGCGACCAACGCGCGATATTACTTTTGTCCTGGTATGGAACGCCCAGGGCAAGCCGATCGATTTCAACGCGTCCCGGCTTCGTAAAGTGAAAAATGTATTCGTGACAATCGTTCAGAAACCGCTTCGAGTTGATTGGCTTGAAATGGCCAAAGGAGCGAATTGCTGTGGCCGCTTCCTTCCGGGAAGCGTTGCGTTGATGTATTAGACGCCTCCGCGTCGCGTCGCCCACAGCGCGACGGCTACAACTATCTTCAATCGTAATCGACTTGATCCAGTGAATCGTGTTCTGCAAAACAAATCCGCGTGACGCGGATGTCAGCGCGATCACGATTTGATGAGGCAACATTGGATTCGATGGCGCGGAGCCGAGGTTCAGAAAAAAAGATCCATTCCACCGTAGAATTCTTCGAATTTGTGCCGCCCATTTGGCGCACCAGTTCAGATACGATTGTCGGTCCTGCCGGTCGACATATTGCCGGTAGCCAATTCCCAGGTTGTAGGGGGGTGAAGTCACCACAAGATCGACACTTTCACTTGTCAACCGCGACATTGCCTTGATGCAATCTTCGCCGCGAAGCTCAAACCGAGTCATAAACAAAACATTGCAGCTTTGCGGGTTCGTACAAGTCGGAACATAGACCTGCGGTCTGTGCGCCCAGCGGGTTTGAAACCCGCTGCTTACGACGTCAATACAGACCGCCTTCGGACAGCAGAGTTCAGCTCACGCTGGGCACACAGGGCACAGCCCTATGTTCCGGTAACCTTTGCGGCGAACATCAAACTGCATCATTGTTGTAGGAAGATGGCGGACAAGCCCTCCAAATTAAAAATCGGCGACCGCGAGTTCACCTCGCGTTTGCTGGTTGGCACCGGGAAATTCGCATCGAACGAATCGATGCGCGACGCGCTCATTGCCAGCGGAACGGAGCTGGTCACCGTGGCGCTCCGGCGCGCCGATATTTCAGGCACGCACGATCCGTTCGCGAACATTCTCGATTTTATCGACCCGAAACGTTTCCTTCTTCTGCCGAACACCAGCGGTGCGCGCAACGCCGACGAAGCGGTGCGCCTGGCGCGGTTAGCCGCGAGCGCAGGCTTGCCAAAGTGGATCAAGCTCGAGATTCACCCGGACCCGCGCTATTTGCTGCCCGATCCGGTCGAGACGCTGGCCGCCGCCGAAATTCTGGTGAAAGAAGGATTCACGGTTCTTCCCTACATCAATGCCGACCCGGTCCTGGCGAAACGGTTGCAGGACATCGGAACCGCAACAGTTATGCCGCTGGGTTCGCCGATCGGCAGCAATCGCGGCATCGAGGCACGTCTCCAAATCGAGATCATCATCGAGCAAGCGACAGTGCCCGTAGTCGTTGATGCCGGCCTGGGTGCCCCAAGTCACGCGGCTGAAGCGATGGAAATGGGCGCCGACGCCGTTCTGGTTAACACCGCGATCGCAATTGCGTCCGACCCGGTTCGCATGGCCAAAGCTTTCAAGAAAGCCACCGAAGCCGGACGCGAAGCGCGCGAAATCGGATTGGCCGAAAAACTGGATGCGGCGGCGGCAACCAGTCCGTTGACCGGATTTCTGACTCGGTGACACTCTCGCGCATTAGGTGTAAAAAACACGGCTTTAAAGCGTAAATATTCGACCGAATACTCGTTAGGCAGACAACGGAATGCGATGAAACGCACATGGACGATTATCGGCGTAAACGACGTTTGGGGCAGTTTGAAATGGTACCAGTCGCTCTTCGGTCAGCCCGAGACGCCTCCAGGCCATGACTACTTTGGTCAGATCCTGGATACGGATGGAACCGTCTTGCTCTGCCTGCATCAGTGGGGCGCGCACCAGCATCCCTCCTTGATGAGCCCGGACCAGGCGTCCCCTGGCAACGGACTTCTCTTGTTCTTCCGCGTCGACGACTACGAGATGGCCCTCAAGCGGGCACGCGCTCTGGTCGCCCGGTTCGAAGACGAGCCCCACGTGAACCCGAACACTCAAACACCGGAGTTCTCACTCCGAGATCCTGACGGATACTACGTGACGATTAATGAGTTCTCTGCGCCCCAGCCCAAATCTCGTTAGACGGCAACAGACAAGATGAAGGACCTGTTGCTGGATATTCGTTACGCGCTGCGCGTGCTTTGGAAATCTCCCGCATTTACGCTTGTGGCATTGCTCACTCTGATGTTGAGCATTGGGGCAAACGTCGTCGTCTTCGGAGTCGTCAATGCGGTCCTGCTGCATCCGCTTGAGGTGAGCGACCCGCAGAATCTCTACCAACTTCGCCTTAAGCCGCGGACTCACGGCAAGCTGCTCACTACATCCTATCCTGCGTTTGAAGATTATCGGCAGCGCAACACGACTTTTAGCGAGATCACCGGATTTTACGGATACTGTCACGCGCGACTGACGTGGGGGAACTTGGTGAAGAATGTCGACGGCTATGCGGTCACTGGCAATTATTTCGAAATGCTTGGGGTGCGACCAGAGCTAGGTCGGCTCATCCAGTCGTCAGACGAGCATGGTCCGAATTCAGCGCCCTACATAATCTTGAGCGATAGTCTTTGGCAAAGCGCATTCAACGCCGATCCGCGTGTGATCGGAACGACCGTACGTCTCAACAAAGATTCTTTTACGGTGATCGGTGTGGCGCCAGCCCAGTTTCACGGCACGGAGCAATTTGTCTGGCCGGACTACTTCATTCCCATCGTGAATTACTTCGACGCGGAGCACCTGGCAGACCGGACGGGGTGGCCTTTGACGGTACTGGGCCGGCTCAAACCAGGCGTGACGCCGCACCAGGCTTCGCAAAATCTGAGTGCGATCGCGGCGCAATTGGCCAGGGAGTATCCAAAGACTGACACTGGAATGCCACTGCGTCTGATTCGGCCGGGACTTCAGGCGGAAGACGGTGACGTTATTCGCGGATTTCTTTATAGCGTGACCGGGCTGGCTCTGCTGGTGCTGGCGGCGGCGTGCGCCAATCTGGCCAGCCTTTTCGCGGCGCGCGCGGCCGATCGCAGCCGTGAACTCGCTGTCCGTGTGGCGCTGGGGGCGAGCCAATGGCGACTCGTTAGGCAAGTGATGACTGAAGCGGTGGTGTTGTCGATGCTGGGCGGTGCAGCAGGGCTGGTCATCGCAAGTCGGCTGTTGAATTTGCTAAGCCGGTTAGGAGACTCCAATAATCATCTGGCCGTGAGTGTGGATGGGCGTGTCTATCTCGCAGCTTTCGCGTTCATCCTGGTTAGCGCCCTACTCTTTGGAATGATCCCCGCCCGGCAGGTGCGGGATAGTAGTCCGTTGCAGGCAATGAAAAGCGGGCCGGTGGATTCAACGCCGCTGCGCCGATTTACGCCGCGAGATTTGTTGTTAGGCGCACAAATTGTCATCTGCATGCTCTTGGTCACGGCTTCGCTGGTCGCGGTGCGCGGCATGGTGCGGATGCTGCACGCTCCGATCGGATTCCAGCCACAAGGTGTAGTGCTGGCCGATGTCGACTTCAGCCTGGTGGAAGGAGGCAACGTGTCGCTCGAAAAAAAGAAAGCGATGATTGAAGCGGTGCGGGACATCCCGGGTGTGACCGCGGCCGGGGCGTTAAGTAGGTCGCCACTTTACGGCGGGCTGCGCGGTATTCCGGTTTTCCCGCCCGGCACGACAGAGTTCACACTGAACAATTCGGTGCTGTTGCCGTACGGCTTTACAATTTCTCCGGGCTACCTTGAGACCGCTGGCACACAACTCTTAGAGGGACGCGATGTCTCATGGCGTGACACGACAAGCACACCCTGCGTCGCGATCGTGAACCGAACTTTTGCGCGGAAAATGTGGGGCGACACGCCGGCAATTGGACAACGTTTTATTTTCATGGATCGCTTGAGAGAAGTCGTAGGCGTAGTGGAGGACGGCAAGTATCACGAAATGACGGAGTCACCACAGCCGGCGGTCTTTCTGCCGTTGTCGCAAAACGAGCAGATCAAGCCAATTTTCGTAGTGCGGTCGAATCGATCGCAGAACGAAATAGCGCCAACCATCGAACGAGTGTTACACGCGCTCGAGCCGGATGCGCTAATCACCGTTGAGAGTTGGCCCGATAAAATTTCGTATGTGTTGTTTCCGGCCCGGGCGGCAACCGTAGCATTGGGCGTCATGGGGGGACTGGCAGCGATGTTGGCTGTCACCGGCATCTTCGGAATGGCGGCCTACAACGTAAGTCGCCGTATGAAGGAACTCGGCATCCGCGTGGCCTTGGGCGCGCGCACACAGCACGTGATGAGCGCTGCGGTCGGGCGTCCAATCGTGCTGCTTGGAATCGGATCGTTAGTGGGGTTGCTGTCTGGCATCTTTGCCAGTCGGCTTCTGGGGCAGATTGTATATCAAGCGAATCCGCGAGATCCCGTGGTCGTAGTCAGCGCAGTGCTGACGATGGCGTTGCTAGGCATTGCAGCGTCCGCCATTCCGGCCCTGCGAGCGCTTGCCATCGATCCATCCAAACTCCTTCGGGAAGAGTAAGAAATGCTGGTGCGCAGCGCGAGTTTGGTACTCAGGGCTACAACGTCGTCTCGCTTACAAGCGCTCCCCGATGTTTGATGCCCCGCCGGGTCTCCTTCTGCAATCGTTTCAGTCGACTCGACAAGGCAGCTTTTGCCGCCGAATTCATGCGATCGATAAATAGAATTCCATTGAGATGATCGCCCTCGTGCTGAATCGCGCGCGCAAGAAACCCGCCTGCTTCGATTTCGATTGCGCCACCTTCGAACGTTTGCGAACGCACGATCACTGACTTCGCTCGCTCGATGTTACCAGTGATTTCCGGAAAACTTAAGCAACCTTCTACCCCAACTTCAGTCGCACCGCGCAGTTCGATTTCCGGATTGATCAGCACAAGCGGCATCGCAGACTTCGGATCGAGATCTTTGCCGTCCAGCTTCAACGTGCTCGGTCGATCTTCGACCAGCGAAACGTCGAGCACTGTGAGCTGCAAAGCTTCACCTATCTGCTGCGCTGCCAGGCCGACGCCATTTGCCGCGTGCATCGTCTCGATCATGTTCGCAGCCAGTTCGCGAATCCGATCGTCTATGTCTTCGATCGGTTTGCCCTTGGCGCGCAGGATTGGGTCGCCGTACTCCAGGATTTGCAGAATCATTTCTCTTCCCGGGTAAACGCCGGCAAATTTCTCACGCCAGCCAGCTTCAACGCGTCCATCACTTTAATAATTGTGCCGAAGGAAGCTTTCTTGTCCGCTTGGAGCGCGAGCGTGGATTTGCGGGGCGCCGGCAGGTTCCGCACGGCGCCTTCCAGTTCGTCCACGCTCATGGTTCGCCCGTCTAGTTTGATCTCGTCGTTTTGATCGATGCTTACGATAGCGTGTTCAAGTTCCGCGGGCTGTTTCTTTGCTGTTTTGGATTCTGGCAGATTAATCTGAACCTCGGGCTGATCTTTTTTAAAAGTTGTAGAAACAACGAAAAAGATCAGGAGGATGATGAGAATATCGACGAGCGAAACGATGATAATGAGGGGCGCCCTTCGTTTTCGCACTGCAAACTTCATGACCTGAAATGCGCCGCGCGTTTCACGCTACCGGCGTCGAAATCGGCACCGAGCTGGCGGCGGCCGATTTTGCAGGCATAAATTCGCGCGCAGATCGCCCGTAATAGCATTTGTTAATCAATTCGACGACCAACGTTTCCATCTCCACCGACATCACCTCGACTTTCCTCGAAAAATAGGTGAACCCAATCAGCGTCGGCACAGCGATGGAAAGACCGAAAACGGTTGCATTCAGCGCTTCAGAGATGCCAAGCGCGATCTGACGCGTATCCGCTGCGCCCGAACTCAATCCGAGCTGGGAAAAGACATGCACCAATCCAGAGACCGCGCCGATCAAACCCAGCAAGGGTGCAATGCCCACAATGACTTCGAGAATAATAAGACCTTTCTCCAGTCGCACCATCTCGTGACGCGCGCGCGTTTGTACCGCTTCCACGTTTTCCGAGCGGGGGCTGCGTAAATACTGCAACGCCACGCGAGCAATCCGCGCCAGTGACGAACCATCATGGTGCACAATGCGTGATAGCCGCTCGGGACTTTCCCCCGGAGTCAAACGTTCTATTTCGATCTCGATCAAAGGCGGCATCACCTTGTTCCGTCGCAAAGCGAGACCGCGCAAAATCATTATCGTTACCGAGACAATCGAGCACGCCAGCAACGGCCACATGAAAAGGCCGCCCTTCGCTAAGAATCCAAACACGCTATTCACGGTTTCCGGAGTTTCGATAGTTATCGCCGCCAGGATCATCGGTTCGGAAAGATCGTAAACGGGAGATCCACGTCCATTCCCTCAGGAGGTAACATGGCCGCCAGTTCATCTGGCATGGGAGGCAGTTGCGCGTCCTGGATCGATTGAATACAAACATTTGCCAAGGCCTCGTTTGACGAGTTTTCGACAATCTTGAGATTCTTGACGTGTCCGCTTCGATCCACCACAAAGACCACGCGGGTGGTACCGATGCTTATTAAGTCCATTTGCCGGTCGACAAACGCATACCAGCGCGAGCCGATCGCATCCAAAATCAACTTCTGGTACCGTCCCAACGGTGTGCCCACTGCATTGACGGATGAGACGCCGCGGTTCGTAATCCGGCCGGCGATACGCGTCCGCTCTTTAAAAGCGCGATACGCGGACCGCGCTTGCGGCGATGTAACCGACTTCTCGACTGGCGGAGTCGGTTGTTGGGTTAACATCGCAAATTGCTCCGCTGCGGTAACCGGAGCTGGTTGTGTGTCGGGCGCCGCCGACGGATTCGGATTTTCCTGCGGCGCCGCACTCGGTTGTGGCTGCGCCCCTTTTGTGTCCAACGAGTGTTGATGCGTCTCCAAATCCATAAATGGCCGGTCTTTGCCCGTCTGCGACGGCAAAGGCAATTCTCCAGTGGCGGCTAGCTCGCTGGCTCCAATCGAATTGGCGTTGGATTCGAATGTTTTCTCTTTCGGTTCGGGCGCTTTTTTCGATTCGTCATTTTCAACGAACGCGGAATTCTTCGAGGCTGGTGCAAGATCGACGAGTGTTAGTTCAGCCGGCTTGTCTTCAACGGGAGTAGCCGGCGAGAAAACGCCGCCGAAGGCAGCAAGGAAAAACGCCACGAGCAGATGAATGAGAATCGCGGCAAGCAGCGCCAACAAAACCGTTCGCGTCTCATATTCGTGGTCCCGAAGACTTTCGGGGTTGCCCGGCTGGGCGAACATAATATCAGCCGTCGTCATGAGAGCGGTTTCTCAGTAGTCAGAAAAAAATTGGGCTTTGGAAGCTTCGGTTTAAGGCTGAAACATTATCTCAGGCCGGCGGTGCTGACAACTTGGCCGTGCGCCCGGTCACAAGGGTAGCGCATGCGTCTCGCATGCTGGTGGTCGCGTCCTCGCGGTCACGGACTTTTTTGCCGTGCTCCCGCTCTCGGGAAGAATGCAGCGTTGAGAAAGACTGTTTCGGCGCGAGACCGAAACCAGCACGCTGGACGCGGGCGCTACCCATTTTAGATTCCCACGCCAAGTGCTGACTTTCGCGACGCAATGCGCGCATGATGAAACAAGTATTGCTGAGCGTAACCGCCATGTTCGCCAAAATACGTTTCCGAAAATTCGCGTAGGCGCAGCTCGGTGACTTTCTTCTTCCGCGGAAAATATTGCCTTTTCAAAACCCGCTCGATCCAGACGTCAATTGGGAATGCGCGAAGGCGCTCATACGCAAACAGCATTACGCAGTTAGCTATCTTCGGTCCCACGCCGGGCAACGAGCACAACTTCTCTCGAAGATCGGGATCAGACAGAGCCGACCATGCGTCCAGGTTCGCTTCGCCTGAACTGACGAGTCGCGCAGTCCCAAGCAAATTTTTGGCGCGATAGCCCAGTGCGCATTCGCGCAAATCATCCTCAGTGGCGGGCGCAATTCGCCGTGCCGCCGGAAAGGTGTGAACCACATGATCACAGACTTTTCGTCTCTCACCAAAGCGTCGCCGAAGCGCCACCGAAATCTGACGAATATGTGCCACCTGTTTCATCGATGAACAGATGAACGTGGCCAGACATTCCCATTTCGGCTGGCGAATAATTCGCAAACCGCGACAAAATTGTCGTGCCGGGTTCATAATCGGATCGTCCGGGAACGACGCGCAGATTTCTGCGAGCGGATGATCAAGCGCGAAATAATTCGCGACAAGCCCCCCAAAACTTGACGGCTTAAAGCCGTCGAGTTTTCCCCAGCTATTCCACGCAGTTAAAGTATTCTTCCGCTGCTCAACATAAACGGCGCAATCGCCAATTGTTCCGAGAAATCCTTTGCCGACGTTCTCCCAATGGAAGACCTGACCAGAGTCCAGTGTCATCGCCAAGTTAAAATCCGGGGCAGAAATTTCCGTGAACTTCATTGTTGCCAGTTTACCCGCCATTCAGCATCTGAAATCGATTCCTGGTTACAAACAGGAGCACCAGCACGAGTCTGAAGATCACATGATCTGTGTTTGTGTTCATGGATTCGGCTGGCTCATCGCGGCGTCTGTGGCTAAATAACCGCCGACATGAACGGCCGGCTCGCTATCGACACTGCAGTTCTACTCCTGTATTTCATCCTGATCATTGCCATCGGCCTTTACATGGGCCGGAAGGAGGAAAATCTCAAAGACTTCGCGCTGGGCGGTCGCGGAATCCCATGGTGGGCGATTCTTGCGTCGCTAATCGCGGCGGAGACCAGCGCAGGGACTTTCTTTGGCACGCCGGGAGAAGGATTCACATTTCGAAATTATACGTATCTTCAACTGGCGCTCGGCACCATCCTTGCGCGCGTCCTGGTCAGCTACATTTTCATTAAACCGTACTACGATTACAAAGTTTACTCGATCTATGAATATCTCACCGTGCGTTTCGGTGTGTCGACGAAGAATGCTGCCTCGACCGTTTTCCTCTTCACGCGCCTTCTAGCATCCGGCGCGCGATTATATGTTGCAGCGATCGCGCTCGCACTTGGCTACGAAATGATTCGCGGGGTGCAGCCGAGTCAAAGGGAGACGCTTTACATCTATATCGGCGCGATTGTCGCGATCGTGCTTTTGACTGCCATCTACACGACGCTTGGCGGAATTAAGGCAGTCATTTGGACGGACTTTATTCAGGCCTCGATTATGATTGGCAGTGCGCTAGTTGCCTTGGGCTTACTTTATTTTTCGATTCCGGGGGGATGGCGGGAGATTGTCCACCGTCACGGGAGTTTTCATCTTTCTGACTTCGTCACCACTGGTTTGGATCCTGCCAAGACTGGCTGGGACAAAATCAAGGGCATGTTCACCGTCGAGTACACGATTTTTGCCGGCCTGATCGGTTCCACTTTTATGACCATGTCCACACATGGTACTGATCAGGACATGGTGCAGCGAATGTTGACTGCACCAGATGTGCGCCGCAGCCGACGCTCGGTAATCCTGTCGGGTCTTGCCGATATTCCGATCGCTTTCACCTTCCTTAGCATCGGCGTGTTGCTCTGGGTTTTTTATCAAACGCATCAGGACCCGGCTTTGCCGAGAACGCCAAACGAAATTTTTTGCCACTACATTCTCTACGAAATGCCCGTCGGTATTCGAGGCTTGCTTCTGGCCGGAATATTCGCAACCGCGATGGGCTCGCTGAGCACCGCTGTCAACGCGCTCGCCACCAGCTTTACTCGGGATTGGTACGAGCCTTACATCAATCCAGCATCGACAGGCGAACAAAGTCTTCGCGCTGTGCGCTGGGCCACGATTTGGTTCTCGATCCTGATGATCGTCGTTGCATCGGTAACCTCCTATCTGGTGATTGTGCATCCCAACGTTCGGATCATTCCAATCGTGCTTGGGATCTACGGTTATACTTACGGCTCTGTGTTGGGAATCTTTCTCGCCGGGATGCTGACAAAATCGCGCGGCAATGACGTTGGCAATATCATCGCGATGATTATTGGCTTCATCGTCGTCGCGATTTTGAGCGGTTTGCCTAACAAGATCGCTGGAATCTTCGGCGGCAAACTTTACACCCAGCCTGGCTGGCTACCGGTGATGGAATTTCCGTGGTGGATCTGTTTCGGCACCATCGTCACTTTCTTCATCGCGATTTTGTTCCGAACTGATCGCGAACATCAACCGCCGGCAGTCGCTTAAGTCCGATATCAGCGCGAGAATTGACTGATTACCTGTCGCTAATTACTTGACGCGTAACGGCGATTCTTTATACGCAACATGCAATCATTGAAATCCAATGGCTCACGTCGTCACCGATAAATGTAACGGATGCAAGTTCACTGACTGTGTAGAAGTGTGCCCCGTCGCCTGCTTCTACGAGATGGAGAACCAGGTGGTCATTCACCCGGAGGACTGCATTGATTGCATGGCATGTGTCGATGTATGCCCGGTGCATGCCATCTATGCGGAGGCGGACCTTCCGCCGGAGTTCACCAAAGATATCGAATTCAACGCGACCCAAGCTCACCAGATAAAGGACTCCGGCGCGGAGGCGATCACAGTGAAAAAGGATCCGTTGCCCGGCGCGAACGAGCGAAAAAAGGCGCTGGGGTATTAGGCGAACACCCAGCGATCCCGGGTTTCACGGCAATTCCAAAAATGCGCCGGATACAGCCACCCCTGCAGCTATTTCTCCTTCGCTAACTTAAGCGACAAGTCGCGCAACTGCCGCGGATCGATCTCGGCGGGCGAATTCGACATCAAATCGATGCCGCGATTGTTCTTGGGGAAGGCTATTACGTCGCGGATGCTTTGTTCGCCGGCGATGAGCATGACCAGCCGATCGAGCCCGAGGGCGATTCCGCCGTGCGGCGGGGCGCCAAGATGCAGCGCACGGAGCAAGTGGCCAAATTGCGCGCGGCGATTTTCCGGACTGATGTCGAGAGCCTCGAACATTTTGTCCTGCAATTCCGGCTCGTAAATTCGCATACTGCCGCCGCCGATTTCGACACCATTCAAAACGACATCGTACGCCTCCGCGCGAACATCGGGAAACTTCTTTTCTGCAAACAGCGCCATGTCCTCCGCTTTCGGGCGCGTAAAGGGATGATGCATGGCGTTCCATTTACTTTCTTCCGGGCTCCATTCAAACAACGGAAAATCGGTGACCCAAAGGAAATCCCAGATCGCCGCGCTCGGGTCCGAGCCGGACTGCCCTTTACGAGCACTACCGAGCAAATCTTGCATTTCCGCAATGCGCAGCCGCAATCGCCCAAGAACTTCACAAGCGACTTGCCATTTATCCGCGCCGAAGAAGGCGCAATCCCCTTCCTCGATTTTCAGTTTGGATTCCAGCGCTGCCTTTTCAGCCGCCGAAAAGAATTTCACGATGGGCGATTTCCATTCGCCGTTCTCGATCTTGATGAATGCGAGCCCTTTCGCGCCGTGCAACTTCGCAATCTCAGTTAGTTCGTCCGATTGTCCGATGGTGATGCCGGCAAAGCCTTTCGCATTAATTGCTTTTACCACACCGCCAGAGTCGAGTGCGTTGCGAAAAACTTTAAAACTGCTCCCTCGAAAAGCTTCTCCAAGATCGACAAGCTCCATCCCAAAACGGCGATCGGGTTTATCGCTGCCATAGCGATCGACGGCTTCGCGGTAAGAGAGCCGGTCAAACGGTGTTTTGATCTCGATGTTGCGCGTCGCTTTGAAGATTGCGGCGAGCATCCCTTCGGTGACCGCGAAAATGTCCTCCGGTGTCACGAACGATGCCTCGATGTCAATCTGGGTAAATTCCGGCTGCCGGTCTGCGCGCAAATCTTCGTCTCGAAAACACCTGGCTATCTGAAAATATTTTTCTACGCCGGCGACCATCAGCAGTTGTTTGTACTGCTGAGGCGCCTGCGGTAGCGCATAAAATCTCCCTGGAGTGATTCGACTGGGCACCAAAAAATCGCGCGCTCCTTCCGGGGTGCTTTTGGACAGAATCGGAGTCTCAACCTCGACGTAGCCCTGGCTGTCGAGATAATCGCGCGTCGCCTTCGCCGCGATGTGTCGCAACCGCAGGTTGCGCGCGAAGCGGGGGCGGCGCAGGTCATAGTATCGGTGGGTCATTCGCAACTCTTCATTCTGCGGTTCGGCGTCGATCGGGAACGGCAAATCGTCCGCTCGATTCAGAATCTTCAGTTCGCTCGGAATGATTTCGATATCGCCGGTGGCCAGGTTTGGATTTTCCGTGCCCGGCAGCCGCGCCGCGACCTTACCCGAAACCTGAATCACGTCTTCGCTGCGCAATGTATGCGCCTGCTTCGCAAGCCCCGCATTTTCTTCCGGCCGAAACACGATTTGCGTCAAGCCTTCGCGATCCCGCAGGTCAATGAAAATGACTCCGCCGTGATCGCGTGTGACATTTATCCAGCCGGCGAGCGCGACTTGGCTGCCGATGTCGGCGGTACGAAGTGAATTGCAGTCGTGCGTGCGATACATGGCTAACACAGAAAGCATGTTATTGTGCGCGGAGCGAAGAATCTCTCGAATTTGTGTGACGGCAAGTAATTGGGAGGGGTCCTTTGCTTCGCTCAGGATGACAGCGAGAGAACACGCCGAATGTGCGATTGCAACTCGTGATTGTCGATAAGCAATTCTTCCCGCGAGGCTAGCGTTTTTATTTTGACCTGCGGCCATTCATCTCCGAACAAGACCGCAACGCGCGCGCCCAGTTGCCCGGCGGTTTGGAATTGTTTGCCAACTTTTTCGCTGGTCAGTGGATAATCCACGCGATAGCCGTGGTCGCGAAACTGTTGAATTTGCGCAAGAGCGTCGGGGCGGCGCTGTTCCTTAGCAATAACCACATAGATGTCGATCATCCGGTCGTTCGCGATTGCCCTCTCTAATTTCCCACCCACATGAGCCGTTCCATTCATTAACTCGCCGAGCACAACGTCGCCCATTGCGAAACCGAGTGCCGGCATCGAGACTGCACGATCGCTTAGTTGCGCGATGAGGTTGTCGTAGCGGCCACCACCGGCTATGGCACGGAATTTTCCGCCGCGGTCGAACGCTTCAAATACGATGCCGGTGTAATAAGCGAGCCCTCGCACAATGCCGACATCAACGGCCACATAATCGGCAAGACCTCGCTCCCGAAGGCCATCAACAAGTTGCTCGAGTTTCTGGCTGTTCCCGCCGCTTTTTAGAATTGAAAAGATCGGATCGGCGAGTTTGCCAAGTTTTTCCGCGGTTTTCTCGCGCGGTTCGCGCCCGGATTTATCGATTGCCTGTAACAGTTCATCCCATCGGTCCGGCGATACTTCTTTGTCGCGCAAAAAATCGATCCAGAAATCGCGATCGCTGATCCGCACGACAAAATCTTTTTCGACAAAACCAAAGGCACGCAGGATGTCGATGCAAAGCGCCACCAGCTCGATATCAGCGGCCAGGTTCGCTTCGCCGATAATGTCGCAGTTGAGTTGAAAATGTTCGCGTAATCTTCCGCGCTGTTGTTTTTCATAACGGAAAAACTGACCGATGGAGAACCATTTGAGCGGCTTCTTGAATTCGCGCTCATGGGCGGCGACCACGCGAGCAAGCGACGGCGTGAGCTCGGGGCGCATGGCGACTTCGCGTTCGCCCTTATCAATGAAATTGAAAAGTTGATCGACGATTTCTGCGCCGCTCTTTTTTTTGTAGAGGTCTGTCGGTTCAAGAATGGGCCCATCCCATTCAACAAAGCCGTACCGCCGCGCGACTTCGCGCCAGCGCGCAAAGATGTAATTGCGCACGGCGCAGTCGTCAGGCAGGAAATCGCGAAAACCGGGTAAAGCCTGCATAAACGGCACGTTATCTTACCTCGTTGCAACAAAAGGCCTTACGCCCGCCGATGCGACCACGCGAGGCGGAATTTACGATATCAGGGCAAAGCTGAAAAAGCTTCGGCAGCAAGGAGCCGGAGAGAAATAGAATGGAGAGCATCAATTCAATCAAAGCAGAGGGACAAATATGAAACAAACGAGATTAGTGAAAATATTAACGGTTGCGGTCGCTTGTGCGGCGACACTGGGAATAGCGCACGGGCAACAGACTACCACAACGACCACGACCGCGGACCCTGTAACCGGCACAACGACAACTCAAGAAACAACAACGACCAGTGCCGGCACGATCGTAACGTATACACCGGATTCGGATTATTTTATGTTCCGAACAGCGCCGAACGTTGCGCCAGCGCGTTATTACTACACGAGAGACACGGCGATCGTCGACCCGGAAGGTCATACCGTAACTTGGTCGGCCATTCGCCCAGACATGCCGGCGACCGTCTATTACACGAGGGTTGGTGACCGGGTGCTTGTACGCAAAGTGGTGTTGAGTCGACCGCCCGCAGTTATCAGGCACGAGGAAACAACCACTACGACAACGACAAGACCTTAACGGGAAAATCGTTCCCGCTAAAAATCAGAGCGCCCGCGAGAAATCTCGCGGGCGCTTTTCTATAGGCAGGTTGCTGTTTGCGACGCAGGGTCAGGCAATAGCAATTTCCAGATGTCCGCTTCTCGCGTAGATTCACGGCCGGATGGCTGCTGCTTTAACAAAAGAAAAGCCGGAGTTGCAGAAAAAGGTGCACGAAGTCCCGCACAAGCCGGGTGTGTACCTGATGCGGGACCGATTTAACCGCGTGATTTACGTAGGCAAAGCGCGAGACCTCCGCAAACGGGTGGGTTCATATTTTCTGCCCTCCAAGCTGGCACAGGCTGATTTGAAAACGCGCGCCATGCTCGACGCGACATGGGATTTTGAGACACATACAGTTCGCAGCGAAGCGGAATCAGTTTTGCTCGAAGGCAAACTAATCAAGGAATACCGGCCGCGTTATAACGTTTCCTTCCGCGACGACAAGCGGTTCCTTGTGGTCAGGGTCGATCTTTCGGAGCAATGGCCGCGTTTTCGGCTCGCTCGATTCAAAAAGGACGATGGCAGCCGCTATTTCGGTCCCTACGCGCATGCTGGGGCGTTGCGACAGACATTGAATTTCATGCGCAAGAAATTTGGCGTGCTCACATTTGGACGAGGCTCGCCGACGGAGCGCGAATTGAAGTCCGCGACCTATCAGGTGCCGGTGCGTTTAAGCGAAATTAATGCTGAGCGATATCGCGAGCGCGTCCTTCAGGCGTGTGAATTTTTGGAAGGAAAATCGCGGGAAATGATCGCGACCTTGGAAGAAGAAATGCGCAAAGCGGCCAAGAAAATGGATTTCGAGAAAGCCGCCGAACTACGCAACATGATTGACGACTTGCGCAGCACGACACGGCCAATGCGCCGATTTACGCGTGGTAGTCTACCGAGCTCGATCGATCCAATGGCGGATGTAGGGGCGTTGGCGGATGCGTTGCACCTGCCGCAGGTGCCGCGCGTGATGGAATGCTTCGATATATCAAATATTTCAACGACGCATGTTGTCGCCTCGATGGTTTGTTTCCGCGACGGCGTACCGGACAAGGATAATTACCGACGCTATCGAGTCCGAACGGTTGATGGACAGGACGATTTCGCAAGTATGGCCGAGGTGGTCCGGCGCAGATATTCTCGTGTCCTACTGGAGGCGCGCGACGTGAACTCCGACGTCGCAGAATTTTCACAGGAGAATGCGGCGGATGCGCTGGCACGAATTTCCCGTCATCCCGAGCATAGTGAAGTGAAGTCGAGGGACCCCGCAGCGCAACCGCAAGATAATGCAACGGGATTCCTCGACTCCGCTCGGAATGACACGAGCTTTGTTGCCGTCCGCTTACCCGACCTGATTATCGTCGACGGCGGGAAAGGCCAACTTTCGGCCGCGTGCCGTGAATTGCAGCGGTTGGGGTTGCACGATCTTCCCATCATCGGGCTGGCTAAGGAACGAGAAGAAATTTATCGACCCGGACGGGCTCTGCCGCTGCAGCTTCCACTGGACTCCGGCGCCTTACGATTACTCCAACGCATTCGCGACGAGGCGCATCGCTTCGCCAACGCATATCATCAACTGCTTATGAAAAAACGCGTAGGCGAAAGCATTCTCGACGATTGCCCAGGTGTGAGTCAGAACCGCAAGAATTTGCTGCTGCGAAGGTTCGGGTCCGTAAATCGCCTGCGTAAGGCGACAGTGGACGAAATCGCTGCCACGGAAGGGATTGGCCGGAAGTTGGCCGACGAAGTGCATCAATTTCTGCAAAGGCATTGATTATTCACGGATGCGGCAGATTCGCCTTTTCGAATGAAATTACTCTGGGGAATTCTTGGCGGTTTATGGGTCGCATTCTGGATCCAGGCAGCGCCGACTTCATTGTTTGCGCAGGCGCTCGCGCCGTCGGCTGTGTCCAGCGCGACTCCGAGCGCAACTCCGACAAGCGAGGAAGATACGATCATCCCCACGTTTGAGACACAAAAACTTGCGCGCACTTACATCCTCGATGTTCCGGCGCCCCGTGGCCAGATCACCGATCGCAACGGCGAACCGCTCGCGCAAAATAAGCTCAGCTACAATCTCGCCATCAATTTTCCTACGCCGCTTGATTTTTCCGATGCCCAGGCGGTCAGCTTCGCCAGGGAAAAAATCGATAAGACCGCCAGGCTAATTGGCCGCAAAATCAAGATTTCCGACGAAGCAATCCTTCGTCACTACCGTAACAGGGGGATCATGCCGATGGAGATCGCGCAGAATCTTAGCCAGCTGGAGTACGACCAGATCAAAAATGATCCGCCAGCTGGAGTGATTGTGCGCCCGATCTACGTGCGCGTTTATCCGAACGGAAAAGTGGCCGGCCAAATTATCGGTTACACTGGCAAGACCGGGCGAAATCCTGATGGCATTGTTGATAATCACGAGACGCTCTGGCCTGAGACTGAGGGACGCGAAGGGCTCGAGCAAACATTCAACGAAATGCTCACCGGCAAGCACGGCGAATACAAACTAACCTTTGATAAAGATGGGAGGAAGACCTCCGAGAAACTGATCACTCCGCCTGAGCCCGGGTACAACGTGGTCACCACGCTTGACCTGCGTCTTCAGCAACTCGCCGAAAAGGCGCTGGAAGCAAAAGCAAAGCGCGGCGCGATTGTCATTATGGACCCAAACAACGGGGACGTTCTCGCGTTGGCCTCCTGGCCTACCTATGATCCAAATCTGTTTGTCCCATCGATCTCAGCTGAACAACTCAAAAACTTGCAGAACGACCCGGACATCCCGCTTTTGCCGCGAGCATATCGTTCGTCTTACCCGCCGGGATCGACCTTTAAAATTGCCGTGGGAATTGCGGCGCTGGAAAGCGGCGCGGTGCATTCGGACGACCGCTACGAATGCGTCCCGGCAATTCAGATTGGCAACGTCACGTTCCATAATTGGAAAAAGGGCAATCGCGGCGCGTTGAACTTTGTCCAGGCGCTCACTGAATCGTGCGACACATGGTTTTACCAAGTGGGAATCAGGACCGGCGCGCAACCCATCATCGATTGGGCGTTACAGTTAGGGTTCGGCGCGAAGTGCGGCATTCCTTTGCGCGGCGAAGCCGAAGGTCGGGTTCCCAATGATGAATACATGAAGGCAACGCACGGTCGCAGACTGCTCAACGGCGACATTGCGAACATGTCGATCGGCCAGGGAGATACGCAGGTCACTCCGTTACAAATGGCACAGGCCATGGGCGTCGTGGCAAACGGCGGCACGCTCTATCAAACACGGCTGGTTCAACAGGTGCAGACATTCGATAACCAACCAGTGACTGCCTATCAGGTGCGAGCGAAGCGAACGTTAAAGCTGTCATCCGAGACACTCGACGAATTGCACACCGGAATGATTGACGCCGTAAACGGCGCCGGCGGCACTGCGCACCAGGCCAGCCTCGATAATGCCGAGGTGGCCGGTAAGACTGGCACCGCGCAATGGGGACCAAAGAACAAAGAGCGCACGGCGGCGTGGTTCGCCGGATTTTTACCGGCTGACCAGCCGCGATATGCATTCGCAGCTCTTTACGAGGGGGACGTTGGCAGCAAAGTCCATGGCGGCTCTGCGGCTGCCCCCATGATTGCCGATATTTTTAAAGAAGTTTACAAGGGTGAAAAGGTAATCACCCAGCGGCAACGTCGCGCTCGTGAACAACCAGAAATTCGCCGAGCCGAGCCGGTAGAAGAAGACGAGTCAGACTAGCTACAAGTTACGCCGCTGCTGTTTCCTTCGGCGATTCCATCGTACCTTTGAACTTCGGCGGTTCCTCTTCGACGCCGAAATTCTCGGAATAAAGTTCCTCGACCTTCGCCATGTCGTCTGCGGTAAGCGAAGGACAATCCGGCGCCTTGGCGAATTCGACGAGCTGTTCTTCGTTGTAAATGTTTGGCAGCGTGGAAGCGACAAGATCGTCGGCGAGCAACCATTGCAGTGCCGCCTGCCCGAGCGTGCGCTCGGAATTTTCCAGGAACCGTAATTTCTCAACCTTTTTAATCCCGTTCAGCAGCCAGCTGCGCGGTCGATGGCTGCGATGGTCTGTGGGCGGAAACTTCGTCTCCGCAGTATATTTGCCTTCCAGCAATCCAGACGAATGCGTGACCCGAATGAGGAACATTGTGTCCTTGCCAGTATCGGTTGCCGCCTGGCGAAAGGCGCGCCCCGGATGTTGCTCGAGCATATTGTAAATGTGTTGCACGCTCGTCATGTTCCGCTCGCGGATGCAATTGGTCCCCTCGTAGAGCCAGCCGATCGCCGGTCCCAAGGCGATGCCATAATAGCGAACTTTTCCTTCGGCCTTTAGTTTCGCGAGCGTTGTCCACAACGCATCATCATAAACCTGTTCCATCCGGATATTGTGCAATTGCAGGAGATCAATTCGATCCGTCTTTAACCGCTTCAACGCTGCGTCCGTCGCGCGAGTAATCGCGTCCGGTGAAAAGTCCTGTGGAATTTCACGCTGCCCTCTGCCGCGCGCTTCGCCGTAATGTACAAAGTCGTAGCCAACCTTCGTTGCAATCACGATTTCATCCCGCTGGTTCGGGAACGCCCTGGCGATTAGCTCTTCACTCAAGCCGTTTCCGTACGTATCGGCTGCATCGAACAAGGTGATGCCGAGATCGAACGCCTTGTGCATGAGCGCAATCGCTTCGCCCTCGGTAAAATTTCCCCACCAGCCGGTGGAAATGGTCCACAAACCAAAGCCGACCTCGCTAACCGTTAGTTTAGTGTTTTTATATGTGCGAAAGCGCATGAGCAGAAGCTAAACGTGTATACCGGCTTCACGCAAGCTAGGAGGTGCCGTTCTGAAGGCATCGACAGTATGGCATCCAAAGGGGGGATCCGCCTTACCTCGGCGCGGATGAGGTGACGAGCTTTTGAAAGCCTGGATCGCCGCGCAGCGGAGCGAACATGGGATCGAGCCGGAGCAGCGCAGGAGTGAGCGGCACGCCCACAGCCAGCGCACCATCGTACGGCATCGACAGTAGTTTCTGTAATGCGGCGACCGCGCGGTCGGGTTCTCCCATTTGCCCCGCCGCTCGGGCGAGGATCTCCAGTAACGTCGGACCACTTACCGCGTCTTTTTCGATCGGCAGCGCGGCCATGGCCTGCTCCACCAGAGCCAACGCGGCGGCTTTGTCGCCCAGGCCCATATTGGTCAGCGCGAGATCTCCAATGAGCACATAATTTTCCGGCTGTTCTTTGAGGAAAGATTCCAATTCACTGCGCGCTTGTCGCCAAGTTTCCTGAGCAACGGCGTGATCGCCGGCGACTTCTTGCGCCCAGCCTAACCAAAAGCGCAGTTCGCCATTGTAAAAACCCAACGCTGGATCAGGCTTGCTCAAAATCTCCTTTAGCGGAGGGATAATTTGTGAAGGGCGGCGCTCCAGGATGGCTTGGTAAACTTGTGTTTCCAACGTGAAGGTGTTGGCGCCGGTCGGGTGGAGCGGAGCGAGGAGCGCCGAGGCACGCGGCAGATCGCCTCCGGCTTGTGCGATAGCTGCCTTGAATGTGAGGGCATCGGCGTCGTCGGGTGTGATGTTCAGAATCTGATCAAGCTTTTGCAGCGCTTCGGGAAAACGACGAAGTTCGATATAGGAAATCGCGTGCTGGGTGAGTAGGTTCACGTTGCGCGGGTCGAGCCGCTCGGCTTCATTGAAGTACGACTCGCTCTGGTCCCACTGCCCCCGTCTCCGCGAGAGATAGGCCAGCGATGCAGGAATCTGGCTACTATTCGGCAGGAGGGGACGCGCCTGTTCAAAGTAATGCACGGCGGTGTCGTAATCCTTCAGACAGGCGTAGTGATAATGGCCTTGGGCCCAGATGGCCTCCCCGAGGTTGGGCTGAAGAGTTAGCGCAGTTTCGGCTGCCTGTTGCGCCTCTTCACGGAGGGCCACTGTCGGTTGAAGATTCGTGGTGCGATAGCCGCGCGCATCAACATATGAAAGCAGCGCCCAACTGAGGGCAAACTTCGGGTCCAGTCGCACCGCTTTTCTGAGATATTTCTGTGCGCCAAGGGCGTTGGCGGGTACGCTTAACGTTTTCAGTGTGTAAGCCAGACCGCGCAGGTAGGCCTCGTAGGCCTCTGCATTGTCAGTCGGTTTGGTGGCGATGACTTGCTCTTCGTGACCGGTAAGCTTGGCTCGCAATTGCTCGGCGATGGCTTTGGCCACTTCCGTTTCAACTGAAAAAATATCGGTCAACTTTCGATCGAAAGTGTCGGCCCAAAGCTGGGAATCATTGGACGCCTTAATCAGCTGCACGTTAATCCGCACGGCATCGCCGCTTTTTTGCACCCTTCCTTCCAGAATGTGCGCGACGCCAAGTTGCTTTGCGATCTCAGGCAGGTTTTCAGGTGCACTCTTGTAATGCTGCGTCGATGTTCGTGAGATCACCTTCAAGTCGGCGATCTTGGATAAGCGCGCCAGAATCTCATCCTGAATACCGTCGGCGAAGTACGCGTTCGTTTTTTCTTCGCTTAAATTTTCGAACGGTAGAACTGCGATGCTCTTTTCGGGAAAAGCAGACGCAGCTGTAGTCACCGTTGCGGCTGCCTTGGGTGAAACGAATGTAGTCGTCGGGAAGCTTCGATGAAAGAAAGTTAAAAAACTGACCGCCAGCGCGATGGCCGACCCGAGCATGGCGATTAACAGCACAGATTTTGGCCAGCGCTGCGCAGTGATTGGTCGAACTGGAGCAGCGGCATGCTTCCACCTCTTCCCTCGCTTGAGTTTCTCGGGCAGGTGTGGATTTCCGAGGTCGTCTTTATAGAGATTAACCAGGTGCAACCTCAACCCATGCTTCACTTCACATTCGCCCAGATCGTGCAGGTGAGGCCGCCACTGTCGGTACTCCGCTAAGTCGTCGGCCAAGTGTTTCGACAAAAGGATGTGACCGGCATCACCACAATCCATCACCCGCTGCGCGATGTTAATCCCAGCACCAGCGATGTTCGTCCTATCGTTGACATCGGTAACTTGATTGACCGGCCCGCTGTGCACTCCCATGCGTACCTGGATCTGCGGATGGTCTTTTAAGGTTCTGCTAATTTCGAGCGCACATCGCGCCGGCTCTTCCGGACTATGGAAAAAAAGTAGCGCCATCCCATCGCCGGTCGGCACTCGAATGAGTTGCTTCCTCGTTTCCGCGGCGCGAAAGGGTTCCGTTCCGCGTACGACTTGATTCAGTTCCCGCATCACTTCAACCTGTTCGTTGACCAGGAGTTTCGAGTAACCGACCACGTCAATTAACAGGAGGTGTGCAATCTCGAGCGGGAGATCTAGCGCCGGTTCCGCAGTCCTGTCTTGCGCGTTCACGCTGTGGCGAGGATAGCAACATCCATCTTGTTGCGAAGATAGCAATACCGCTGGTGCTCCACGGCTGAGCCGCTGCGCCCAAGCGATTGGCGCCGCCCAGGTCTTGAGCCTGCGGCGGCGCCGGATTACCAGCCGTCGAGCGACTTTTCGCTTTTCTCAGCGTGCTGGGCAAGGAGCCGGTTGTGCGCAACCTGGATTGTCCACATCAATCCGCCGCGGCGCACCATGTGGAACAATCTGGACGGCCACATCTATGGCTTCCGTGGCTCCTTCGTTAACCGCATTATGTATGTCTCCGCAGCCTAAGTCCGTGAAGCTTTGGCCTGCAGTGAAGGTTTCGAACGTGCAGTCGTCGTGATACACCGTGAGTGTTCCTTGTATGACTGTGATCAGGCTCGGGCCCGGATGGGAGTGCCACCCGGTCTGACCGCCGGGTGAGAACGTATGCTTGGTGAGGTAGAGGTCCGAGTCGCCTCTGATCCTCGTGTTGAGGAGCCAAAACGGCAGGTTGCTTCTACACAACAGGTTGAGCGAGCCGGATGGGAAATAGCCGACCGGCACAGGGTCCATAATGTTCACGCTGACAACCCCGCACCCGGGAGTTGCGCGGGCCGGCACGGCTGTCAAGGCGGTGAAGGCCACAAACGCCAGTCCGACGAGCAGTGGCAGGACTCGTATTTTGCTGAAGTGAGTTAATGAGTTCATTGTTTTCCTTTCTTTTGGTTTTGAGGTTTCGGGTTCCACTGCGAGAGAACGCAAAAGAGCCATCAAACTGCTCATCTGGAGTGAAGATTTTTCGAGGCGCTTTCGGCGTGCAAAAGCTTTTCCGGATTGGTAGCCTCTGAAAAGAGCTTATGGATGCGCCGTCGGTCTCTCAGCAGAGAGTGACCGAGCTCTTATTACGATGGAGCCACGGCGACGATGCGGCTCTCGCAGAATTGACGCCACTGGTTTATGACGAATTGCATCGCGTTGCGCATCATCATCTGAGCGGGCAACGCCCCGATCACACACTGCAAACGACGGCGCTGGTTAACGAGGCTTATCTGCGCCTGGCGGACCAAACGCATCCGCGCTGGCAGAACCGTGCGCACTTTTTTGCTGTGGCCGCCCGGGCAATGCGCCAAATCCTGGTCACCTACGCAAGAAGTCAGCAAGCACAAAAACGTGGCGGCAGCAGGGTCAAAGTGGACTTGAACGAAGCTGCGCTCGTTTCACCGGAGGAATCAAAGGAAATCGTCGATCTGCACGAGGCACTGGAACAACTATCGGCACTCGACTCGAGAAAAGCTCAAGTTGTCGAGCTGAAATATTTTGGCGGGCTGAACTACGACGAGATCGCGGAAGTGCTCAAAATTTCACGGATCACGGCAAGGCGTGACTGGGAATTTGCGAAGGTTTGGCTGTATACGGAATTGCACGGCGCCGAGTGACAAAAATGACGAAGCTCGAATGACGAACGACGAAAGAATGATTCGCGCGTTGGACATCTACCGGGGAGCGCACGCGTCCTCGCGTGCTAATTTCGGCGCCCTCGCCGAAACCCGTTTTAGGTCAGCAAGCACCGCCAGAGCAAAAGTTCGCAATCACGAGGGCGTGATCGCCAGCACGCGAGGCGCGTGCGCTCCCCAGAACCGATGACGCCCGCGCGGTTCCAGATCATCGAGGAGATCTATCGTGCAGCGCTGGATCAAGAGCCGGAGCGGATCGGCTCATTCATGGATAAAGCCTGCGAAGGCGATGAAGTTTTGCGGCGTAAAGTTGAAGCGCTTCTAGCTTCACGCCAACGAGCAGCGAGGTTCATTGAGACGTCGGCCGTTGGTCTTGCGACGAAAATTATTCAAAATGGGCAAGACCATTCGCTCGTCGGCCAGACGATTGGCCACTACAAAATTTTGGAATCGATAGGCACCGGCGGGATGGGCGAAGTCTATCTCGCCACCGACATCGTCGCGGGCCGCAAAGCCGCGCTCAAACTTTTGCCCACGCGCTTTACTGCTGATGCGGAGCGCGCGAAGCGGTTTCAACGAGAAGCTCGCGCTGTAGTTGCACTCAACCACCCAAGTATCCTTACGGTTTATGAGATCGGCGAATCCCACTCCATTCATTACATCGCCAGTGAATTGATCGAAGGCGAAACGCTGCGCGAGCGTCTGAAGCGCGGACCGATGCAGTTGAGTGAAGCGGTTGACGTGGCGATCCAGGTGGCCGGTGCCCTCGCCGCCGCGCATCAAGCCGGCATTATTCATCGCGACATCAAACCTGAGAACATCATGCTCCGCTCGGACGGCTACGTGAAAGTGCTCGACTTTGGCATTGCAAAGCTCGCCGAGAAAGAATTGCCGGCAGCCATGCCGAGAGATGAAGCGCTGTTGCTGGTTGAGACTAACCTTGGGGCTGTACTGGGGACCGTTCGTTACATGTCGCCCGAGCAGGCGTGCGGGGAGCGCATTGATCAAAGCACCGACATCTGGAGTCTCGGCGTAGTGCTTTACGAAATGCTCACCGGTCATGCAGCATTCACCGGCGACAAGCCACAAGACGTAATGTCTGCCATTCTAGAGAAAGAGCCGCCGCCGCTCACGCGTTACATCGCGCACAGTCGCCCTGAGCTTCAGCAGATTATTAGCAAAACGCTGCGCAAAGACCGCGAGGACCGATATCGCAGCGCACACGAACTGCTTGGGGCGCTGAAAAATCTCCGTCGCAAACTGGAAGCTGAATTGGAACGCGCCGCTGCTCCTTTATGGCTCCGCTGGGCGCGATCGCCAGCCAGTGTGGTGGTCGGATTGTTGGTACTCGCTTTCGCCCTGGCGCTTCCATTCTACTGGCATCGCAATCCGGCAACGAGCCCGACGCCTGACAAAAGTATCGCCGTGCTGCCACTTCAAAACCTCAGCGACGATCAGGAGAACGCGTTTTTCGCCGATGGCGTGCAAGACGAGTTGCTCTCGAACCTTGCCAAGATCAAGGACCTGAAAGTGATCAGCCGCACATCGGTGATGCAGTACAAGAGCGGCAGCAAACGCAATCTCAAAGAAATCGCGCAGCAACTGGGTGTGAGCAACGTGGTCGAAGGCAGCGTCCGTCGCTCGGGAGACCATGTGCGCGTGTCGGTGCAGCTAATCGATGCGCGCACTGACCGCCATCTTTGGGGCGAGAATTATGATCGCACTCTGGCGGACTCGGTTTCTTTGCAGGGCGAGTTGGCCACGGAGATTGCCAGTGCCGTGGGCGCCACGCTCAGTCCGCAGGAGAAAGCGCGAGTACAGGCCAAGCCGACGAATAATCCTGCTGCTTACGATGCGTATCTGCGTGCGCGGGCAATTCCCATTGACTGGGGCTTTGCCTTTGAAGGTGATATCAAGGGTGCAATTCGCTTGTATCAGGAAGCAGTTAAGTTGGATCCGAACTTTACACTTGCCTGGGCATATCTCTCGATTGCGCAGAAACAAAGTGTCTGGAAGCAAATCGGGGAGCACACTGCCCTCGCCGGACCGGCGGAGCTGGCGCAGGCCAAGGATTCCCTCAATCACGCGCTCGCGCTCGATCCGAACCTGCCGGAAGTGCATCTTGCTCGCGGATACAACGAGACAGACCATGCACGCGCGCTGGCGGAATTTCGACAGGCCGAAAAGGATCTTCCGAATAGCGCTGATGTCGTAGAAGCGATCGCAAGGGCGCAACGCGCACTCGGCCATTGGGACGAGGCTGTTGCGAATCTACGACGTGCGATCGAGCTCGATCCTCGCAACATCAGAGCCTCTAATAATCTGGCGCTTACTTACTGCGCGATGCGCCGTTTCTCAGAAGCCCTGGCCACACTTGATCGCATACTTGCATGGGATCCGACAAATACTCGTGCTCTTCTCACGAAAGCGGATGCGCTGGTGGCGATTGGCGATCTGCAGGCCGCGGAACCACTGCTTGCAAATCCTGAGCTGCCAGCGAGCAGGCGCGCCAGGTATGCAGTGTTGCAGCGCAATTATGCTGCGGCGACCGAGATACTCTCAAAAGATTTAGCCGTGGAGCGCAGGCAACGCGATCCAGGGGACATTCTTTCGCTGGCTTTCAGTCAACAGCTCGCCGGGGATTCTTCAGCAGCACGCGCGACCTACGAAAAGGCGGAGCAAGATTTCCAGCGCAAGCTCAAGCAGGTCACGCCCGGTTCTTTTGCCGAGGCCGATACGCATGCTCTTTTGGGCTCAGCCTATGCAGGTTTGGGAGATGCGGCTTCCGCTATCGCCGAAGGTCAACAAGCCCTGGCCTTGCTGCCAAGTTCCAAACATCCGGAATTTGGCCCCGACTTCGAGGACGTAATGGCATGTATCTACGGACAATTGGGTGATGCTGATCACGCGATTCCCATGCTCAAGCGACTGCTGCGGACGTCATGTACGGGTGCAACGTTTCTTACTCCGGCAACGCTGCGACTCGATCCGATCTGGGACAAAATCCGCAACGATCCTCGTTTTCAAGAACTGATCGCAGAAAATGCACCACTACCAGAAAAATCGATTGCTGTATTGCCGTTTGAAAATCTGAGCAAGGACGAAGAGAACGCATTTTTTGCCGCGGGCATGCAGGACCTAATCCTCACTGACCTCGCGAAAATCGCCGACCTGAAAGTCATTAGCCGAACCAGCGTGATGAAATACAGAAGCGGACTGGAACGCAACCTTCGCGAGATCGCAAAAACTTTGGGTGTTTCGCATGTGGTCGAAGGCAGTGTCCAACGCGTGGGCGATCGAGTTTGGGTGAATGCGCAGCTGATCGACGCGCGCAACGATACGCATCTTTGGGCTGAGCATTACGAGCGCGACGCCGCAGACATATTTGCCATTCAGAGCGAAATTGCGGAGCGAATCGTCAATCAACTCCGCGCTAAGATTTCCGTGGCCGAAAAGGCGGCGATCGCGGAACGGCCGACAGCTGATCCAGTGGCCTATGCTTTCTACACAAAGGCCAATGACATCCGCCCCGTGGACGATTGGGAGGGCGCGGATAAAAGTCTGAACCAAAAAGTGGAACTACTCGAAAAGGCGACGCAGCACGATCCGAACTTTGCCCTCGCCTACTGCGAGCTCGCGACAACGCAGGGCAACCTTTATAACGCGACTTGGGATCGAAAACACCTCGAGTTAGCAAAGAAAGCCGCGGAGACCGCGGTGCGAGTGCGTCCAGAATTGGGAGAGACTCACCTGGCGTTGGCGCGCTATTACTTCCGAGCTGGTTTTTCCTCCGCAGGACCCGGAACGCCCGGCGGACTCGACACCGGTAATTTTGAGCGAGCACGTGAGCAACTGGCGATCGCCCGCGACAAACTGCCCAACAATCCCGAGGCGCTGTTTATCGAGGCCAGGATAGATAGGCGCCAAAATCGCTGGGACGCTGCGCTAGCCAATCTTCAAAAGGCAAACGACCTCGACCCACTTAACAAAGAGATCGCATACTATGTCGGGGAGACTTGCTTTCTAATGCGCCGTTACTCCGAGTGGGAACAACTTATAGCGAAGAATGCTGCGAGCGGCGTATTTAAGGGCCCTTGGATTGAGAATCACCTAGCTGAAGTCAAACTGGCGCAGGGTGATCCAATCACAGCTCAATCTCTTCTAGAGCAAGTGCCGCTGGACTTCAGTCCGACGGAATGGATCTGGCAGGCCCGCTTTAACACAGCGCTTTACCTCCACGATTATGACGCCGCAGATCGGGTGATAGCAGCTACTCCTGCAAAGTGGGCGGATGTCGCCTTGGGTGGGCAACCTTCGGAAAGTTTTGCCGACGGTCTGGTTGCCCTTGCGCGCGGTGATAAGCAGAGAGCGCGGGCGGTGTTTGCAGCCGCGCGCAAGAAACTGGACGCGACATGGAGCGATAAGCCGAAAAATGAACAGTATTTCAAGGAAGTCGCAATACTTGATGCTGGGCTAGGTCGAAAAGAAGACGCGATTCGCGAGGCGCTTCGGGCGGTTGAACTCATGCCAATCGCGAAGGACTCCATCGCCGGTCCAGGAAGTGTCACGGACCTGGCGCTGGTATATGCATGGACGGGCGAGCGCAATCGCGCTCTCGAGCAACTGGAAGTTGTGGCTCAGATTCCGGGCGGCCCAACATACGGCGATCTGCGCTTCAATCCTTGCTGGGATTCTTTGCGTGGCGATCCACGGTTCGACAAAATCGTTGCCGCAGCCAAAGCCGCCAGCAAATGATTCGATTCCGCATTGGACGATGAGCGTTCAGCGTTGGACGTTTTATCATCTGCATGACCTCGAACGATAAAACCGCACTTCTCATCGTCGCTCACGGCTCAACGGTGAACCCCGATTCGAGCGCGCCGACGCTGGCACACGCAGCAAAAATTCGGCGCCGGAAAATCTTTGCGGACGTGGAGTGCGCGTTCTGGAAGGAGGAACCAAGCTTCCGGGACGCACTGTTTTTGTTCGACCCGAAATCCATTGGCGAAGTCTGCGTTGTTCCCAATTTTATCAGCGAAGGCTACTTCACTCAGACGGTAATTCCGCGCGAGCTGGAGCTGAATGGTCCCACGACAAAGCGATCGAGTGGGCAAACATGGAAATATTGTCAACCGGTCGGGAACCATCCCGCGATGACTGAATTGCTGCTTAAACGCGCATGTGAAGTCGCGCCTGGAATCGATCCTGCCGAGACCAGCTTGCTAATCGTCGCGCACGGCACCGATTTAAATGAAAACAGTGCCGTCGCAGCGAAACGTGAAGTGGAAAAGATCCGTAGCCTCGGAAAATTCGCGACAGTACTCAACGTTTATATGGAAGAACGGCCTTTGGTATCCGATTGGAGGAAATTGACCAAGACCAAAAATGTGGTGGTGGTGCCGTTCTTTATCTCTGACGGGCTTCATAGTTACGAGGACATACCGCGATTAATCGGAATCGTTGTCGCCGCGGGCGCCGACCGCGGCCTGCCGGGGTCGGCGCCCCCGGCTACAGCTCGTGGCGAAATCTTCCGGGGTAATCCGTATGACATCGACGGACGTTCCCTGTTTTATGCACCATCGATCGGCACCGATCCCGGTTTTGCCGATATCATCGTCGAGCAAGCGACAAAAAGTTGAAATCGCGCTCGCGCTTCCTTTCTTTTTGGGCAAGATTGCTATCCCGCGAATGAAGGAAACCACTTGCAAAAAGCTTCAGGAGATCGGGGCATTTGCGCTGGCTGGCGGCTGCGCTTGCAAACGAATGAAGCAACTGGTGGAAATGATTCGTGCGGCGCGCAATTACCGGTGGGTCGCAGTTTACAAAATCGTCAAAGATGAATTTGTAATTCTCGCCGATACCGGGAACGAGCCGCCGGCATATCCGCGTTTCCCGATTAAACAAGGGCTGTGCGGGGCTGCATTGGACTCGGGCAAGCCGATCATCGTGGGCGACGTGCACAAAGATGTGCGTTATTTGCCTGCGTTTCACACAACTCGGTCCGAAATCATTGTCCCGATGCGTAACGAACACAGTCACATTCTTGGCATGCTCGATGCGGACAGTGACAAGTTGAATGCCTTTGGCGAAGAAGATCGAGACTTTCTGGAGCGTGCTGGCGGCTTGATTGCCCACTGTCTGCACTAGCACGGCGCACCTCCTTCGACTTCGTTCAGGACAAGCTTAGGTTGCGCCCTAACGATGCAAAATCCCGTCGAGCGCGCCCTCGAAGTTGTTCCTTTTTGTTTCGGCCAGATTTTGGTTCGAAAAATTGGCGGCAGTTTCGCTCTTTGCCATCGCGATGACAAGGCACGCGATGATTTGGAAAAGTTTCAAAACCCAGAAGTCGCGATCGAGATCGCAAAATATGACGACAACGGAAACTATCGTCCGCTAAAAACTGCACCGAATTTGCGACATGGGTGGAGCATGAATCTTCGGGAATCCGGGGAACTAAGGCGTGCTCTCGATCATTTTTATCCAGGCAGGCTGGCCGTCTTCGTTACGTGGCGGCGCGACCAGTTACGCATCACGCCGCTGCGCGAAACATTGGATCGGCAATCGGGGATGTATCGTGTCGCCGCCAAAATTTCAGATGAGCAGATTGACGACGTCATCGCGGACTTTTGCCGATCCAACGGTGGCTGTTTACGCACAATCTTGTGGAAGCGCGACCAGCGCGGCGCGGTTGCGTCAGCGAAATTGCCCATGGAAAAGTTTGATCCTGCCTGGGATCAAGCGCTGTGGCCGGGGTCGGCGACCCCGGGCACAACCTCGACGCCAGCGGCAGTTCCGCTGCTTTGCCAGGAACCGTGCAATCTTTTGGTGGCCGCATGCCGGAAAGTAGTGAAAAGCGAATGATCATTCGTGCGCGCACCGTCGTGACAATGGATGGAGCGCCTATCGAGAACGGCGCAGTTGCAGTTTCCGGAGATCGAATCGTCGATGTTGGAAAATTTCTCGAAGTCTCCGCGGGCTATTCGGGCCAGGAGATCATCGATCTTGGCCAGCAGGTGCTCTTGCCGGGCTTGATTAACGCGCATTGTCATCTCGACTACACTTGTTTGCGCGGGAAGATTTGTCCGCAAAAATCGTTCACGGATTGGATCCGTGCGATTAACGCGGAGAAATCAAAACTTTCGCCGCGGGATTATGTCACCTCGATCAACGAAGGGTTCGCAGAGGCCAAAAAATTCGGCACGACAACCATCGCAAACCTGGCTGCATTTCCAGAATTGATTCGGCGGCTTCCCGCTGAGCCAATTCACACGTGGTGGTTCGCCGAACTAATTGATGTGCGCTCACCCGACCGAGCAGACAAACTTGTCGATTCGGCGGTCGAATTACTGAAGTCTGAGCAAAACTATGGGTTGGCGCCGCATGCACTGTTTACGGCATCAAAAAATTTGTATCAACGCTGTGAGGAAGCGGGCGCGGGCATGTTGCTGACCACGCATCTGGCGGAATCGCGAGAGGAAATGGAAATGTTTCGCGATGCATCCGGTCCGCTTTACGAATTCTTGGAAAGTATTGGTCGCGACATGGGCGACTGCGGCCACGCCACACCGCTAGAGTGTTTTTTGAGGGTCAGAGATTCCTCGGCGCGGAGACCTTTCGGGGCTCAGAATGAGAACGCCTGGGTCGTGGCGCACCTGAACGAACTGACCGAAAGCGACTTCGAGTTGCTGAAAAAAATGAAGACGAAATTTCACGTCGTGCATTCACCTCGAAGTCACGATTACTTTGGTCACAGCCGATTTCCGTTCGAACGCCTGCACGCAATGGGATTCAATGTGTCCTTGGGCACCGACAGCCTCGCTAGCAACACGAGTCTGAGCTTGTTCGAAGAGATGCGTGCGTTTCAGCGCAATGAACCGACGACTTCACCCGGGGAGGTCCTTGAGATGGTGACAGTGAATCCGGCGTCGGCACTGGGCCAGCAGAACACGCTTGGCCGGATTCGGCCCGGATTCCAGGCCGATCTCATAGCCATTCCCTGCACCGAAGGCGGTGAGCTGTTCGCGGAAATCGTGGCGTTTAAGGACGAAATTAACTGGGTGATGGCCAATGGGAAACTGTAGAACCTGCGTTTGCTCGCAAGCAATCCTGTAACCGCACGGCTTGCTCGCCGTCGGCTGCGTCGGTAAACTCGGCGTATGGCCGGAGAAGGAATGCAGACTCGACTGCTTCCAGGACAGAGCCTTGCTTTACAGCAAGTTCTCTCACCTCAACTCCAGCAGAGTCTTCTGGTACTTCAAACGCCGCTACTTGAGCTGCGCAACCTCGTTCAGCAGGAGATGGAAACAAACCCCGTCCTCGAGGAACTGCCGGATTTACCCGGTGCCGATGAACCGGCCGAACCTTCCGTTGACGATAATTTCAAAAACGAATTCGAAAAGCTAGCGAGCCTGGATGAAGAATGGCGAGATTACATGGCGCAGTCGGCCGGCTCCGGCGGGGACGCCTTTCGAAGTTCGCGGGAGGCGAAAGACAAGCGCCAGTTCTTTTTCGACTCCATTGCCGTGCAGGAAACACTTCAACAAAACCTGCTGGCACAACTGAATCAGACCGCGCTTGCCGCCACCGACCGCAACGCTGCGGAGCTAATTGTCGGCAACATCGATGACAACGGATTTCTCCAAAGCACGCCAGAAGAAATGGCGTTGAACTCGGGAATCCCAAAGGAAGATTTCGAGAAAATGCTGGCAGTGATCCAGGGGTTTCATCCGCCGGGAGTTGGGGCACGCGATTTGCGCGAGTGTTTGCTCATCCAACTAAAGCGAGAGGGAAAAGAAAACAGCCTGGAGTACAAAATTGTGTCCGAACACATGGAGGATTTGGGGAGGCGGCGCTTTCCCGAAGTCGCACGCCGGATGGGTATGAGTGTGGAGGACGTGCAAAAGGCGGCCGACAACATTGGACGGTTGAATCCGCGTCCCGGCCAGGTTTTTGCTGCGGCGCCGCAAAACTATGTGTTGCCGGATGTGACGGTGGAAAAGGTCGATGGCCAGTACCAAGTCACTTTGAACGACGAGCAAATTCCGCATCTGAGGATTAGCAATCTGTACAAGGACATCATTGCCTCGGGAAACACTGGGGCTAGTGACGTCAAAGATTATATCCGCGAGAAGATCCGAAGCGGGAAATTTCTGATCCGATCGATCCATCAGCGCCAGCAAACGATTTCCAACATCGCGAATCAGATCGTTTCGAGGCAGCGCGATTTTCTCGAACATGGACCATCACATCTGAAGCCGATGACCATGGCGGAAGTCGCCGACGCCGTTGGCGTGCATGAGACTACGGTCAGTCGCGCGGTTTCCGGTAAATATATGGCCACGCCGCAAGGCATTTTCGAGATGAAATACTTTTTTACGCCCGGCTACCAGACGGCTACCGGCGAATCGCTGAGCAATACCAGCGTGAAAGAAGCTATCCTCGACCTGGTGAAGCGTGAGAATGGCAATCAACCGTTGAGTGACAACGAGATCGTTGAGATTCTGAGCGAGCGCGGCATCCCGATCGCGCGGCGTACCGTCGCCAAATACCGCACAGAGCTGAATATTCTGCCAAGTCACATGCGGCGAAAATATTGAGGCTACGCCTCGCGTAATTTGTTAAAACGTCACATCGTTAAACCGAATCACCAACTACGGATCACGATTCACGTTTCACCATGAATTCCTCTCTCCGCGCCGCCGTGATCGCCGAATGGAGAGGTCTTCCCGAGAGAAAAATGCGAGCCCACCGCTGGCAGTCACCGGCGGAGTTGGTTCCAAAATTAATGCAACGCCTCGGGTTGCGCGAGCGCTTGCACGAGACCGAAGTAATTGACGCTTGGGGAAAAATCGTCGGTGAATTTATCGCTACGCATTCGGCGCCCGTTGCATTGCGCGAAGGTGTCCTCTACGTTCGCGTGCTCCAGCCAGCCTTGCACTACGAGCTCGAACAGATTTCCAAGTCCGAGATCCTGCGAAAACTAAAACAGCGTTTCGGTGGCAGGACCATTCGCGACGTACGCTTTCGGGTCGGTTGAAATTAACCGCGAAGCGGCGAAGAGCCGGGCGCCGACCAGCCTGAAATGTCTGTATCTTGCTCTATCCGTCCGCCCACGGGAACTTCGGCGGAGAAGGGCCGCCTGTCGCTCATTCCGATACCAAAGGCGGCAACGTTCAAGACGATCATCACAAGCGCGAAAAGGTACATTCCCATTGCCAGCCCAATCGCTGCGTGCATTGCCACAATACAAACCAGCCAAACGAAGCGGGTCTTCCGGATCCAAATAAACAATGGATAACCGAGTTCGATTAGACAGATCGAAATTCCGAGAATTGGCAGCGCATATTTGAATCGAACAAGAATGTCCGGGGAAATCAGGTTGAAAGGCGGACGGGTCAGTGATCGCCAGAAATTGGAGCCATTCCACCAACCGCTGCCCAGGCATTTTGCCAGACCCCCGATAAAGTAAACGAAACACAGGTGCACCTGTAAAACCCGCCGCCAAAAACCTAAAAGTTGTGGATCTCTTAGTTCTACTTTCAGCAGCCGATGATCGAGCGAGTATCGGTCTGGCAACGGCGATAACATCAAATAAAAGAGACCCGTGGTCATGAAGTTATCAGCTCCGTATGCAAACAGTCCACCGCTTTCAGCGGCGCAGAGGTGAAGGAACCACGCAAAGATTGCGGCCGGGCGAGAGAAGAGGCCGAGCAACAACAACAGTCCCATACAAAGCAAACAGGCCCAGGCGATGGATAGCACGGCATCCTCGCCAATGTGAGCGTAACCGCCAAGAGCAACAAGCCAGCCAAACTTGGGAATAAGTGGACTGTCGAAGGACGTAATGGCCTCTCCCAATTTGCGGCTCACGAGGGCTTTGTCGGTACTGGCAAGCAAAAAGTGCCAGTCACTTCTTAAGAACACCGCATAAACGACTATTTGCAACCCCAAGCCGATTCGCAAAGCGCCCAGCCACTTGTCCGTTTCCGGGGTAAATAGAAATTGCGTCAGCCGTTTCCATCCACGTGAGATGAAACGAGACGGCGTCATGGCGATTGCAAACGGCTAGGAGCCGAGGGCGAAAAAGGAAATGCCGCGCCTAGCTCTTCGCTCTTTCTGCTTCGCCCTTTGCTCATCACTGTTGCTTCTGCTCATCACGCAGGCTGAAATCGTAACTGAACATGGGCTGGAACGATTCAGCTTTCCCATGCTCAAAGTCACCAATGTCAGTCGGGGTAACTACCCCGAATGTGGCTCGAATTGTTTTCACGTCAGGACGCTCCCGCCAAACAGAGAGTGCAAGCATTTTAACGACCACTTCCCGCAGCGGCTCATAACGGTTGTCCGCCAATCGGTCTAACAAGCTGTCGAAACGGAGGGCAGCTGCTTTCCCGCGCACATGTGGTGACTCATATTCTACTCGTCCATCCCCGTAATGAAGTTCAAACGTTAATTTGTGGTAGCCTGGAATATTCGGCGCAAAGAAAGTGTACCCCGCCTGAGTCCCTGCAGCATGCAGATAGGTCGCGATACCGCGCCGGATGGGACTGTACGCAGCAGCCTGTTTTCCAATGAACCAGGCTGCAACTAGCTGAGCCTTGCGCGCGTACTTGTCGAGCGCTGACGGCAACATGGTGGAGCCTTCCGCGATAAGCGAAAAGACGCCGGCAAGGCAAACTGCCGTTATCAAAAAGAAATGTGCGGCGAACCAGGCCGCGTAAATTCGCTTCGAAATCATTGATAACGACTGATGTGACGAACCGCTGAGATTTTTACAGGAGGCAACAAAGAAAACAAAGGCTTTAATCGGCCATCTTGTTTTGGTTTCATTCCCTTCATCGCTGTAACTCGATGGCGGGTCGGAGCGGATGTTTGAGAGCAAACGGTTGAATCTAAAAACGTCTTCGCTTCGCTCTGTCTCCCTGAGAATCTTAGGGCCGGGATCCATAAAGCGGCGCAGTAGCGTCGCACTCCGGGACGTAAGCGGGACGTAAGCGCGACGTACGTCAAATTCCCGGCCACGTTATGGCGTGCGGCGGTATTGCGCCGTTTTTTGCTGTGCGAGCTTCTCGGCGCATGCGGCAAAAGGCGCGCGCCTGCTTATGAGTACTAGCGGAGCTTGTCAGGCGGTTGCCAGCGCCAGTTATAGTGGTCGCAGTCTGGGCAAAGCTCCGGGGCCCCCTGCAGTACACAACACAGCCAGCCCCGAAATTTGCCGGGACTGGCGCATTGATTCGTTTAGCTAACGAGCCCG
This sequence comes from Candidatus Udaeobacter sp., assembly GCA_035651975.1. Lineage (GTDB taxonomy): Bacteria > Verrucomicrobiota > Verrucomicrobiia > Chthoniobacterales > UBA10450 > Udaeobacter. The sequence continues at coordinate 166,763 of DASREQ010000018.1, forward strand.
CTTAAAGCGTCGCAGCAACCAACTTCAGGTTTTCAGTGGCGGCCTTACTCTCGCTAGTCCCAGGCAGAACCATCTCCACGCAGTACATCCGATCCTGTCTGTTATCTGCGTAAAACAATGTCGCATTATCGGTTTGAATACTCTTCAAGGAACGCGTCAGCGAGTCTTGATTCTGGGTGGGCGCATGCATTGCGAGGGCACTGAGGCCTATAATAGCCACTATAACCAGCGTTGCCGCGACCAAGCGGGTGGTGATTTGAGCTTGGAGCTTCTTCATAAGTCGGCACTTCTACAAGTAGTGTGAATAACTGTCAACAAGAAAAACAAAAAACTTATTAATGGCATTTGAGCAGGGTTTCGTCAATTTGACTGCGCATCAACCTCGGATTCATACCGACGGAGACTAACGAGTAGACCCGACTCGAGTCTATTCGCCTGCCAGGCCAAGCTGTTAACCGGCTGACGCGCACTCAGTGGTTTAGTTGTTCTCCGGAAAGCGCGGGGGAAGGTTTTCGAAAAAACCTGGCAAAAATGAAGAACGCAGACGTGGAAGGTACGCCTAACGAACCTTCCATGGTGCCCATCCGAGAGCAGGCTCGCGAAAACTCGTCCAGATCCATTCGCCTCAAGGAACCTTCGGTTAAGCCGAAATCCGCGAGCTCTAACCATTTGCTGTAACCAAAACCGAGACCGCTTCAAAGCCCTTCTCGGGGCGCTGCAAAGCTGAAATGATTAGCCCAAAACGCAACGAACGGTTCTTGAGAAAATTCTTACAGAACGAGCTAAGTAAAACAAAAGTACAATTCCACGCCCCTCTTGAAAGCAGCTTTTGCCTCTTAGTCTTTCTGCTAAGCGGCAATTACTTTGGCGCAAGCGAAGCGACGATCGCTTCAAAGCGCGGGTCGCCACGCAGCGGATCCCAAAGGGGATTCAGGCGCAGGTAACCGTAAGTGACATGGCTCCCGGGCAGCTTCGCGGCTTCCTGCAATCGCTCGATCGCGTGATGCTTCTCGCCCGCCCACGCATATATGACAGCCAGGTATTGAGTCAGCATCGCACCCTCCAGGGCATTTTTGCTGGACGGCATCAACTCGACCGCACGCAATCCTTCGCGGATGGCATCCTGCTTGTTTCCCAAGGCGGCATCAAGCACCCCGAGCACGCAAAGAGCTTCTGCATAATCGGGTTGGTTACTCACGATTCGTTGGATCTGCTCGCGCGCCTTCGTGAAGGCGGAGCGGGCGGCCAGCTCATCGCCATTAAGTCGTGCCGCAAGACCTTCGCACCAACTATTAGGGAAAGGAATGTTTTCGTCGTAACAACCATCCGTAGGCATGGCGGCCAGGGCGCGCTTCACTTCAACTGGGTCGCGCTCGCGTAGGGCTAGATAAAGCCAGTGGTCAACCAGAACCGGCGCGGCATTCGGGTCTTCGGATAAAATTGCATGAATGGTCGCATGTAGCGGCTTTGTATCTGCGTTCGATTGAACGTCGACCCATGCACGTCGTACGCGGCTTGGAACATCTTTCGGAGCAATGGTCAATGCACGATCCAACGTGTCAGCCATATCTTTATAACGACGCAAGCACTCGTAAGTAAGGGATATTTGTTGGAGGATGGAAAAATCGCGCGGATCCAACTCCAAGGCATGTTTCATCTCCTCCAGAGATTTGTCCCAGTGACCCTGGCGTCGATCGATGTAGCCGGCTAAAAGTGGAATTCTCGATTCGTTTGGAAGCGTACGCCCTGCGACAGCAAGCTGCTCTCGGGCATGGTCATAGTCCCGATACGCCCAGTAAAGATGTTGAGCGAGGGTAAGATGTGCCTCTCCGGATTCGGGGCGCAAACGCTGAATCGATTGAAGAGCGGTCTCGGCCAATTTGATACGCGCATCCGTGTGATCAAAACCAAGGAAATAAATTCGATCATGTGCGCCCGCTAGCTCGCCATAGGCAAGATAAAACAGAGGATCACGCGTGACTGCTTGGTCCAGCAATTGCACGGCTTGGAGCAAGTCTTCTTTCGCCCGCATGCTGAAGGAAATTCCGTTGATGAGATCTTTGGCTCGCAGGTAGGAATCGTAGGCAACAAGGTCCGTTGTCGGCGGCTCTTGGATGGCTGCTTTTTCTATCGACGAAACCTCGGCTCCAAGTTGATCCGTCACTTTCTGCGCGATCTCGCTTTGGAGTGCAAACACATCACTCAAATCCCGATCGTATTCTTGCGCCCACACGTGAGCATCCGTGCGAGTATCAATCAATTGGGCGTTTAAATGGATCCGGCCTGCTTCTCTGCGCACGCTTCCCTCGAGCACGTACGCGACATTCAACGCACGACCAATTTCCTTTGTATTCCGCGCGCCGCGATACTTTGCCACGCTGTTGTGGCTGATCACCTTTAGATTGGCGACTTTTGCGAGCTTGGTGGAAACCCCGTCGTAAACGCCATCGGCAAAAAACGCATTTTCTTTGTCTGAACTTAGACTTTCGAAAGGCAGGACCGCGATGCCACTCGCCGCTGACGGGCCGGCCGTCTCGCCATTCCAAATCATCACACCAATCGTCGATCCCAACATCAGCAGAAGCGCTGCCATTCCAGCGACGAGTGGATTCCGGCGCGTCCAGCGCCCCGCGCGTGCAACCGGCGAAACAGGACGCGCTTTAATGTGGCGGCCTTCCAGCCAGCGTTCGAGGTCTTCGGCAAGATCGCCCGCAGAGCGATAACGCACGTTTGGTTCCCGCTCCAAACATTTCGAGCAGATCGTCTCCAAATCCCGATCCAGCCCTGGCATTAGAGTACGCAACTTCGGCGCCGGCTTCTGGCTCGCTTGCTGGATTACCTTGAGCGCGTGCTCACCCATAAACGGCGGACGACCCGCCAGCAGGTCGAATAAAATCGCACCCAAACTGTACACATCCGCCGTAGGACCAAGTTTGCCGGGCGATCCGTTCACCTGCTCAGGCGCGATATAGCCGGGCGTGCCAAAGATAGTGAGCGTGCGCGTCAAGTGACTGCTGGTGTCCAGCCACTTCGCGAGCCCGAAATCACTCACCAGCGGTTCGCCCCGTCCATCTAACAAAACGTTCCCGGGTTTCAGATCCCTATGCAGGATCCCCTGGCCATGCGCGTACTGCACGGCTCGCGCCACTTTCGCCATCAATGCTACCGCTCGCCGCGGTTCACCACGTAAGGCCGGGGCCGCATCCAGCAAACTGCCCCCACCGGCAAACTTCATGCTGAAAAACGGCAGCCCATCGTCGCATTCGCTTACTTCATAGATTGGCAGAATGTTCGGATGATCGAGGCTGGCCGCGGCCTGGGCTTCACGCCGGAAACGTGCCAGTGTCTCCTGCGAATCGGCGTGGTAAGATAAGATTCGTTTCAGCGCGACGATGCGGCGCGAATGGCGCTGACGCGCCCGATAAATGACGCCCATTCCTCCGCGGCCGATTTCTTCGAGAATTTGATAATTGCCTATACGCCAATCGGCATCGCATACATCGAGTTCGCCGAGCAGGTCATCAAGCGTTTCCTCCCTCGCCGAAGTGACGGCGGACGTGTTACCGTTGCGCCCATTGGCACCCACCCCTGCCGAAAGAAGGCAGTTCAGACAAAGACTCCGTCCGACGCGCGATGCGGATCCGCAATCGGGGCAGGTTCCCGGCTCCTTTTGGAGGTCTACCGGATCAGAACTGGAGGGCTCGCGCATGAAGAGGTCAGGATGCTAGATGAAGTTCAGCGGCTTGCAAACGAAAAAATGGGAAATTTTTATCCAAGTTATTCACACACTTTGGGCATTTTTTGCATGAAAGCGTGAATTTTTCGTCATCTATTTGTCTTCCTTTTTCGGCGCCAGTGATGCGACGATTTTTTCAAAACGTGGATCGCCCCGAAGTGGATCCCAAAACGGCAAGAGTTTTAATTGACCATAACTGACCGTGCTTGGTGGACGAACAGCAATCGCCAGCTGTTCGCAAGCGAGATCTTTATCGCCCACCCACGCAGCGATCATCGCCAGATACTTGACCATGGTCGGGCCAACCAGCGCATCCTTTTCCACAGGAACGAGCTCGACTGCACGCCGGCCTTCACGCAGCGCTTCGTCTTTTCGGCCGAGACCTGCGTCGATGAATCCCAGCACGCATAGCGCCGGACCGTAATTTGGTTCCGCTTGGACTTTTTTCTCCTGTTCAGCGCGCGCTGCTGTGAACGAAGCACGGGCGCTGGCATCATTTTTTGTCATGCGAGCGATGACGCCCTCAATTATCAAACGATTCAATTGAACCGAGTAGTCGGTTAATGGTGTGTCGTCGATTATATTCAAAACGTTCTTAGTCGCAGAAGCATCGCGTTCAGCAAGGGCACAACTCAACGCCTCATCGGCTGCACTGGACCAAGCACCAGCGTCTGCACCTGCAAGAGAATCGATTATTTGATGCAGCGCGCCGGTATCCGCTTTCCAATGAAATTGAACGGCCGCAAGCGCGACCTTCGTACTAACATCGTCTGGGTCGATTGCGAGCGCGCGATCCAGCACGGATTTTTCTTCAGCATAGTGCCGGAGAACTCCGTAACTGAGCGCAATTTGCTGGAGCGTTTCAGTGTTGCGCGGGTCGAGATAACCTGAGCGCTCCAAGTCTTGCATGGATTCCTGCCAGTGTCCCCGTCGCCTTTCGATGTATCCCATCATCCGGAATATCCGCGCGCCATTAGGCAAAGTCTGGCGAGCAACCTCTAGCTCCGCCAAAGCTCCATCATAATCGAGATAGCCGTGATAAAGATGTCGGGCTCGCGCCAGGTGCGTTTCAGCCGAATCCGGCCGAAGACGCAATGCCTGCTGGATGGCCGCTTCCGCCAACGCCAGACGTCCCGGGGTATGATCGAAGCCAAAGAAATAAAGTTGATCATGAGCACTGGCGAGCTCGCAAAATGCCTGGAGAAAGGAAGGGTCGCGTGCAACGGATTGGTTCAGCAGGTCAGCCGCTTGGAGTAAATTGGCTTTTAGCGAATTGCTAAGGCGTAGGAGAAGAAGAGTTTTAGCTTGATTGTAGAGATCGAAAGCAGTGAGATCAGTTGTTGGCGGCTGCTCGATAACGCGCTTTTCAGCGGTCGAAATTTTGGAGCGAAGCCGCCCTGCGACCTTTCGCGCAATGTCGCTTTGGACTACGAACAGGTCAGTCAAATCTCGATCGTAATCCTCTCCCCAGGCAAGAGTGCCGGTGCGGGTATCCACTAACCGAACCTTGAGGCGAAAGCGGGCTCTTCCGGAGCCGCGGGACACGTTTCCCTCTAGAATGTGAGAAACTCGAAGTGCGTTACCAATTTCATGAACATTGCGCTTTCCACGATACTGCATCACGCTGGTGCGGCTGATCACCCTGAGATCGCGGATGCTGGCAAGTTTGGTCAAGATGTCATCCTGAATGCCATCGGCGAAAATGGCGCCTTCTTTGTCGTCGCCCAAACTTTGGAAGGGTAGAACAGCAATGCCGGTTGTTGCTGCTGGTTTTACCGCGGCACCATTCCACATCATCGCTCCTGCAACCAGTCCCAGCGCCATCAGAAGGGCTGCCATTCCAACAACAACTGGATTCCGCCGCATCCAGCGCGAGACCAGCGCCGGCGGCGAAAGAGGCCGCGCGGCGATTGGCTGCCCTTTCAGCCAGCGTTCGAGGTCTTCGGCAAGATCGCCCGCAGAGCGATAACGCGCGCTTGGTTCGCGCTCCAGACATTTCGCGCAGATCATCTCCAGGTCCCGATCCAGTCCTGGCACCAATGTGCGCAGCGCCGGCGCCTGTTTCACACTCGCTTGCTGAATCACCTTCAGCGCGTCCTCACCCATAAACGGCGGACGCCCCGCCAGCAAATCGAACAAAATCGCTCCCAAACTGTACACATCCGCGGACGAAGTGACCTTTCCTGCCGCCACGCCCTCTTGGTCCACTTGCTCCGGCGCGATATAACCGGGCGCGCCAAAGGCGGTGAGCGTGCGCGTCAGGTTGCTCGTTGGCTCAAGGCATTTGGCCAGCCCGAAGTCGCTCACCAGGGGGTCGCCCCGACCATCCAGCAAAATATTCCGAGGCTTCAGATCCCGATGCAAGATCCCCTGGCCATGCGCGTAGTGTACGGCTCGCGCCACCTTCGCCATCAACGCCACGGCTCGCCGCGGTTCACCGCGCAATGCCGCGGCCGCATCTGGTAGACTGCCCCCACCGGCAAACTTCATACTGAAAAACGGCAGCCCATCGTTGCGCTCGCTCACTTCATAGATTGGCAGAATGTTCGGATGAACCAGGCTCGCTGCACTCTCCGCCTCACGCTGAAAACGCACCAGCGTCTCCCGTGAGTCGGCGTGATAAGGCAAAATTCGTTTCAGTGCGACGATCCGGCGCCTGTGTCGCGCCCGATAAATGACCCCTATGCCACCGCGCCCGATTTCCTCCAGAATTTGATAATCGCCTACTCGCCACTCGGCATCCCGCACATCGAGCTCTCCAAGCAAGTCCTCAAGCGTTTCCTCCGAATGAGGCGCGGGGACTCGAGTGCGAAGACCCTGAGCAAGCAAACAACTCAGACAGAGACCGCGTCCTATACGCGATGTCGATCCACACTGCGGGCAGGTCAGCGGTCCGTTTTGCAAACGAATTGAAACAGGAATGCCGCTCATGGATTCTGAAAAAACTTAAAAAGGACTGCAAATGAGGAGCGAGCGAGGGCGAGAGTCGAGTATCGGCTGTCGCGCTCCGACGCCTCCTCTATGCTTTCTCCGGATTTGGCGGAGTGGAGTTCTCGAAAAAAAGTCCAACCATCAACGCGCACGAATGAGCATGATGACGGCTTGGCTGGAACGAGAGAAAACTGGCTAAATCCGAATGATGAAACTCGATCGAACGATCAAATGACAAATGATCGTAAGTTAGATCTTCGTCATTCGAGATTTTGGGCGCTTTCTGATGCCCCGCAGGTATCCGACCTTAGGGCCGCCAGGGTCTTTCCGCTGCGGGCACAAAGCGAACCAGTGAAGTTTTCCGGTCTTATTCGGCCGCACTCAACGCCGCACAGAGATAGCGCAGCTCGTCATCAATCTCGTTCGGTCCTTCGACCGTTTGAGCAACTTCTTCGCGGAGCAGCGCGCGATAGCGTTCGCGCAGTCTGTGCACAAGGCGTTTCACCGCCGCTTCCTGCAGGCCCAGCGTTTTTGCGAACTTGGCGTAGGAAACATCTTCCCGCTCAGCCGCAAGGCAGCTGTTCAACACATCGAAAACACGTCGGCGACCACGTTTTTCGCATTCATCACCCAATCGCCGCAACGCGCGCTCGACCACCGTCGCAGCCCAGCGCACATCGAAAATTCTTTCCGGTGACCAATTCTCAGATTCCTGCTCTGGAATCGACAAGTGCGATGGCGCCTCAGCCATCCAATCGTCCCACGAAACGAATTGCACGTCGCCACCACGTTTCCGGGCGTGACGTTTGTCCACCGCGTCGTGCAGGAAATTCTGCAATGCCTTCAGTACCAGTGAACGGAACCTCCCCCGGCTCCGATCCGCCCGCTGCAAGAGCCGGCCTTTCAGAACCATGGCGAAAAAATCTTGCGTCAGGTCCTGGGCGTCCGGGACGGAGTGGCCCTGGCGGCAAATGAACGCGAAGACTGGTCGCCAATAGGTTTTACAAAGCTCGGCGAGGGCGGCGTGCGCCTTCTCTTCGTCGCCGTGAGAATCCGTGCACGACAAGACGATGCTCCACCGGGTGGTCATGAAGCGATCCGGGCGGCGGGCGGCCTGAGACGCTTCGGATTTCACAGCCGCCGATCATCTCATTTGTATGATTGTTAGGCAAGCTCGGAATTTTCCCGCCCGCCGCTGGAATACTGCGCGTTGCACCAAATCGATCTGGCTGGGAGACGGCGTCGACCAAAGAGACGACCGCTCCTTGTCGCCTGGATATCGCAGACAGAAATCCCGCTGCCAAAAATTGCCACAGGAGTTCCGGGACAGGATTCCACCGCGTCATCAAGTTTCCTGGCGCGGCGGGGAAGTTTTTAGCTTCCCCGCGCAGTTCTAGAGCGAAGTATTTTCTCTATCCATCGTAGGCACCGTACCCTCTCATCAATCATCGCAGTGTCCCGGGCCAATCGTTCCCTCGTTGTATTCCGTGAGGGTATCGGTCAGCTGGCTGGTTTGGCCTGGTGGCAAATAGCCATTGCCAATCGGCGGCACGATCAGCCCTCCGATCATACTGTCCGCGTCGATTATGAATTGCTGAATCGCTGTCGGATCCGCTCCGTTGGCTATATTCAACTTTGCGGCAATAAGCTGGTGCGCCAGGGTCACGAGCCCGTTGCCTTGGGCGGGAAGATTCAGGATTTGGAGCAGCTGTGATGCATCGTAGCTCACCGCGCCAAGCGTCAGACTTTGCAACGGCCAAACGTCAGGATGGTTCTTCCAATAGCCTTGCGTGTAGGTGCAATTTTGTCCTGGGTTGCAGGACAGCGTTGCGCACGCAATGGTGTTACTCCACTGGCTGGTATCGCAAGACGGGCTTTCGTTGGCGCGGCAACGGAACACGTAAGCAGTATCGCATAAGAGCGGGTCGCCCGAACAATCGCTTTGCACACCAAGGGAGTCGAACAATCGGTCATCGCCGATGACCACCTCCATGGTTTGATTTGGCGCCAGACTGTTGGGAAAACTGGCCTGGCAAACTTCGTCCGGATTATCAGGCCATTGATTCCCGTTAGCGATAAACTCCGCGACCGTCATCCATTCGATGACAAATCCGTTCGGAGCGCCGGACTCACCAGCCGTAACATCGATTGCTATGTTCGAAGATGCTGACGTGGAACACGCAATAGCCGGCTGGTCTAACTGACATGGCGTAGGTGTAGGTGTAGGTGTAGGAGACGGTGTCGCAGTAGGTGTTGGTGTAGGAGTCGCAGTAGCTGTTGGGCTTGGAGTTGGGTCGGGCGTTGGCGTCGGTGTTGGGTCCGGCGTTACCGTAGCCGTGGGCGTAGGGGTAGGCGTTGTCGTTGGCGTCGCGGTCGGACTAGGTGTCGGCGTTGGCGTCGGAGTTGGGTCCGGAGTAGGCGTAGTTGTAGGTGTGGGTGTTACCGTTGGGGTTGCTGTAGGAGTAGCCGTTGGCGTCGCAGTCGAACTAGGTGTCGGGGTGACTGTCGGGGTCGGCGTCGTTGTTGGTGTTGGGTCAGGGGTTGGCGTGGGTGATGGAGTCACTGTCGCTGTTGAAGTAGGAGTAGCTGTTGGTGTGGCAGTCGCCGTAGGCGTGGCTGTGGCCGTGGCCGTCGGGGTAGGATGTGGAGGTCGCGGAGTTGGCGTCGGCGTTGGAGGAGGGGGTGTCGGGGTCGGCGTTGGAGGAGCCGGTGTTGGAGTTGGGGTTGGGGTTGGAGATGGTGGTGCTGGACAATCTGTGCATTTTTCGATTGTGAACCGAACTACGTACCACGGGTCTTTCACGAACACGACCGTGCGCGTCCAGCAAAACACGCATCCTTCCCGTGTAGTATAGGTTCCAGCAAAATAAGATGAACCGTCGTGCTGTTTACGCCTGGTAATCGCCAGGCCGGGGATTACTTCAGGGAGATGCGCCATTGCTTCGGGTAAAAGAATAGCTTGCGGCCACCGCCTGATCGCGTTTTCCGCCTTACTAGCTGCCTGCCCTAGTGCCGTTCGTAATCCGTTCCCCCTGAATTGTTCTTCTGAAAGAATGATATTTGCGCCCAGTGCTCCTTTCGGAAAAGCAGCGAGTTCATCGTGCGTAAACTTGGCAATTATCGCATCTATTTTTGCTGCGGAAATGTGGCCGTTACTCCTGCGTTGCTTGTGGTGTTTCGCTGCTTCGAGCGGCGTAAGTGGCGTCAGCGCCACCAGGATGGCTAGTACAGATGATATCCGTGTAAACAAATTGCTCTTCATGTTCTTGTCCTGCAGAGGCCCTATTGCATCACGCAAAGGCGCTGATGTTTTGACTGCTTAGGTCTTTATCCGGAAACGGTGTTCCTGAGTTCTCGAAAAAGATTTGCGTTCGAAGCACTTTCGTTATCGTAACACGAGCTGTGTTACCAACCTCCTGGCTCACAGCTGTCTGTAAGTAACAGGACGGGATTCCACTCCTAGGCGGACCTCTCCCATGACCCCATTGCTTGGAGAAAGCTAGACCGACGCGAGCCTTCTTTACGGCGCATAGCCCTGGGTTGTTATACGGTATGTTATCTTATGCAAGCCAAACTTGTAGACACAGCTCTGCTACGGCAGACTTGGGAAGTCTGATACCCGCGGCCTAAGCCATGTCTTAAGTCTTTATCCGGAAGCTACACGCTAAAGTTTCCGTAAAAGTTCGGATTTTCATACTATTTTGTCGAAAGGCGGATGCTGGCGGGGCTTTCCTTGGTCCGAACCGGCTTGTTACATGCCATAAAAGTAGGTGGCAGAGGATGTGACCCCGGGTCTTACTCGGGATCCTAATGCGGCGGTGCAGCGGGATCACTAGCCAAAGAATTGAGCCCCGCCGTGCGGTTTGTCAGTCTATGACAGACCGATCACGAGAGCTGCATCGTTTTGAGAATACAAGGTCGAGCTTCACCTACCCCTGAAAAGCCGAACGGGGGCACAAAGCTTGTGCCCCCGTCCATTAAATCGCTGGATATGAATTCTATCGAGCGATTTGGTAACTCAATGATTGATGTTCGTTATTCCGGCTTCCTTGCTTCATTTTTTGTAGCGTCTAATCGTTACAGTGGCCAGGGCCGATGGTTCCCTCGTTATATTCCGTGAGGGTTTCAGTCAGATCGCCGGTCTGTGCCGGTGCCAGGTAGCCCTCGCCAATCGGCGGTACCACCAGGGCTCCGATCATATTGTCGGCATCAGTTACGGCCTGCTGAACCGCTGACGAATCTGCTCCATTGGCTATGTTTAATTTTGTAGCAATGAGCTGGTGCGCTAGGATGCTCAGGCCGTTGCCCTGGGCGGGATTATCAAGGATAGCCATGAGTTCCGCAGCCTGATAAATCACTGTTCCAAGAGTGAGACTGGTTACCGGCCACGCGTCTGGATGGTTACGCCAATAACCTTGCGTGTAGGTGCAGGAGCCTCCTCCCACACACGGCAGAGTCGCGCACGTAATCATGTTGCTCACCCCGGGGTCACCGCTGGAAGGTAGCGGCGCGGAGGCACGGAATACGTAGGCTGTATTGCACAGTAAAGGAGCCCCGGAACAAGGACTGGATACCCCGCAGTCATCATACAGGCTGTCATCGCCGATTGTGATGGTAGCGCTTTGACCCGGGAGCAGATTGTAACTGGTGCAAGCCGACGACGGCACGATACCCCTAAAGGTTGATTTGCAGAAACTTGGAGCCGCCGCGTTGGGAACCTCGAAAGTCGCAGGCCACCGGTTTCCCAAGGCGACGTAGTCGGCCAGCGTCATCCACTGGACTGAGAAGCCGAAAGGCGCTCCGCCTTGCCCGGCAGTGACGTTGAGGGAGATATTCGAGGCTGCTGACGTTTGGTAGGAAATTGTGACAGGCTCGACTGCGGGAGCTGGGGCAGGGCTAGGTGACTGGCCCGGACGCGGCACCGGCGTTGACCTGACTGCAGTCACCGGGAGAGGCCGGTGATGCAGTTGTCCCGAAAAAGCAGCTGGGTTCATCAACCCACCGAGCGTTAATATCGTTAGTATTATTATATTGTTAGGTTTCATTTGTGTGGTTGTAGTTTGCTCAAGTCCACCAAGGCAGAGTCGTCCCGTCTTAGGCGTGCGAACTTTCCTCACCGAACTTTAGTCGGTAACTGATTAGTTCACTGGGGGGCCTGAGTTTCTGCTACCCTTTGGTATCTTGTCACCTCCTTCTCCGGGAAGGGCAGAACCAAGTTCTCAGAAAATGTAAATTTTTCCGACCCTAATAATTTTGCGAATAGTCCGAACTGTGGGTCGGCGATTCTTGCTGCAACAGGCTGCGCGAGAGATTTATCGAGCACCGTTCCCTCGGAGCACGCAGTCCCCCAGTTGCAGATTCGAGCACGATCTCGACCAAGGTCGAATCAGAGGTGATCGCCGGAGTGTTTGTGTCGATCTTTGAAGGTGAGCTCGGCGATCCCTGATTTATCGAGTTCGCCCAAGCCTTCCGCCACCATGCGGTTGTATTGTTCCTTGGTCGCTCGCGCGAGCGGTAAATCGAGGCCAAGGCGCCGTCCCAGCTCAAGAGCGATCCCGCTGTCTTTCGCCGCATGTGCTGCGGAGAAAAAGCAGCTGTGCTCGCGATTTTGCATATCTTCGCCATCAGTTTCCAGCACACGTGAGGCCGCGCCTGTCTCCGAAAAAACCTTTCTCAACATTTCCAGATCGAGGCCCAGCGCCGCGCCCAGGGCAAGTCCCTCCGCCAATCCCGCGGTGTTGATGTTCATCACCATGTTGACCAGTGCTTTTACCTTTGCCGCTTCGCCCGCCTGACCGATAAAGCGCACTTCCGAACCAAGCTCTTTTAAAATCGGTTTGGCTTTGCGGAATGCATCTTCCGTTCCACCACACATCAAATAAAGGCTGCCTTCACGCGCCTGGGGAATACTCGATGCCATGCACGCTTCGAGCGTTTGCGCACCAGCTTGATGCGCCAGCTTTTCAATCTCGACATGTACCTGGGGCGAAATTGTCGCGCAATTAATGAACAACTTGCCGCGCGCATTCACTAAAAGATTGTCGCCGCTTCCTGCGAAAATGTTTCGCATTGCGTTGTCGTCGGTCACGACGGTGAAAATCACATCAGATTCTGCCGTTACTTCCGACAAGTCTTGAGCGGCGGCGCAGCCAAGCTCAGTGGCCAGAGACGTAGCGGCCGCGCGATTCGTGTCGTAAACAGCCGTGATGTGAAACTGTCGATCCTTCAATCTGCGCGCCATGTTCGCGCCCATCCGGCCCACTCCAACAAAACCGATGTTCATAATCTTCAACTGAGGAATGACAAGACTGACATTCCTGATCGCAAATCTGTCATTCCAATGTTCGAGCTTGTTTCGTCATTCGTCATTCGTGCTTCGCCATTTTTCGGCAAGCCCCAATTCCATCAAACCTTGCCCGCGAAGAAAGCGTTGTGCACTTTTTCCTCACCGACGGTCGTCATTGGCCCGTGTCCCGGGCAAATGATCGTTTCATCCGGCAATGTGAGAATTTTCTCGAGATTGTTTCGTAACGCCTCCTGGTAGGAAACGTTTCCGCCGCCCATCGATCCGGCGAAAAGCGAATCGCCCACCATGGCCAGGGGGTGCGCGAGGCCGGTCACCACATATGTTATTCCACCTTGAGAATGACCCCAGGTCAGCCGGGTATCAATTTCCAAATTTCCGAGGCGAAAGTGCTTTCCTTCGTCAATGGGCTCCGCGCCGGAGACAGGTTCGCGAGCAGGAACAAAAACATCCGCACCGGTTTCCTCGCGCAGACGCGGCAAGTCCGCGACATGATCCGGATGCGCATGGGTAAGGAGAATCAGTTGCACGTTCAATTTGTGGCGGTTGGCAAATCGTACCATTTCGCTCGAATCTCCTCCTGTATCGAAAGCCGCAGCAACGCGGCTCGCGGGATCCCAAACGAGATAAGCGTTCACTGTCATATCGTGATAATCCGTGTTGAATTGCGCGAAACCGTCGCGCTCATCGATTCTTTCCGGACGCCATTCGCCTTTCGCCAACTCGCAAAGCGGACCGCCGGCAAGACCCAAGGCCGGCCCGACCCGTTGCAGGGCCTGCTCGTCGACATCGCCTTCGCGTAGTTTGCGGATTGTTTGCAAATCGACGCCCGCTTTTTTTGCCAGTTCGGAATCGGAAATGCCTAAACCGCGTTGTGCTTTTCCGATGATGTCGCCAACGTTGTCTTCGAGAGGGATCATATTCTGGAATTCTTTTTGTTAAACGTTAATCGGTTGCGCCTCTCGAACAACGCGCAAGTGACCAATCAAATTTCGCGCCAATTTTTCAATCGACGCGGCAACGCCGGCAACGGAGAACGCCGCGCCTGTTTCTTTTTCCATGGACGTCATTACAACATCATCAATGCCGCAGGGAACGATGTGATTAAAAGGCGAAAGATCGCCGCAAACATTCAAGGCAAAGCCGTGCATGGTGATCCAGTGGCGAACGCCTACCCCGATTGAAGCGATCTTGCGGTCGCCAACCCAAACTCCGGTAAGCGACTGGCGCCGGGAAGCGGCAATCCCGTATCCGGCAAGTAGGTCAATGAGCAATTGTTCGAGCCAGCGCAAATATTTGTGCAAATCCTGCCCACATCGATGCAAATCGATAATCGGATAACCCATTAGCTGTCCCGGCCCGTGATAAGTGGCCTGGCCGCCACGATTGATGGCGAAAAGAGGATGCGGCAAATGCGCCCCGCCCAGTTCCCCGCGGCGAATCCGTCGCGCCGTACGACGGGCGGACAAACTCGATTGATCCGGCGTCCGACCGATCGTGTAAACGGGCTCATGCTCGAGTAAAAGCAATTGGTCTCCCAGCGAAGAGTCGTGACGCTTCTTCAACACAATTTCCTCCTGCCATGCGAGCGCGCGTGCAAAATCCATTCGACCGAGCCAGTGCACGTGAAGATCAGTAGTCGCTGCATTCATATCTGTGCCGCGCCCGGGATACCCAGGCTCGCCACTTCCTGCGAGCGCAGATGCGTTAGTCCGATCGCAAGTGCATCCGCGGCATCGGCGTCTGGTGTTTCCGTTAGACCGAGAAGGGCGCGCACCATGAACGCTACCTGATCTTTTCCGGCCGCGCCGCGCCCAACGGTAGATTGTTTGATTCGCCTCGGTGAATATTCGAACACTGGCAATCCACTTTCAGCGGCAGCGATGATGGCAGCGCCTCGCGCGGCTCCGAGGAGAATCGCGGTCTTATGGCTTTGCACATAAATGACCGATTCGAGCGCGCAACAATCCGGCCTGTGTTCCCGAATGAGTTCCACCAGCCGATCGCGGATCGCAATCAGACAGGATGAGGAACGCAGCGAGCTGGCGTTGTGGATCGTCCCGAAATAGAGGGAGCGCGGTTTGCCATTGTTTGCATCGACAATCGCGACACCGGTGTTGCGCAAAGAGGCGTCAACAGCGAGCACGCGCATTATCGGTAATCTTAAAATCACCTCGCCCGGGTTCAACACGGAATCGACAAGCTCGTTGGCAACCGCTTTACTCGCGGCACAATGTCGAACGCATTGCGTAACCCAACAGTGAACAAAGAGTTCATCAGCTCGCTTACGATCATCGCAATCGTAATCGGTGTTCTTTCCACAGCCCCTCGATCATTCGCTACAACGAAGGGTTTGAGTCAGATTGTGACGCCGGATTTGCAAGCAGAAGGGGATCTCTCTCTGAGTCTGCAAATTCAAGACAAGCGGATAGCGAACCCTTATGAATTGCAGGCCGAGCTGGGCTTGACGAAATGGGCTGAGGTGGCGGTGTTTCGCGGATTCGACCCGGACGATTGGATCTTCGGGACAGAGATCGGCTTGTTAACGAAGGAACCTTATCTTCTCTCCGTTGGATTTGTGAATTGGTCGCCTCACTTGAATGTCGATCCCCAGCCTTTCATTGAAGCCGGCTATTATACCGAGCATCACAAGTTCATCGCTGGAGCGATTCATGCCGGCTATAAGAACGAAGCGATCCTGGGCTACGCCTACGACTTCAATGAAAGGTGGCGTGTGCAGGTTGATTGGCAGAGCGGTTCTGAAAACTCGTCGACGATCGGTTTCACCTGCAATGTCACCCGCGATTTCCAATTCAACCCCGCAATCTATTTCAGTAACGATGATCCGGGACGTTTAATGGGCTACGTAGTTTTCACATACACGTTTCACCTGTGGGACCGCGGAAGAAGAAAAGAGCCCGGCTCCTAACAAAATGCGCCGGGCGCGTTGCGAGCGTATGATCATGTGTGGGGAAAGACTCAAAATCTGAACGAAGCCGCACCAGCGCCGGCCTGCTCATGTTCCGGCACAACGGGAATCGGCTCGAAGTTCTGCTGGCGCATCCAGGCGGACCATTTTTCGCTCGCAAAGACGAAGGGATATGGACGATCCCAAAGGGCGAGGCGGCACGAGGAGAAGATCTGTTGACACGCGCTCAGATTGAATTCGAGGAAGAGGTGGGTTTCCGCCCAGAAGGCGTTCCGGACTGGATTGCGCTTGGGTGGATTAAGCAAAAAGGCGGCAAAATTGTGCATGCCTGGGCATTCGAAGGCAATTTGCCGAAATCATTTAAATGCAAATCAAATCTATTCGAAATGGAATGGCCCCCTGGTTCCGGCCGACTCAAGAAATTTCCGGAGGTAGATCAGGCGTGTTTCTTTTCGGAAGAAATTGCCCGGCGAAAAATTAAGGCAACACAAGTGCCCCTTCTTGACCGCTTGCGCGCTGCCCTCGGCGGTTGAAAGCACGCCGACCCAGCGCCGTGGCTACAAGCCAATCAAATCTTCTCTTCTCCACCGAACCACTCTCGTCGTAGCTAACGATTGTTATGACCATGAGGACTCGCTCCCGCAATGAACGGCCGATTGACTCTCCCTCATGGGTAAAACGTCTCTCCGGTATTTGGAGCACTGAGAATATCAAGGTTGTCAGGCGTGTGGTGGTCTCTGTCGTCGGAGTCACCGTTCTCTTAATTGGCATTGCACTCCTGGTTTTGCCGGGCCCGGCGTTCATCGTTATTCCGGTCGGACTAGCTATTCTGGCTACCGAGTACGCGTGGGCGCGGCGTTGGCTCAAGAAAGTTCGTCGCATGGCAAGCGATGTTGTTTCCGGTCGCGAACGTGCGACTCCCAAAGATTCTGGCGTTTAACTTTACGCTTGTTATCCGTAAGGTTAATCAAGTCTTTCGTTTAAAGTAACGACGACTCAGTCATGGCAACGCCGGAGGTCTCTAACTCGACACTAAACGCTGCTCCTTCGGAACCTGAAATTTTCCTGGAAGGACCGCGTTCGCGCCTGGCCGAATTTTTCACACTCCTGCGAGTGATGCGCGATTTCCTGCGCGGATTTCGCACACTTCACTTTGTCGGTCCGTGCGTGACCGTCTTCGGCTCGGCACGCATTAAGCCCGGGGATCCCCATTACCAGCTGGCCAGAAAGATTGGCGCAGCAATCGCACGGCTTGGTTTCACTGTGATAACTGGCGGCGGCCCGGGAATTATGGAAGCGGCAAACCGCGGCGCCAAAGAGGCTGGTGGCCGCTCGGTCGGATGCACGATTGAGTTGCCCTCCGAGCAGCCGACAAATGCTTACCTCGATCGCTGCGTGCGGATGCATTATTTCTTCGCCCGCAAAACGCTGTTGGTTAAATACTCCTACGCCTTTGTGGTGATGCCAGGCGGCGCCGGCACGCTCGACGAACTGTTCGAAGCGCTCACCCTGATCCAAACCGGGAAGATCAAAAATTTCCCGATTGTGATCATGGGAACCGATTACTGGAAGGAACTGCTCTCCTTCATCGACAAAATGGCACAGCTCGGAATGATCGCCGCCAGAGACCTAAGTCTGATTTACGCTACTGATTCAGTGGATGAAGCCATCGCGCACATTCAAAGCAAAGCGATCGAATCGTTTGGGCTCAAATCCCGCAGGCGAAGGACACGCCGCCACCTCCCATGGCTCGGTGAGCGTGGTCTCGTCCGGTGATAGCGCATTGATCAGACACTTCGATCTTAGGCGCTGCGAATCAGCGATTCCAGCGGGGCATCGACAAGTGGCATAACAGCAGCTTAATTCAGCGGCGAAATTCCGATGAGCCAAGCTGCAACCGCGCCGCAGGTTTGCCAAATCTGCAAAAAAACGAAACCTCCACACGGCGGGATGGTGGCGGATCTGATTCGGCCATCGCTTCTCGACTTCATCAAGAAAGAAACGCCCAGCTTGGACAGCAAAGGGTTCATCTGCCTGGAGGATCTGGGCGAATTCCGAAAGAACTACGTCAAAGAGGTCTTACAGGAGGAAATTGGCGAACTTTCCGCTCTCGACCAGGAAGTCATCGAAAGCCTGCACCAGCATGAGATTCTTTCCAGTGACCTCAGCAAGCAATTCGAAAAAAAGCTCACTTTCGGCGAGCGACTCTCCGACCACATCGCCGAGTTTGGCGGCAGTTGGAAATTTCTCATCACCTTTGGCGCTGTGCTCCTTGTCTGGATCGTCATTAACGGCGTTCTCCTCGTAACACACGCATTCGATCCTTATCCGTTCATTCTCCTCAACCTGATTCTATCCTGCCTGGCTGCTGTACAGGCCCCGATCATCATGATGAGCCAAAACCGCGCCGAGGCGCGGGATCGTTTACGGGCGGAGAACGATTACAAGGTCAATTTGAAAGCCGAGCTTGAGATCCGGCATTTGCACGAAAAAATCGATCATCTGCTGCGCCGCCAATACAACCGTTTGTTCGAGATTCAGCAGATCCAGATCGAGCTACTGGAAGAACTCGGACGCAAACGCAAAAGCTGATTGTTGAATTTCGGCGACCACTGAAGCCACCTGGCAGAAGCGCGCGCTGTAGCCAACAGCACTGCCTGCCGGTCGCAGCAGGTGTCGCCGCGCGGACGCCTCGAACGCCTGTGCGAGGCGGCTGCCACAAGCGGTCTGTCGACCAATTTCTCACAAATGTCGTTTGCAATTAGGTTGAAACCAAATACGCATTGCGCGCTGTGAAAAAAACTGCAAAGACGGCTGTCGCTGGCGGTAGCGAGACCAGGGTCGCTGTAATCGGCGGGTCCGGTTATGTTGGCGAAGAGCTTGTGCGGCTCCTTTTGCGGCATCGGTGTGCGGACCTGGCCGCGGTCACGTCGCGACAATTCGCGGGAAAAACGTTGGCCGAGACTTTTCCGCGTCTTTCACATCATCCAAAGGCGGATGAACTTCGTTTCGGCGAGTCTGAGCCAGCGAAACTCGCCCAGATGGCGCAAACGATTTTTCTCGCGCTCCCGCATGGACTCGGTGCCGAATTTGCCAAGCCGCTCTTACAAGCTGGCGCGCGCCTTGTCGATCTTAGCGCGGACTTTCGGATCAGGGATCCGAAGATATACAAGGAATTTTACGCTAACGATCATCCTGTTTCCCACTTATTGGGCGAAGCCGCCTATGGGTTGCCTGAAATTTATCGCGCGGAAATTTCAGACGCGAACCTGGTAGCGTGTCCGGGTTGCTATCCCACGAGCATTTTGCTTCCTCTGCTGCCGTTGATTCGCGAAAAAGTGATCAGTCTCGGAAGTATTCTGGTGACAAGCCTGAGTGGTGTGACCGGGGCGGGCCGCAAAGTCGAGGCAGATTATCTCTTTGCCGAATGCAACGAAAGCATGCGTCCCTATGGGGTCCCGAAACATCGACATCTTTCCGAGATCGAAGAGCGATTATCGTCGTTCGCAGGCGAAAAAATCACAATTCAATTCACGCCTCATCTGGTTCCGGTTAATCGCGGGATCATCACCACGATTTACGTCGATCCAAGCAAAAAGATCAACGCGGACGCGGTCGCTTCCATTTATGAAAAGGCTTATGGCGAAGAGCGGTTTGTTCGGTTGCTTGGGGACGACCACTTCCCGGATACCAAAAACGTTAACGGAACAAACTTTATTGATATCGCGTGGCGCGTGGATTTGC